>NZ_JBIAFT010000007.1:0-61957 GCF_042869455.1 Streptomyces sp. NPDC007025 | reverse complement strand
GCCGGGCTGGCGCTGGTGGGGGGGGGGCCGGCCGGGGGGGGCCCCCCCCCCCCCCCCGGGTTGTGGGGGGGGGTGGGGGGGGGGGGGGGGGGGGGGGGGGGCCCCCCCCCGCCCCCCCCCCCCCCCCCCCGCGGCAGCGCCGCCCCGGCCGCGGCCGCCGGATCCCGCCGCCCACACGCCCGGCACGTCCGTACGGGCGCAGCTAGGCGAGCCGTCCGGTGACCGGCCGGATCGCGTCCAGCAGCGCGCCGGAGCGGACGAAGTCCTCGGCCGCCGCCAGGTCCGGGGCGAGGTAGCGGTCCCCGCCGGGCCCCCCGGCCCCGGCCTCGCGCAGTCCAGCGATCACGGCGCGCGCGGCCTCCCCGGGCGCCAGTCCGGCCGTTCCGGAGCGCAGCTCGACGGCCCGGGCCGCCGCGTACACCTCGACGCCGATCACCCGGGCGAGTCCGGCCACCGCCGTGCGCAGTTTCCGGGCCGCTGACCAGCCCATCGACACATGGTCCTCCTGCATCGCGGAGGACGGGATGGAGTCGACGGAAGCCGGCACCGCCAGCCGCTTCAGCTCGCTGACCAGCGCGGCCTGCGTGTACTGGGCGATCATCAGCCCGGAGTCCACCCCCGCGTCGTGGGCCAGGAACGGCGGCAGCCCGTGGGAGCGGTTCTTGTCCAGCAGCCGGTCGGTGCGGCGCTCGGCGATCGAGGCGAGGTCCGCGACGGCGACGGCGAGGAAGTCGAGGACGTAGGCGACGGGGGCTCCGTGGAAGTTCCCGTTGGACTCGACCCGCCCGTCGGGCAGCACCACGGGGTTGTCCACGGACGAGGCCAGCTCCCGCTCGGCGACCGCGCGGGCGTGCGCGAGCGTGTCCCGGCCCGCTCCGGCGACCTGCGGCGCACAGCGCACCGAGTAGGCGTCCTGCACCCGCGGCGCGTCGTCCTGGTGGTGGCCGGTGAGGCCCGACCCCTCCAGCACCTTGAGCATGTTGGCCGCGCTGGCGGCCTGCCCGGGGTGCGGCCGGACGGCGTGCAGCTCGGGGGCGAGCACCCGGTCGGTCCCCAGCAGCGCCTCCAGCGACAGGGCCGCCGCGACATCGGCGGAGCTGAACAGCCGGGCGAGGTCGGCGCACGCCATCAGCAGCATGCCGAGCATCCCGTCGGTGCCGTTGAGGAGCGCCAGCCCCTCCTTCTCGCGCAGCTCGACGGGGGTGAGGCCGTGGTCGGCGAGCAGCTCGGCGGCCGGGCGCAGCTCGCCGTCGGGGCCTTCGGCCTCGCCCTCGCCCATCAGCGTGAGGGCGCAGTGGGAGAGCGGGGCGAGGTCGCCGGAGCAGCCGAGCGAGCCGTACTCGTGCACCAGCGGGGTGATGCCGGCGTTGAGCAGGTCGGCCATGGCCTGGGCCACCTCGGCGCGTACCCCGGTGCGGCCGGAGGCGAGGGTCTTCAGCCGCAGGAACATCAGCGCGCGCACCACCTCGCGCTCCACCCGCGGGCCCATTCCCGCGGCGTGCGAGCGGACGATGTTGCGCTGGAGCTGAGCGCGCAGGTCCGGGCCGATGTGGCGGACGGCGAGGGCGCCGAAGCCGGTGGAGACGCCGTAGACCGGGTCGGGCTTGGCGGCGAGGTCGTCGATGAAGCGGCGAGCGGTGCGCAGCGCCTCGCGGGCCCCTTCGTCCAGCTCGACGCGGGCACCCTCCCGGGCCACGGCGACGACCTCCTCGGGGCTGGTGCCCGAGCTCCCGACGACCACAGTGTGCATATTCATATTCACGAACCCTAGTGAGTGAATTGCCATCTGTCACGAGGTGTCGACCGGCCCCTTCCTAGGAAATCTAGTTTCCTTCCTAGGACCACTAGTTTTAGGCTGCGGACCGTACGCGGCCGACGCCGGAGAGGATGGGTGAGCGCATGGTGCGCGCGGGTCTGACCGTGGACCGGATCGTCCAGGCGGCAGCCGAGCTGGCGGACGAGGTGGGCCTGGAAAACGTCACGCTGTCCGCGCTGGCCCGCGGATTCGGCGTCAAGGACGCCAGCCTCTACTCCCATGTCCGCAACCTCGCCGACCTGCGCACCCGGCTGTGCGTCCAGGCGGCCCGCGAGATGACCGACCGGATCGGCGCAGCCGTCGCGGGGCGCGCCGGCAAGGACGCGCTGCTCGCCTTCGCCGACGCCTTCCGCGGCTACGCCCTCGAACACCCCGGCCGCTACGCCGCCGGACAGCTCCAGGTCGACCCCACCGTCGCCGCCGAGTCGGTCGGCCACCGTCGCAGCATCGAACTGACCTACGGCATGCTGCGCGCCTACGGCCTCCGGGAACCGGATCTGACCGATGCCGGACGGCTGCTGCGCAGCACCTTCCACGGCTACGCGGACCTGGAGACCCGCACCGGGTTCAGCCACCCGCGGCGCCTCGACGACTCCTGGCGCCGCTCCCTGGAGGCGCTGCACTTCCTGCTGGAGAACTGGCCGCGGACCACGCAGCCGGAGCCGCGCGGCGCCCGCGATCCGCACCCGGGCCGGGCCGCGGCCCCGGCCGTCGGGTGCGAGGCCGAAGACGGCGGACACGAAGCCGAACACATCGAGCACATCCGAGATGAGGAGCAGACCGGTGAATGACCGATCCGACGCCGCCGAACCCCGTTCCGGCTCCCTGCCCGTCCCGGGCGCCACCCTCGGCTACCAGGTGCGCGGCACGGGACCGCTGCTGCTGCTCATACCGGGCGGCGCGGGGAACGCGGACGTCTTCCACGGAGTGGCGCCCGCACTCGCCGCCCACTTCACCGTGGCGAGCTACGCGCCGCGCGGGATCAGCGGCAGCCCGCTGGACGCCCCCGGCGAGGAGCAGCGCGTCGCGGTGCACGCCGCCGACGCCGGGCGGCTGCTCGACCTGCTCTCCCCCGACGAGCCCTGCTACGTGTTCGGCACCAGCTCCGGCGGCATCACCGCCGTCGAACTGCTGACGCTGCACCCCGACCGGGTGCGGCTGGCCGTCGCGCACGAGCCGCCGCTGGCCCGGGTGTCCGCCGACCCCGAACCGGCACTGGACGCGTTCGCGCAGATCAGCGAGGTCGCCGCGCGCGAGGGTGTCGGGCCGGGCTACGCGCGGATGGGGGCGACGCTGGGCGAGGCCGAGCCGCTCGACCCGGCCGAGGACGAGGGAGCGCCGGAACCGATGCCGGAGGGGCTGCGGGCCGCCGTCGAGGCGAGCAGCGGCCACTTCCTGGAACATGTGCTGAAGCCCTTCACCCACCACGGTCCGGACCTCGCCCGGCTGCGGGCCGCCGCGGACCGGCTGGTCGTCGGGGTCGGCCGGGCCTCCCGCGGGCAGCTCCCGCACACCCTCGCCACCGAGCTGGCCGAGGCGGTGGGTGCGCGATGCCGGGAGTTCCCCGGCGGCCATCTCGGCGGCGTCGAGCACCCGGCGGCGTTCGCCCGCGCGCTGCACGCCACCCTGCGGGAGACGGACCCCGTGCCGGAGACCGGCCGCTGACAGCGGCGCCGCGCGACCGGCTGCGGGGCTCGGCGCACGGGACCCGGCGCGGCGGAGCCCGGCGCGGCGGAGCCCGGCGCGGCGGAGCCCGGCGCGGCGGAGCCCGGCGCGGCGGAGCCCGGCGCCGAAGCTCAGCTGCGGCGGAAGCGGCGGCGCTCGGGGGCGGGGGGCAGCGGGTCGGGGGTGGCGGCCAGCCGGACCGTGGGGTCGTCGGGCCCGCCCTCCCGGCCTGCGACGACCGGCTCACCGGAGCGCAGCGCCTTGGCGCGGTACTGGGCGGCGTCCGCCAGCCGGAAGAGGCGGTGTGCGGAGCGCACGGCACCCACCGGGTCGCCGGTCGACGCGATCCCGCAGGCCACCCCCTCCCCCAGCTCCAGCGCGGCGGCGTTGCGGCACAGTTCGCCGACGGTGTGCACCACCTCGTCGGCGGCGGGGCCCACGGCCAGCAGGCAGAACTCGTCGCCGCCCAACCGCCCGGCCAGCGCGCCGGGCAGGGCGGCCGCCGCCGCGGACAGCACGGCGGCGAACCGTTCCAGCAGCCGGTCGCCCGCCTCGTGCCCCTGGGCGTCGTTGACGCCTTTGAGCCCGTTGATGTCGCAGACGACGAGGCTGACGACGGTGCCCAGATCGCGGTGGAGCGCGATGGCCTCGTCCAGCCGGGTCTCGACGGCGCGCCGGTTGGCGAGTCCGGTGAGGGGGTCGGTGTAGGCGAGCCTGCGGACCTCCTCCAACTGCTCGTTCTGCGCGATGCCCGAGGCTATGAGGGCCGCGAGCACCGCGGCGAAGTCGGCGTCGGCGCGGGTGAAGGCGGGTGCTCCGGCGGGCCGTGCCACATACAGCTCTCCCCAGGCCCGGCCGCGCAGCACGATCGGTGCGATCACGCAGGAGCCGCGGCCCCTGCGGCGCCGCGCCGCCACCTGCCGGTAGCCGTGTGCGGCCGGGTCCCCGGCGCCGCCCGCCGCCTCCGGGCCGTCGCCCACCACCCACGCCTGCGGCCGGCCGCCGCCCGCCCACCACTCGTGCAGCAGTTCGGCGAGCTGGGGGAAGTCGTGCACCGGGTAGGACTCGTCGGCGGGGTACTCGGCCTCCTCCGGCGCCCGCTCCCCCACGTTGGCCAGCACGCGCAGCCGGCCGCCGGCCGGCTCCCAGACGGACACGGCGGCGAACGTGCCGCCCATCGCCGCGCGGGCGCCTTCGGCCGCTGCGTGCGCTATGTCCCGGTGGGAGCGGGCGGCGTCGGCCTCGGGGTCGTCCGCGGGGTGCGGGTGCGGGCGGGCCGCGGCGGGCGCCGAGGTCTGGGCCGCCGCCATGGCCTGGGACAGCACGACGACGGCATCGAGGCGCGCGTCCGCATCCTCCGCTGTTCGACCCATACGCCAAGATTAGGAGGCTTCGCCCCGTTCTGCCGCGCAGGTCATTACGCAGAGCTTCACTCTACGAAGAAATCCCCGCGCCCCGCCGGGAAACCGCGCGTCCCGCGGCCGGGAACCGCCACCCCGCTGCCGCACACCGACCCGCAGCACACCCGATCCGCCGCAGACCGACCCGCCCACCGGGCCGCAGCCGGCCGCGCCCGGACCGCCGCAGCGACCGTCGAAGGGGCCGGCCGAAGCGGCCCGCGGGGTCAGACCCCGGGCCAGTCCGGCTTCCGCTTCTCGTTGAACGCCGCGACGCCCTCGGCCCGGTCGCCGGAGAAGGCGACCGTACGCCAGGCGGCCTCCTCCACCTCCAGCCCCGCCCGCAGGTCCATCCCCCATCCGGTGCGCAGTGCCCGCTTGGCGGCGCGCAGCCCGACCGGCGAGTTGGCCGCGATGCGGGCCGCGAGCGCCAGCGCCTCGGCCCGGTCCTCACCCGACTCCGCGAGCAGGTCGACCATGCCGAGCGCCCGCGCCTCCTCCGCGGCCACCCGGCGCGCGGTGAAGATCAGCTCGGCGGCCCGGGCCGCACCCACCCGGCGCGGCAGCAGCTGCGTGCCGCCGCCGCCCGGTACGACACCGACCGACACCTCGGGCAGGCCCAGCACCGCGGTGGGGTCGGCCACGATCAGGTCGCAGGACAGCGCCAGTTCGTACCCGCCGCCCAGCGCGTAGCCGTGCACGGCGGCGATCGTCGGCATCGGCAGCTCCAGCACCCCGGTGTAGGCGGCCCGGGCGTGCGGACGCTGGGCCGCCAGTTCCGCGTCGCTGAAGGAGTTGCGCTCCTTGAGGTCGGCGCCCACGCAGAACGCGCGCTCGTGCGTGGAGGTCAGTACGGTGGCCCGCACCTCGCCGTCCCGCGCGAGCGCGGCGCACGCGTCGGCCAGGGCGCCGGCGAACGCCGTCGACACGGCGTTCATGGCCCCTCTCCGGTCCATCACCAGCTCCGCGACGTGCCCGTCCTTGCGGACCCGCACCCACTCCCCGAACGCCTGCTCGCTGAGATCCATGGCCGCCACGATAACGGTCGCTAACTTCCGCCCGTCAACGTCCGGCGCGCACCCGCCGGCCGCGCCCCCACATCGATGCCCCGGACACGGAGTGGTCACATGACCGGCCGGAGACGTCCTAGTCGCCGGTCGTCCCGTCGAGCATCTCGCGCAGGATGTCCAGGTGGCCGTTGTGGCGGGCCGTCTCCTCGGTGAGGTGGAGGAGGATCCAGCGCAGGTCGACGTGGAGGCCGTTGCGCACGGCTCGCCTGGCCTGCTCGTCCAGACCGTGCCGGGCAACCAGTTCGCGGTGGCGGGCGCTCTGTTCGGCGTACTCGTCGAGCAACCGGGCGAGCGGGAAGTCGACGGCGATACGCATCTCGCGGTCGGGGTCCTCCTCGGTCCAGGGGCCCCGGTCCTCCTCGCCGAGGAAGACCACCTGGAACCAGTGGTACTCGACCCAGCGCAGGTGGTTGATCACTCCGCTCATGGTCATCAGCGGCGATCCCGGCAGGAGTGCCCTGCGGGCGTTCTCCGCCGAGACGCCGTCGCACTTGGCGCGGGCGGTGTCACGTGCGTAGTCGAGAAACGCGGTGAGCTGGGAGCGCTCGTCCCACGCGGGCGGCGTGTCGTCGATTCCGGTCATCGCGCGAAGGGTTCCCGATCACCGCGAACGATGTCGAGGCATTTACGGAACGGACCCCACCTGCTCCGCCCGGCTCCCTGCCGCGACGGTTCGGCGCCGGTGCCCGCCCGGCATGATCCACCGGGCACTCGCTAGCCCCCGGTGCCGCGGCGCCGCAGCAGCCAGGGCTCCACGACGCCCAGCCCGCGCACCGGACGCTGGTAGAGCGGCTGGAGCGCGAACCGGTACCCGGACAGGTCCTCGCTCTCCTTCTCCGACTCCGGCGCGGCGCCCGAGGCGGTCAGTTCGGCCCGCAGCGCACCGTCCACCAGCACCGTGTCCTTGGGCGCTATCGAGGTCAGCCTGCTGGCGAGGTTGACCGTGTTGCCGAAGACATCACCCATCCGGGTCGTCATCGTCCCGAAGGCGATACCGACCCGCAGCTCCGGCATCGTCGCGTCGTTGGCCATCGTCTCGATCAGCCGCAGCCCGATCTCCGCCGCCGTGCCCGCGTCCTCGGCGACGTAGAGGATCTCGTCGCCCAGCGCCTTGATGAGCCGCCCGCCGTGCGCGGCGACCAGGTCGGCCGAGGTGGTCTCGAACGCCTCCACCAGCTCGCCCAGTTCCTCGTCCTCCAGGCGGCGGGTCAACCGGGTGAAGCCCACCAGGTCGGCGAAGCCGATGGCCTGCTGCCGGTTGACCATCTCCTCGTCGTCCTGCGCCTGGACGACCCGGCCGGTGGCGGCGGCCAGCTGCCGCCGCCACACATAGACCAGGAACTCCTCCAGCTCCGGCAGGAGGAGCTGCACCAGCGGGAAGGTGACCTCGTTGCGGGTCATCCCGGGCTCGGGCGGCTCGGTCAGCCCCATCAGGAACGAGTCGATCTGCCAGTCCGCGAGCCGCGCCGTGGTCTGCCCGGTGGAGCGGGCCACCTGCACCGCCATCGTCTCGCTCAGCAGCCCCGCCTCGACCAGGCCCGACAGCCGCCGCAGCGCCAGCACGTCGGCCTCGGTCAGCGCCCGGGCCTGACCGACGTCGGCGAAGCCCATCGCCCGCCAGAACCGGGAGGCCAGCTCCATGGACACCCCGGCGGCGCGGGCGGCCTGGAAGGGCGTGTACTGCCGCTCGGACCCGAGGATGAGCTCCTCGATGCGCAGCGCGCTGGGATCGGGCTCGTCGTCCGGGTCCCCCGCGCCCTCGGCGAAGGGGCCCGCCGGACCGTCCCCGGCGGACGGCCCGGCACCGGCACCCGCGGACCCGGTGGAGCCGCCCACGGCGGGCGGGTCCGCGTCGCCCGCCGGAGCCGGACCGGCTCCGCCGGCGGATGCGGCTCCGGCGGCGGACGGCATCCCGACGGCGGACGCGTCGGCGTCCGCCGCGGAGAGCGCCCCTGCGGAACCGCCGGGCCCACCGTCCGCGGGAGCGCCGGGCGCCGGATCGCCGTCCGCGGGATCACCGGGCGGACCCGCCGCGGCGTCCGCCGGATCGGCGGCGTCCGGCGTTCCGCGGTCCCCGCTCCCTGCTCCGGTCCCGTCCCCGGCCCCGGCGCCCGCGGCACCCGGTACCGGTACGGACCCGGCGGACGCCGCTCCGCGTCCGGGCACGCCCGGTTCGTCCACGGTCACCGCGGGCTCCCCGCACGCTCCGCGGCGTGGTGTCGCGGCCTCGCGTCGTCCCTGCGCACAGCCCTTCCGTTCCCTCTTGCCCGATCTGCCGGCGGTCCGGCCACCGCTCCCGGATGGCACTCGATGTCACCGCCGATTGCCCACCATACGGCAGTTGTGCGCTACCTCACTGTCCGGTCGCGGGGCGCAGATGGACGATGTCACCAGCTGCGACCGGATGCTGTACGCCCTGTTCCGAGGCGATGACCAGCCGGCCGTCGCCGTCCACCGCGACGGCCTCGCCCACCAGCTCGCCCCCGCCGGGCAGCGTGGCGCGCACGGTCCTGCCGAGCGTCACGCAGCCCGCCGCGTAGGCGTCCAGCACGGCCGAGGCCGCCGGGTCGCCGTCCGCCGCCGTCCAGCGGCCGTACCAGTCCTCCACCGCGCGAAGCACCGCGCGCAGCAGCGGGTCCCGGTCCGTGCCCTGGGCTCCGGCCAGCAGCAGCGAACCGGCGGTGGGGACCGGCAGCTCGTCCTCGCGGAGGCTGACGTTGAGCCCGATACCGAGGACGACGGCGTCGGAGTCGACGCGCTCCGCCAGGATGCCGCCGACCTTGCGTTCGCCGCCCCGGCCGGTCGTCAGCACGTCGTTGGGCCACTTGAGGCCGGTGTCGACACCGGCCGTACGGGCGAGCGCGCCGGCCGCGGCCACTCCGGCCAGCAGCGGGAGCCAGCCCCAGCGCTCAGCCGGGGGCTCGGGGCGCAGCAGCATCGAGAAGAAGAGGCCGGAGCGGGGCGGGGCCGTCCACGAGCGGTCCAGCCGGCCCTTCCCCGCGGTCTGCTCCTCGGCGACGAGGACGGCGCCGGGCTCGGCCTTCCCCGAGCGGGCGCGGGCCACCAGCTCGGTGTTGGTCGAGCCGAGCGACTCGGCCACCTCCAGGTCGGTCCAGAGGGAGTCCCCGCCGAGCAGTGCCCTGCGCAGGGCCGCCTGGCGGAGCGGGGGGCGGTCGAGGTCGGACCAGCGGTGTGACGTCATGCGGCCAGGTTATGGGGGTGCGCCGGATCCGGCCCCCGCCACCCGCCGACGAGGCCGGACACCGGTCCGCGTGGACCCGAGTGTGGCCAACGACGCACTCCGTGACGGGCAGGTCGCCGATAGCCTACGGGTCGGTAGCCAACCCGCGACGGTAAGGAGCCCTCCGAGATGTCCTCGCCCAGCCCCGACATCGACGACCTCGACATCCACACCACCGCGGGCAAGCTCGCGGATTTCGAGCAGCGCACGGCGGAGGCCGTGCACGCGGGCTCGGAGCGTGCGGTGGAGAAGCAGCACGCCAAGGGGAAACTGACCGCCCGGGAGCGGGTGGAACTCCTGCTCGACGAGGGGTCGTTCACCGAGCTGGACGAGTTCGCGCGGCACCGCTCGACCAACTTCGGGCTGGAGAAGAACCGCCCGTACGGGGACGGCGTGGTCACCGGCTACGGCACCGTCGACGGCCGCCCCGTGTGCGTCTTCTCGCAGGACTTCACCATCTTCGGCGGCGCCCTCGGCGAGGTCTACGGCGAGAAGATCGTGAAGGTCATGGACTTCGCGCTGAAGACCGGCTGCCCGGTCGTGGGCATCAACGACGGCGGCGGCGCCCGGATCCAGGAGGGGGTGGCGGCCCTCGGCCTGTTCGCGGAGATCTTCCGCCGCAACACCCACGCCTCCGGGGTGATCCCGCAGATCTCCCTCGTCCTGGGCCCGTGTGCCGGCGGCGCGGTCTACTCGCCCGCGATCACGGACTTCACCGTGATGGTCGACCAGACCTCGCACATGTTCATCACCGGGCCGGACGTGATCAAGACGGTCACCGGTGAGGACGTCGGCTTCGAGGAGCTGGGCGGCGCCCGCACGCACAACGCGACCTCGGGTGTGGCGCACCACATGGCGGGGGACGAGAAGGACGCCATCGAGTACGTCAAGGCGCTGCTGTCCTACCTGCCCTCCAACAACCTCTCCGAGCCGCCCGGCTATCCGGAGGAGGCGGACCTGGAGACCTCCGAGGAGGACCGGGAGCTGGACACCCTGATCCCGGACTCGGCGAACCAGCCCTACGACATGCACACCGTGGTCGAGCACGTGCTGGACGACGGCGAGTTCCTGGAGACGCAGGCGCTGTTCGCGCCGAACATCGTCACCGGTTTCGGCCGTGTCGAGGGCCGCCCGGTGGGGGTGGTCGCCAACCAGCCGCTGCAGTTCGCGGGCTGCCTCAACATCGACGCGAGCGAGAAGGCGGCACGCTTCGTGCGCACCTGCGACTCGTTCAACATCCCCGTGCTCACCTTCGTGGACGTCCCCGGCTTCCTGCCCGGCACGGACCAGGAGTACGACGGGATCATCCGGCGCGGCGCCAAGCTGATCTACGCGTACGCGGAGGCGACGGTGCCGCTGATCACGGTGATCACCCGGAAGGCGTTCGGCGGCGCCTACGACGTGATGGGGTCCAAGCACCTGGGCGCCGATCTCAACTTCGCCTGGCCGACGGCGCAGATCGCGGTGATGGGCGCGCAGGGCGCGGTCAACATCCTGCACCGCAAGAAGCTGGCCGGCGCCGGTACTCCCGAGCAGACCGAGGAGCTGCGCGCCCAGCTCACCCAGGAGTACGAGGACGCGCTGCTGAACCCGTACGTGGCGGCCGAGCGCGGCTACGTGGACGCGGTGATCCGCCCGGCGGAGACCCGCCGCCACATCACCCGCGGTCTGCGCACGCTGCGCAGCAAGCGGGAGCAGCTCCCGCCGAAGAAGCACGGCAACATCCCGCTGTGAGGAGAGTGCGATGACGACGGAGTCCGCCGAGACCGCCCCGCGGGGCGCAGCCGAGGGCACTGCCGGGGCCGAGCCGTCCATCCGGGTCGTCCGGGGCAACCCCACTCCCGAGGAACTGGCGGCGGCGCTGGCGGTGGTGCGGGTGCGCGCCGGCGCCGTGCCGGCCGGTGAGCCGCGGCGGGCGGCGCCCAGCGCCTGGTCCGATCCGGCCCGTACGGTGCCCGGCCCGCCCCCGGCGCCGGGTCCGGAGGCCTGGCGCCGCACCTTCTGGGCCGGCTGACCGGCCGGCCGCGCAGGCCCGCGGGCGTGCCGCGCGTGCGCCCGCGCCTGAGTACGCATACTCAGGCGCGGGCGCCGGGGTGCGGCCACCATGGGCGGATGCTGTGGTCCGATCCCCGAGACGAGCCGCCGCCGGACATCCGCAGGACCCAGGAGAAGGTGCACCGACTCGGCTGGGTGCTGCTCGTGGTCACCGCGGTGGTGATGATGCTGCTGCTGTCGGTCACGTACTCGTAGGCTGCCCAGCAGGCACTCCAGAAGCTCCAGGTGCCCCGGGCGCCTCGGGCGCCCCCGCGGGGCCCGGCACGACGACTCCTTACGATGGCCCGCATGAACTCACCGCGTCTTGTGCTGGCCTCCGCCTCCCCCGCCCGTCTCGCGCTGCTGCGGCAGGCCGGGATGGCGCCCGAGGTGGTCGTCAGCGGGGTGGACGAGGACGCGCTCGACGCGCCGACGCCCTCCGAACTGGCCCGGGTGCTGGCCGAGGCCAAGGCCGCGGCGGTCGCCGCGCGGGCCGAGGCCGCCGAGGCGCTGGTCGTCGGCTGCGACTCGGTGCTGGAGCTGGACGGGCTGCCGCTGGGCAAGCCCGCCGACGCGGCGGAGGCGACGGCCCGCTGGCGGGACATGCGCGGCCGCTCCGGGGTGCTGCACACCGGGCACTGCGTCGTGGACACCCGCGCGGCAGCGGAAGGCGCGCGCCGCTCGGTGACGACCTCCACTACGGTGCACTTCGGGCGGCCCTCCGACGCGGAGGTCGCGGCCTACGTCGCCAGCGGTGAACCGCTGCACGTGGCGGGCGCGTTCACGCTCGACGGTCGCTCGGGGCCGTTCGTGGACGGTATCGAGGGCGACCACGGCAACGTGCTCGGGCTCTCCCTGCCCACGCTGCGCAGGCTGCTGGGCGAGTTGGGGGTCGTCGTCACGGACCTGTGGGCTCCGCGCTGACGCCGGGCCCGTCGCCGGGGTGTCCGGCGGGCCGCCCGGGCGGCTCCGCCATCGCCTCGCCGTACCAGGTCAACGACCAGACGATGAGGCCCAGAACGCTCATCATCAGCACGAAGGCCAGCCAGCCGACGAGGCCGACGCAGAACGCGCCGAGCACTCCGTGCACCACCGCGCAACTGATCAGCACGATGCGCCAGAAGCCGCGCGGCGGTACGTCGCGTATCGCCGTACGGAGGAGGATCAGCGCACAGCCCAGCACATAGCCGCCGACCAGCACGGCGCCGAGCACCGCTGAGATCGTCATGGCGCGCGGTTCGATTCCGGCCAGGGACATCTGCTGGGCATCCGCGACCTTGCCCAGGAAGAGATTGAGGCCCACGAGCACGGCTGCTTCCATCGTGAGCACCACCGCGGTCACCGCGGCCACTGCCCGTCTGCGCCCTGCCACTCCGCCACCTCTTCCGTCGCCTGCATCTTCGGTGCGCCGGCGGCCGTTTGACGGCTCGGCGGCCGTACCGCCCGGCGCGCGGTTCCGCTGCGCGCCGCGGGTTACTCCAGGTACGTGCTCTCGGCAGGGCGAACGCTACTCACGGGTACAAGCCGGGGCAAGAGAATCGACGCAAAGCAAAAATTCCGTCTGCGAGTCGTAGGGTCCCCACAAAGACGACGCGCTCAGGCGCACGACTCCGACAGAGAGCTAGCCCACATGCCCAAGGCGCACGTTCCACCGCCGAATGCGGCGTACCGTGGGACAACGAGGGGAGATCCGGTTCTGCGCGACCCACGGGTGACACTCCGTGTGGGCAAGCTCACCCCCCTTGGCGGCTCGGCGTCAGGTGTCGCCTGTACCTAAACTCAGGTTGTTCCAAGGAGGGAGCCATCGTGCGCAAGGTGCTCATCGCCAACCGCGGCGAAATCGCCGTCCGCGTCGCCCGCGCGTGCCGGGATGCGGGAATCGCGAGTGTCGCCGTCTATGCCGAGCCGGACCGGGACGCGCTGCACGTCCGCGTGGCCGACGAGGCATTCGCCCTGGGCGGTGACACCCCGGCGGCGAGCTATCTGGATGTCGGCAAAGTACTGAAAGCGGCCGCCGACTCGGGAGCCGACGCCGTCCACCCCGGCTACGGATTCCTCTCCGAGAACGCCGAGTTCGCACAGGCGGTGCTCGACGCGGGCCTCAACTGGATCGGCCCGCCCCCGCAGGCCATCCGCGACCTGGGCGACAAGGTCGCCGCGCGGCACATCGCGCAGCGCGCGGGCGCCCCACTGGTCGCCGGCACCAAGGACCCGGTCTCCGGCGCGGAGGAGGTCGTCGCCTTCGCGGAGGAGAACGGCCTGCCCATCGCCATCAAGGCCGCCTTCGGCGGCGGCGGGCGCGGCCTGAAGGTGGCCCGCACGCTGGAGGAGGTCCCCGAGCTGTACGACTCGGCGGTCCGCGAGGCCGTGGCCGCCTTCGGCCGCGGCGAGTGCTTCGTCGAGCGCTATCTGGACCGGCCCCGGCACGTGGAGACGCAGTGCCTGGCCGACAAGCACGGCAACGTGGTCGTCGTCTCCACCCGCGACTGCTCCCTCCAGCGCCGCCACCAGAAGCTCGTCGAGGAGGCCCCGGCGCCGTATCTGACGGGCGAGCAGAACGCCGAGCTGTACCGCGCGTCCAAGGCCATCCTCCGCGAGGCGGGCTACGAGGGCGCGGGCACCTGCGAGTTCCTCGTCGGACAGGACGGCACGATCTCCTTCTTGGAGGTCAACACCCGCCTCCAGGTGGAGCACCCGGTCACCGAGGAGGTCACCGGGATCGACCTGGTCCGCGAGATGTTCCGGATCGCCGACGGCGAGAAGCTGGGCTACGACGACCCGCCGCTGCGCGGTCACTCCTTCGAGTTCCGGATCAACGGCGAGGACCCGGGCCGCAACTTCCTCCCGGCACCCGGCACCGTCACCACCTTCGCGCCGCCCAGCGGTCCCGGCGTGCGGCTGGACGCGGGTGTCGAGTCCGGTTCGGTGATCGGCCCGGCGTGGGACTCGCTGCTCGCCAAGCTGATCGTCTCCGGCGCCACCCGGCAGCAGGCGCTCCAGCGCGCCGCCCGGGCGCTGGACGAGTTCGAGGTCACCGGCATGGCCACGGCGCTGCCCTTCCACCGCACGGTGGTCCGGGACGCGGCGTTCGCGCCCGAGGTGAGCGGCCGCGAAGGTGAGCCGTTCGACGTCCACACCCGGTGGATCGAGACGGAGTTCGTCAACGACCTCAAGCCGTTCGCGGCTCCCGCACCCGGCGAGGCCGAGGAAGAGGACGCCGCGGGGCGCGAGACCGTCGTCGTCGAGGTCGGCGGCAAGCGGCTGGAGGTCTCGCTGCCCTCCTCGCTGGGCATGCCGCTGGCGCGGGCCGCGGTCGAGGGCGGTGCCCGCAAGCCGCGGCGCAAGGCCGCCAAGAAGTCCGGCACCGCCGTCTCCGGCGACGCGCTCGCCTCCCCCATGCAGGGCACCATCGTCAAGGTGGCCGTGGAGGAGGGCCAGCAGGTCGAGGAGGGCGAGCTCATCATCGTCCTGGAGGCGATGAAGATGGAGCAGCCGCTGAACGCGCACCGCGCCGGTACCGTCAAGGACCTCAACGCGGAGATCGGCGCCGCGGTGACCGCGGGCGGCGTCATCTGCGAGATCAAGGACTGACCGGGACCGCACGGGACCGCACGCCGCGCCCGCCGCCGGAGGTACGCCTCCCGCGGCGGGCGCGCGTCGTGTGCGGCCGGGTCAGCGGCGCCTGGGCGCCAGGTCCGCCACCCGGGGCGGCACCGCGGCCGGCGCGGACCGCAGATGGCCGGGCGGGGCGCCGCCCGCCGGACCCGCGGACGGTCCCGGGTGGTTGTGGTTGCCGGGGTGGCCGCCGGAGTGGTTCCCGCCCTGCGGGGCCGCCCTGCGGGGGGTGGGCATCGGCACCTCGGGGCGGCCCCGATCCGGAGCGGCGGACGGCGTCCCGGCGACGGCCACCTGGACACCGCGGTCGGCGAGGGCCTGCAACTCGGTCTCGGCACGGTCGTCGTGCGGCGGGGGTTCGTCCGTCACCAGCCGGGTGATCACATCGGTGGGCACCGTCTGGAACATCGTGTCGGCACCCAGCTTGGTGTGGTCGGCCAGCACCACCACCTCCCCGGCCGCCTGCACCAGGGCCCGGTCCACGCTCGCGGAGAGCATGTTGGAGGTGGACAGCCCACGCTCGGCGGTCAGCCCGCTTCCGGACAGGAAGGCCCGGGAGACCCGGAGTCCCTGCAGGGACTGCTCGGCGCCACTGCCGACCAGCGCGTAGTTGGAGCCGCGCAGGGTGCCTCCGGTCATCACCACCTCCACCCGGTTGGCGTGCGCGAGGGCCTGGGCCACCAGCAGCGAGTTGGTGACCACGGTCAGGCCCGGCACTCTCGCGAGCCGGCGCGCCAGCTCCTGCGTCGTCGTACCGGCTCCGACGACGACGGCTTCGCCCTCCGAGACGAGGCCCGCGGCCAGATCGGCGATCGCCGTCTTCTCCGCGGTGGCCAGGTGGGATTTCTGGGGGAAGCCGGACTCCCGGGTGAAGCCTCCCGGCAGCACGGCTCCGCCGTGACGGCGGTCGAGGAGTCCTTCGGCCTCCAGCGCCCGTACGTCACGGCGCACGGTCACCTCGGAGGTCTGGACTACGCGGGCCAGCTCACGGAGCGAGACTGCTCCGTTCGCTCGCACCATTTCTAGGATCAATTGACGACGTTCCGCAGCGAACACGAAACTGACAGTAACGCCAACGACCGTCTGGTTTCAGCGCTATCCGCCGATTAACAGAAGTTGTCCGTCCGGCGTCCCCGAATGTGGTATAGCGGACTGTTCGGGACTACGGCGCCCCGGCGGCGGCCCGCTTCCGCACCGGTTCAGTGCAGTTCGGTCATCTTGCGGGTGTGCAACTGACGGGCGACCTCGGCGATCGAGCCGGTCAGCGACGGGTACACGGTGAACGTGTTGGCGATCTGCTCCACGGTCAGATTGTTGTCAACCGCGATCGAGATCGGATGGATCAGCTCGCTGGCCCGCGGCGAGACGACCACTCCGCCCACGATGATGCCGGTGCCGGGGCGGCAGAACAGCTTCACGAAGCCGTCCCGGATGCCCTGCATCTTGGCCCGCGGGTTGCGCAGCAGCGGAAGCTTGACGACGCGGGCCTCGATGGCCCCCTTGTCGACGTCCGCCTGGCTGTAGCCGACCGTCGCGATCTCCGGGTCGGTGAAGACGTTCGCGGAGACCGTCCGCAGGTCGAGCGGGTTCACCGCGTCGCCGAGGAAGTGGTACATCGCGATCCGGCCCTGCATCGCCGCGACGGACGCGAGCGCGAGGACGCCGGTGCAGTCACCCGCGGCGTAGACGCCGAGGGCCGAGGTGCGCGAGACCTTGTCGGTCCAGATGTGCCCCGAGTCCTTGAGTCGGACCCCGGCCTCCTCCAGCCCCATGTCCGTGGTGTTGGGAATGGCCCCGACCGCCACCAGGCAGTGTGTACCGGTGATCGTCCGGCCGTCCTGGAGCGTGACCTCGACCCGGTCGCCGTCCGCCTTCGGCGGGCCGCCGGCCGCGGCCACCCGCTGCGCCGAGGCGGCCCGCGAGCGGCTCATCACGTTCATCCCGCGGCGCCGGAAGACGTCCTCCAGCACCGCCGCCGCGTCCGGGTCCTCGCCCGGCAGCACCCGGTCCCGCGAGGAGACCAGCGTGACCTGCGAGCCCAGCGCCTGGTAGGCGCCCGCGAACTCGGCCCCGGTCACCCCGGAGCCGATGACGATCAGCTCCTCGGGCTGCTCCTGGAGGTCGTAGAGCTGCGTCCAGTTCAGGATGCGCTCGCCGTCCGGGCGCGCGTCCGGGATCTCCCGCGGGTGGCCGCCGGTGGCGATCAGCACCGCGTCCGCCGTGAGCTGCTCCTGGCTGCCGTCCGCCGCGGTGACCGTCACGACGCGGGAGCCGTCCGTGGCCTGGCCGGGCTCCAGCCTGCCGCGGCCGCGCACCACCCGGCCGCCCGCCCGGGTGACCGAGGCCGTGATGTCGTGCGACTGGGCCAGCGCCAGCCGCTTGACCCGCCGGTTGACCTTGCGGATGTCGACCCCGACCACGCGCGCCGGATCGTCCGGGTCGTGGGTGGTGTCCTCCACCCGGATGCCCAGCTCCTCGTACGAGGAGTCGAAGTTGGTCATCACCTCGGCCGTGGCGATCAGCGTCTTGGACGGCACGCAGTCGGTGAGCACCGACGCGCCGCCGAGGCCGTCGCAGTCGACGACGGAGACTTCCGCGCCGAGTTGCGCCGCCACCAGCGCCGCTTCGTATCCGCCAGGGCCACCACCGATGATCACGATCCGAGTCACATGCTCCATTGTCCCGCACCCGTCAGGTCCGGACCCGCCGGGGGTGCTCGCCCTCCGCGCCGGTCCGGCGCCGCGGCGGGTCCGCGCTCCGCCCGCGCCGCCCGGTCCACCGGGCGCGGCCCCGGGAAACGCCCGTCCCGCGAGGGCCGCCGTTACCCTCGTGGGATGTCGCTCTACGCCGCCTACGCCGGCAACCTCGACGCCCGCCTGATGGCCCGCCGCGCCCCGCACTCCCCCCTCCGCGGCACCGGCTGGCTCACCGACTGGCGGCTCACCTTCGGAGGCGAGCACATGGGCTGGGACGGCGCACTGGCCACCCTCGTGGAGGCACCGCGCTCCCAGATCTTCGTCGCGCTGTACGACATCGCGCCGATGGACGAGGACTCGATGGACCGCTGGGAGGGCGTCGGCCTGGACATATACCGGCGGATGCGGGTGCGGGTGCACACCCTGGAGGGCGAGGAGCCGGCCTGGTGCTACGTCCTCAACGGCTACGAGGGCGGCCTGCCCTCGGCCCGCTATCTGGGGGACATCGCCGACGCCGCCGAGTCCGCCGGCGCCCCGCACGACTACGTCATGGAGCTCCGCAAGCGGCCGTGCTAGCAGCTGTGCGCTAGCGTCGTGGGCCGACGGATTCTCCACACGCACCCCGCCCGCCCCCGCTGTCGCCCGTGCGTTCGTCCGGACCTGCGGACGAGTTGCGCCACACGTCTACGCGCGTAGGCGATAACGGGCTACCCTCGTCGCGTGAACGCATCTGCCACTACTCACGCTGCCGACGACCCCTAC
This sequence comes from Streptomyces sp. NPDC007025, assembly GCF_042869455.1. Classification (NCBI taxonomy): domain Bacteria; kingdom Bacillati; phylum Actinomycetota; class Actinomycetes; order Kitasatosporales; family Streptomycetaceae; genus Streptomyces; species Streptomyces sp. NPDC007025. The sequence continues at coordinate 43,661 of NZ_JBIAFT010000007.1, read as the reverse complement.
CGCTCCGCCGAGGAGGCCGCCGCCCGGCTGCGGGCCCTGACCGGCGAGGACAGCCACGACGTGGCACTCGTCATGGGTTCGGGCTGGGTCCCCGCCGCCGACACGCTCGGCACGGCCGACCACGAGCTCACGATCACCGAGCTGCCGGGGTTCCCGCCGCCCACCGCCGCGGGCCACGCCGGCAAGATCCGCTCGCACCGGGTGGGCGACAAGCGCGCGCTCGTCTTCCTCGGCCGTACGCACGCGTACGAGGGCCGCGGTGTCGCGGCCGTCGCGCACGGGGTGCGCACCGCCGTGGCCGCGGGCTGCAAGACCATCGTGCTGACCAACGGCTGCGGCGGGCTGCGGCCGGGCATGCGCCCGGGCCAGCCGGTCCTCATCAGCGACCACATCAACCTCACCGCCACCTCGCCGATCGTCGGTGCCAACTTCGTCGACCTGACCGACCTGTACTCGCCGCGGCTGCGCGCGCTCTGCCAGGAGATCGACCCGAGCCTGGAAGAGGGCGTCTACGTCCAGTTCCCCGGCCCGCACTACGAGACCCCCGCGGAGATCGAGTACGTCCGTACCATCGGCGGCGACCTGGTGGGCATGTCCACCGTCCTGGAGGCCATCGCCGCACGCGAGGCGGGCGCCGAGGTGCTCGGGGTCTCCCTGGTCACCAACCTCGCCGCCGGGATGACGGGCGAGCCCCTCAACCACGAGGAGGTGCTGCAGGCCGGCCGCGACTCCGCGGTGCGCATGGGCACCCTGCTCGGCGAGGTACTCGAGCGGCTCTGACGGCCCGGGGCCGCCCCGGACCATCCCGGGGGCGGCTCTCCCCGGGCCCCACGGGCCCCTCGGCCCCACCGGGCCCCTCAGCCCACCGGCTCCCCAGCCCCACCGTGAAAGGCAGGACCACGAAGATGACCGACAGCCTGCGGGAGGGCGCGACAGCCGCACCGGACGCGCCCGCGCCCGGATCGGACGACGCGCTGCTCGCCCGTGCCCGCGACTGGCTGGCCGAGGACCCGGACCCGGAGACCCGCGAGGAACTCGCCGCGCTGCTCGGGGCCGGCGACCTGGCCGAGCTGCGGGACCGGTTCGCCGGCACCCTCCAGTTCGGCACCGCCGGACTCCGCGGTGAGCTGGGCGCGGGGCCGATGCGGATGAACCGCGCCGTCGTCATCCGCGCCGCGGCCGGCATCGCCGGGTATCTGCGCGCCCGCCTCCCCAGCGCGGCGGAGGGCGACACGCCGCTGGTCGTGATCGGCTACGACGCACGCCACCGGAGCGCCGACTTCGCCCGGGACACCGCGGCGGTCATGACCGGCGCCGGGCTGCGCGCGGCGACGCTGCCCGAGCCGCTGCCCACCCCGGTGCTGGCGTTCGCCGTGCGGCAGCTCGGCGCGGCCGCCGGGATCATGGTCACCGCCAGCCACAACCCGCCGCGCGACAACGGCTACAAGGTCTACCTGGACGACGGTCTGCAGATCGTGCCGCCCGCCGACGGCGAGATCGCGGACGCCATCGCTGCCGTCGGCCCGCTCGCGGGCGTCCCGCGCCCCGAGTCGGGCTGGCAGGTGCTCGGCGACGAGGTGCACGACGCCTACCTGGCCCGCACCCGGGCCGTGCTCAGCGAGGGCTCGCCCCGCGAGGTGCGGGTCGTGCACACCGCCCTGCACGGCGTCGGCCACCGGACGGCGCAGCTCGCCTTCGAACGGGCGGGCTTCCCCCGGCCGGTCCCGGTGCCCGAGCAGGCGGAGCCGGACCCGGACTTCTCCACCGTCGCGTTCCCCAACCCGGAGGAACCCGGCGCGATGGACCGCGCGTACGCCACCGCCCGCGCCTGGGAGGCCGAGCACGGCGAACGCCCCGACGTGATCATCGCCAACGACCCGGACGCGGACCGCTGCGGCGTGGCCGTACCGGACGCGGCGGCCGGAAGCGGCGACGCAGCGGCCGGGAGCGGCTGGCGGATGCTGCGCGGCGACCAGGTGGGCGCGCTGCTGGCCACCCATCTGATCCGCAAGGGCGCCTCCGGGACCCTCGCGACGACCATCGTCTCCTCTTCGCTGCTCTCCCGGATCGCCGAGTCCGCCGGGCTGCCCTACACCGAGACCCTGACCGGCTTCAAATGGCTGGCCCGCGTGGAGGGGCTGCGCTACGGCTACGAGGAGGCGCTGGGGTACTGCGTCGACCCGCGGGGCGTCCGCGACAAGGACGGCATCACCGCGGCGCTGCTCGTCGCCGAGCTGGCCGCCGAGCTCAAGCAGGCCGGGCGCACGCTGTCGGACCTGCTGGACGAACTCGACGTCGAGCACGGCGTGCACGCCACCGACCAGCTCTCGGTGCGGGTGGCGGACCTGTCGCTGATCGCCTCCGCCATGGAGCGGCTGCGCGCCCAGCCGCCGACCACGCTCGGCGGGCTGGCCGTGGCGCAGGCCGAGGACCTGAACCGGGGCAGCGCAGCCCTCCCTCCCACGGACGGGCTGCGCTACCTGCTCGCGGGCGCGGACGGCAAGGGCGAGGGCGACGGCGACAGCGCCGCGCGACCGATCGCCGGGGGCCGGGTCGTGGTGCGGCCCAGCGGTACCGAGCCGAAGCTCAAGTGCTACCTGGAGGTCGTCGCCCCGGTCGGGACGGCTGCCGGGACGGAAGCCGGTCTCCGCGCGGCGCGGGAGCGCGCGGCCGGGGTGCTGGAGCGGATCAAGGACGGCCTGAAGCGGGCCACCGGGTTCTGAACCGTCCGCAGGGCGGGGCGGCTGTCGCGGGGAACAGCCGCCCCGCCGCGCGGGTTGCGTGGACAGGGGCACCGCCCCGGCTCGGGGAAGTCCGGGCACACCACACGCAGCGGGGAGACCGACGACCATGTGGCACGGCGAACAGCTCGACCTCGACGCCTACCTCGCACGACTCACGTACGAGGGGGAACACATCCCCACCGAGGCGACGCTGCGCGCACTGCACCGCGCGCATGTGCTCTCCGTGCGCTGGGACAACCTGGACAGCTTCCTGCACCGGTCGGTCTCCCTCGACCTGGCCGACGTCCAGGACAAGCTCGTCCACCGGGGCCGCGGCGGCTACTGCTATGAGCACATCACCCTCTTCGCGGCGGCGCTGGAGCGGCTCGGGTTCCGCTTCACGGCGCTGGCCGGACGGGTGCAACTGGGTGCGGAGAAGATCCTTCCGGCGACGCACGCCATGCTGCTGGTCGAGGTCGGCGGGCGGCGCCTGCTGGCCGACGTCGGCTTCGGCGCCGGCCCGCTCGCCCCCATCGAGCTGGTGGACGGCAACGAGGTGACGATCGAGGGGCGGCCGTTCCTGCTGCGCCGTACGGAGATCACGCCGGGCGCGGACGGCTGGGCGCTGCACCAGCCCGACGGCCGAGGTGGCTGGATGGTGCGGCACACCTTCACGGAGACCCCGCAGTACCCGGTGGACAACGAGGTCGGCAACCACTTCATCGCCACCGGCCCGCACTCCCCCTTCAACCGGCGCCCCTTCGTCCAGCGCATCCGCGCCGACCGTACCGACCAGCTCGACGACCTCACCTGGACGACGACCACGGCGGCCACCGCCGCGACGGGCGGCGAGCCGGACGAGAAGCGCACCGTCGATCCGCACGAGCTGCCCGGAGTGCTGGCCGGCACCTTCGGCCTGGAGCTGTCCCCCGCGGAGGCGCGGTCCCTGGTCGAACGGGTTCAGCAGCGGGAGGGGTAGCGCGCAGTTCCACCCGCGCCGCGGCCGGGTCAGCCCGTCGCCAGCAGCACAGCCAGCAGCACGGCGCCCGCCACCGCCGGGGCGATGACCTCGAAGGACCACCGGACGGCGACCTCTCCCTGGGCCGCCTCCTTCCGGCCGTGGGTCTCGGCCAGTTCGCGGAGCTCGTCCACGGACTGGTCGGAGGCGGCCCGCTTCTCCCGCAGCTCCGACGCGTCCGGACCCACGTTCGGCACCCCGCGTCCGCCGAACAGCCCGCCGGGTCCGGTGGCGGGCGTCCGCCCCGAACCGATCCGCTCGTTGTGCCGGGTGGCCTTCTTGCGGGCCCGCAGCGAGACGGGGATGGACCACAGCTGGTACTTCGCACCTCCGGCCAGCACCTCGCTGGAGTACCCGGCCCGCAGCGACTCCACGGCTCCCCACGGCACCTCGATGGTGCGGAACGGGTTGCGCACCCGCATCCGCCGCTCCCCCGCGAACACGGCGGGACGCAGGGTGAAGGCGACGACGAGCGGCACGACGCACAGCATCGCGGCGAGCGTCAGCCACGGTGTCCGGCCCTCGCCCCCGATGACCGCGTCGGTGGCGAGCCACAGCCCGATGGCGAGCAGGACGATGCCGCCCGCCATCCCACCGGCCGAGCGGTACACCCGGTCGGGGAACTCCTGTCCCCCGGTCCCGCTCCCGGAGCCGCTGTCGCTTCCGGAACCGGTCTCCCCGCCGGAGCCGGGAGCGCTTCCGGGTTCCCTCCCGGCCGCGCGGTCGCCGTCCGTCGCGCCGCCGCGGTCCTCGCCCTCGCCCGTGCCCTCGCTGTCCTCGCTCGTCATGCGAACGATTGTGCCGGACCGTCCGCATGACGGACATTGCGGTACGGCATCGAAGAGGCAGCCGATGGGCCGTAGTCCCCCCACAGCGTCCGGACCGGACTCACCGCGGCTGCCACCCCGGCCCCGGCGCCGGCATGGCCCTGCGGGCTCAGCCGCCGACCGTCCTCCCGTGCCGAGCCGGGGCGCCCGTCGGCTCCGGCAGCAGATCGGGGCCGGCCGGCTCGCGCAGCCGGCGCAGGAAGGCCAGGATGCCCGCATATCCCTGCGCCCACGAGTAGCGGGCGTCCCTGGTGTGCGTGTTGGCCATGAGGGCGGGCGCGTCGTCCGGGCCGTGGCTGCGCCGCATCAGATGGCGTGCTGCCTCGTGGGCGGCGTCGAGGTAGCGGTCGTCCCCGGTGTCCACGGCCAGGTCCAGCAGGACCGCGCCGAGCCCGGCGGTGCCGCAGCACTGGCCGAGCGTGCTGAGCCTGGTCAGCCAGGGCAGACAGCCCCTGGTGGCGGTCTCGGCGGCCCGGCGCAGTTCCGGTTCGTCGAGGACCAGCCAGGCGTGGCGCAGGACACGGGCCAGGCCGCCGAGCCCCCGGCACCAGGAGACCGCCATCTGCGAGGCGGTGGGCGCGCCGGCGGCGGCGACCAGGTCCGGGACGAGGGCGGCCAGCCGGTGGGCCCGCAGCCGGCCGGCCTCCAGCAGCCCCCGGTCGCCGTTGCGGGCGGCGAGCAGCAGCAGGAAATCGGTGACGCCGAGATATCCGTGCGCGTAGCCGAAGGTGGTCTCGCGGCCCAGTTCACCGGCCAGGTGTGCGGACGGGACGGCAGGGTCCTCGCGCCGCAGCAGCGGCTCGGCGAGGGCCGCGGCCGCCGCCGGCGCGCCCGGGTCGCCGAGGTCGGCCAGCAGGAGCCTGCCGAGTCCGACGCCCGCGTGCCCGGAGACGACGTCGATGTCGACGGCCCGCAGCACTTCCGGGACCTCCGCGGCATCCGTGGCGTCCGGTGCGCGGCTGCGGGTGGCGGCGGGCAGCACCGGTCCGGTCGGTACCTCCACTCCGGCGCGGCGGGCCGCGGCCAGGAACACCTCGGTGCCGGTGCGGCCGGAGAAGAGGCCGTCCGCGGTGGGCACGGTGGCCAGGCTGCGGTGGGCGTGCCGGGCGAGCCGCCGCAGCAGTTCCGGGACGCCCGGGCGGTGGCGGTGGTGCAGCAGTTCCAGCCCGACCCCCGCGCTTCCGGTGTACAGGCTGGCGTCGACGGCCGGGAAGTCCACGCCCTCTCCGCCGAGGTGGTACTCCCCCGCCTCGGCCAGCAGGATCTCCAGCACCCGGTCGGCGAGGTCGGCCACCTGGCCGGTGGGGGCCGCGGGAGGGGGGAGGGCGTGGCCGCCGGTGCGGGCGCGCCAGTCTCCGGAGGCGAGGTCGGCGAGCGCCCCGGCGGAGCGGTCCGGATCGCGGGAGAGGAGGTCGCCGACCACCGCGCGGAGTTCCGGCCGCCGGGTGCCGTGTACGGCGTGCAGGCACTGCAGCGCCCGGGTGCGGGCCAGGGCGGTCGACGCCTCCCCGGTGACCGGGGGCAGCCCGGTGGCGGCGAAGACGAGGACCATGCCGAGCGCGTAGTGGTCGTCGGCCGCCGACGGTTCCTGCGTGCGGTCGAGTTGCTCCCGCGGGGCGTAGCCCGGGGTGCCGCCCGGCAGGTGGATGCCGTCGAGCGCCGAGATCCCGAAGTCGATGAGGTGGGCCCGCCCGGTGTCGTCCAGGACGATGTTGCGGGGCGTCACGTCCCGCATGACCACGCCCTTGGCGTGCAGAGCGCCGAGCGTGGTGGCGAGTTCACGTGCGAGCCGGGTGAACGCGTCGGCCTCGTCCGCTGGCCAGGTGGCCCCCGCCTCTCCGGTGGCCCCGGGGTCCTCGCCGTCATCGGCGGCGGGCATGGAGGCGGGCGGGCAGGGGGCCGGCAGCAACGCGCCGTTGCGCCATATGTGTTCCATGAGGTTGCGGTCGCCGACATCGCTGGTGACCAGGTATTCGTCGGCGGCATGGGCGAAGTGGTCGAGGAAGGCGGGGATGCCCGGCACCCCGGCACACGCCGTCAGGACGCGGCGCTCGTTGCGCAGCCGGACCCGGACGTCGTTGCCGTCGCGGTCCTCGCTGACGTGCGCGCGGGCGGTCTTGACGATGACGGTGCGCGCGTGCGCGGCGTCGCCGGCCCGGCCCGCCGTCTCCACGGCGCGGTAGACGTTGCCGCGGGCCGACTCGTACACACCCTCGACGGCGCGGTAGCGGCCGCCCAGCAGCACGTCGGCGGCGGGGCGCGGCGCGTGGTCTTCCGGCGCGGGGTGAGCCGCGGTGTCCGTGGGGGCGACTTCGGTGCCGGGCGGCGTTTCGTCCGTACGGAACGGGTCGCTCACCCAGGGGGGCTGGCGGTAGCCGAGCGAGGCGGCTGCCTCGAACTCCTGGCCGTCCGGGCCGTGGATGACCACCACCAGGGTGCCGTAGGGGCCGCTGCGCCAGTGGGTGCGGAAGGGGCCGTAGCGGTAGTACACGGGGGCGTCCTCCGCCACCCGTCGGTCGCTGGGCACTCTCGGGCCGGGATGGCCCCGGAGCAGCTCCGCCAGCTCCCGGCCCAGCTCGCGGACCCGTTCGGGCGGCGGATAGACGGTGACGGCCTTGCCCACCGCTCCCGACCCGACTCCGGCGTCGTTGAGCCGGCGCAGCACCCGGTCCGAGCGGGCCACCTTGAACCCGCAGCCCTCGCTGAGCAGGTGGGGGAAGAGGGCCGCGGCCAGTTGCGGCAGCCCGTCGACCCGCGAGGAGATGTGCAGCTTCCAGCCGTGTTCGGGGAGGTCAGGTGCGGGCTCGCACCTCACCCGTGTCCAGGTGGCTCCGGTGGACAGCGAGTGCGGAGCCCGGCGGTCCGCGACCAGCCTCCGGAGTACGTCCTCCGCGTTCCAGTCGGCCACGCTTCTGCTCCTCGGTCGTCACGGTCCGGCCGGACCAGCCAGTCCGGCTCCCGGGAAGTCCGCCGGTCGGGATGAGGGGTGTTCACTTGGCGGACCAGTCGGTCCGGGGTGCCGGAGGTCGCCGGGCGGAACGGTCGATCTTGGCGGACCGGGCGGTCCGGGGTACCGGGGTCTTGGCCGTCGGCCGGTGTTCGCCCGCCGACACACGGGCGGCCCGAGGCGGCCCGGTTCGCGAACGCCGTGGCGTCCGGTCCGGTGACCTCCTCGGGCCGTCGTGCGGAGCACCGACCACTGCGCACGAGGGTCGGGGCATCCCGGGTGGTGATACGTGGGTCAGCCGGTGTTGCCGGTCCCCATGCAGGTGTAGTCGCACGCGGTGATCGGGCAGCGGTCGGTGGCTCCGGCGGCGAGGTCGTTCTCGTGGAACGACACCTCCGGGTCCTGGTTCAGCACCCCTGCCTCGCGGGGCGTGAACTGGGACAGGAATTCCATGATCTCTCCCATGCCAGTAGGGACAGTTTCGTGAACTCCGTTCTGTACCACCGCACTTGAGGTTCCAGCGCCTGGTGGTGCGAAAGAGGCTAGGACGCCCACTGAAGACCCGGCAACCCCCCTGTGACGTGCCACGACACTCCGGCTTCCGACCTGCGCTCCGACACAGGTTCAGACCCTTGGTACCGCCCCGTGCCCCGAGGTCAGGAACCCGAAGGGAGGTCAGGAAGGGGAGCACGCCTGAGCGATCGACAGGCTGTTCTCGTAGAGATGGTGTCGGATGATCCGGCCGTTCTCGACGGTGAGGCGGAGCGCGAACGGGCCCTCGAAGCTCTTCCCCGTCGCCCGCACGGTCCCCGAGAGGTGCCCCGTCAGGACGGCGTCGGCGCCGTCCACCAGGAAGGCGTCGAGGGAGGCCCGCGCGTCCTCGGCCACGGTGTACTCGGCCAGCTCCGCGGACTGGGCCGCGCATGCGGCCCCGGTGGAGCGTGGCCGGATCCACGGGACGGCCGGGTTCTCGGCGAGCAGCCAGTCGACCTCGTCCGCGAAGAGTTCGAGGAGCCGCGCGGTGTCCCCGGCCATCCGGGCGGTGAGGAACTCCTGGACGACCTCGCGGGTGGCCTCGGCGACCGGCCGGACGGCGGCGTCGGGGGATGTGGCGGGCATGGTGCGCTCCTCGGATCTGCGGTGCGGGGCCCCTGGGCGGGATCCCGTCGCCGTGCACCACATTGCCGCGGCGGGGCCAGGGGGTCGATGACGTCAGGAGTAAGGACCCGGGTGACGCACTGTGCCCCGCGCACTCCCGGGTACGGTGCGCTATTCCGCCCGGCGGCGCCGCCGGTGGGTGATGGCGGCGGGACGGCGGGACGCCCCTCGGCGGCAGTACCCCGGCGGCGGCCCCGCGAAGCCGGGGTGGCCCATGGGGTGACAGCCACTACGCGCGTAGATATGGTGCTCTGGTGAGCATGCCTACCGATGCGGCCCCTCGCGACGCGGGGAGGGGCTCCCTCTCCGACGTCGCGACCTCCGATGCCGCACTCCGCCGCTTTCTGCAGGGGCTCCCCGGTGTCGACGCGGTCGGGCTGGAAGCCCGGGCCGCCGCGCTGGGGACCCGTTCCATCAAGACGACCGCCAAGGCGTACGCGCTCGACCTGGCGATCTCGATGATCGACCTGACGACGCTGGAGGGGGCCGACACACCGGGCAAGGTGCGGTCCCTGTGCGCGAAGGGCGCACGTCCCGACCCGGGTGACCGCTCGGCGCCGCGCGTCGCGGCGATCTGCGTCTATCCCGACATGGCGGCCACCGCGCGGCAGGCGCTGACGGAGCTGGGCGCCGACGGGGTCAACGTGGCGTCCGTCGCCACCGCGTTCCCCTCCGGCCGGGCCTCGATGGCGGTCAAACTGGCGGACACCCGGGAGGCGGTCGCCGCCGGGGCCGACGAGATCGACATGGTGATCGACCGGGGCGCCTTCCTCGCCGGCCGCTACCTCCAGGTGTTCGAGGAGATCCGCGAGGTGAAGGCCGCCTGCGGGTCGGCGCACCTGAAGGTGATCTTCGAGAACGGGGAGCTGGCCACCTACGACAACATCCGCCGGGCCTCCTGGCTGGCGATGCTCGCGGGCGCCGACTTCATCAAGACCTCCACCGGCAAGGTGGCCGTGAACGCGACGCCGCCGAACACGCTGCTGATGCTGGAGGCCGTCCGCGACTTCCGCGCCGCCACCGGGCAGCAGGTGGGCGTGAAGCCCGCGGGTGGCATCCGCACGGCCAAGGACGCGTTCAAGTACCTGGTGATGGTCAACGAGACGCTGGGGGACGACTGGCTCAGCCCCCACTGGTTCCGCTTCGGCGCCTCCAGCCTGCTGAACGACCTGTTGATGCAGCGCCAGAAGCTCGCTACCGGCCGCTACTCCGGCCCCGACTACGTAACGGTGGACTGAGCCATGAACGACCAGCAGTCCGGGTCGACGACATCGACGCTGTTCGACTACGCGCCCGCGCCCGAGTCGCGGTCCGTGGTCGACATCGCACCGTCCTACGGCCTGTTCATCGACGGGGAGTTCCGCGAGGCCGCCGGCGGCAAGATGTTCACGACGCACTCCCCGGCCGACGAGGAGGTGCTGTCCGAGGTCGCCTACGGCCAGGCGGACGACGTCGACGCGGCGGTACGCGCCGCCCGCGCCGCGTTCGAGACCTGGTCGACGCTGCCCGGTACCGAGCGGGCGAAGTACCTGTTCCGGATCGCCCGGATCGTCCAGGAGCGCTCGCGCGAGCTGGCGGTGCTGGAGACCCTGGACAACGGCAAGCCGATCCGCGAGACGCGGGACGCGGACCTGCCGCTGGTGGCGGCGCACTTCTTCTACTACGCGGGCTGGGCCGACAAGCTCTCCCACGCCGGCTGCGGGCCCGATCCGCGGCCGCTGGGGGTCGCCGCGCAGGTCGTCCCGTGGAACTTCCCGCTGCTGATGCTCGCCTGGAAGATCGCCCCGGCGCTGGCCGCGGGCAACACGGTGGTGCTCAAGCCCGCCGAGACGACGCCGCTCTCGGCGCTGTTCTTCGCGGACATCTGCCGGCAGGCGGGACTGCCCAAGGGCGCCGTCAACATCGTGACGGGCGACGGCGCGACGGGCGCGGCCCTGGTGGGCCACCCGGACGTGCACAAGGTCGCGTTCACCGGCTCGACCGCCGTCGGCAAGGAGATCGCGCGCACGGTCGCCGGCACGGACAAGCGGCTGACCCTGGAACTCGGCGGCAAGGGCGCCAACATCGTCTTCGAGGACGCCCCGCTCGACCAGGCTGTCGAGGGCATCGTGGGCGGGATCTTCTTCAACCAGGGGCAGGTGTGCTGCGCCGGCTCCCGGCTGTTGGTGCAGGAGTCGGTGCACGACGAGGTGCTGGACGCGCTCAAGCGGCGGCTGCGCACCCTGCGGGTCGGCGATCCGCTGGACAAGAACACCGACGTGGGCGCCATCAACTCCGCCGAGCAGCTGGCCCGGATCACCGAGCTGGCCGAGGCGGGCGAGGCCGAGGGCGCCGAGCGCTGGTCCCCGCCGTGCGAGCTGCCCGAGCGCGGCCACTGGTTCGCGCCCACCGTCTTCACCGGCGTCGGCCAGGCGCACCGGATCGCGCAGGAGGAGATCTTCGGCCCGGTGCTGTCGGTGCTCACCTTCCGTACGCCCGAGGAGGCGGTCGCGAAGGCCAACAACACGCCCTACGGGCTCTCGGCGGGCATCTGGACGGAGAAGGGCTCGCGCATCCTGAAGCTGGCGAACCAGTTGCGCGCGGGCGTCGTCTGGGCCAACACGTTCAACAAGTTCGATCCGACCTCGCCGTTCGGCGGCTACAAGGAGTCCGGCTACGGCCGCGAGGGTGGCAGGCACGGTCTGGAGGCATACCTTGAGCACGCCTGAGGCACGTACATCCCCGGCACGGGGCGCACGGCTGTCCGTGCTGAAGACCTACAAGCTGTACGTGGGGGGCAAGTTCCCCCGCAGCGAGAGCGGCAGGGTGTACGAGGTGACCGACGCAACGGGCCAGTGGCTGGCCAACGCCCCCCGCGCGTCCCGCAAGGACGCGCGGGACGCGGTCGTCGCGGCCCGCAAGGCGTTCGGCGGCTGGTCGGGCGCGACAGCCTACAACCGCGGCCAGATCCTCTACCGCGTCGCGGAGATGCTGGAGGGCCGCCGCGAGCAGTTCGCCGCCGAGGTGGCCGCGGCCGAGGGGCTGTCGAAGGCGAAGGCGCAGGCCCATACGGATGCGGCCATCGACCGCTGGGTCTGGTACGCGGGCTGGTCGGACAAGGTGGCCCAGGTGGTGGGCGGCGGCAACCCGGTCGCGGGCCCGTTCTTCAACCTCTCCACGCCCGAGCCGACCGGTGTGGTGGCGGTAACGGCCCCGCAGAACTCGTCGCTGCTGGGTCTGGTCTCCGTCCTCGCGCCGGTGATCGTCACCGGCAACACGGCCGTCGTCGCCGCCGCGCAGGACGCTCCGCTGCCCGCGCTCTCCCTCGCGGAGGTGCTGGCGACCTCCGACCTGCCCGGCGGTGTGGTCAACGTGCTCTCCGGCGGTACCGCCGAACTCGCCCGGCCGCTCGCCGCGCATCAGGACGTCAACGCGATCGACCTGGCGGGCGCGGACCCGGAGTCGGCCACGGAGCTGGAGCGGGCCGCGGCGGACAACCTCAAGCGGGTGCTGCGCCCGGCGCCGGAAGCCGTCGACTGGACGGCCGAGCCGGGGCTGGAGCGGATGACGGCCTTCCTGGAGACGAAGACCGTCTGGCATCCGATCGGCGCCTGAGCACAGCCGGGACGGGCGCCCCGCGCGGCGGGCGCCGATCACCGGCCGGGCCGCGGCCCGCCCCCCGGAGGGGGTGCGGGCCGCGGCCCTTCTCGTGTGCCCGGCGTGGTCCGCGGCCGGTGCCGTGGTGCGCCCGCGCGGTCCGCGCCCCGGGCCCGGCCCGTCCTGCCCGGGTGCCCCGCGGCCGGGGCGCCGGCGGGAGGGCGCTCAGCCCGCCGCGTCCAGCGCGTGCGCCAGCGGTCCCTCCCGGCCGCCGTCCGGGAACGTCACCCGCACCGTCCCGGCCCGGATGCCGTCGGCCAGCGCCAGCGAGCCGTCCGCGAGGGCCGCGCAGGCCTCCGCGTCCAGTTCCAGCCGCGCCTCGGCGTCGTCCGCCGGGCCCTCGCCGTACAGCGGACCGTCCGGCGCGTCGCCCACCCGCAGGTGGAACGCCCCTTCGGGCAGGACGACCTCGATGAGCGCGGCCGCGCCGGCTCCGGTCAGCCGGCCCACCGCGTCCCGCAGCGGGAGGGCCCACCAGTGGGCGCGTACCGCGTCGGTGGGGCGGGGTGCGCCCAGCGCGGGGGCTCCCCAGGAGGCGAGCGCGGTCAGCACGGGCAGCAGCGCACGGCCGCGCCCGGTCAGTTCGTAGACGTGGCCGGAGGCGGGGCGCGGCTGGCGGCGCCGCTCGGCCAGCCCCTCGCCCTCCATGTGCTTGAGCCGCGCCGCCAGCACGTCGGTGCTGACGCCGGGCAGGTCGGCGTGCAGGTCGGTGTAGCGGCGCGGTCCGGCGAGGAGTTCGCGGACGATGAGCAGGGTCCAGCGGTCCCCCACCGAGTCGAGGGCGCGCGCCGTGGCGCAGAACTGGTCGTAACTGCGGCGGGTGCGCCCGGGACTCGGCTGGCTGGCGTGGCTCGGCATGCCGCTCAGTGTAGACATGTGGTTGGACTTTCCAAGTGCCGACTTGGTAGAACCAAGAAACCAGGGTTGGACCAGGAGGGTGGGGCAGCATGGAGTTCCGGCAGTCGAACAAGCTCAGCGAGGTCTGCTACGAGATCCGCGGTCCGGTGATCGAGCAGGCCGACGCGCTGGAGGAGGCCGGCCACAGCGTGCTGCGGCTGAACACCGGCAACCCCGCGCTCTTCGGCTTCGAGGCGCCCGAGGAGATCATCCAGGACATGGTGCGGATGCTCCCCCAGGCGCACGGCTACACCGAGTCCCGCGGCATCCTGCCGGCCCGCCGCGCCGTCGCCCAGCACTACCAGCAGCGCGGCTTCCCCGACGCCGACGTGGACGACATCTATCTGGGCAACGGCGTCTCCGAACTCGTCTCGATGGCCGTGCAGGCACTGGTGGAGGACGGCGACGAGATCCTCATCCCGGCACCGGACTTCCCGCTGTGGACGGCCGTGACGACGATGGCGGGCGGCAAGGCCGTGCACTACGTGTGCGACGAACAGGCCGACTGGCTGCCCGACCTGGACGACATGGCGGCGAAGATCACTCCCCGCACCAAGGCCGTCGTCATCATCAGCCCCAACAACCCGACCGGCGCCGTCTACCCGCGCGAGCTGCTGGAGGGCATCCTCGACCTGGCGCGCCGCAACGGGCTGCTGGTCCTCTCCGACGAGATCTACGACAAGATCCTCTACGACGGCGCCGTCCACCACCACGTCGGCGCCCTCGCCCCCGACCTGGTCTGCCTCACCTTCAGCGGACTGTCCAAGGCCTACCGGGTGGCGGGCTTCCGCTCGGGCTGGCTGCTGGTCTCCGGCCCCAAGCAGCACGCCCGCGACTACCTGGAGGGGCTGGGCATGCTCGCCTCCATGCGGCTGTGCCCCAACGCCCCCGCCCAGCACGCCATCCAGGCCGCACTCGGCGGCCGCCAGTCCATCGAGGACCTGGTGCTGCCCGGCGGGCGGCTGCACGAACAGCGGGACGTGGCCTGGCAGAAGCTGAACGAGATCCCCGGCGTCAGCTGCGTCAAGCCGAAGGGGGCGCTGTACGCCTTTCCGCGGCTGGACCCCGAGGTGCACCGGATCCACGACGACGAGCGGTTCGTCCTCGACCTGCTGCTCCGGGAGAAGATCCAGGTCGTCCAGGGCACCGGCTTCAACTGGGCCCGCCCCGACCACTTCCGGGTGCTCACCCTGCCCCGGGCGGAGGACCTGGACGCGGCCGTCTCCCGGATCGGCCGCTTCCTGGAGAGCTACCGGCAGTGACCGTCCGTTCCGCCCCGGCCGGGACGGAACGGACGGTGCCGGGCTCCTGCGTCAGACGTTCGCCTGCTCGGCGCCCACCGTGGTGCTGTCGCCGTGCCCGGTGCGCACGACGGTCTCCGGCGGCAGGGTCAGCAGCCGCTCCTTGATCGACCGGACGATGGTCGGGTGGTCGGAGAAGGACCGGCCGGTGGCACCCGGACCGCCCTGGAAGAGGGTGTCCCCGGTGAAGACCGTCCCCAGGTCCGGCGCGTGCAGGCAGACCGCGCCGGGTGCGTGGCCCGGGGTGTGCAGGACGGCCAGTTCGACCCCGGCCACCCGCACGGTCCCGCCGTCGGTCAGTTCGCCGTCCGGCGACCGGTCCGGGTGGGTCATCTTCCACAGCGGCAGGTCGTCCGGGTGCAGCAGGATCGGTGCACCCGTGCGGTCCGCGAGGGCGGGCGCGGCGTCGATGTGATCGTTGTGCGCGTGTGTGCACACGATCGCACGCAGCGTCCGCTCCCCCACCGCCGCCGCGATGGCGTCGGCGTCGTGTGCCGCGTCGATGACGACGGCCTCCGTGTCGTCGCCGACGATCCAGACGTTGTTGTCGACCTGGTGCGTCTCGCCGTCCAGGCGGAACTCCCCGCTGGTGACGAGGTGGTCGATCCGGGCGGCCGTCACAGGACCACCACCGAACGCAGCACGTCGCCGCCGTGCATCCGCTCGAACGCCTTCTCCACCTCGTCCAGCGCGATGGTCTCGGTGACGAAGGCACCCAGGTCGAGCCGCCCCTGCTGGTGCAGATCGATCAGCATCGGGAAGTCCCGGGAGGGCAGGCAGTCGCCGTACCAGGAGGACTTGAGCGCACCGCCCCGGCCGAAGACGTCCAGCAGCGGCAGCTCCAGCGTCATCTCCGGCGTCGGCACGCCGACCAGGACGACCGTGCCCGCCAGGTCGCGGGCGTAGAACGCCTGCTTGTACGTCTCGGGGCGGCCGACCGCCTCGATGACCACATCGGCGCCGAAACCGCCGGTCAGCTCCCGGATGGTGGCGACCGGGTCGGTGGTGGCGGAGTTGACGGTGTGGGTCGCGCCGATCCTCTCGGCGGTGGTGAGCTTGCGGTCGTCGATGTCCACGGCGATGACCTTCGCCGCGCCCGCGAGCCGCGCCCCCGCGATGGCGGCGTCCCCCACCCCGCCGCACCCGATGACCGCGACCGAGTCGCCGCGCGTCACCTGGCCGGTGTTGATCGCCGCGCCGATCCCCGCCATGACGCCGCAGCCCAGCAGCCCGGCGACGGCGGGCGAGACCGACGGGTCGACCTTGGTGCACTGCCCGGCGGCGACCAGCGTCTTCTCCGCGAACGCGCCGATGCCCAGGGCCGGCTCCAGTTCCCGCCCGTCGCTCTTGAGGGTCATCTTCTGCTCGGCGTTGTGGGTGTCGAAGCAGTACCACGGCCGCCCGCGCTTGCAGGCCCGGCACTGTCCGCACACCGCACGCCAGTTGAGGACCACGAAGTCCCCGGGCGCCACCTCGGTGACCCCGTCGCCGACCGCCTCCACGACACCCGCCGCCTCGTGCCCGAGGAGGAAGGGGTAGTCGTCACTGATGCCGCCCTGCTTGTAGTGCAGGTCGGTGTGGCACACGCCGCACGCCTGCACCTGGACGACCGCCTCGCCGGGCCCCGGGTCCGGAACCACGATCGTCTCGACCCGCACCGGCTCGTCCTTGCCCGGTGCGACGACCCCGCGTACTTCCTGAGCCATACGTGCGGGCCTCCCTCTTCGCTCGATTGCGTGGGGGGTCATTCTCGCTGGCCGGGGGCCGATTTCGGGAGGGGCGGAGGCGAGTCGGCCCGGACGAGTTTTCCACGGCCCCGCCACGCGGGGGCGCGGGCCCGCGGTGCGGGAACGCGGTGCGGGAACGCCGGCTCGCCGTGCGGGGCTTGCGGGCCCGCCGTGCGGGAGGGGGTGCCGGTCCGCCGCGTCCTGCGGGACCGCCGTCCGTCGCCGTCGGGCCGCCTCGCACCGGTTTCCGCACGCGCCTTCGAATCCGGCGGGGTGATGGCGGACAATGGGTGCCCGTGACCGACTCCAGCCACGCATGCGACCTGTCCGAGCGAACGGCCTCCGCCGGGGGCACCGCGCGGGTCATCCTGCTCTCCGGCCCCTCCGGGTCCGGCAAGACCCGCCTCGCCGCGCGCAGCGGGCTCCCCGTGCTCCGCCTGGACGACTTCTACAAGGAGGGCGACGACCCCACCCTCCCCCGCATCGGAGCCGGCACCGACTGGGACTCCCCGCTCTCCTGGGACGCCGACGCAGCCGTGCACGCCATCGCCCGGCTCTGCCGCGAGGGCGCTGCCACCGTGCCGCTCTACGACATCGCCACCAGCGCCCGCACCGGCGCCGAGCACCTTGCACTCGGCGGGTTCCCGCTCTTCATCGCGGAGGGCATCTTCGCCGCGGACATCACCGCGCGCTGCGCGGCGCTCGGCCTGCTGGCCGACGCCATCTGCCTGCGGGGCCACCCCACCACCACGTTCCGCCGGCGGCTGCTGCGCGACATCCGCGAGTCCCGCAAGCCCCTCCCGGTGCTGCTCACCCGCGGCGTACGGCTGCTGCGCGCCGAACCCGCCATCGTCGCCCGCCACCGGTCGCTGGGCGCCCACGCCTGCGCCCACCGGGAGGCCGCGGCCCGCATCGCCCGGCTCTGCCGGGCGCCCGCACCGGCGAGGCAGGGGAACCACTGAGAGGGCGGTCGCGGCCGGGACCCCCGTCCCGGGCGCGACCGCCCTCTCTCATCCCCCGATTCCCCCTGTTTCCCCTTTTCCTCTTCCCCTGGATTCCCCCAGGTTCCCCCGTATCCCCGTTTCCCCCGTATCCCCCTTGCGCCCCATGTCCCCGAGGGGCGGCCGGAGGACCGTCCGTGCGGCCGAGCGGTGCGCCGTCAGGCGACCAGCTCGCCGAAGCTCTCCTCCTGGTCCCGGCCGAAGCTGAGGACCTCGTCGTCGCGGAGGCGGCGGAGTGAGCGCCAGATGCTGCTCTTGACCGTGCCGACGCTGATGTCCAGTATCTCGGCGATCTCCGGGTCGGTGCGCCCCTCGTAGTAGCGCAGCACCAGCATGGTGCGCTGCAGCTCGGGCAGCCGGGCGAGGGCCTGCCACAGGACGGTGCGCAGTTCGGTGCCGCGCATGGCGTCCTGGTCGCCGGCGGTCTCCGGCAGCTCCTCGGTCGGGTACTCGTTCAGCTTCCGGCGGCGCCAGGCGCTGATGTGCAGGTTGGTCATGGTGCGGCGCAGGTAGCCGCCGAGTGCCGCCTTGTCGCTGATCCGTGACCAGGCCCGGTAGGTGGAGAAGAGGGCGCTCTGCAGCAGATCCTCCGCTTCGTACCGGTCACCGGTGAGGTGGTAGGCGGTGGCGTACAGGGAGGCCCGGCGCTCGCGTACGTACGCGGTGAACGCCGCTTCGGCGTCCGCGTCCGCACCGTCCGCGACGGCGTCCCCCGTGGGCGCCTCGGCCGTCCCCAGGACGGCCGCCTCCCTGTACTCGCCACGTTCCCGGGAGCCCCCCTTGCTCCCGTTCTCCCCCGTCCCCCCGGGGGCCTCCCCCCGGAGCCCCTCGACCACGGGACCGAAGACGGTCCGCGGACGCATACGCGCCGCACCGCGAGCGCACCCCCGTCCGCTCACGGAACCGGGCTTCTCGGCAGACCGGGTCTGCTGAGCGGGAACCGAGGGGAGGTGCAGACGCGTGTGAAGGACTGCGCTCGTGTTGGTGCCGTGCAGTGTGTTCATCTCGCGCCCCCTCGGAGCAGACCCAGTCGCTTGCTTGACCCCGTAAACATTGCCGCCCCGACTTCATCGCCAGGTCCCCCGTCTGTCACAGCGGTGTCACAAGGCTCAGCGGACCGCATACTGCGCAGGTCGGCGGGCGTGTCGCTGCGCTGCGGCGACCGCCGGTCGAACTATGGGTGGGCCATGGGCCAGAATGGCGCGCGTGCCTTTCCTGTTGCTGATCGAGGACGATGACGCTGTCCGTACCGCCCTGGAGATGGGTCTGACCCGCCAGGGGCACCGCGTGGTGACTGCCGCGTCCGGCGAGGACGGCCTGAAACTGCTGCGCGAGCAGCGCCCCGACCTGATCGTGCTGGACGTGATGCTGCCGGGCATCGACGGCTTCGAGGTGTGCCGCCGCATCCGCCGTACCGACCAGTTGCCGATCATCCTGCTGACCGCGCGCAGCGACGACATCGACGTCGTGGTGGGCCTGGAGTCGGGCGCGGACGACTACGTCGTCAAGCCGGTGCAGGGCCGGGTGCTGGACGCGCGCATCCGCGCCGTGATGCGGCGCGGCGAACGGGAGTCCAACGACGCGGCGACGTTCGGCTCGCTGGTGATCGACCGCTCGGCGATGACGGTCACCAAGAACGGCGAGGACCTGCAACTGACGCCGACCGAGCTGCGGCTGCTGCTGGAGCTGAGCCGGCGGCCCGGTCAGGCCCTCTCCCGGCAGCAGCTGCTCCGGCTGGTGTGGGAACACGACTACCTGGGCGACTCGCGGCTGGTCGACGCCTGTGTGCAGCGGCTGCGGGCCAAGGTCGAGGACGTGCCCTCCTCGCCCACCCTGATCCGCACGGTGCGGGGTGTCGGCTACCGGCTGGACGTCCCCCAGTGAGCGCACGACACCCCGGGGCGCCCGCATCCGCGACAGCACCACGCGTGACGGAACCGGGCACGACGGGGGCGGGCACGACGGGGGCGCACGCCACGGGACCGGGCGGGACGCCGGCGGCGTGCACGGCGAACGGATCCGCCGCGTGACCGAAGCTCACTCCACCGGCGGGCGGCTGAGCACCCGCCTCGCCGGTGTGCTGCCGACTCTGCGACTGCGGCTGGTCGTCGTCTTCGCACTGGTGGCGCTCACCGCCGCCGTCTCCGCTTCGGGCATCGCCTACTGGCTCAACCGCGACGCGGTGCTCACCCGTGCCCAGAACGCGTCCCTCAACGACTTCCGCAAGGCGATGGAGGACAACGCGGGCAACCTGCCCCGCAAGCTGAGCTGCCAGGAACTGCGCGAGGCCGCCGCCAAGATGGCCCGCAGCTCGCAGAACTACCAGGTGCTGCTCATCGACCGCACCGAGGACGGCAAGACCTGCGCCACGGCCTCCAACGAGGACGACTTCACCCTCGGCGACGTCCCCGGGCAACTGCGCAGGGCCGTCGCCAAGAAGCGCACCGTCGACGAGAAGAACAAACACCCGTACCACCTGTACTGGCAGCGGATCACGCTGGACGGCGACCCGTACCTGGTGGGCGGCGCCAAGGTGGTGGGCGACGAGCCGACCCCCACCGGCTACCTGCTCAAGTCCCTGGGACCCGAGCGCGACGACCTCAACTCGCTGGCCTGGTCGCTGGGGATCGCCACGGCGCTGGCCCTGATCGGCGCGATGCTGCTGGCCCAGGCGGCGGCGACCACCGTGCTGCGGCCGGTGCGAAGGCTGGGCGACGCGGCCCGCAGGCTGGGCGAGGGCAAACTGGAGACGCGGTTGCGCGTCTCGGGCACGGACGAACTGGCGCAGCTCTCCCGCACGTTCAACGACGCGGCCGCCTCGCTGGAGCAGCGCGTCGCCGAGCTGAGCGCCCGGGAGGCGTCCAGCAGGCGCTTCGTCGCCGACATGTCGCACGAGCTGCGGACCCCGATGACGGCGATCTCCGCGGTCACCGAGGTGCTGGAGGAGGAGCAGGAGAATCTCGATCCGATGATCGCTCCGGCCGTGCAGCTCGTGGTGAGCGAGACCCGGCGGCTCAACGACCTGGTGGAGAACCTGATGGAGGTCACCCGCTTCGACGCGGGCACGGCCAAGCTGGTGCTGGACGACGTGGACGTCGCGGACCAGGTCACCGCCTGCATCGACGCCCGTGCCTGGCTGGACGCGGTGGAACTGGACGCCGACCGCGGCATCATGGCCCGGCTCGACCCGCGCCGCCTCGATGTCATCCTCGCCAATCTGATCGGCAACGCACTCAAGCACGGCGGCTCCCCGGTGCGGGTCTCGGTGCGGACCCGGCGGCGGGAGGACGGCGCCGGAGTCGCGGGAGGCGGCGACGAGCTGGTGATCGAGGTCGCCGACCAGGGCCCGGGCATCCCGGAGGACGTACTGCCGCACGTCTTCGACCGCTTCTACAAGGCCAGCGCCTCCCGGCCGCGCTCCGAGGGCAGCGGTCTGGGCCTGTCCATCGCGATGGAGAACGCCCACATCCACGGCGGTGAGATCACCGCGCACAACGCACCCGAGGGGGAGGGCGGCGCGGTCTTCACCCTGCGGCTGCCCCGCGACGCCCGCCGGATCGCCGAGGAGCGGGAGGGCGGCGAGGAGCGGGAGGACGGTGCCGGGCACGCGGACGAGGCCGGGGGCGACTCCGGCGACGACCCACGCCGGGATGAGGGACGGGACCGGGGAGGTGACCGATGAGCGACCGTACGACCCACCGCACGAGGCCGGACACCACCCCGCGTCCCACGCCCGAAGCCGCGCCCGCACCCGCACCGGTCTCGGCGCCCGCGCCGCTCGCCGCGCCCGCATTCCCGCGGCGCCGGGTGCTGGGAGGCCGGGTACCGGGAGGCCGGGTGCTGGAAAGCCTGGCACCGGGCGCCGGACGGCGGCCCGTCCGGGGGCTGCGCCGCGCGGCGCTGGGGGCCCTGGCGCTGTCGCTCCTCGTCCCGCTGGCCGCCGGGTGCGGCATCCGGGCCACGTCGGTGCCGGTGGACGCGGGGGCCGCGCCGTCCCGGGTGGGCTGTGTGCT
Source organism: Streptomyces sp. NPDC007025 (assembly GCF_042869455.1). Taxonomy (NCBI): domain Bacteria; kingdom Bacillati; phylum Actinomycetota; class Actinomycetes; order Kitasatosporales; family Streptomycetaceae; genus Streptomyces; species Streptomyces sp. NPDC007025. Next base: position 22,413 of record NZ_JBIAFT010000007.1, on the reverse strand, counting down.
GCCGGACGACCACGAGAGCCCGGAGGGCGGCGGCGGAGCGTCCGTCGTCCGGGTCTACCTGGTGTGCGGGGCGCGCGTCTCGCCCGTCGAGCGGAAGGTACGGATGCCCGGCGGACGTTCCTCGGCCCGGCGGCTGCCGGTGGCCCGGAAGCTGCTGGACGAGCTGCGGCAGCGGCCGGAACCGGCGGAGGACACGGCGGGCTTCGAGACGGCCGTACCGCGCAGGCTGACGGTCAGCGGTGGCACGGACGGCGACCCGGACGAGGCGCTGCGGCTGAGTGAGCCGCTGGAGGAGCTGCCGCCCTACGCGCTGGCGCAGATCGTGTGCACGTACGCGGTCACCTCGGCGGCCGACGCCGAGGGCGGCGTGGTACTCGGCGGGCCCGCCGGCGGCCGTGCCACGGGCGGCGACGACGCCGTCAGCGAGGCGGAGGGCGCCGACGGCGGGGCGCGCTCGCCGCTGCGCCGTTACGAGTGCGGGACGTCGCTGCGCACCCACCCCCGGTCCGCCGAGTCGGCCGGCACCCAGGTGTGAGCGCGGCGCCCCGGGCACCCGGTTACCCGGGGTGGCCGAGGCGCAAGATGCGGGCAGGACGGTAGGGACGGTAGGGGCAAGGCCGACAGCCGCTGGAACACGCGTGTGACAGAGCCTTGACCCGCTCAGGACACCGCGCCGGAACCGCGGCGGAACGGAAGGGCGTCTTCAGTGACGTGCAGCGCCTAGGCCACGGCGGCCCGACCTCCGCCGCCTCCCGAATCCGCCTCGCGGGACTCCTCCTGTTGGCGGCGCATCTGTGTCTCGTCGGCTGGCTGACGCTGCGCCCGCTGGCGGTGCCCTGGGTGACGCCGGCCCAGCTGCACCCGCTGGCCACCATCCGCACCGATCTGTCCGACGGTCCGCGCGCCGCGCTGACGGGGATCGGCGGCGATCTGCTGCTGCTGGCGCCGCTGGGCGTCCTGCTGCCGCTCGCCACCGGGCGGCTGCACCGGGGGCTGCCGGGCACCGTGACCAGGACCATCTTCGCGGGCGCGATGCTCTCGGTCGTCCTCACCCTGGCGCAGTCGGGGGTACCGGGGCACGTGGCCGATGTCGACGCGATGCTCCTGAACGCCACGGGGGTGGCGCTGACCGTCGGATTCGCCTTCCCGCCGCTGCGGCGCAGGCTGCGGCACCGGAGCGGCGGCCCCGGCCGGGCCGACCCGCTCCGGACCGGACGGCGGGGAACCGAGCGGCTCGGCGCGGAACTGCCCGGGGACGCCGGGACCGCGGCCGACCGCACCGGGGGCGCCGGAACCGCGGAGGTGCGGCTGACGGGCGGGCGGATGACCGACCGGCTGTCCAGGGGAGCGGGCTCCGGGGGCACGTCACCGCGGGCCGGGCTCCGACTGCGGGAGGGGAAAGCTCAGGGTGCGACCCCGAGAACGACCAGGGTCGGAACAGCCCCCTGAGGGGAGGTTTCGCACCCTCTGTCCGGTCTACCGTCGAAAGCAGGACGTCAGCACACGCGGCGACGGCCGCGGCGGCACCCACAGGGCAACCGCCCGGCGCAGACAGCGCAATCGCGCAGCCGCACCGGACCGGAGAGCTAAGGAGCGTTCCTCATGTCCACACTCGCCCGCCCCACCGAAGGCCGGATGATCGCCGGCGTGTGCGCCGCACTGGCCCGCAGGTTCGGCACCACACCCACCACGATGCGGGTGATCTTCCTCGTCTCGTGCCTGCTGCCGGGACCGCAGTTCCTGCTCTACCTCGCGCTGTGGATCCTCCTCCCGGAGGAGGGGCGCACACACAGCTCCGCCTGGTGATCGCCTGGTAGCCGCCCGGTGACCGGCTGCGGGCCGTCCGGTGGGCCGGCGGACAGCCGTCTGCCCGGCTGTCCGCCGGCGGCTCCGCACGAACGGCGACAGCACGTGGCGGCGGGCACCCCGAGGGGTGCCCGCCGCCACGCGTGTCCGGACCATGCCTGCCCGTGAGCAGGAACGTGTCAGGTCAGTGCGAGCCGCCGACCGGCAGGGCGCTGCCCAGCGGCAGCCCGCCGATCATGCCGCCGCCGGGTGCGGAGCTCTTGCCCTCGACGGACTTCTGCGCCTGGCCGGCCACCTTCTCGGTGGCGTCCAGCGGGGTGCCGGTGAGCGCGCCGGACAGCGCCTCCTGGGCGACACCGACCGGCTGCGAGAGCCCGCCCGGAAGGCCCTGGGTGGCCTCCTCGAGGGGGAGGCTCCCGAGGGTCTGCCCCGCGGTCTGGGCGAGCGGGCCCAGGGCCCGGCCACCGGCACCCACCGCGTCGGTGCCGACCACGTCGGTGGGGGCACCGAGACCTTCGACGGGGAGCGCGGAGGCGGCACCGGCGCCCGCCACGACGACCGCCGCGCTCATCGCGGCGACACCCAGGGTCTTCTTGGCTACCTGCTTCATCAGTTTCTACGTCCTCGGAATGGGGGCTTGAGCAACCCGGAAAAGGGCTTGAGCAGCCCGGCGAACGTAGCCAGGAATTCCGAGGGGCCGCAAACACCCCGGTGCTGCCGTAAGTCGCCGCCACGCGGCGCTTTCCGGCTCCGCGCGGCACCGGCCCAGCCGCCCCGCACGGAGGGTGCGGCGACGGCTGAACCGCTGGTCACAGGGGGTCAGCGGGGTGCGTCCTGGAAGAGCCACTCGGACTTCAGCGCGGCGTAACCGGGCTTGACCACATCGTTGATCATGGCGAGACGTTCATCGAAAGGAATGAACGCCGACTTCAACGCATTGACCGTGAACCACTGCATGTCGTCCAGCGTGTAGTCGAACGTCGAAACGAGGTGCTCGAATTCGCGGCTCATGCTCGTGCCGCTCATGAGCCGGTTGTCCGTGTTCACCGTCGCACGGAAGTGCAGCCGCCGGAGCAGTCCGATGGGGTGCTCCGCGTAGGACGGAGCGGCTCCGGTCTGCAGGTTGGAGGAGGGGCACAGCTCCAGCGGGATGCGCTTGTCGCGCACGTAGGCGGCGAGACGGCCGAGCTTCACCGATCCGTCCGCGGCGACCTGGATGTCGTCGATGATCCGCACGCCGTGGCCCAGCCGGTCGGCGCCGCACCACTGCAGGGCCTGCCAGATGGAGGGAAGCCCGAACGCCTCACCCGCGTGGATGGTGAAGTGGTTGTTCTCGCGCTTGAGGTACTCGAACGCGTCCAGGTGGCGGGTCGGCGGGTGGCCCGCCTCGGCGCCCGCGATGTCGAATCCGACCACGCCGGGGCCGCTCAGGTCGCGGTAGCGGTTGGCCAGCTCGGCGATCTCCAGGGCGCGGGCGGCGTGCCGCATGGCCGTCAGCAGCGCGCCGACCCGGATCCGGTTGCCCGCTGCGCGGGCGCGGCGCTCCCCCTCGCGGAACCCCTCGTCCACGGCCTCGACGACCTGTTCGAGGGTGAGCCCGCCGAGCAGGTGCTGCTCGGGTGCGTACCGGACCTCGGCGTAGACCACGCCGTCGGCGGCCAGGTCCTCGGCGCATTCGGCGGCGACCCGGAAGAGCGCGTCGCGGGTCTGCATGACGCCCACCGTGTGGGTGAACGTCTCCAGATAGCGCTCCAGTGAGCCGGAGTCGGCGGACTCGCGGAACCAGACCTCCAGTTCGTCCGCGTCGGTCGCCGGGAGCGCGTCGTATCCGGTCTCGCGGGCCAGCTCGACGATCGTCGCGGGGCGCAGCCCGCCGTCGAGGTGATCGTGGAGCAGGACCTTGGGTGCCCGGTGGATCTGCTCCTTGGTGGGGACGGTGCTCGAAGATTCGCTTACCATCACGGCACTGTAGCTCCTACGCGCGTAGATCGCATGTGCTTTCCCAACTGCCTTACGTACGCGTGCGGCCGTGCCATTGTTGCGCCATGGCTCAGCGAGCTTCGCCCGAGAGGGACTCACGACTGGGAAGGCCCCGCGGGGCCGTGGGAAGGGCCCCGCACGCCGCCGTCCTCGTCCTGCCGGGCGGCGGATCCTCCGGGGGCGCCCGCGGCGGAAGCGTGCTGGCGGCGGCCTCCGCGCTGCCGCTGGCGCGTCGGCTGGGGCGCGCGACCTCGGACGACGACCCCGTGGTCACCCACCTGGTGCACTACCGCAACGGACGCCGGAACCGCCCCGGAGCGGACGCCGCACGCCGCACGGCGGACTGCGCGGCCGACGCGGAGGACGCGGTCGCCGAGGTGGTGCGGCGGTACGGCGACATCCCGGTGTGCCTCGTCGGCACCGATGTCGGCGCCCTGGCCGCACTGCGCGCCGCGGGGCACGAGGCGGTCGCCTCCGCCGTCGCCCTGGGGCCGCTGCTGCGGGCGGACCCGGACGAGCACCGGAGCGGGAGCGGGCCGGCGGAAGGAGGCGGGCCCGCCGAGGGGAGCGGGGGCGGGGACGGCGAGGAGCCCGTGCAGCAGTTGCGCGGGCGTGACGTGCTGATCGTGCACGGGACGAACGACACCCGCTGCGACCCCGAACTGTCCTTCCGGCTCGCGGAGCGTGCGAAGAAGCTCAACGCCCGGGTGTGCCGCTTCGAGGTGCACACCGACGGACACGGCCTGCGCGGCTACGCCGCCGAGGTCGCGGCGCTGACCGAGGACTTCGCGCTCGGCACGCTCTGCGGCCGCGACCTGTGCCGCCCGCTCACCGACGCGCTGGCCGCGCCGCCGCCGCTGGGGCTGCGGATGCCTCTCGCGAGCGGTTTCGGGAAGAACCTGCGCTAGCCGCAGCACCGCTGGACCTGCCACCGCGCCTTCCGCGGCGGCACCGGGCCCGTGCCCCGGGCCAGGGCCCAAGGCCCGGGGCACAGGGCACAGGGGCCCGCTCCGGCACGGCTCCGCGGGGACGGCAGCCCACCGGCGACAGCACGGGCGCGAGCGGCGGACCGGCGCGCGGCGGCGGCCGGAAGCGGACCCCTCAGGTGCGTACCGCCGTGTGCACGGTGGTCGCCGTCAGGAAGAAGACGTCGGGGCGGCGCAGGAGGCCCTCAGCGGAGCCGTCGTCGAGCAGGGTGTCGAGGGTGGCCAGGTCCTCGGCGGAGAGGTCGTCCGCCAGGCTCTGGCGGAGACGCTCGACGCGGGCGCGCACATGGGCGCGGGCGACGGGGTCCAGCGGGGCCGGGAGGTCGGTGAGGAAGGTGCGGCTGCCGGTGGGTGCGAGTCCGGCGGCGACCAGCAGCGCGGGCCAGTCCTCCACGGCGTGGGTGTGGTCGGGCAGTTCGGCGCGCATCGCGCTGAACCCGTCCTCTTCGGCGGCGTCCAGGCGCGCCTGCAGGCCGGGGCGCCCGAGACCGATGTCGCGGGGCAGGAACCGGGTGGGCAGCCCGCCCTCGCGCACCGCCAGCACCCCGCCGGGGCGCAGCACCGCGGCGAAGGCCTCCAGCGCGGCGCGCTGGTCCCCCAGGTGGTGGACGACGTTGCTGGTCCAGACGAGTTCGGCGGTCCCCAGGTCCGGCAGCGCGGCGGGGAGTTCGGCCGCGCGGGTGGTGATGCGGTCGGCCAGGCCCTCCCGTTCGGAGCGGGCACGGGCCCGCTCCAGCAGCACGGGTGAGCCGTCGACCGCGACGGTCTCGGCACCGGGGAAGGCGTGCGCGAGTGCGACGGTGGTGACCCCGGGGCCGCTGCCCAGGTCGAGGACGCGGGTGACGTCGAGCGGCCCGAGCAGGTCGTGCAGCCAGGCCGCGGCCTCCTCCAGGACCGGCACCTTCAGCTCCGCCTCCCGTTCGAGATGCACGGCCAGCGCGTCCCAGTCGGGCTCGGTCCCGGTGGGTCCGGTGTGCTGGGGGCGGTGCGGGTGGGGGGTCATGGGCGCTCCTCGGGGGCGGGGGGTGCGGACCGGTCGGGGACGGGGTGGGGCGACGGGGCGCGCAGGAGCCGTCCCCTGCGGCCGAGCAGGAACTTCTTGAAGGCGGCGACCGGCGGCGGGTCGGGGCGCCCCGCGAGCCAGGCGAGCCCGATCTCGCGGACGGCGCGCGGCGCGGTCACCGTCAGCTCGCGCACGCCGGGCCGCGGGAAGACCGGCGGCGGCAGCAGCGCGACGCCGAGCCCGGCGGCGACCAGCCCGCGGATCGTCTCGGCCTCCTCGCCCTCGAAGGCGATCCGCGGGGTGAACCCGGCTTCGGCGCACAGCGTGTCGAGGATGCGCCGCATCCCGTAGCCGGGCTCCAGGGTGACGAAGGACTCCTCGGCGGCCTCGGCGAGCCGTACCCGCCTGCGCGCGGCGAGCCGGTGGTCGTCCGGTACGACCAGCCGCAGCCGCTGCTCGTCCAGCCGCCGGGCCACCAGGTCCGGCGCCTCCGGCATGGGCGAGGTGAGGCACAGGTCGAGTTCACCCGCGCGGAGCCGCTCGAGCATGGCCTCGCCGTAGTTCTGCACCAGCGCGAAGCGGACCCGCGGATGGTCGGCGCGGAAGGCACGCAGCAGTTCGGGGACCGTCTCCCAGCCGAGGGTGTGCAGGAAGCCGAAGGCGACCTTGCCGGTGGCGGGGTCGGCGTCGGACCGCACGTCCTCGGCGGCCTGTTCGACGGCGGCCAGGGCGCGTTCCGCGGAGGCCCGGAAGGTGCGGCCGGCCGGGGTGAGGGAGAGCGTACGGCCGTGCCGGGCGAACAGGGCGACTCCCAGGTCCTCCTCCAGCCGGGCCAGGGCGCGGCTGAGGGAGGACTGCGGGATGCCCAGCTCCTGCGCGGCACGGGTGACGTGTTCGTGCCGGGCCACCGCGGCGAACTGCGCCAACCGCGGGGTGAGGGAGAGCGCCGAGGGCGGAGCGGCCTGGCGCGGCGCCGTGGCCGAGGGGTCATTCTTGTTGCGCGGCGGTGACACAGGGCGCTCCCGCTGTCGGCTGGCTGCGATGATGCGTGAGGGGATCGATTGTCGCACTTTCATGCATTGGACGGATGAAAGGCCGGGTCGTACGTTCGGGGCATGCCTGCTCTCGATACCGAGGCGTCCTCCGGTCCGGTGGACGCCTCCCCCGCCGGTCCCGCCTCCCCTGTCACGGACGCCTCCCCCGCCATTGCCGTCGCCGCTCCAGCCGCTCCCGATGCTTCAGCCGCTCCCGATGCCGCTCCCCCCGAGCACTCCGACGCGTCCAAGCTGAGCCCCGGCGACCCCGGGCACGGGCGGATGCGGCTGGCGCTCTTCGCCGCCGGACTGTCCACCTTCGCGCTGCTCTACTCCACCCAGGCGCTCCTCCCCGAGATCTCGCAGGCGCTGCACGCCGCCCCCGAGCAGGCGAGCTGGACGGTCTCCGGTGCGACCGTCGGGCTCGCCGTCGCGGTGCTGCCGCTGGCGGCGCTCTCCGAGCGGTTCGGACGCCGCCGGATGCTGACCGCCTCCCTGGCGGTGGCGGTCGCCCTCGCCCTGGTCATCCCCTTCGCGCCCAGCCTGCCGGTGCTGATCGCGCTGCGGACGCTCCAGGGCGCAGCCGTCGCCGGGGTGCCCGCCTCGGCCATGGCGTTCCTGTCCGACGAGGTGCGGGCGCGGCATCTGGTGGGCGCCGTCGGGCTGTTCGTCGCGGGCAACAGCGTCGGGGGGATGAGCGGGCGGATCCTCACCGGATGGGTCACCGAGGCGTGGGGCTGGCGCGCCGGGCTGGGCGCCGTCGCCGTCACCTCGCTGCTGTGCGCGGTCGCCTTCCGGCTCCTCGTCCCGCCCGCCCGGCACTTCACCCCCGCTCCGCTGCACCCGCGCCGGGTCGCCGCGACCGTGCGCACGCACCTGGGCAACCCGCTGCTGCTGCGGCTGTACGCCATCGGACTGCTGTTCATGGTGGTCTTCGGCGCGGTCTACACCGTCATCGGCTACCGGCTGGTGGCCGAACCGTTCGGGCTCTCGCAGGGCCTGGTCGGCTCCGTCTTCGCCATCTACCTGGTGGGCACGGCCGCCTCCGCCACCGCCGGGCGGCTCAATGCGCGACTCGGCCGGCGCGGCACCCTCTACCTGGGCATCGGCACCGCGTCCGCGGGGCTGCTGATCAGCCTCGCGGACAGCGTCGCGGCCGTCGTGGCAGGGCTCGTGCTGATCACCGCCGGGTTCTTCGCCGGGCACGCGGTGGCCTCCGGCTCGGTCAGCCGTACCGCGGCACACGGGGCCGCCCAGGCGTCCGCGCTGTACCAGATGAGCTACTACGTGGGCAGTTCCCTGGGCGGCGCACTGGGCGCCGTCGCCTTCGCCGCGGCCGGCTGGGCCGCCACGGTCGCGCTGGCGCTGGGCGCCATGGTCCTCGCGGCCGGCATCACCCTGTACGCGAGCCGCCGCGCGGCGGTTCCGGCCCGCGCCTGACCCGGTTCCGCCGTGCGCCGTACCGGTCCCGGGCGGCGCGCGGCGGAGAACAGCGGGGCGCGCGGCAGAAGACGGCGCAGTGCGCGGCGGAGGGCGCGGCGCGCGGCGGAGGGCGCGGCAAGTCGCCGAAGTGCGCCGGAGGAACGTCACCCGAACGGCCCTGCCCGTGCGCCGCCGCATCATGTTCGAAACATCTGTCCCCGAAAGGTGCCCTCTCCCCCGTCCGTCTCGTTGTGCTCCCAGACGTGAGGCTGCGATCGGGAGTTGGTACGGATGGCCAGGTTCGACATCGGTGAGGGTCTGCCGTTGACGGCGGCGCAGTCGGGGATGTGGTTCACCCAGCAGCTCGCGCCGGACAGCCCCTGCCTCCGGCCCGCCGAGGTGATCGAGATCCGGGGCGCCGTCGACGAGGAACTGCTGGAGCGTGCCCTGCGCCGCACCGTCGCGGAGACGGAGGCGCTGCGCGTCCGGTTCGTCCCCGAGGGCCCCGAAGGGGACGGCGGTGTCCGGCAGCTCGTCGAGCCCTGCGCGGACTGGCCGCTGCACCGCCTCGATCTGCGGCACGAGGCCGACCCCTGGGCCACGGCACACTCCTGGATGCGGGCGGACCTGGAGTCGCCGCTGGACATGCGCGGCGCCGGACTGTTCTCGTTCGGACTGCTGCGCACCGGCGACGCCCGCTACCTCCTCTACATCAGCAGCCACCACATCCTGATGGACGGCTACGCCACCAGCCTGTTCCTGCCGCGCGTCGCCGAGGTCTACACCGCGCTGGAGGCCGGTGCCCCCGTACCGCCCACCCGGCTGGCGCCGCTGCGGCAGGCGCTGGAGGAAGAAGCCGCCTACGCGGGCTCCGAGCGGATGCGGCGGGACCGCGACTACTGGTCCGGCGAACTGGAGCGGTGCGCCGCGGTCACCCACCAGGCGCCGGGCCGGCTGCCCAGGCCGGCGCCCTCCTTCGTACGGGAGACCGGCCATCTGGACCCGGAGACGGCCGGAAAGCTGCGCGCGCTGGCCCGCAGCGCCCGCACCGGGCTCGCGACCGTGGCCATGGCGGCGCTGGCCCTCTACGTCCAGCGGCTCGCTGACGACCAGCGGGAGGACGCGGTCGTGGACGTGACCGTCGCGGCGCGCGGCCCGGCCAGCCGCGACGTCCCCTGCATGGTCGCCAACGTGCTGCCGCTGCGCGTCCCGCAGCCGTCCAGCGGAACCGTCGGCGAACTGCTGCGCAAGACCGCCGCACAGGCCAAGACGCTGCTGCGGCACCAGCGCTACTCGTACGTCCACCTGGTACGCGGCCCGCACGCGCGGCGGCCGACGGCCGGAAGGATGGAGGACTGGGGCATCAACGTCATGCTGCACGACCCGCAGATCAGCTTCGGCCGCCACCCCGCCACGCTGCACAACCTCTCCAACGGCCCGGTCACCGGCATGGCCGTCAACGTCTACGACCGCCCCTCGGACGGCTCCCTGCGCATCGACTTCCAGTCCGATCCGGAGATCTACCCGGCCGAGCGGATCGCCGCACACCACCGCCGCTTCCTCGCGCTGCTGCACACCCTCACCGACGCCACCGAGGCGACACCGCTGGCCGACATCGAACTGCTGACGCCGCAGGAGCGGACGCGCGTCCTGGAGTGGGGCCGCGGGCCCGAGGCCGATTTCGGCCAAGAGCTGCTGCACACCGCTTTCGAGGAGCGGGTGCGCGAGGAACCCGCGGCGACCGCGCTGGTGTGCGGCACGGGCACCGCCGCCGTCGCCCTCTCCCGCGCCGAACTCAACGCGCGCGCCAACCGGCTCGCCCACCTGCTGCTCGCCCGCGGCGCGGGCCCCGGCAGCACCGTCGCGCTCGTACTGCCCCGCACCGCCGACTACGCCGTCGCACTGCTGGCCGTCCTCAAGTCCGGCTCCGCCTGCCTGACGCTGGACGCCGACCACCCGGTGGCCCGCACCCGGCAGATGCTCGCCGACGCCGCGCCCGTGTGCGTGCTGGCGGCCGGGGAACCACCCTGCGCCGACTCCCGTCCGCCGCACACGCTCCTCGACCTCGGCGCGGCGGCGACCGTACGGGCCCTGGAGCAGCAGCCGGCCACCGACCCCGGCGACCGCGACCGGCCCCGCGCGTTGCGGACGGACGACGTGGCCTACCTCGCCTTCACCAGCGGCACGACCGGCCGCCCCAAGGGCGTACAGGTCGAGCACCGGCAGCTGGCCAACCTGTACCACGACCACCGCACCGCCCTCCTGCCCCCCGCGGCGCCCGCGCCCGCGCCCGGTTCCTCGCCCGCGCCCTCGTCCCCCGCGCCCTCGTCCCCGCCCTCGTCCTCGTCCGGACCCGGGCGCCGGCTGCGGGCCGCGCAGACCGCCTCGTTCTGCTTCGACGCCTCCTGGGAGGGGTGGCTGTGCCTGGCGGCCGGATACCGGCTCCACCTGATCGAGGACGCCGTACGCCACGACCCGGACGCGCTCGCCGCGCTGATCCGGGAACAGCGCATCGACCTGCTCGCCCTCACCCCCACCCATGTGCGCGCACTGCTCGCCGCCGGGCTCCTGGACTCCGCCGGGCACCGCCCGTCGGCGCTGATCGTCGGCGGTGAGGCGCTGGACCCCACACTGTGGCAGCGCTTGCGCGCGCTTCCGGACACGTCCGTGTACAACTGCTACGGCCCGGCCGAGTGCACGGTCGACGCCGTCTGGTGCCGTCTGGACGAGCAGGGCCCGCACCCGGTCATCGGACGCCCCGGCCACAACATGCGCGCCTACGTCCTCGACCGGCACGGACACCTGGCCCCACCCGGCGTCGTCGGCGAACTCCACCTCGGCGGCGCCCAGGTGTCCCGCGGCTACCTGGGCGCGTCCGGTCCGACGGCGGAGCGGTTCGGCCCGGACCCGCACGGCCCGCCGGGCGCCCGCCGGTACCGCACCGGAGACCTCGTGCGCTGGACGGAGGACGGCGTACTGGAGTACCTCGGCCGCTCCGACACCCAACTGAAGGTGCACGGCGTACGCATCGAACCCCAGGAGGTCGAGACGGTACTGGCCCGGCACCCGCACATCGCCCACGTCGCCGTCGCCGCACAGCCGGCCGCCGAGGGCGCGGCGACCGGCACCGTGCGGCTGGCCGCACACGTGGTGCCCGCACCTCGGACGGGTCAGCAGCACCCGGATCAGGCCCCGGCCCTCGATCCGGTCGAGCTGCGCGCCTGGGCCGCCGCCCGGCTGCCGTCCGCCATGGTGCCCGCCGCCTTCTATACCCACGAGGCGCTGCCCATGACCCCTCAGGGCAAGCTGGACCGCACCGCGCTGCACACCGCCGCGGCCCCGCTCCTCCCCGCCGCCCGCGCACCCCGCGAGCGGCAGGCCACCGACCGGGAGCGAGCCCTGTGCGCCCTGTTCGCCGAGGTCCTCGAACTGCCGCCGAGGAGCCCCGAGGACCTGCCCCGCGTCGGCCCCGACGACGACTTCTTCGCCCTGGGCGGCCACTCCCTCTCCGGCACCCGCCTGCTGGGCCGCGTCCACGCCGAACTGGGCGCGGAACTCTCCCTCGGCGCCCTCTACGAGTCCCCCACCCCGGGCCAACTGGCCAAACGGCTGGACGCCTCCGCCCACCCGCACCCGTCCGGGGAAGGGACCGACAGCGCCGACAGCGCGCCGGACGCCTACGAGATGCTGCTGCCGCTGCGCACCCACGGCACGGAGGCGCCGCTGTTCTGCGTCCACCCGGCGGGCGGACTGGGCTGGTGCTACGCCACACTGCCCCCGCACCTGCCGCCGTCCGTCCCCGTCTACGCGTTGCAGGCGCAGGGCCTGCGCGCCGGGGACGAGTCGGCCGCCACCTTCCCCGACCTGATCTCCGCCTACACCGCCCGCGTCCGCTCCGTCCAAGCCAGCGGCCCCTACCGGCTGCTGGGCTGGTCACTGGGCGGCGCACTGGCACACGCCGTCGCCGCCCGGCTCCAGGACGAGGGCGAACACGTCGACGTCCTCGCCCTGCTGGACGCGGCACCGCTCGACCGCACCCCGCGCCTGGACCCGGACGCCGGCCCGGCCGTGGTGCGGCGCCTGATCACCGAGGCCATGGGCCACGACCTGCCCGACGACACCCGGCTGACGGCCGTCACCCGCATGCTGGCGCACTATGCCTCGCTCCGCCCGACCTGGACCCCGGCCGTCCACCGGGGCGACGCCCACTACTTCCGCGCCACCGGCACCGCCCCGGACCTGGCACCCGCCCCCGACGCCTGGCACCCCCACCTGACCGGCACCCTCACCGTCCACGACCTCCCCTGCACCCACAGCGCCATGGGCCAACCGGAAGCCATGGCCGAGGTGGGCCGCCTGCTGAGTCCGCTGCTGGCTCGGCCGGAGTAGCGGCCCCCGGGCGGGCGGAGGATCCCCGCACCGCCTGCAACCGGGCGCGCCGGTCAGGCGTGCCCGGGGGCGTCCACCTCGGCCCAGACGGTCTTGCCCGGACCCGGCCGCGCGCTCACGTCCCACCGGGAGGCCAGCGCGTCGACGAGCAGCAGGCCGCGCCCCCAGTCCTGGTGCGTGGAGGGCGCCAGCGTTACGGGCAGTCCGGGGTAGGTGTCGGAGACCTCGGCCCGTACCCGCCCGTTCTCCCGGTCGCGGAGGAGCCGCAGTTCGAAGTCACGGCCCGGAACGCGGCCGTGCAGCACCGCGTTGGAGCTGAGCTCCGCGACGATCAGCGTCACCGCCTCGGAGAGCGGGGCGCCGTACGGCACGCCCCACACATCGAGCTGCCACGCGGCCAGCCGGCGCGCGAGCCGCGCACCGCGCCGGGTCGCGGAGAACCGCTGTACGAACACATCGGTGGTGAGGGGCGCTTCGGCCCGGGGAACGTGCATGATCCTCAGCGTTCCGGGACGCCCTGGTCACTGACAGATACGGCACCGGTACAGATCCCGCTGCACTGGTTCACACACTGGACTGGGCCCGCCACCGTCCGTGACCCTGAACAGGTTGAGCGGGGAAGGCACACGGCACGGAAGGCACGCGACGATGACGTCGGACCAGGACGCGACCGCACCCAGCGAACCCGAAGTCTCGGACGGACTCAAGACCTTCGGCTCGGTACTGAAGGCCCTGCGCGACGAGGCGGATCTCACCCAGGAGGAGTTCGCCCCACGCATCCGCTACTCGACCCACTACGTCGCCAAGATCGAACAGGGCAAGCGGTTCCCTCCGGGCGACCTGCCGTAACGGTCCGAACCGGTACTGGGCCCCCTCGCGGCCAAGGTCCTCAAAGCCGCCGCCAAGAGCCTGCGGCGCAAGGCCGGACTGGCCTCCTGGTTCCAGCAGTGGGCGGGCATCGAAGAGGAAGCGATCACCCTGTACGCCTACGAGTGCCGGGCGATCCCGGGGCTGTTGCAGCCGGAGGCGTACATCAGGGGCCTGTCCGAACGCAGGCTGCCGCCCCTCACCCCGGAGCAGATCGACTGGCAGGTGGCTGCCCGGCTGGAACGCCAGAACCTTCTGGTCGAGCGCCCCAACACCGCCTTCAGCTTCATCATCGAGCAGTACCTTCTCGAACGCGATCTGGGCGGCCCCGAGGTGACCCGCGCGGTGATCGACCACCTGCTGGAGATGGGAAGCCGGATCAATGTAGAGATCCAACTCATGCCGGTTCACCAGCCCGAGCACGTAGGTGCTGACGGCCAGATGTACCTGGCAGAAACACAGACCAACGAGTGGGTCGGGTACGTGGAGGGACACGAGAGCAGCGCTCTCCTCACCGACCCGAAAGCTGTCAGTGCAATGCTCCAGCGCTATGGCAAGATGCGCTCACAGGCCCTGAGCCACGAAGCCTCGGTGAGCCTGCTGAAGCAGATGCGAGGAGCGCTATGAGCACCGAACTGGACTGGCACAAGAGCAGCTACAGCGGCAGTAGTGGCGACAACTGCGTCGAGGTCGCTGTCGGGTCGGAGACGGTCCACGTCCGCGACTCGAAGGACACCGGGATCCGCCCCCTCGCCGTCTCGCCCAGCGCATGGGCAGCCTTCACCACGCAGACGGCGACCACCACCCTGTGAGCTGACCACTCAGCCGTCGGCGGGGCGGAGCACCACCCGTCCGCCCCGCCACCCAGCGGTTACTCGTCGCCCGGTACCAGTTCGTCCTGCTCGGCGACGGCCTTCTTGCCCGGTTGAGCGGCCGAACAGCGCCTTCGGCTTCGTTGTCGACCAATGCCTTCTGGACCAATGCTTGGGCGGCACGGATGCCACCCGCAGCCCCTCGATCGCATCCTGGAGATGGGAAGCCGGACGAACGCGGAGATGAGGAGCGCTATGAGCACGGCCGATGACCTGTCCTGGTTCAAGAGCAGCTACAGCGACGACAGCGGCGGCAACTGCGTCGAGGTCGCTGTCGAGTCGGAGACGGTCCACGTCCGCGACTCGAAGGACACCGGGATCCGCCCCCTCGCCGTCTCGCCCACCGCATGGGCAGCCTTCACCGCACAGACGGCAACCACCGCCCTGTGAGCTGACCACTCAGCCACCGGCGGGGCGGAGCACCACCCGTCCGCCCCGCCACCGAGCGGCCACTCGCAGCCGGTACCAGTTCGCCCTGCTCGCCGGGGTCTTCATGCTCGGCTGAGCGGCCCGCCGCCCGCGCCCTTTCTTGGACCGGCCGCAACGCCATCAACTGGACTTCTGCGCACCCGTGCTGACGCAGCAACGCTTGAGGACAGCTCACTGCCGGACAGTTCATCCTGCCTCCGCACCGCCGGCACCGCCCGGGAACTGGCACCCGCCCCCGACGCCTGGCCCCCCATCTGACCGGCACCCTCACCGTCCACGACCTCCCCTGCATCCACGGCACCATGGGCCAACCGGAAGCCAGCCCAAGCAGGCAAGCTGCTGACCCCGCCGGAGTAGCGGCCCCCGCGCCCGCGGTGAATCGCCACCCCGCCTGCAGCACGGATGTGCGAACATATCTCCCGGTGTCCGTACGGTGACGCTGCGGAGGGGGAGAATCCGCAGCAGCGCGGCGAGGGCGGTCAGGGTCCCTCGCCCTCTTGTCTCCGCCCGGCTCCTCGTGCCGGAGACGGCCGAGCGGGGGAGCAGCGTCTCGGAGACGGCCGAACTCGCGGGCGGCGGGGGAAGGAAACGGGTATGTCGGGGGACGACAAGCCGCAACACGGGCCGGGCGGCCCGAAACCGGGTGACGGCTACGCATTGGAGATCTCCTCAGTCCGCAAGGTCATGGAGCCGCTGCAGGAGTCCGTCCTCGCCGCCCACCGGATCAAGGACGACTGGAAGCCGATGGCTGCCGACATCCACCTCGCGGCCACCATCGAGATCGAGAAGCCCGCCAAGGAAGTGCTCTCCGAGTGGGGCTTCGGCATGGGCCGTCTCGCCGAGCACACGGAAGACATCCTCAAGACGCTGCAACAGGTCATCTCCGCCTACATCAT
Organism: Streptomyces sp. NPDC007025; assembly: GCF_042869455.1. NCBI lineage: Bacteria > Bacillati > Actinomycetota > Actinomycetes > Kitasatosporales > Streptomycetaceae > Streptomyces > Streptomyces sp. NPDC007025. The sequence continues at coordinate 6,729 of NZ_JBIAFT010000007.1, read as the reverse complement.
GGCCGACCTGCTGCGAGTGAAGGACTTCTCCCCGACGGAAGACAACATGGCGAAACTTCCGACGGGCGACCACGGACTGCGGGCGTGGAATAACAAGGACCGGGGTGATTTCGACCCGGCACCGAAGAGCCTCCAGGAGCAGTGGGAGGACGAGCCGCAGATGCCCTCGAAGCCCCGGGTCAAGGACGGCGAAGGTACCGGGAAGGGGTGGCTCGTCGACGGCGGGGGCCCCAAGGAGGAGGGGAAACCCAAGATCGCATGACCTCGAAGGACGCGACAGAGGGCAGTTCACCGGGCAGCCCCACCGAGCGCATACCGCCGCACGCCAAGCCCGACGACGTCATACCCGGCGATCCGGACAAGGTCGATGATCTGGTCGTCAAGCTGCGTGCCTACGCGGGTGCGTTCAAGGACGGCAACGACAAACTGGCAGTCCTCTCCCGGATGGCATGGACCGGCGCGGCCTCCGAGAGTTTCACCGACGCCATCGAGGTCCTGCCGAAGGAACTGAAAAGGGCGCGCAAGCACTTCCTCTCGGCTGCTCACGCCCTCGATGCCTACGCGGACAAACTCCGCTCCGTCCATAAGCGGGTCAAGCCGATCATCACGGACGCGGACGCTGCTCGGGCGGCCTCGAAGAAGTACGTCACGCAGTCCCACGAGTACGACGCAGCCGTGGCCCGCAAGGACGAGGACCTGCCGGACAAGCCACCGGACGAAGACCCCGGCGTCTCCGCGCTCAGTGACTGCTACCGCCGTCTGGACATCCTGGAAAAGGAGCTTCAGGGCGTCGTCGACGTCTCGAAGCGAAAGCTGGAGCAGGCAGCGGAAAAGGCCCCTGACCCGCCCAAGGGCATGGCAGGCGTCCATGAACGGGGCCAGGACTTCCTCAGCGGTGCGGCCGAGAGCATCCGCGGCATGTACAAGCAAGGCGAGTACTTCTTCGAGGACGGCTACGGCGGCGCGTCCATGCAGCTCGCCGGCATGGCGGACGGCACGGTCTACGCGGCGCAGCATCCCAAGGAGTTCGCCAAGGCGGTCGTCAACTGGGAGGAGTGGCAGCGCAACCCCTCCCGTGCGGCGGGACAGCTCACCCCGGACCTGCTGATGGCACTGGCGACCGGCGGGGTCGGCAGTGCTCTGCGCAAGGGAGGTTCCGCAGCCAAAGATGCCGCGAAACGGCTGGCCAGCCGGGAGCGGGCGCTGCGCCGCGACGGCAGCGCGCGGGACCGGGCGGACGGGCCGGACCAGAGCGACGTGGGCAACGGCGAGCGGACCGGCGAGAGCGATCCGGTCGATGTGGTGAGCGGTGAGATGTTCACCTCCACGACGGATGTTGCTCTGCCCGGGGATCTGCCGTTGTTGTTGGAGCGGCATTATGTGTCGGGGCATCCGTGCGGGGGCTGGTTCGGGCCGACGTGGGCGGGGACGCTGGATCAGCGGGTGGAGCTGGACGAGCGGGGGACCGTCTTCGTCGCGGACGACGGGATGGTGCTCAGCTATCCGGTGCCCGAGGCGGAAGTACCGGCACTGCCGGTCAGCGGGCCCCGGTGGCCGCTGTGCTGGGACGGCAAGCCGGACGGCACGATGACGATCACCGCACCCGAACGCAACCGCACCCTGCACTTCGCCCCGCTGCCCGCCGGCGGACGCGAACTGGCGCTGCGCGCGATCAGCGACCGGGCGGGCAACCGCATCGACATCACCTACGACCAGACCGGCGCACCGCAGCGGGTGACCCACTCGGGCGGCTACCGGATCGCGGTGGACACCGATCCTGACCTGATGCGGATCACCGCGCTGCGCATGCTGCACCAATCCGACGAGGAGCGCAGCACCCGCCTGGTCTCCTACCGCTACGACCCGGCCGGGAACCTCGCCGAGATCCTCAACTCCACCGGGCAGCCGCTGCGCTACCGCTACGACGAGGCCCACCGCATCACCTCGTGGACGGACCGCAACGGCACCGCCTTCGGCTACGTCTACGACCACCGCGGCCGCGTCCTGCGCACCATCGGACCCGACGGCACCTTCTCGGGCCGCTTCCACTACGACCAGGCGGCCCGCACCACCCGCTACACCGACTCCCAGGGCCACCAGTCCCTCTACGTCCACAACGAGGCCCACCGCATCGTCGCCGAGACCGACACCCTCGGCCACACCACCCGCACCGAATGGGACGCGGCCAACCGCCACCCGGTGGCCGTCACCGACCCGCTGGGCCGCACCACCCGCTACACCTACGACGAGGCCGGCAACCTCACCCGCATCCAGCGCCCCGACGGCAGCACCACCACCGCCCTCTACGACGACGACTGCCTCCCGCTGGAGATCCGCGACCCCAACGGCGGCCTGTGGCGGCACACCTACGACGACCAGGGCAACCGCACCTCCACCACCGACCCGGCCGGCACCACCACCCGCTACACCTACAACCAGACCGGACACCTCACCTCCGTCACCGACCCCCTCGGCCACACCACCACCGTCACCCCCAACCCGGCCGGCCTCCCCACCGCCCTCACCGACCCCCTCGGCAACACCACCCACATCCACCGCGGCCCCCACGGCCGCATCACCACCCTCACCGACCCACTGGGCCACACCACCCGCCACGGCTGGACCATCGAAGGCAAACCCGCCTGGCGGCAGGACCCGGACGGCAATATCGAGAAGTGGGACTGGGACGGGGAAGGGAATCTCGTCTCCCACACCGACGCCGCAGGCCACACCACCGCATACACCCACACCCACTTCGACCTGCCCGTCACCCGCACCGACCCGGACGGCGCGAAGTACGCCTTCGCGTACGACACCGAGCTGCGTCTGGTGGAGGTCACCAATCCCCAGGGCAGGACGTGGCGCTACGAGTACGACCCGGTGGGCCGTCTCGTCGCGGAGACCGACTTCAACGGGGCGACACAGACGTACGAACTGGACGCGGCAGGCGGCCTCCTCGCGCAGACGAACGCGATGGGCGAGCGGCTGGCCTATGTGCGGGACCAGCTCGGACGCCCCGTCGAACAGGCCGACGAGACGACCGGCGAGGTGACGACGTACGCGTACGACACGGCAGGTGCGCTCGTTCGCACAGCGAACGCTGCGGCGGAGGTGACGCTGGAGCGGGACGCACTCGGCCGCGTCCTGTCGGAGACCGTCAACGGCCGCACGGTCTCGTACGCGTACGACGCGGCAGGCCGCCGCACCCGTCGCACGACGCCGGCCGGGCACACTTCCACCTGGACGTACGACGCGGCGGACCGCCCGCTGTCCCTCACGACCGATGGTGGCTCACTGTCCTTCACCCACGACGCGGCGGGCCGCGAAACACACCGCCAATTGACGGACACCGTGGCACTGTCCCAGTGCTGGGACGCGACCGGCGCCCTCACTCGCCAAACGGTGGAGGCGGCACACGGAGAACTCCTCCAGCACCGCACCTACGCCTACCGCCCCGACGGCTACGTCACCGAGATCCGCGAACTGACGTCCGGCACCCGTCGCTTCGACCTCGACAAGATGGGCCGCGTAACGGGTGTCCAAGCGCACGGCTGGACAGAGAAGTACGCCTACGACACGGCAGGCAACCAGTCCCACGCGGAGGCCCCCGCCCACCCCTCCTCAGGCAAACGCAGCCACGACGGCACGCTGATCCGCCGTGCGGGTCGCACCACCTACGACCACGACGCCGCGGGCCGCCTCATCCGCAAGACCCGCAAACTCCTCAACGGCCAGACCCGCACCTGGACCTACACCTGGAACGCCGAGGACCGCCTCATATCGGCGACCAATCCCAGCGGGGAGGAGTGGCACTACTCCTACGACCCGCTGGGCCGCCGCCTCACCAAAACCGGACCCGAAGAACGCTCCACCACCTTCACCTGGGACGGCACCCGGGTGGCGGAGCAGACAACCGAGGACGGCGCGACCACGACCTGGGACTACGAACCGGGCACCCACCGCCCCCTGGCCCAGACCACCCGCGACCCCCTCGTGCAGGACCCCACATTCCATGCGATCGTCACGGACGTGGTGGGCACGCCGACCGAACTCCTCACCCCCGAGGGCAGCCTGGCATGGCAGTCCCGCACCACCCTCTGGGGCACCGCTCTGCCCACCCCATCGGGAGCCGCGAACTGCCCCCTACGCTTCCCCGGCCAATACGCCGACCCCGAAACCGGCCTCAGCTACAACTACTTCCGCTACTACGACCCCGAGACGGCGCGGTACCTGACACCTGACCCACTCGGTCTCGTTCCAGCACCCAACCCGACCACGTATGTCAAGAACGCTCTTTCTGAAATTGACCCTCTCGGGTTGGCCGGTTGCGGGATCGACTTGTCCAAGGCGACTCCGCACAGCGGAAGATTCCCGAAGACAGCAAATCCCGACGAGATCTTGGTGCGGCGAAAGGACGACGGAACCGTGACAGCGTATGCTGTCTATGACGCTGAGGGGAAAACCTTGAAACGCGTGGACGTAGACCCAGACTCGAAGCCGCACGCAGGAATCCCGGCACCGCATGTCCTCGAGACGGAGAAACACGTAAACCCGAAAACAGGCGAAGAATTCAGGACCTGGAAAAAGATGCCACGCCCCGCCCGTCCCGATGAACTCCCACCTCCATAAGGGAGAGGTAACAGCAAGATCAGATCCATCAAACCGGGAGAATCACGTGGATCAACTGTACGATGATCTCGACTTCTTCGATTACGCTGCATATCGCCTGAATTTGTCAGACTGGGCAGCCGTCGCAAGAGTCTTCCATCCTCGCTTCATCGAAGTCTCTGGGTGCATCATCTGGGAACGTGCGTATGAGGAGCAAAATTTTTCGGACTGGTTTGAAAAACTCAATGGTGACGCCACGGCAGTAGAAAGTACCTTGAATCAGCTAAGACTATGGCAACTTGTCGATAGCGACACGGGCAGTCCAGTCGAGATGGAATCTGAAAAGCAACTCGCACATGAGATTGCTTTCTTCTGGAGAGCAGCTCTGGAGTCAGCCTATCCTGATAGAGATTTTGATGGAGGGGTCGTGGAAACCGATGACGGCCCTGTCATCAGGTTCGTCGTCCGCCGATAGGCCAGCATAGAAACATGGTCAGATAGCCCCAAACCGGATCCTGGCGCACCCTGACCGGCGCGAGACGCTTCGCCCGGATCCGCTCCTACATCTCCACCGTCCGCAAACACGGCATCAACCCCCTCACCGCCCTACGCGACCTCTTCGCCGGACGGCCCTGGACGCTGCCCGCAACCAGCTGAAACTTCTAAACAGTTACGTTCGATCGACGTTGATCACGCATCGCGCTCGGGATCGAAGACCGACCCTGCGGATAAACGCGGGGAGTACTCGATGTCCGGACGGGCCCTCCAGAAACATGCAAGCAGGAACGGCAATCCGAATGGCTGGCCCGTACCCTCGGGCAAGCAGAATCCCGGCGCGTGGAACAATATAGGGCAGGACCTGCTCGACGACATTCTCACCGACCCGAGGTCCGTCGAGACACGAGGACGTGGAAGGATCGGCGGAAAATAGCAAGACGTCGTCGACATTCGCCTACCGGACGGCAGAGGGGCGAGATTCACCCCGGGAGGCGAGTTCTCAGGATTTCTGGACTAACAGGGAAGAACACCTCATGCGAATGGTGAAATTCGACGACACGGCTATTGAAGTCATTAATTTTGATGATGTCACCTCAGGGGAACGGGTGCTGGAATTCCATTATAGAGAACCCTCCACCCCCCGAAACGCATTCGCCGCCATTATCATTCCGGACGAAGGAGACTGGTCACAGGCCCGCCTGAGCATCGACCCCAGCCTGAAAGACATTTCAGCCAACTTGGTGCGCTTCCTGATCAACTTCTCGGAAAAACTCCTAGCGGAGGAGTCACCCTGAGGCGAGAATAGCGGCCAAGCATTCGACTGGCCACACTCAAAGAACGATTACTATCAGCCCTGCCCACGGTTCGCTGACACCATTACGGCGCATCGACGGGTGAGAAAATAATGAACACTGAAACCGTAAGCACTTATCCCGCACAATCCATTGACAGGGTCTACTATATAGGTTCCGGTGCGGACGGGGCCGACGCCCTTGAAGGGATCCGACTGCAGCTCGCAAACGGGATCGACGTCTATCTGAGTTCGGGAACCGACTGGACTTTGGACTGGGATGAACGCGCCGATTCAGAACTTCCCAGTTGGTGTTACCCGGCGAGCAGTTGGGAACTGCGGACGCCGGAAGAGGGCATCCCTTCAGAACTGGGGCACTGCCTGGAAACTGAAGAAATTAGGAATGCCGTAGGGGAGATTTACGGCTTGCTGATCACTTATGCGCACGTCAAGATTAGGGCGACAGCTGGAGAGAATTTCGATGTTGAAATCATCCCATCAGAATCTTGACGTCGCCCCCCTTTTCCAGCTTCGCGCCGGTGACGACACAAAGGATCTCTGAGGCCGTAAGGCGGAAAGGGATCTTCGTCGTGTCGGGGAGCATGGGGATGCTCCGTAGCCCATACTCGGCATTTCGGCGAGTGGACCGTCGATCGAGCCCGGGGAACCGGAAATCTGCAAGGTCAATGGCTTAACAACGCCAAAGCCGTGGAGTTCCTACTGAGGTTGAACTCGTGTTGTCGCCTCCGGTCAGGGGCTGATGGCGAGACCGGTCTCGGCGAGGCAGCCGTCGATGAGCCGGGGTCGGTACTGGATGTGGCGTAAGCCGCGGC
>NZ_JBIAFT010000006.1:165901-468033 GCF_042869455.1 Streptomyces sp. NPDC007025 | reverse complement strand
CTTTTGGCACGCTGTTGAGTTCTCAAGGAACGGACGCTTCCTTCGAAACCATCTCACTGGTTTCTCCGGACGTTTGCCCTTTCGGTGTCTCCGACCTTACCAGAATCTTGATCCTGCTCGTTTCCGAGCCGATTTCGGATTCCTGGCATCGGGATGGTTCCGGGCCGTAGTGCGCCCGGCTTCCCTTTGCGGTGGAGATGTAAACGTACTGGAGCGGGGCGCCTGGAAGCAAATCGAGGCGCCCCGCCCTCCCGTGGGCCTGTGCTGCGGCCCGACGGGGCGTCAGACCTCGACGACGACCGGCAGGATCATCGGACGCCGGCGGTAGGTGTCCGAGACCCACTTGCCGACCGTGCGCCGCACCAGCTGCTGGAGCTGATGCGTCTCCGCCACGCCGTCCTGGGCGGACTTGGCGAGCGCCTCGTCGAGCTTCGGGATGACCGCGGCGAAGTCGGCGTCGTCGATACCGGAGCCGCGGGATTGCAGATGGGGGCCGCCCACGATCTTACCCGTGGTGCTGTCGACCACGACGAAGATCGAGATGATGCCCTCGTCACCGAGGATGCGCCGGTCCTTGAGGGAGGACTCGGTGACGTCGCCGACGGTGAGGCCGTCGACATAGACGTAGCCGGCCTGCACCTTCCCGGTGATCTTCGCCTTGCCGTCGAGCAGATCGACCACGACGCCGTCCTCGGCGATCACAATGCGGTCGTGGGGCACACCGGTCGCCGCACCCAGCTCCGCGTTGGCACGCAGATGCCGCCACTCGCCGTGCACGGGCATGAGGTTCTTCGGCTGGCAGATGTTGTAGAAGTACAGCAGTTCACCAGCGGAGGCGTGCCCGGAGACGTGGACCTTCGCATTGCCCTTGTGGACGACGTTGGCGCCCCAGCGGGTCAGCCCGTTGATCACTCGGTAGACGGCGTTCTCGTTCCCCGGGATGAGGGACGAGGCCAGAATGACCGTGTCGCCCTGGACGATGCGGATCTGGTGGTCGCGGTTGGCCATCCGGGACAGGGCCGCCATCGGCTCGCCCTGGGATCCGGTGCAGACCAGTACGACCTCGTCGTCCGGCAGGTCGTCGAGGGTCTTGACGTCGACGACGAGACCGGCGGGAACGCGCAGATAGCCCAGGTCCCGGGCGATGCCCATGTTGCGGACCATGGAGCGGCCCACGAAGGCGACCCGGCGGCCGTGCTCGTGCGCGGCGTCCAGGATCTGCTGGATGCGGTGGACGTGGCTGGCGAAGCTGGCCACGATGATCCGCTTCTGGGCGCTGGAGAAGACCTGCCGCAGCACCGAGGAGATGTCGCGCTCCGGCGGTACGAAGCCGGGGACCTCGGCGTTGGTCGAGTCGCTCAGCAGCAGGTCGATGCCCTCTTCACCGAGACGGGCGAAGGCGCGCAGGTCGGTGAGGCGCCCGTCCATCGGCAGCTGGTCCATCTTGAAGTCGCCCGTGTGGACGACCATGCCCGCGGGGGTGCGGATCGCGACGGCCAGCGCGTCCGGGATGGAGTGGTTGACCGGGAGGAACTCGCAGTCGAAGGGGCCGACGCGCTCGCGGTGGCCCTCCTCGACCTCGAGGGTGTACGGGCGGATCCGGTGCTCCTGGAGCTTGGCCTCGATCAGGGCGAGGGTCAGCTTGGAGCCGATCAGCGGGATGTCCGCCTTTTCCCGCAGAAGATAGGGGACGCCGCCGATGTGGTCCTCGTGGCCGTGGGTGAGGACGATGCCGTCGATGTCGTCGAGCCGGTCCCGCAGGGAGGTGAAGTCCGGGAGGATCAGGTCGATGCCCGGCTGCTCCTCCTCCGGGAAGAGGACGCCGCAGTCGACGATCAGGAGCCTGCCGCCGTATTCGAAGACGGTCATGTTGCGGCCGATCTCGCCGAGCCCACCCAATGGGGTGACGCGCAGGCCCCCCTTGGGAAGCTTCGGCGGCGGGCCCAGCTCAGGGTGCGGATGACTCAAAAGACTCTCCTTACCACGCGCGCCACGCACCCGCCTGGGTACGTGGCGCGCGATATTCATGATGCGCACGCAGCGGCACGTGTCGTTCGTGCGTGTCGTGCTTGTTCGGTGAGGCTGCGGCACGGTCCGTCGCGCACGGCAGCCGGTGTCCGGCGGTATGCAGTTGTTGAAGTCTGAGATCTACAGATGTACCCCGCCATGGGCGAGATCGTGCTTGAGCTGCTCCAGCTCCTCCGGGGACAGCTCGACCAGCGGAAGGCGCAGCGGTCCGGCCGGGAGGCCCAGCCGGTCGAGTGCGGCCTTTGTCGTGATCACGCCCTGGGTGCGGAACATGCCGGTGAAGACGGGGAGCAGCTTCTGGTGGATCTCGGTGGCCTTGACGACATCGCCGCTGAGGTGCGCCTCCAGCAGGGCACGCAGCTCCGGTGTGACGACGTGGCCGACCACGGAGACGAATCCGACGGCGCCCACGGACAGCAGGGGCAGGTTGAGCATGTCGTCCCCGCTGTACCAGGCCAGTCCGCTGGTGGCGACGGCCCAGCTCGCGCGGCCGAGGTCGCCCTTGGCGTCCTTGTTGGCCACGATGCGGGGGTGCTCGGCGAGCCGGACGATGGTCTCGGTGTTGATCGGCACACCGCTGCGGCCCGGGATGTCGTACAGCATCACCGGGAGGTCCGTGGCGTCGGCGATCGCCGTGAAGTGCCGGTAGAGGCCCTCCTGCGGGGGCTTGCTGTAGTAGGGCGTCACGGCCAGAAGGCCGTGTGCGCCCGCCTTCTCGGCAGCGCGGGCCAGCTCGAGGCTGTGCGCCGTGTCGTTGGTGCCGGCTCCGGCGACCACGTGTGCGCGCTCTCCTACGGCCTCCACGACCGCCTGGACGAGCTGGGCTTTCTCCGCATCACTCGTGGTCGGGGACTCTCCGGTGGTGCCGTTCACGACGAGGCCGTCGTTGCCGGCGTCCACCAGGTGGGCGGCGAGCTGCTGCGCGCCGTCGAGGTCGAGCGCGCCGTCCGCGGTGAACGGCGTGACCATCGCGGTCAGGACCCGCCCGAAGGGCGTCTGCGGTGTGGAGGTCGGAGCCATAGGGTCCACGCTACTCGCAGCGCGCCCCGCGATGCTCCCTCGGGGCTGTCGATGCGGCGGCAGTCCGGCGGGGAAGCGGTGGCGGTCCGGCGCGGGGGACGGATGAAGAGGGGTCCCGGCACTGCCTGCTCGGGGGTTCAGGCAGTGCCGGGGCCGCAGAATCACCCTAGATGAACTTCTTCAAACGTCGCAATACGGACACTTCCCGGACCCCGCCGACCGGCGGTAGGCCGCTGGGGGCGGGGCCGCCCCGAAGGCCCCGGCCCGGTCGAGGACGGCGTCAGGGTGCGACTCGGCCGTTGGCGTTGAAGGCGGCGTGTGTCAGCGGCATCAGCTTGGCCCACTGCTCCTCCATCAGCTCACCCACCATCTCGATCTCGCGCTGCGGGAAGCTGGGCACCTTGGCCTGCTCGTGCTGGGTGCGCAGACCGAGGAAGTGCATCAGGGACCGGGCGTTGCACGTGGCGTACATCGACGAGTAGAGGCCCACCGGCAGGACCGCGCGGGCGACCTCGCGGGCGACGCCGGCCGCCAGCATCTCCTCGTAGGTCTCGTACGCCCTCCGGTAGACGTCCTCCATGGAGCGGCTCGTGAGCTCGTGCTGCTCCTCGGTCCCGGGGACGAACTCGTACTTCCCCGGACGGCCCTGCTGGACGAGCTTGCGGTCGCTGTCGGGGACGTAGAAGACCGGCTGGAGCCGGCGGTAGCGGCCTGATTCCTCGTTGTAGGACCAGCCGACGCGGTGCCGGTGGAACTCCCGGAAGACGAAGAGCGGGGCGCTGATGAAGAAGGTCAGGGAGTTGTGCTCGAAAGGGCTGCCGTGGCGGTCCCGCATCAGGAAGTTGATCAGCCCCTTGGAGCGCTCCGGGTCCTTGTTCAGTTCGTCCAGGGACTGCTCGCCCGTGGTGGACACCCGGGCCGCCCAGAGGACATCGGTGTCGGACGCGCTGTGCTTCACCAGCTCGACCGTCATGTCGCTGCGGAAACTGGGGGCGGGCGGGGCGGGGGTTTCGGTCACCGGCTGGTCCTTCCACGTGCGTGTGCCAGAGCGGAGCCAGCCTAAGGGGAGGGTCCGACAGCCGGACCACGGCCGACCCGGCAGTCCGTTTTGACCGCTATTAGCAGGACAAACAGCTTGCATGGTGAAGAAACGCAACCCCGGTGACATACCTCGCCGTGCCGGTTGATATTTTTCACACGCGTTCGGCGGCGACGGGCACTCCCGAGCCCGCCCGGACGTTGTCCTCGTAACCGACCAGAACGATCACCCAGGAGCACACCGTCATGTCCCGCCGCGGAGAGTCCGTCCCGTTCGCCTTCATAGCCGAGGCAGACCGGTTCCGCAGCAATGTCACTCCCCCACCCGCAGCACGGCGCAGCTTCCGGGAAGTCGCCGGCAGCGCCCTGGTGGGGCTGACCGTCGTCGCCGGGCTCGTGGGCTCGGTCCTGCTCGGCCTTCCGGCCCTCAGTGAGGACCAGAGCCCCTCGAACAAGCCGCCGGCTGCGGCCGAGGGCCGCTGACCGCGGTGCGGTCACCTCCGGGAACGCCACCCGGGGGTGACCGCACCGACCGGGTCTCGCTAATGTCACCGCTCATACCGCTGCGGCGAGCAGCCGCTGGACAAAACCCTGTCGTGAGCGAGCGAGGACTGTGCCGTGCCCCTGCCCTTTGTGACAGCCGACCGCGAGGATCACGTACTCGCGGCCCAGTCGGTGACCCTCGCCGAGGCCGACCGCGATCTGTGGCGGCGTCCCTACCGTCCCGGCCCCTGCCGGGTCGGCGGCGGCGCACTACTGCTGCTGCTCGCCTCCTACGTACTGTTCTCCGCTCTGATCATCTCGCTGGCCGAGGGGCTGCTGCCCAGCGGCGCGATATGCGCGGGCTGCGGTCTGCTGCTGGTCGTCCTCGCGGTGCGGCTGCTGCGCGCGGGCGTGTGGGTGAGCTCCCACGGGCTGCGCCATGCCGGGCTGCTGCGGACCACCACGCTGCGCTGGTCGGAGGCGGGCAGGCTGCGCACGGTGCAGCGCCCCGTGCGGTGGCTGGGGATGCCGCGCACGGTGCAGGGCGAGGCCCTGGTGCTGGCCCGCACCCCCTCCTCCCGGTCCGCGGACTCGGAACAGGCCGACAGGACGCTGCTCACCAGCCGTAACGCCGACTTCGTCACCCGGCCGCGAGCCTTCGACCGGGCCGCCGACGTCATAGAGAGCTGGGCCGCCGAGTCCCGTTAGTCCCCGGGGCGGCCCCGCGGCCGGAACTCGGCAGCAGGAGCCCGTTCAGTCCCGAGGGGCCGCCGCGTGCAGAGCGATCGCGTGCTGCATCGCCTTGCGGGCGCGGGGGGTGTCCCGGGCGTCGTGGTAGGCGACGGCGAGCCGGAACCAGGAACGCCAGTCGTCCGGCTGTTCCTCCGTCTCGGCCCGGCGCCGGGCGAAGACCTCGTCCGCCGAGGCGCGGTCGATCCGCCCCGAGGGCGTGCGCGCGAGTTCGTCGACCGGGAGACCGCCCTCGGCCTCCAGCAGCCGCGCCAGCCGTCCGGCACGCCGCGCGAACCGGGTGGTGTGCCACAGGAACCAGGCGCCGATGAAGGGCAGCACCAGGACGGCGGCGCCGAAGGCGACGGTGACGGCCGTGCCCTGCTGGATCAGCAGCACACCCCGGCTGCCGACCAGGACGAAGTAGACGACCAGGACGGCGGCCAGGAGGAAGTAGGTGATCTTCGCGCGCATGCTGCTGAGCTCCGTCGTCCGGTCAGTCCAGGTCGAGGAAGTGCTCGAGCCCGAAGGTGAGCCCCGGGGAAGCGGGGACCTTGCGGACGCCCAGCAGCACGCCCGGCATGAAGGAGCTGCGGTGCAGGGAGTCGTGCCGGATGGTGAGGGTCTCGGCCTCGTCGCCGAAGAGGACCTCCTGGTGCGCGACCAGACCCCGCAGCCGCACCGCGTGTACGGGCACACCGTCCACGTCGGCGCCGCGGGCCCCCTCCAGAGCGGTGGTGGTGGCGTCGGGCTGTGCGGGAAGCCCGGCGGCGCCGCGGGCCTCGGCGACGAGCTGCGCGGTGCGCACGGCGGTGCCGCTGGGGGCGTCGGCCTTGCCGGGATGGTGCAGCTCGACGACCTCGACGGACTCGAAGAAGCGGGCCGCCTGCTGGGCGAAGCGCATCGTGAGCACGGCCCCGATACCGAAGTTCGGGGCGATGAGCACACCGGTGCCGGGGGCGGCGGCGAGGTGGGCGCGTACGGTCGCCAGCCGGTCGTCCGTCCAGCCCGTGGTGCCGACGACGGCGTGGATGCCGTGGGCGAGGCAGAACTCCAGATTGCCCATGACGGCGTCCGGACGGGTGAGGTCGACGGCGACCTCGGCGCCCGCGTCGGTCAGCGTCCGGAGCTGGTCGCCGCTGCCCAGCGCCGCGACCAGCTCCATGTCCTCGGCGCCCTCGACGGCCCGTACGGCCTCGGAGCCCATCCGGCCCCTGGCGCCGAGGACAGCGACCCGCAGCTTGCTCATCGTTTTGGTTCCTTACGTGTGAAAGGGGCGATGGGACGGCCTGACCGGCCTCATCAGGCCGCGGCGGACCGGCTCAGGCCACGGCCTCGTGCAGATGGGCTGCCTGGCGGTCGGTGAGCCGCCCGATGGCGGACACCGAGGGGCGGCGGTCCAGTACCTCGCGGGCGACCGCGCGGATGTCGTCGGGAGTGACCGCGGTGATCCTGGCGAGCATCGCGTCGGTGGACATCTGCTCCCCCCAGCACAGCTCGCTCTTGCCGGCCCGGTGCATCAGCGCCCCGGTGTCCTCCAGTCCGAGCACCGTGGAACCGGCGAGCTGCCCGACGGCGCGCCGCACCTCGTCGTCGTCCAGTCCGTGCCGGGCGACGTTCTCCAGCTCCTCGCGGCAGATCTCGAGCACATCGGGCACCTGGCTGGGGCGGCAGCCCACATAGACCCCGAAGAGGCCGCAGTCGGCGTATCCGGAGGTGTAGGCGTAGGTGCTGTACGCCAGGCCCCTCCGTTCGCGGATCTCCTGGAAGAGGCGGGAGCTCATACCGCCGCCGAGCGCCGTGCTGAGTACCGCGAGCGGCCAGCGACGCTCGTCGTGCCGGGAGACGCCGGGCATCCCGAGGACCAGATGCGCCTGCTCGGTCGGCCGGTCCAGGAAGTCGACCCGGCCGCCGGCACGCAGGGTGCGGGTGCCCGAGCGGGGCGCGACCGGGTCGGCGCCCTCGGTGCGCCGCAGCGCGCCGGCCCGGTCGAACGCGGCCCGCACCCGGTTGACGACCTCGGTGTGCGAGAGGTTTCCGGCGGCGGCGACCACCAGCCGGGTGGGGTCGTAGTGCTTCTTGTAGAAGCGGGCCACCTGGTCCCTGGTGAGAGCGTTGACGGTGTCCACGGTGCCCAGCACGGGACGGCCCAGCGGGGTGTCGCCGAACATGGTGTGCGCGAACAGGTCGTGCACGCAGTCGCCCGCGTCGTCCTCGGTCATCGCGATCTCTTCGAGGATGACGCCGCGCTCGGCCTCGACCTCCGCCGGGTCGATGACGGAGCCGGTGAGCATGTCGGAGACGACGTCGATGGCCAGCGGCAGGTCCGCGTCCAGGACCCGCGCGTAGTAGCAGGTGAATTCCTTGGTGGTGAACGCGTTCATCTCACCGCCCACCTCGTCGACCGCCGCGGAGATCTCCAGTGCGCTGCGCCGCTCGGTGCCCTTGAAGAGCAGATGCTCCAGGTAGTGGGTGGCGCCGCTCAGCGCGGGGGTCTCGTCGCGGGAGCCGACGTGCGCCCAGATACCGAAGGTGGCGGAGCGTACCGTCGGCAGCGTCTCGGTGATCACCCGGAGTCCGCCGGGCAGCACGCTCCTGCGGACGGTGCCCGCGCCGTTCTGCCCCGGGATCAGGGTCCGGGTGCGGGTCTTGGGACGGGCGACGGCCCGCCCCGCCGAAGTGGCGGGGCGGGCCGTCGTACGGAACGTACGCGTCACTTCGCGGTCTCGTCCTCGGAGTCGGCGGAGCCCTCGGACTCGCCGCCCTCCTCCTCGTCCAGGACGGGGATCAGGGACAGCTTGCCGCGCTGGTCGATCTCGGCGATCTCGACCTGGACCTTCTGGCCCACGCCGACGACGTCCTCGACGTTCTCCACCCGCTTGCCGCCGGCCAGCTTGCGGATCTGCGAGATGTGCAGCAGACCGTCCTTGCCGGGGAGCAGCGAGACGAAGGCGCCGAAGGTGGTCGTCTTGACGACGGTGCCCAGGTAGCGCTCGCCGACCTCGGGCATCGTCGGGTTGGCGATGCCGTTGATGGTCGAGCGGGCCGCCTCGGCCGCGGGACCGTCGGCGGCACCGATGTAGATGGTGCCGTCGTCCTCGATCGTGATGTCGGCCCCGGTGTCCTCCTGGATCTGGTTGATCATCTTGCCCTTCGGGCCGATGACCTCACCGATCTTGTCCACCGGGATCTTCACGGTGATGATCCGCGGCGCGTTCGGGGACATCTCGTCCGGAACGTCGATCGCCTCGGTCATCACGTCGAGGATGTGCATCCGCGCGTCGCGGGCCTGCTTGAGCGCCGCGGCCAGCACGGACGCCGGGATGCCGTCCAGCTTGGTGTCGAGCTGGAGGGCGGTCACGAACTGCTTGGTGCCGGCGACCTTGAAGTCCATGTCACCGAAGGCGTCCTCGGCGCCGAGGATGTCGGTGAGGGTGACGTAGTGCGTCTCCCCCTCGACGTCCTGCGAGATCAGGCCCATGGCGATGCCGGCCACCGGGGCCTTGAGCGGCACGCCGGCGTTCAGCAGCGACATCGTGGAGGCGCAGACCGAGCCCATGGACGTCGAGCCGTTGGAGCCCAGCGCCTCGGAGACCTGCCGGATCGCGTACGGGAACTCCTCGCGGGTCGGCAGCACCGGCACCAGCGCACGCTCGGCGAGCGCGCCGTGACCGATCTCGCGACGCTTGGGGGAGCCGACGCGGCCCGTCTCACCCGTGGAGTAGGGCGGGAAGTTGTAGTTGTGCATGTAGCGCTTGCGCGTCACCGGCGAGAGAGTGTCCAGCTGCTGCTCCATACGGAGCATGTTCAGCGTGGTGACGCCCAGGATCTGCGTCTCGCCGCGCTCGAAGAGCGCCGAGCCGTGCACTCGCGGGATGGCCTCGACCTCGGCGGCCAGCGTACGGATGTCCGTGACGCCGCGGCCGTCGATGCGCTTCTTCTCCTTGATGACGCGCTCGCGCACCAGGGTCTTGGTCAGCGACCGGTAGGCCGCGGAGATCTCCTTCTCGCGCCCCTCGAACTGCGGGAGCAGCTTCTCGGCGGCCAGCGCCTTGACGCGGTCCAGCTCACTCTCGCGCTCCTGCTTGCCCGCGATGGTCAGCGCCTGGGCGAGCTCGTCGCGGACGGCCGCGGTGAGGGCCTCCAGGATGTCGTCCTGGTGGTCCAGGAAGATCGGGAACTCGCCGGTGGGCTTGGCGGCCTTCGCGGCGAGGTCGGCCTGTGCCTTGCACAGCACCTTGATGAACGGCTTCGCAGCCTCCAGACCGGCGGCGACGACCTCCTCGGTCGGCGCCTCGGCACCGCCCTTGACCAGCTCGATGGTCTTCTCGGTGGCCTCGGCCTCGACCATCATCACGGCCACGTCGCCGTCGGGCAGCACCCGGCCCGCGACGACCATGTCGAAGACGGCGTCCTCCAGCTCGGAGTGGGTCGGGAAGGCGACCCACTGGCCGTTGATCAGGGCGACACGGGTGCCGCCGATCGGGCCGGAGAAGGGAAGCCCCGCGAGCTGCGTGGAGCAGGAGGCGGCGTTGATGGCGACCACGTCGTAGAGGTGCTCGGGGTTGAGCGCCATGATCGTCTCGACGATCTGGATCTCGTTGCGCAGGCCCTTCTTGAACGAGGGGCGCAGCGGGCGGTCGATCAGCCGGCAGGTGAGGATCGCGTCCTCGGACGGGCGGCCCTCACGGCGGAAGAAAGAGCCGGGGATCTTGCCGGCCGAGTACATCCGCTCCTCGACGTCGACCGTCAGAGGGAAGAAGTCGAGCTGGTCCTTGGGCTGCTTCGAGGCGGTGGTCGCCGACAGCACCATGGTGTCGTCGTCCAGGTAGGCCACGGCCGAGCCTGCGGCCTGCTTGGCCAGCCGACCGGTCTCGAAACGGATCGTGCGGGTGCCGAAGGAGCCGTTGTCGATGACGGCCTCGGCGTAGTGGGTCTCGTTCTCCACCAGGAATATCTCCTCGTCTGCGTCCGCCGCTCGTCCGCGGCGGACTGTGTACTCAGGAGCGCTCCCGGTGCGGGCCGGTCTTCGATCGAAGCTCCCGGCGGTCCCGCGGATTCGCCGCGGGTCCCGGGGGCCACTACCGAGGACCGGCGTCTCGGGTGCGCTCCTTGTCCATGCTGTCAGTGATGTCTGTCCGGCTTCGTCTCGCGTGGACCAGACTACAAAGCTTCCACGCTCCGCGAGAGGCCGTCGTACTGCGTTACGGCGAGCTGCCGTACTGCGATACGGCGAAGGGAGCGGCCCCCGGGTCCGGGAACCGCTCCCTTCGTCATGTGCTAGCGGGCGCCCGCCGCGCCGCGGCGGATGCCGAGGCGCTCGACCAGCGCGCGGAAGCGCTGGATGTCCTTCTTGGCCAGGTACTGCAGCAGGCGGCGGCGCTGGCCGACCAGCAGCAGCAGACCACGGCGCGAGTGGTGGTCGTGCTTGTGGGTCTTCAGGTGCTCGGTCAGGTCGCTGATGCGACGGGAGAGCAGCGCCACCTGGACCTCGGGGGAGCCGGTGTCACCCTCCTTGGTGGCGAACTCGGAGATGATCTGCTTCTTCGTCGCGGCGTCGAGAGACGACACTCGTACTCCTCAGGGATTCCAGCCGCCGAGCGCCCCTGGTCTGCTTCACAGGGGAGACTTCGATACTCGGGAGGCCGGTACAGGGTACCAGTGGCTAGCTGGTGAGACTGCGGGCCGCCGAGTAGACCTGCATCACGGCCAGGCACAGCGGAATCAGGGTGAGCAGGACGAACGTCTCCAGGATCTCCACGAACCGGCCCCAGAACGGTGTCACACCCTTGCGGGGGACGGCCAGCCCGACGGCGACGGCCAGCACGGCCGCCATGGCGAGCGCGGCGCTCAGCCACACGGTGCGCAGCGCGTCGCCGTCGGCGGGGAAGTCTCCCGCCAGCCCGGCACCGAGCAGCAGCAGGGCCGCCAGCCCGGCCGCCAGCGCGCTGCTGACCTGGGAGGTGTAGCGGAAGAGGCGGGCCCGCAGCAGCATCGCCAGCCCCGTGGCGAGGGCGAGCAGCTGCCCCCAGCCCGAGGCGGAGAAGCTGAGCACGGCGGTGGAGACGACGACCACGGCCGCGCAGCCGCCGACCAGGCCGACCAGCAGCTCGTGGCCGCGCCGCGCCTGTGCCGCGATCCGCTCACCGTCGATCGGGCCCTGGGTCTCGGGGGCGGCGTCCGGGTCGGCGTCGTAGTCGCTCATCCGGGTGCGGGTGGCCTCGAAGCCGATGGGCAGCCGGGCGAAACGGGTCGAGAGGCTCGGCAGGAAGGCGAGGACGCCGACGGCGACCGGCGCGCAGACGGCGGCCGTCTCCGTCGGAGGCAGATCGGCGACGATCGCGATGAAGGTGATCACGGTGCCGATGGTCGCGGTGAAGGCGGCGGCGACGAACGGGCCGTCCCCGTCGGGGGTGAGCGCGATCAGCAGGGTGGCGGCCAGCAGGACGGTCACACAGCCGAGGAGGAACTGCAGCTTGCCGATGCCCAGCCCGTCCTCCAGGGGCAGCAGGCCGCTGCCCGCCACCATGAGGTGCGGCATGGCCGCCAGGCCCAGGGTGATCGAGGTGGGGCGGTCCTCGTAGACGCGGGCGCGTACCGCGGACAGCGCCACCAGCAGCACTCCGGTGACGGCGGCCAGGACGCCGGCGAGTCCGTGCATGTCGTGGCCGGCCGGGTCGGAGAACCACAGCACGACCCCCATCAGCGACAGCAGCACCCCGGCGCCGATCAGTCCGGCGGCACGCATCATGTCGTCGCCCCACAGCCGCCGGTCGCGGGTGACGGCCGAGGCGACAGCGTCGGAGACGTCGTCGAAGACGGCGGGCGGCAGCGACTCCGCGAACGGGCGCAGGCTCAGCACCTCGCCGTCCAGGATGCGCTGGGCGGCGAACGACCGGGAGCTGTCCAGGACCGTGCCGTCGCGGCGCACCAGGTGGTAGCCGACGGGTGCCCCCTCGGCGGGGGTCTGGCCGGAGAGCCGCAGAATCTCGGGGTGGAGGTCGGCGACCGGGATGTCCTCGGGCAGTGCGACGTCGATCCGGCTGTCGGGGGCGACGATGGTCACCCGGCTGAAACCGGTGTCCAGTGCCGATCCGGCCGCCCGGCCGGACCCACCGGCCGCGCCTCGGGCCCCGCCGGATCCCGGCTGCCCGCCGGATCCGGTGGCCGCGGCGGAAGCCGTCGTACTCACCTGTGTGTCCCCCTCGAAGATCCTGCTGAGCACCTGCTCGACAATGGGCTGTGCAACGGTCTGCCGGGCGTCGGCTGCTTCATCCGCCGACGTGCCGTCACGGCACCGCGGCAGCGCGCGACACCCTACCGCTCCCGGTCAACTCACTGTGCCACTAGGATCGCCAGCCGCGGAGGGGGACCGTCAGGAGCGAACGTCACCACGGGGTGCCGGCACCGCACCGCCCCTTCCGTACCAGGGGACGCAGGGACCCCAAAGAAACACAAGGGAACGCAAGGGAACGCAAGGGAAATTGGTGCGCGAGTGACCCAGATCGTCGTCAAGCGACCGCCTCGGGCGTTGCCTCCCGATGTGCCCGCCGAGGAGCTGCAGCTGCAGCCGCCGCCCGAACTGCCCAAGAACAAGCAGGAGGGCATGTGGATGCAGCTCCTGCCCATGCTCGGCATGGGCGGGTCCAGCGTGTACTTCCTCATGCCCGGCATGAACTCCCACCCGATGATGAAGATCATGGGCGTTCTGATGCTGTTCTCGACGCTCACCATGGTCATCGCCATGGTGGTCCGGATGCGCCGGGGCACCCAGGGCGAGATGGCGCAGTCGCGCCGCGACTACCTCAAGTACCTGGCGCAGACGCGGCGTACGGTGCGCAGGACGGCGGTCAAGCAGCGGGATGCCCAGTTCTATCTGCACCCCGCGCCGGACCAGTTGTGGTCCCTGGTGGCCGAGGGCAACAGGGTCTGGGAGCGGCGGCCCTCGGATCTGGACTTCGGCCAGGTCCGCGTCGGCCTGGGTGTGCAACAACTCGCCACGCCGCTGGTCAGCCCGGACACGGCGCCGGTGGACGAGCTGGAGCCGCTGACGGCCGGCGCCATGCACCAGTTCATCAATACCCACGCCACCCTCGACGGGCTGCCCATGGCCATCTCGCTGCGGGCCTTCTACCACATGACCGTCAGCGGCGACCCCGATGCCGTGTACGCCTCGGCGCGCGCACTGCTCTGCTCGCTGTGCGCGATGCACTCCCCCGAGGACCTGGTGGTCGCGGTCGCGGCGGGCCGTGAGTCCTACGCCGGCTGGGACTGGGCCAAGTGGCTGCCCCACGCCCAGGCCAGGGGCGAGACCGACGGCGCGGGCTCGCGGCGGCTGATCGTGGGCGACACCCTCGAGCTGGAGGAGCTCCTCGCCGCCCGGCTGGAGGGACGCCCCCGGTTCAACGGCACGGCCGAACCGGCACCGGACCAGCCACACCTCGTCGTCGTGCTGGACGGCACCTCGGTACTGCCCAACTCGCTGCTGTCCGCGCCCGAGGGCCTGCAGGGCGTCACCATCGTCGAGATCGTCCCCGGCGACATCGACGTGGCACGCGGCACCCTGTCCGTAGTGGTCGGCCCGCGCAGCCTGCGCCTGGAGTCGGGGCACGGCCTGGTCTACGAGGGAACGCCGGACGCCCTCTCCTACCCGGCCGCCGAGGCCGTGGCGCGGCAGCTCGCCCCGCTGCGGGTGGGCTCGGGAGACGACGGGGACGAGCCGCTGCTGGCCAAGCTGGAGTTCACCGACCTGCTCAACCTGGGAGACGCCGCCTCCGTCGACGTCTCCCGCACTTGGCGGCCCCGCTCGCAAGCCGAACGGCTGCGGGTGCCCATCGGCGTGGGCGAGGACGGCCAGCCGGTGATGCTCGACCTGAAGGAAGCGGCACAGGACGGAATGGGCCCGCACGGGCTGTGCGTGGGCGCGACCGGTTCCGGCAAGTCGGAACTGCTGCGCACCCTGGTGCTCGGACTGGCCGTCACACACTCCTCCGAGACCCTCAACTTCGTCCTCGCGGACTTCAAGGGCGGCGCCACCTTCGCCGGAATGGCGCACATGCCGCACGTCGCCGCCGTGATCACCAACCTCGCCGACGACCTGACCCTCGTCGACCGGATGGGCGACTCGATCCGCGGCGAACTCAACCGGCGCCAGGAGATGCTGCGCGACGCGGGGAACTACGCGAACATCCACGACTACGAGAAGGCCCGCGCGGCCGGCGCCCCGCTCTCCGCCATCCCCTCACTGGTGCTGGTCATCGACGAGTTCAGCGAACTGCTCACCGCGAAGCCGGACTTCATCGACATGTTCATCCAGATCGGCCGGATCGGCCGGTCGCTGGGCGTGCACCTGCTGCTTGCCTCACAGCGCCTCGAAGAAGGCCGGCTGCGGGGACTGGAGACCTACCTCTCCTACCGGATCGGGCTGCGGACCTTCTCCTCCGCCGAGTCCCGCGCCGCGCTCGGCGTCCCCGACGCCTACCACCTCCCCTCGGTGCCCGGCTCGGGCTATCTGAAGTTCGGCACCGACGAGATGACCCGCTTCAAGGCCGCCTACGTCTCGGGCGTCCACCGCACCGGAGGGGACGAGCTCCCCGCCGGTCCGCTGGCACCGAACCGGCGGCCCGTCCTGTTCACCGCTGCCGAGGTCGCCGTGCAGCGCCCCGACCCGGACACCGTGCCGGTACCCGCGCAGCCCGCCCCCGCAGCGGCGGACGACGACGCGCTCGCCGACACCGTGCTGGACGTGGTCGTACGGCGCCTGGAAGGCCAGGGCACCCCGGCCCACCAGGTGTGGCTGCCGCCGCTGGACAACGCCTCGCCACTGGACGAACTGCTGCCCTCGCTCGCCCCGGTGGAGGGGCGCGGACTGGCCGCCACCGACTATCCGCGGCAGGGCCAGCTCGTGGTGCCGGTCGGCCTGGTCGACAAGCCGTTCGAGCAGCGCCGCGACCCGCTGTACCTGGACTTCTCCGGAGCCGCCGGACACATGCTGGTCGTGGGCGGCCCGCAGTCGGGCAAGTCCACCCTGATGCGGACCCTGATCTCTGCGTTCGCGCTCACCCACACCCCCGCCGAAGTGCAGTTCTACGGACTCGACTTCGGTGGCGGCGGCATGTCGTCCGTCTCCGGCCTCCCGCACGTGGGCGGCATCGCATCCCGCCTCGACCCCGAACGGGTACGCCGCACCGTCGCCGAGGTGTACGGCATCCTCAACCGCCGCGAGGAGTACTTCCGGGCGAACAGCATCGACTCCATCTCGACCTACCGCAGGCGCCGGGCGCGCGGCCAGATCACCGACCAGCCGTGGGGCGACGTCTTCCTGGTCATCGACGGCTGGGGCAACTTCCGCAACGAGTACGAGGGCCTGACCGATGTCGTCAACGACATCGCGGGCCGCGGTCTCGGCTACGGCGTCCACCTGGTCATCACCGCCTCCCGCAACATGGAGGTGCGGGCGGCCCTGAAGGACCTGCTGATGAACCGGCTGGAGCTGCGGCTCGGCGACACCATGGACTCCGAGTTCAACCGCAAGGTCGCCGCCAACGTCCCGCCCGGTGTACCGGGGCGCGGCCAGACCATGGACGCGCTGCACTTCATGGCGGGTGTCCCCCGCATCGACGGCGTCGGCTCCGACGACGAACTCGCCGACGCCAGCGCCGAGATGTGCACCGCGGTCGCCTCCCAGTGGCCGGGCGAGCCCGCACCGCAGGTACGGCTGCTGCCCCGGGAACTGCCGGCCGGGCGGCTGCCCGGCGGCGCGGAGCACCCCGAACGCGGGGTCGCCTTCGCCATCGACGAGAACAACCTGGAACCGGTCTTCGTCGACTTCGACACCGACCCCTTCTTCCTCGTCTTCGGCGAGAGCGAGTCCGGCAAGACGGCGCTGCTGCGGCTGCTCGTCAAGCAGATCAGCGAGCGGTACTCCGGCGACGAGGCGAAGATCGTCGTGGGCGACTACCGGCGCGCGCTGCTCGGCGCCATCCCGGACAGCCATCTGCTGGAGTACGCGCCGATGTCCAACACGATGGAGACGCACATGAACGCGCTCCGCGATCTGATGGACCGGCGGGCGCCCTCCTCCGACGTCACCCCGCAGCAGCTGCGCGACCGAAGCTGGTGGACCGGCCCGCAGATCTTCATCGTGGTCGACGACTACGAACTGGTCGCCACCTCCAGCGGCAACCCGCTGGCCGTCCTCACCGAGCACCTGCCCTTCTCCCGGGACGTCGGCGTCCGCTTCATCATCGCCCGCAGCGCCGCAGGCGCCTCTCGCTCAATGTTCGAGTCGTTCATGACCCGCATCAAGGAACTGGGCGCCCAGGGAGTCCTGCTCTCCGGCGATCCGAGCGAGGGCGACCTCCTGGGCAATGTCCGCCCCCGCCCGATGCCCCCCGGCCGCGGCTTCTTCGTCTCCCGTAAGCGGGGCACCCCGCTGGTGCAGCTGGGCTGGCTGCCGGACGAGACGTGAGCGCGTCCCCGCGCCTGCGGGAAGAGGCTGACAGGCTGAGGGGCCTGAGAGGCTGAGGGGCTGACGGGAAAGCGCTGTTGGCGGGCTCCGGCACACGTACGCTGGAGCCCGCACGCACGCCCCGAAGGGAGAGCCACAGGTGGGGACTCAGCAGGAGAAGGACGAGCTGTACGCGATGGACATCTCCGACGCGGTCTGGGAAAGCGCCCCGGGCAGTCCGGAGGAGGAGCGCGTGGAGATCGCCCACCTGGCCGGCGGCGCCGTCGCCATGCGCAACTCCAAGGAGCCGGACGTGGTGCTGCGCTACACGGCCGCCGAGTGGGAGGCGTTCGTGCTGGGGGCGCGGGACGGGGAGTTCGACCTGGAGCCGCGGACGTCCGGTGGGGGGACGGATTCTGCAGGTTCCTCGTGAACGAGACCACTTCCCGGCGATGAGAGCCACTCGGAGGCCGGTTGGCCCTGAGTGGACCACGCAGGGAGGCACGCGCAATCAACTTCGGCCCGACCCTTCACCCGTAGGGGTGGCGCTCGGGATGCGTGCTGTACGCGGTCCTCCTTGGCTCTGTCAGCGTGAGGTTGGCGCCAGTCGCGAAGGACTGGGGGTCGGATGGCCGGGGATGCTGTGCTGCGTCAGCGGTACGGGAGCGAGGTCGTGGAGGTTCCGCTGTGTGGAGGGGCGGCAGCGGCCGGGTTCGATGAGTTGACGCCCTGGCGGGTATTCCGTTCTCGGCGGGGTCAAGCCCACGACTCGGGCGGTTAGGGGTCGACCGTGACGAGGGGGCACGTCGGCTACGAGTCGCTGCTGGAACTGACGTGGTTGCTGCTCAACGATCGAGACCGACGCTTGCGGCGTATCGTTTCTCAACCGTTTCAGCTGGTCACGACGGTGGACGGCCGACGGCGGCGTCATGTCCCGGACCTTCTGGCCGTACGCCGGGACGGCCTGGTGACCGTGGTGGATGTGAAGCGCCGACGTCGGTTGGAGGACCTCACGGTGGCCTTCACCTTTGGATGGACCCGCGGCCCGGAGGTATCTTCTCCGCCTCCAATCGCATTGACGCGAGCCTGCGGGTGGATGTGCGCGATTGGACAAGCGCCAATCCTGCGAGCTTCCCGCCGAGCACCAACCAGCCCGGCGGGCCGGCGGGCCGGCGGCCATGATGCCGGTGACCAGCGGGGGGGCCGGCGGACTTCTGCACCGACTGAGCCATCCCGGCCACCCCCAGATACGAGGCTCGCGCCTGTTCCGGGGCCAAAGCGACCGCAAGCTCCCAAGAGCTCACCGAGCGCATCAGTTCGGCCATGGTCCCTACGACCGCTGTCGCCAGCAGCAACACTGACGCCATCACTGCATTCGTCCCGGAAGCCCCGGCCAGCAGTGCGCAGGCGAGGGCGATCATCACGCCGTAGGGGACACATGGCCCACAGAAGGTGGGCATGATGTGTGCGCCGGATTGAACCGTGACGCAGAAGGTGGGCGCCTCCCGCACGCGCCCACCTTCTGCCCGTTCAAGCCGGGACGGCTACCCGCGGCTATTGAACTGGTCGAACATCGCCGCTGCGCGCTTGTCGCCCGCGAGGTATGTGCCACTGGCCTGCCGAACTTCAGCCGCGATCGCCAGGAGGCGGTTCTGAATGTCGTCGGCCTTCTGGTCCCAGCCGTGCTGAGCCTGCTGGTAGGCCCGCTGTCCCTCGCCTTCCCAGATCTCGGAGACGGAGCGAACCTTCTGCTGCACCCGTTCCATGTCGGCGCGAAGCTGCTTCGCTTCCTTCATGATGGCGTCGGCGGCAGCGTCCAGACTGCTGTATGTGACCTTGAGGTGATCGCCGTTGTTGTACCCCATGTGATTCCCCTACATCTCGGCTCGCGGCCTGAAAGGAGCGCGGTCGTGCTGCCGCGCTGCGCTACTTGTGTTACACGGGCTCGCTTCTAAACGGTCTGCGCGGCGTGACCGTCACATCTGGCTGAGCTTGGAGGAGTAGGCCCCGGCCAGTGAACCCTGCGTGGTGTCGGGCCCGGTCGCCGAGAAGTGCTGAGGGTTCTCACCGCTCCCGAGCTTGTTCATGCTCTGGACGATGTCGTCCTCGTTCGAGTCCTTGATGCCGAGGTTCCCGTGGATCGACCCGACGAAGCCTTCCATGATCCTGCGCTGGACCCGGAGATCATCGTTCATTCCCCGCTGGACGCGGTCGAAGGCTCCCTTGGCGACACCCTGCCAAGCACCCTCGAGGTTGTCGATGAGCTGGTTCAGACGCGTGACTCGCCCGGTGATGGCCCCCATCATTTCTTCGAGCTCATTGGCCATCGACTTGAGAGTCTTGTCATCTACATTCTGCTTGTCACCCATTGCGCCTCCCTACGGATCGTTGCGCCTTCGGCGCATCGGTTGAACGGTGATGTGGTGGTTGGTCATGGTCGGTCATCCGCGGCGAGACCGCCTGATCGCGAAAGCAGCTCCCCCGCCGATGACAAGCACCGCTGCGCCGGCCCCAACTGCCCACCAGAGCTGCGCGTTGCCACTGTCTTCGCGCTCTGAGTCTGCCACCTCGACCTTGTCGGGGGCAGCCCCTTTGTCCGAGTCTTCCTTGCCGGGGCCCTTGGCGTCCGAGTTCTGGCCGGACTCCTTCGGCTTTGTGTGCAGCGTCCTCTCACCGGTGAGAGGACTGATGTCCGGGTCGCCGGGATCGCCCTTGCCTTCCAGGAGGTTCATGCGAGGGCGGACCCCTCCGAATCCGACGTATTTGCTGGGCTCATCACCCTTCAGGCCAGCGGTTTTGATCATGACTCGGAGTACCTGATTCGACGTCCAGTCCGGGTGATGGGACCAGATCAGGGCTGCGGAGGCCGAGACAACGGCGGTGGCAGAACTGGTACCCCCTCTTGAACAGTACCTCTGCTTCTTGCCGTCACACCATGCAGGAAGGTCATCACCCGCCCCAGAAAGAGTCGTGTGCTGGCCAAAATTGGAATATGCGGCAACTCTTCCGGCCTTGTTGATCGACGCCACAGCTACTACGTTAGGATACGCCGCAGGCCAGTTCTCCTCATTGCCTTTCTGGGCGTCATTCCCGGTACTCGCGAACAGGAGCTTACCCTTCTTAGCCGCATACTCCACCGCTTCCTGAATGGAAGGATGAGGAGCTGTCCCCCCAAGAGACATATTGATGATGCGGGCGTCGCTGTCGGCCGCCGCCCTGATGGCTTCCCCGAGGTGCTCTTTCTTTTTGTCAGCACCCTTCATGCCATTGAGGTTGGTGCGGATTGGAATGATCTTGGCGCCCGGTGCAAGCCCCTTCAGGGTTCCGCCCTTCCCGGAGCCTGCGATGAGTTCGGCCATCGTCGTGCCGTGGCCCACGTCGTCCCGAGTTTCGTCACCAGGAGCACCAGAGACATCCCTGCCTGGAAGTACTCGGCCTTGAAGGGACTCAGTGGTCGGATCGACACCGGTGTCGATGACAGCCACCTTGATACCTTCACCGGTGCTGACCTTCCATATCTTCTCGGCCTGCATGACCTTGAGATGCCACTCCTGAGCCTGGACGTCTTCCGCGTCCGCGGTCGGAGCGAGTCCGACCAGACAGACCGTCCACGCCCCGACGGCGGCGATTCCGGCCAGAAGGCGGCGCCCTTTTCGACGCTCTCGTGTTTCTGCTGCCATGAACGCTCTCATCGGGTCACTCGACAACCGGCGGTACGCTGCCGCGCCGCCCGGTCGGCCTCTGTTATTCCTCATCCGTCGACTTGTCCGGGCGCCGCTTCTCCTGACGCCGCTCCTTCTTCGACGACTGCTGCGCAGCTCCCATCACCAGACCAGCGCCTCCGGGCATGGCAACCCGCGCGTCAAGCGGCTGTCCGGACTCGTCATCGCGAGGTTCCCCGACGACGCCCTCACGACCGGTCGCCTTCTTCCTGCCGGACTCACTCCGCCTGCTGTTCGCGCCGGAGACTCCGCCCGAGCCCACGGCGTTGACGGGCGGGGTCACCCCCATGGGCCGCCGCGCGGCCGCCGCGCCCTGCCCGTCGATGACTGTTCCTCGTTGCCTCGACGAGCTTGCAGGAGTCTCACCGGCTCCGGAGCGGCTCGGTGAACCGCCCACAATCCCGCCGCGCTGGGATGCGCGAACCGAGCCGGAGTCCGTTCCACGGCCGCCGCCTGCGTGCGGGCCCGCCGTGCCCGGCGGAACACCCATGGGTCCGGGACGTCCGAGCCCCCGGGGTCCCGTTCGGCCGGCGTCCCGATTCGTGGGTGCTGAAGTGCCCGGGCTCACAGGACCCGGCCGCACCGGACCCGGGCGCCCAGGACCGGTGGGACCCGTCTGCCCGGTCCGTCCGGTGTTGGTCGGCGGCGGCATGTAGGGACGTTGGGGCCCGGAGGTACCGGGCCCCACTCGGCCAGGGGACGGAGGTGTGACCCGGCCGGTCGGCGGAACCATCCGTCCTACAGGCGGCGGGCTACCTGGCGGAACGACGACAGGGCCGGGACTCGGAGGCCCGCTGGGCGGCAGGCCGGGCTGGCCAGGCGCAGGCAGTTGAGGCGGGGTGCCGGGCTCCATCGGCGCGACGGGAGCGGGAGGGGCGCTGTCGATGTCCGTGGCCACAGACATCTCCGGGCGCATCGGCTCTTCGAGACGGTGGTGGGGAGCAAGGGGGTCGGTCCTGCTGATTCCCTCCTCACCATGAGGCACATAAGCCGCGGCCGCGTGATCCGTCGTTTCTGGAGAGTTTCCGGCAACATAGGGCGCCGCTGCTGCTACCGGTCCCTGACCGCCTCCCCCGCCAGGACCGCCCGTGTGGTCTGGATCAAAGCCCGGAGACACCGGCGGCACTCCCACATGCGGCATCGCCCCGAACGTTGGCTTGCTCTTTTCCGCAGCCTTGATGTTCGTGAGCGCCACCGTGTAGTAGGAACTCAGTTTGTTCGCCTGCTGGATGGCCTCTTGGCGGTTCTTCTCCCGCTCGCGCATCTCAGGCGTGGACTTTTTGGTGATCTTGGGAGGAAGGTAGGGCCCGAAGATCTCGTCCTCCTTCGGGTCCCTCTTCGGCATCGACGCCTTGACCATGGACAGACCGAAGCCGGCAGCCTTGAGTTGCGTACCGGCAGCACCCGCATACTCGCTGAGCTTGAGGGTGTCCCGGTGCAGGCCCGTGGCCCACGTGGAGAAGTGTTTCTTCGCCTCCCCCTTCCACCCGGGATCCACCTCGGCGAAGTAGGTCTTCAGCTCCTCCGCGGCCTTCCTGATGGCGCGGGCGGCGTCCCAGAGGGCGTCCCCGACGTCCTCAAGGTCCTGGGGAGATGCGTCCTCGACTAGATCCACGATCTGGTTGAGGCGGTAGGGCTCGAAGTCCGTGCCACCCGATCCGAGAGCCGGTGGGGCCAAGGGGCCGGCGCCAGGAGCACGGAAGAGCTCAGGCTTCTGCGTGGTCGGCGGCTTCTGCGTGGTCGGCGGGTTGAGAAAAGGGCTGAATTCCGCCGGGAGTGCAGGGTCCTCCGGCATCTCATCAGCGGTGTACCCCTTCCCTGTGAATGGGTCAACCGATTCATTGTTCCCCTTGCCGCCCATGCATCCTCCTGTTCTCGGGCGTAAGCCTGCCGATCACCATTCGGTCCCGCCGGCATCCCCTTTGTGTCCGTCTTTCCTGGATGCCTCGCCGTCCGGATGCTTCAACTTCTCCTCTGCGGCCTGCGCCCGAGCCTGGATCTGCCAGAAGCGACGCTTCTCGTCCTCGTCCAGGGTGTCGAAGCCTTGGTCGGCGCCCTTGATGGCGATACCCGTCGCGTCGATCTGGTCCCGGAGGGTGGAGGAGAGGAGCGTGAGGGTGTCGTGCACCTCTCCGTATTTGGCGAAGAGGTCGTCCGCTTCCACGTAGCGGATGCTCTCCCCACTGAGTGACTTTCGGGTGACGCGCCTACTGGAGACTTTGTGCTTCGCGGCGGGTGAGGTGTCCAACTCCGCGATGACACCATCGATCCGCTTCTTCAGCTTCTTCAGCGCTTCAGCACGTCGTTCCAGTTCCCCCTCCCCGCTCGAGGAGGACGACGCCTTCTTCGGCGGCAGCACCGGCGGTCGCCTCTCCCTGCCGTCCGGACCCAACTCCCCCATGGCTCCCCCCTTCTGCCAGGTCCTCTGCACGTTCTCCACGGTTCCGGCTCGGCGGCTCCGTGGGAACGGCGTTCACATCACTGTAGTAGGCGAGTCCAGCACGTTCCAACTGCAAATGAAAGAACAGCAGTTGGTGTAGCAGGACCGTGACGTGTGGCACGCGAGCGGCACACTGCTCATATTCTCTCAACCACCTCCGACAGTGCGGGCGTCCTGTCAGCGTCCCGCCGAGGTGCCCTTGCGGCGACGGTCGCGGAGGACGACCGAGGTGCCCGCGACCACGGCGACGAGGGTGCCGCCGCCGACAAGGACGTAGGTTCCCAGCCTTTCGTTCCGTTCCTGCTCCGTCTCTCCGAGCTGCAGCTTGGCGGGTGTCGGCTTCTTGCCCGTTTCGACGCCCTCTTCGGCCTCGGGGCGCTCGAGACGCTTGCCGTCCTCGGTCAGGGCGGCCACCGGGTCGACGACACCCCAGCCGACGAGGCGGTCGTGGCCCGGGATGGAGCGCTCGGCGGTCTGCTCGATCTGCGCGACGATGTTCTGCTGGGACCACTTGTCGGCGCCCTTGTCGTGCTTCGCGCGCAGCAGGGCGGCGACGCCGGCCACATAGGGCGCGGAGAAGCTGGTGCCGTTGTCGATGCAGTGGCCGCCCTTGGGGACGGTCGAGACCATGTCGACACCGGGGGCCGCCACGTCCACGAAGTCACCGGCCTGCGAGAAGGGGGCGCGCTCGTTGTTGCGGTCCGAGGAGGCGACGGCGAGGACGCCGGGGTAGGAGGCCGGATAGGTGGCCTTGTCCTTGCCGCCCAGTCCGTCGTTGCCGGCGGAGGCCACGACGACGATGTCCGCGCGGACGGCGCGCTGCACGGCGCGCTCGAGCGAGGAGTCCGGTTTCAGGGCCTCGGCGGTGTCCTGGGAGATGTTGATGACGTCGGCGCCGGCCTTCACCGCGTAGTCGATCGAGTCGGCGAGGGAGAGGGCGGTGCCGCTGCCGTTGGCGTCGTTCTGCTTGATCGGGATGATCGTCGCCTTGGGGGCGAGGCCGACGAAGCCGGTGTCGTCGTCCGGGCGCGCGGCGATGATGCCCGCGACCTTGGTGCCGTGGCCGACCTCGTCCGAGGTGCCGTCGGCCTTGCCGCGCGGGGTGGCGCGGCCGGTCTCCTTGTCCTTCTTCGGCTTCTTGGGGAGCAGGTTCTTCCCCGCGTCGGCATCGACGGCATCCGTGAGCTGCTTGTTCTCGATGTCGACGCCCGTGTCGATGACCGCGACCCGGACACCGGCGCCCTTGTCGGTGTCCCGCCACAGCTCGTTGAGGAGGACCCGCTGCAGCGACCAGGGGCGGCCCTTGAACGGCTTCGCGGGGAAGGTGCACTGGGTGCTGACGTCCGCGGCGGCCGGAGGCGCCGCGGTGACCACCAGCGTGGAGGCCGTGACCGCCACGGCAGCAGCTGTCGCCGCGGCGCGGCGCAGGGCCCGCCGGGTGCGCCGCCGCAGCGGGGCCAGCCGGGCGCCGTTGGCCGGGGGCGTCGTCTCGCTGCTGTGCATCGTCCTCGTCACCCCGTTCAGGAGCCCTGCGGCTGTTGTGCGTCACCGGTGGACAGGCGCGGGCCCATGGGCAGGAAGGCGGCCCATTCGGCGGGCACGGGCGCGGGCTTGACCTTCTCGTACCCGAGCCTGCGCTGGGCGTTCTGGCTCTCCGTCTGCTGTTTCTGCTTCTTGGACTTCCTGCTGTCCTCGCCGATGCCCGAGTCGCCCTGCTCGCTGTCGGTGTTGCTCTGCATCGCGTACCGCAACCCGGTGTCGGTGACGAGGAAGATCCCGCCGACGTCCGGGCTGCGGCCCTTGAACTGGCGGAGCAGCTGACCCGTTCCGGGCGTGACGTAGGCGCTGGAGGTGCCGGTGGGCAGCTGCTCGGGGAATTCCTTGCCGAGCCAGGTGGAGAGGGTGGTGGCGCCGCTCTTGCCGTCAACCTTGCGCAGCACGTTGCAGGCCACGTTGCGGTTGCCGGAACGCGTGCCTGCGGAGTTGACGGCGTAGCTCTTCTCCTCGGGCCAGCGGAGTTTGTCGCCGTAGCTGCCGGAGGGCGCGAAGGCGCTGGCGCTGACCGTGGTGGCCGCGCCGTTCTGCTTGAGGGGCAGCAGTTGCTCGGAGGCGAGCAGGAGCTGCGCCATGAAGTCGCTGATCCTCAGGACCTTGCCGGACAGCACGAGGTACTGCTGCATGTGGTTGCCGGAGGTCGACCGGATGACGGTGCCCACCCGGTTGGTGTTCGGGTCGAGGCCGGAGACGCCGGCTTCCTCGCCGACCCGGCCGCGGATCTGGGGGAAGGAGATGTTGTCGCCGGTGTGCAGGGTGGCCAGCCACTCCCGGGAGACGCGCTGGGGACGGCGGTCCCCGACGAGGACCCGCAGCAGGGTCTCGTCGCGGGCGACACGGTACTTGTTGCCGGACCGGTCCACGACGTAGAGCCGGTCGTCCGGCCCCTGGACGTAGATGAGCTCGCCGCCGTGCAGCCGGTCGTCGCCCTCGACCGCGTCCTTGTCGCGGTCGGCCAGTACGAAGGCTGCCTTCTGCACGGCCCGCTCTCCCTGGCTGGGCCGCTCGCAGACGGCCCAGCGCTTCTTCTCGCCGGCCTCCTTGCCCTCGGGGAGCCGGTCGGGTGCGTAGGGGATGCCGAGGGTGGCGCCGTGCGGGATGTCGCCCTTGTCGAGAACCTTCTCGTCGACCTTGACGACTTCGCCCTTGCCCGGATCGAGCAGCAGTTTGGCCGATGCCAGGTTGAGCACCGGGTGGAGCTGCGCCTTGCCGTCGGTCTTGAGGACGACGTAGCGGGTCGTCGACTCCGAGCCGATGATGACTTTCTCCTTCGGAGTGTCCCAGCCCTCGGGCGCCTTCGGCTTGAACATCCCCCAGGCGCCGAATCCGGCGAGGATCAGCGCGCCGACGACGAATCCGGGGAGAATCCCGCGCAGCGGGCGGGGGGCGCCTTCCTCGGTGCCTGTCGGTGACGGTTGGAGGAACGCCGCCACCAGCCGCTTTTTCGCGAAGGTGTAGGCATTGAGCTCGTCGCGCCGTGATGCCATGAGTGAAAGACGCTCCCCTGAAGTCCCTGCTGTCCCCCGCAGCCGCCGGGCCCGGAGCCCGGACGGCGGTGGCCGGTCCGGAACGGTACCGCCCACCGGCCCGGCGGGCACCCGCGGGCGCTGCCGATTGTCGGGCCGGGCCCCTACTATGCCGGTTGGGGATTGCCTTGTGCCGCTCCGGTATCGTGATCGCCCGCCCAACACCCCGGACGAGGGGGGCGAATTCGGACATGAGGGGGCCTTCTCGGATGGGATCTGTGACGCGGGCGCGGGGTGCGGCAGGCACCGCGAGCCGCTCGGGGCCGGGTGCCCCCCGGCGCCCGGAGGGCACCGCGTCCGCCTCCCGGACGCCCCGGCCCGGATCCCGGGTGCCCGCCTCGACGTCCCTGCGCACCGAGTCGCGCACTCGTCGCCTCGGACCGTTTCAGTTGCAACAACTTGTGCTGCTGGAGCTGGCCGTGGCGGTGCTGCTGATCGCGGCGGCTGTCGACCGTCTGCTGCTGGTCCCGGCGGTGGTGGTCGCCGCCGTGCTGGTGGCGCTGGCGGTGATGCGCAGGCACCAGCGCTCGTTCCACGACTGGGTCGGCACGCTGCTGGCGCTGCGGGCCCGGCGGCGGGCTGCGGCGCAGCCGCTGACGCCCGCGATGGTGCTGGACGAGGGGGGCGAGCGGATCGACGCCAGCTTCCTGCCTCTGGTGGAGTGCGCTCCGGCACTGCGCACATACGCGTATGTCGACAAGAAGCGCCGCACCACCGGGATGCTGGGCGACGGGACGTTCCTCACCGCGTTGGTGCGGATCGAGGCCGCGCCCAGTGCGCTGCGCCCGGCATTCGGGGCCCGCGCCCTGCCGCTGGAGCTGATGCAGGACGCACTCGAGGTGGACGGGATCTCGCTGGAGTCCGTGCAGATCGTGCAGCACGTCCAGCCGGCACCGGCCCCGCATCTGCCCGAGCAGTCGGTCGCCCGGCGCAGTTACGGGCCGCTGCAGGAGCAGACGGGCTCACCCGCGGTGCGGCTGACCTGGGTGGCGCTGAAGTTCGATCCGGAGCTGTCTCCCGACGCGGTCGAGGCGCGCGGCGGTGGGCTGGAGGGTGCTCAGCGCTGCCTGATACGCGCTGCGGACCATCTGGCCAGCCGGGTGACGGGGGCCGGTTTCGTCGCCACGGTGCTCAACGAGCAGGATCTGACGGCAGCGGTGGCCACCTCCGCGTGCGTGAGCCCCGCGGCGACAGCCAGGGCGAGCCGGCCGGACGCGGCTCCCACCCGGCGCACCAGCGAGTCGACGCGGGCCTGGCGGTGCGACGACCGGTGGCACACCACCTACGGGATCGGCCGCTGGCCCGAGTTGGGCCGGGCCGCCACTCCGCTCCCCCGGCTGGTCGCGCTGCTGACCTCGGCACCGACATTGACGACGACTTTCAGCCTGACGCTGGGCCGCTCCGCGCGCCGAGGCGCGGTCACGGTGAGCGGGCACGTACGGGTGACCGCCCGTTCGGACAACGAACTGGCGGCTGCCCGGCAGCATCTGGAGCGCGGCGCGCGTTCGGCGCGGGTCGGGCTGGTGCGGCTGGACCGGGAGCAGCTCCCGGGTGTCTTCGCGACCCTTCCGCTGGGAGGTGTGCACTGATGGCCGACCGCTGGACGCGCGGGCTGCTGGGTCCGCGCCGTACGGAGCACGGGGTGCCGGGCGAGCAGTTGGCCGCGCTGTCCCTCCCCATCGGGGACGACGGTGTGCTGGTCGGCAACGATGCGGAGGGGCGGCCCCAGGTCGTCGGCTTCCACCACCCGTCCCCCTACGACGTGGTGCTCATCGGCGGTCTGTGGACTGCTCAGGTGCTGGCGCTGCGGCTGGCCGGGGCAGGCGCCCGGGTCGCGGTGGAGACGGGCCGGGCCCCGGTGTGGACCAACCTGGTGCAGGCGGCGGGCGCGGGCCAGGAGTGCATCTCGCTCTACGATGTGGGGCGGGTGCCGCCCATGGGGCCGACGGTGAGCAGCCCGGTGCTGGTCGTCCGGGACTGCGGGATGCGGCCTCCGCGGGGCCGGGTGGCCTCGATGCCGTGGCAGTCGGTACTGACGCTGCTGCCCTATCTGAGCCCGGTGGCACCCCGGTTGCTGCGGAGTGCGTCGCTGGTCGGTGTCCAGCGGGTCTCGCCCGACGAGGCGCGGCAGATCGGGCGCATCATGCAACTGCCGCCGCAGGAGGTGCAGGCGCTCTCCACGCTGGGCGACGGTGTCACCCTGTGGTGCACGCGACGGGAGAGGCAGTACGCGCTGACGCAGCCGACCGACGCGGAGTCGGGGCTGCTGGGGTCTCCGCGCCGACTGGACTGACGCAGGGCGCACGACCGCGGTGCCCGAACGACAGTTGCGATGATTAGGCTGGACTTACGCGCGTGGGCGGACGCGCGGCAAACCGGGGTGAATGACCACAGCAGGAGGCATTGTGAGCAGCGACCGGGACGAGATCCGCGTCCGCGGGACCATGCCCGGCTCCGACCAGCTCGACGCGGAAGCGGATGCCGAGGTCGAAACGGAGTCGACGGGCCAGTTCACCATCGACTACACACCGCCTGCCTGGTACACGCAGGACGCGGCGAGCAGGCCGGAGCCCCCGCAGGCGGCGTCGGCCGCGCCGCCCGCTCCGCCGGCCGGTACGGCCCACGGCGGTGCGGGGTACGACCGGGACTGGTGGGCGGGTTCGCCGGACGCCGGCGCCCCCGCCCCGCCCGAGGCACCGCCGCAGCCGGAGCACCGCGATCCGAGTGGCACCATTCCTCCCGAGGAAGTCGGGGAGGCCACCGGACCGTACGGCGGTTCCGCTGCCGAGCCCGCTGCGGACCTGCCCGCCTTCCCCTCGCTGACGCCGTTGAGCGAGCAGGTGCCCGGTGCGGCGACGGCCCCGGCCGGGGCGGAACCGGGCGGCGCGGATGCCGAACGCGCCCCGGACGTGCGGCCGGAGCAGCGCTACGCGCCCGCTCCGACCGACGCGGGCAGCGAGGACAGTGGAGCGGACCTCGCGGTTGCCGAACCGGGCGCGGGCCCCGAGGTGCGGGACACGGACGAAGCAGCTGACGCGCTCGGGCCCGACTCCTTCGGTGCCGAGACCGACCGGGCGGAGCCGGCCGCGGAGAACGCCCCGCGGGACACCGCCACCCCGAGCTGGCGCGCGCCCTCCGCGGCCGCACCCGCAGCGGAGGGCGCGCCGGAGCCCGAGGAGCTGACCGGGGCCGGACCCGAGTCCGAGTCGGCACCCGAGTCCGGGGAAGCCCAGCAGGCGCCGGTCGCCTCGGCGGTTCCGGAGGTCCCGGGCGCGGTCGAGGACGGCGCCACCATGCGGTTCTCCGCCGCGGCGCTGCGCCGCGAGATCGCCGCACACGCCGGGGAGGAGCACGCCGGCGAAACGGCCGGCGCCGACGCACCGCAGAGCGACGACGGCGACGGCACGACGGGCCGCGCGGCACACCTTCGGACCGATGCGGCGCCTGCCGAACACGGCGGAACCGCTCCGGCGCCGGCGGCCGCGGGCGAAGGCGGTGCGGTCGGCGAGGTGGGAGCGGCGGAGCCGCAGGACGCGATCCCGGCCTCCTACGACTTCGCCCTGGAGGCGCCCTCCAGCGAACGGCTGGTGGACGCCCCGCCTCCCCGGACGACGCCGCAGCCGCAGGGCGACGAGCCGCGGGACGCGATGCCGCCGCACCCGCTGCGGCGGGAGAACGGCCCGCCCGCCGAGGGCGGCGGCAGCACACTGGGGGACGGGCAGGGACTGCCCCCGCTGCCACCGGACTTCCAGCCCGCCGCGGCCGCACCGGCGGTCGGCACCGGTTGGCCGGGCAGCGGCGGCGGAGCACCCGAGGCAGGCGCGGCGCGGGACGACAACGCCGTTGGTGCGCCGGAGGGTTGGCACCCGGGCGGCGAGGCCTCCGTACCGCTGCGGCAGTCCGGTGGCGCGCCGAACTCTGATCAGCCGCTCGGCACGCCTCAGGGACAGGCGCCGTGGGTCCCGGATCCGCAGGCACCGCTCGGCGCACCGCAGGCAGCGCAGCCGCATGCGCCGCTGAATCCGCAACTCCCGCAGCAGCCGCACCAGGTACCGGGCCAGCAGCCGGAGCAGACGCCGGGGAGTCACTACGGTTACCCGCAGGCAGGGCAGCAGCCCGGCGGCGCCCCGGTGCCGCCCGCGCAGCCGCGGGCGGGGCAGCCGGTTCCTGGGCAGGTGCAGCCTGGCCAGCCGTACGGGACCGGGCCGGGCCGGCCTGTGCCGCCGCAGGCCCTCCAGCAGCCCGGCCAGATCCCCCCGGGCCAGGCACAGCCCGGTCAGCCGCAGCCCGGTCAGGAGAGGTTCCCGGCACAGCCGGAGGCGGGCCGCCCCGGTCCGGCCGGCCACACGCCCGGGTACCCGCCCGCCGCGGCAGCTCAGGCACCGGCACCGCAGCAGGCGCCGGCCCCGCAGCCCGCACCGGGTGGGCAGCCGCCCGCGCAGGCACCGCATCCGGGGCAGGCCCAGCCGCCCGTGCAGGGGCAGCCGCCGCTCCAGCCGCATCCCGGCGCCGTCGATCCGCGCCGGGTGGACCAGTCCGGCTCGCCGCTTGGCTACACGGCGGCGGTCGAGCTGTCCTCGGACCGGCTGATCAACAACAAGAAGAAGCCGCGTCCCCAGTCGGGCAACAAGGGTTCGCGGTTCAAGTTCGGCGCCAAGAAGGAGGAGGCCGAGCGGCAGCGCAAGCTGGATGTGATCCGTACGCCGGTGCTGTCCTGCTACCGGATCGCCGTCATCAGCCTCAAGGGCGGCGTCGGGAAGACGACCACCACCACGGCGCTGGGCTCGACTCTGGCCACCGAGCGCCAGGACAAGGTGATCGCCATCGACGCCAACCCGGACGCGGGCACCCTCGGCCGCCGGGTGCGGCGCGAGACCGGTGCCACCATCCGCGACCTGGTCACCGCGATCCCGTATCTGAACAGCTACATGGACATCCGCCGGTTCACTTCCCAGGCGTCGTCCGGGCTGGAGATCCTGGCCAACGACGTCGACCCGGCCATCTCGACCACGTTCAACGACGACGACTACCGGCGCGTCATCGACGTGCTGGGCAGGCAGTACCCGATCATCCTGACCGACTCGGGCACGGGGCTGCTGTACTCCGCCATGCGGGGCGTGCTGGACCTGGCCGACCAGCTCATCATCATCTCCACGCCGTCGGTGGACGGCGCGAGCAGCGCGAGCACGACGCTCGACTGGCTGGCCGCGCACGGCTACTCGGAGCTGGTGCAGCGGAGCATCACGGTCATCTCCGGGGTCCGCGAGGTGGGGAAGATGATCCGGGTCGAGGACATCGTGGCGCACTTCGAGACCCGGTGCCGCGGTGTGGTGACCGTCCCGTTCGACGAGCATCTCTCCGCCGGAGCCGAACTGGATCTGACGATGATGCGTCCGCGGACGCGCGAGGCGTACTTCAACCTGTCCGCCATGGTGGCCGAGGACTTCGCGCGGGCCCAGCAGCAGCAGGGCCTGTGGACGGCGAACGGCAGTCCGCCGCCGCAGCTCGCTCCCCCGATGCCGGGCCAGGGCGGGGTACCGGGGCAAGGCGCTCAGCCGGGGCATCCGGGCGGCCCACCGCCCGCACAGCAGCCGCCGTACGGGGCGGGCGGCAGCGGCTACGGCTATCCCGGCCCCGCGCAGCAGCAGGGCCACCCGGGCGGTCCCGGACAGCCGGGGCAGCCCCAGCCCGGCAGCGGCTGGCCGCAGCAGCAGTAGCGGGAGGCCTCCCCCGGAACGGGAAATGCAGGTGAGGGGCGGTCGGACCAGGTCCGACCGCCCCTCACCTGCTTCCGCCCGGCCGATCCGTCCGTTCCGGCGCGGATCCTGACGAGCCGCCCGCCGGACCGGGAGGTCCGGGGTGCGACTCAGTCCTCCGCCGCGGCCACCAGCCGCCGGGACTCCTCGACGTCCTGGGCCATCCGTTCCTTCAGCGCCTCGAGCGTCTCGAACTTCTCCTGGCCCCGGATGTACTCCAGGAAGTCCACCGCCGCGTGCAACTCGTACAGGTCCAGGTCCACCCGGTCGATGGCGTACGCCTCCACTGTGCGCTCGACGCCGTCGAACTGGGGATTCGTGCCGACCGAGAGCGCGGCGGGCATCGCCTCACCGTTCACCGTCAGCCAGCCGGCGTACACGCCGTCGGCCGGGACGGCCGTGTGCGGAAGGGTCTCCACGTTCGCCGTGGGATAGCCGAGTTCGCGGCCCCGCTGCGCACCACGCACCACCACGCCCTCGACGCGGTGCGGGCGGCCCAGCACCTGCGCCGCGCCGCGCACATCGCCCTCGGCCACCAGCCGGCGGGCCATCGTGGAGGAGAACGCCTCGCCGCCGTCCGTGCGCTCGAAGAGGTCGACGACGGTCACGTCGTAGTCGTAGGTGCCGCCGAGTTCGGCCAGGGAGGCGACGGTGCCGGCCGCCTTGTGTCCGAAGCGGAAGTTCGGGCCCTCCACGACACTGCGCGCGTGCAGCTTGTCCACCAGGACCTTGACCACGAAGTCGGCGGGCGACAGCTTGGAGAACTCGGAGGTGAAGGGGAGCACGAGAACCGCGTCCACCCCCAGTTCGCCCATGAGTTCGGCCCGCCGGTGATGCGGTGCGAGCAGCGGGGGGTGGCTGCCCGGCCGGACGACCTCGCTGGGGTGCGGGTCGAACGTGACGACGACGGCGGGGACGCCCAGTTCCCGGGCGCGCTCCACGGTCCTGCCGATGATGAGCTGGTGCCCCCGGTGCACCCCGTCGTACGAGCCGATGGTGACGACGCTGCGCCCCCAGCCCTCGGGGATGTCCTCCAAGCCACGCCAGCGCTGCACGTCTGCTCCTCGTCGCTACCTAGTTCGCCAGTGCCTGTGCCGTTGGTGATGACGGCGGGTTCCGCCGCCGGTCCAAGGGTGCCATGCCCCGCCGGCGCGGCCCGCAGGGACCCACCTCGGGAGGTACCAGGTGGCGTGGCACACGCCCGCTCCGGATCCCGGCGCCGGGGGCTGCGCGGCACGCGCCGCCCTGCGTGTCGCGGCCGCCGCACGGGGAGCCGCCCCGACGGCACCGGGCGGGCCTCACACGAAGACGGCCAGGCTCCTGGCCCTGCCCTCGCGCTCCTCCACCAGTGCGACGAACTGCCCGCCCGGGCCGAACACCGCGACGGGGCCCGGTCCGCTGTCGCGGGGCATCCGCAACTGCACGCCGTTGCCGATACGGCGCGCCTGCTCCTCGTCGACGTCCCAGCGGGCGAACGCCGCCGCGGCGGCGTCACCCAGCGGCAGCACCGGCAGCAGCTGTTCGGCGTCCACGAACTGCTGCAACTGCTCCATGGTGTGCGCGCCGTCCAAGCCGTAGGGGCCGACCCTGGTGCGCCGCAGCGCGGTCAGATGGCCGCCCGTGCCCAGTTCCGCGCCCACGTCGCGGGCGAGTGCGCGCACATAGGTGCCGGAGGAGCACACGACCGACACGAGCACGTCCGTGACGGGTGTGCCGTCCTCGGCGGTGTCCGGGCGCACATCGTGCACCTGGAAGGAGGAGACGGTGACCGGGCGGGCGGCCAGCTCCACCTCCTCGCCCTCGCGGACCCGGGCGTAGGCGCGCTTGCCGTCCACCTTCACGGCACTGACCGCGGAGGGTACCTGCGAGATGGGGCCGGTCCGGGCGCCGACGGCCGCGTCGAGCCGCTGGCGGTCGACGTCCTCGGCGCCCCGCGCGGCGGTGATCTCCCCCTCGGCGTCCTCCGTCACGGTCTCCTGCCCGAGCCGGAGGGTCGCGACGTATTCCTTCTCCGTCAGGGCGAGGTGGCCGAGCAGGCGGGTGGCCCGTTCGGTGCCGACGACCAGCACGCCGGTGGCCATCGGGTCGAGTGTTCCCGCGTGGCCGACCCGCCGGGTGCGGGCCATACCGCGCACCTTGGCCACGACGTCGTGCGAGGTGAACCCGGCGGGCTTGTCGACGACGAGCAGCCCGCCGGGGCCGTTGTCTCTTCTGCGTGCCACGGATCAGGCGCTCTCGTCCTCGCCGCCCTCGCCGTCCCCGCCGTCCAGGTCGGACTCGCCCGGCTTGCGGTAGGGGTCGGCCTCACCGGCGTAGGAGGCTCCGGAAGAGGTCTTGCGGACCTCCTCGTCGGCGGCCCGCGCGCGGGCGAGCGCCTCGTCGATCGTCTTGGCGTTCTCCGGGAGCGCGTCCGCGACGAACGTCAGACTCGGGGTGTGCTTGATTCCCGCCGCCGAGCCGACAGCGGAGCGGAGCACGCCCTTGGCGCTCTCCAGTCCGGCTGCGGCCGCCTTGCGGTCCTCCTCGTCGCCGTACACGGTGTAGAAGACCGTCGCCTCTCTGAGGTCCCCGGTGACCCGGGTGTCCGTGACGGTCACCTGGGTGCCGAGCCGGGGGTCTTTGATACCGCGGTGCAGCTTCTCGGCGACCACCTCACGGATGAGGTCCGCCAGCCTCTTCGCCCGCGCCTTGTCGGCCACTGGTCCGTCTCCTTGCTCTGCGCCTCGCGCTCACGCGCTGCTGCGTTCTCTCTGCGTCTGCTGACGTTCTGCGTTCTCCACCGCGGCGCCTGTCGCGGCGGCTGTGGTGCTATGCGTCGTCGCCGTGGAACTGCCGCCGCACGGAGAGCAGTTCCACCTCGGGGCGCCCGGCGACCAGCCGCTCGCAGCGGTCCAGCAAGTCGCTGAGGTGCCCGGCGTCGCCGGACACCGCCGCCAGTCCGATGTGGGCTCTGCGGTAGAGGTCCTGCTCGCCCGTCTCGGCGACACTGACCGCGTGCTTGCGCTGCAACTCGGCGACGATGGGGCGGACGACGGAGCGCTTCTCCTTGAGCGACCGCACATCGCCGAGAAGCAGGTCGAAGGACAGCGTCCCTACGTACATACAGTCCGGGTCAAGCCACCCGTGGGGCCTTGGGGGTGCCGCCCAGCGGTGGCTGGGGGCCTGGAATGCACTGGCACCGTACACGCAACGGCCGGGGCCGATCGACGGAAATACTCCGCCGGTCGGCCCCGGTCCCGTGCATCGCCCGATCACCACTCACGGTGACCGGGCGATGCACGGGTTGCCCTGCGCAGGGATCAGCCGCGCGGCTTCTCCCGCATCTCGTACGTCGCGATGACGTCGTCGACCTTGATGTCGTTGAAGTTCCCGAGGTTGATACCGCCCTCGAAGCCTTCGCGGATCTCGGTGACATCGTCCTTGAAGCGGCGCAGGCCCTCGATGTTGAGGTTCTCCGCCACGACCTTGCCGTCCCGGATGACGCGGGCCTTGGTGTTCCTGCGCACCTCGCCGGAGCGGATGAGGACACCGGCGATGTTGCCCAGCTTGGACGAACGGAAGACCTCGCGGATCTCCGCCGTGCCCAGCTCGACCTCTTCGTACTCGGGCTTGAGCATGCCCTTGAGCGCCGCCTCGATCTCCTCGATGACCTGGTAGATCACCGAGTAGTAGCGGACGTCCACACCCTCGCGCTCGGCCAGCTGGGTCGCACGCCCCTCGGCGCGGACGTTGAAGCCGATCACGATGGCGTCGGAGCCGGTCGCCAGGTCGATGTCGGTCTCGGTGACCGCACCCACCCCGCGGTGCAGGATGCGCAGGTCCACCTCTTCGCCGACGTCGAGCTGGAGCAGCGAGGACTCCAGGGCCTCCACCGAACCGGACGCGTCGCCCTTGATGATGAGGTTGAGCTGCTGCACCTCGCCCGCCTTGAGCACCTTGTCCAGGTCCTCCAGGGAGACGCGGCGGGTCCGCTTGGCGAAGGCCGCGTTGCGCTCGCGCGCCGCGCGCTTCTCGGCGATCTGCCGTGCCGTGCGGTCCTCGTCCACCACCAGGAAGTTGTCGCCGGCGCCCGGGACATTGGTGAGACCGAGCACCAGGACGGGGGTCGAGGGACCCGCTTCCTTGATGTTCTCGCCCTTGTCGTCGAGCATCGCGCGCACCCGGCCGTAGGCGTCGCCCACGACCATGGTCTCGCCGACCCGCAGCGTGCCGCGCTGGACCAGGACGGTCGCCACGGCGCCGCGGCCGCGGTCGAGGTGGGCCTCGATGGCGAGACCCTGCGCGTCCTGGTCGGGGTTGGCCCGCAGGTCGAGCGAGGCGTCCGCGGTCAGGACCACGGCCTCGAGGAGCTCCTCGATGTTCAGCCCCTGGCGCGCGGAGATGTCGACGAACATCGTGTCGCCGCCGTACTCCTCGGCCACCAGCCCGTACTCGGTCAGCTGGCCGCGGACCTTGGTGGGGTCGGCACCCTCGACGTCGATCTTGTTGACCGCGACGACGATCGGCACCTCGGCCGCCTTGGCGTGGTTGAGCGCCTCGATGGTCTGCGGCATCACGCCGTCGTTGGCCGCGACCACGAGGATCGCGATGTCGGTCGACTTGGCACCGCGGGCACGCATGGCGGTGAACGCCTCGTGACCGGGGGTGTCGATGAAGGTGATCTTGCGCTCTTCGTCGTTCACCTCGGTCGACGCCTGGTAGGCACCGATGTGCTGGGTGATGCCGCCGGCTTCGCCCTCGATGACGTTGGTCTTCCGGATCGCGTCCAGCAACCGCGTCTTACCGTGGTCGACGTGACCCATGACGGTCACCACCGGGGGACGCGCCACGAGCGCCGTCTCGCCGCCCTCGTCCTCGCCGAACTCGATGTCGAAGGACTCGAGAAGCTCGCGGTCCTCCTCCTCCGGGCTGACGATCTGGACGACGTAGTTCATCTCCTCGCCGAGGAGGTTCAGCGTCTCGTCGGAGACGGACTGGGTCGCGGTGACCATCTCGCCCAGGTTGAACATCACCTGGACCAGCGACGCCGGGTTGGCGTTGATCTTCTCCGCGAAGTCCGTGAGCGAGGCACCGCGCGACAGCCGGACGATCTCGCCCTTGCCGCGCGGCAGCATCACGCCGCCGACCGACGGCGCCTGCATCTGCTCGTACTCCTGGCGCCGCTGCCGCTTCGACTTGCGGCCACGACGGGCCGGACCGCCGGGGCGGCCGAACGCGCCCTGGGTGCCACCGCGGCCGCCGGGACCGCCGGGGCGGCCACCGAAACCGGGACGGCCACCGCCACCGGGACGACCGGCGAAACCACCGCCACCGCCCGGACGGCCACCGCCGCCACCGGGACGACCGGCGAAACCACCGCCGCCACCCGGACGGCCACCGCCACCCGGACGGCCACCGCCGCCGGGGCCGCCGCGGCCGGGGCCGGGACGCGGGCCCGCAGCGGGACGCTGCGGCATCATGCCCGGGTTCGGACGGTTGCCGCCGGCACCGCCGGGACGCGGGCCGCCGCCCTGCGGGGCCTGCGGACGCGGCATGTTGCCCGGCGTGGCGCGACCGCCGCCCGGAGCCTGCGGACGCGGACCGGACTGGCCGGCTCCACCCTGGCCCTGGCCCTGCCCCTGACCCTGGCCGGGCTTGGGGGCACCGGGCTTCGGAGCACCCGGCTTGGGGGCACCGCCGGAGCGCGGCGACTGGGGACGCGCCATACCGGTGGAGCCACCGGAGGTGAAGGGGTTGTTGCCCGGGCGCGGGCCGGAGGGGCGCCCGCCCGGCTTGGGAGCCTGACCCGGCTTCGGCGCCTGACCGCCCTGCGGACGGCCCTGGCCGCCCGGCTTGGGAGCCTGACCCGGCTTGGGTGCCTGGCCGGGCTTCGGGGCCTGGCCCGGCTTGGGAGCTCCCGGTGCGGCGGGCGGCGCCTGGAAGTCCGGCTTCGCCGGCGCGGCCGGCTGTGCGGGCCCCGGCTTGGGCGCACCGGGCTTCGGGGCGCCGGGCTTGGGTGCCTCGGCAGCGCCCGTCTCATCCTGTGCGGGGCTCGGGGCACTCGGGGCAGGGGTCGCCGGGGCCGCGGGGCCCGGCTTGGGGGCACCGGGCTTCGGGGCGCCCGGCTTGGGTGCGCCCGGCTTGGGCGCGGGGGTCGGGGCGGCGGCCTTCTTCGGCGCCGC
This sequence comes from Streptomyces sp. NPDC007025, assembly GCF_042869455.1. Lineage (NCBI taxonomy): Bacteria > Bacillati > Actinomycetota > Actinomycetes > Kitasatosporales > Streptomycetaceae > Streptomyces > Streptomyces sp. NPDC007025. The sequence continues at coordinate 430,127 of NZ_JBIAFT010000006.1, read as the reverse complement.
AGGCTTCGCCGCGGACTTCTTGGCACCTGAGCCAGAGCCCGCGTCGAACGCGTCTGTCAATTTGCGGACTACCGGCGCCTCGATCGTCGAGGACGCCGAACGGACGAATTCACCGAGTTCCTGGAGCTTGGCCATGACGACCTTGCTCTCGACTCCAAGTTCCTTGGCGAGTTCGTATACCCGGACCTTAGCCACTTCGCTCCTTACGGCCCGGGGGGTCGTCCGCCGGACCTTCGCTACTGATGCATGGGCGTACTCATCGCGTACTCATCGAGTGCTCATCGCAATCTCGACCTACTTCCCACTCGCGAGGTACCTCTCCCGGTACGGAGGTTCCGTACGGGCTCCTACGGTGCGTGCTGTGCGTTCCGCTCCACGTGCTCCCGCAGATCTGCGAGGTCGAACGGACCCGGACCCCGGAAGGCCCGGTTGAATGCCCGGCGCCGGACCGCCTGCTCGAGGCAGGACGGCACAGAGTGCACATACGCACCCCGACCGGGCAGCCTACCGCGAAGATCGGGGATCAGGCTTCCCCCGATCAGTACCACCCGCAGCAGACCTTGCTTGTCGGTGCGCTCCCGGCAGCCGACACAGGTCCGCTGAGGGCACGCCCGACCACACGTCCGGCCAGACACTGCTTAAGTCTACCTCCCCGAAGCCCCGAAACCCGTTGGGGGGTAAGGGCGCCGTTACTCGTCCGCCATCCGTGCCGTGCGCACCCGACCGCGCGGGGTGACAGGTCCCGTCGTGATTCAGCCGTGCTCGGCGGAACGCTCCGGAGCCGGTTCGCCGCCCACCGCGTCGGCGGTGTCCGGGCGGATGTCGATGCGCCAGCCCGTGAGGCGCGCGGCGAGCCGGGCGTTCTGCCCCTCCTTGCCGATCGCCAGCGAGAGCTGGTAGTCGGGCACGGTGACGCGGGCGGACCGCGCCGCGAGATCGAGGATCTCGACCTTGCTCACCCGCGCCGGGGAGAGGGCGTTGGCGACCAGTTCGGCCGGGTCCTCGGACCAGTCCACGATGTCGATCTTCTCGCCGTGCAGCTCCGCCATCACGTTGCGCACCCGGCCGCCCATCGGGCCGATGCAGGCGCCCTTGGCGTTGAGCCCCGAGCGGGCCGACCGTACGGCGATCTTGGTGCGGTGGCCCGCCTCGCGGGCGATGGCCGAGATCTCCACCGAGCCGTCCGCGATCTCCGGGACCTCCAGCTCGAAGAGCTTCTTGACCAGGTTGGGATGGGTGCGCGACAGCGTCACCGAGGGACCGCGCACACCCTTGACCACCCGGACCACATAGGTCCGCAGCCGGGTGCCGTGCCCGTACTCCTCGCCGGGCACCTGCTCCTGCGGCGGCAGGATGGCCTCCAGCTTGCCGATGTCCACCAGCACGCTCTTGGGGTCCTTGCCCTGCTGGACGACGCCCGCCACGATGTCGCCCTCGCGGCCTGCGTACTCGCCGAAGGTGACCTCCTCCTCGGCGTCCCGCAGCCGCTGCAGGATGACCTGCTTGGCCGTCGTGGCGGCGATCCGGCCGAATCCGGTGGGGGTGTCGTCGAACTCCCGCGGTTCCGCGCCCTCTTCGAGCTCTTCGGCACTCTCCTTGGCCCACACCGTGACGTGGCCCGTCTTGCGGTTCAGCTCGACGCGCGCGTCGCGCCTGCTGCCCTCCGTGCGGTGGTATGCGATGAGGAGGGCCGACTCGATCGCCTCGACCAGCAGGTCCAGCGAGATCTCCTTCTCCCGGACCAGCCCGCGCAGGGCACTCATGTCGATGTCCACGGCTACGCCTCCTCCTCGTTCTCGTTCCCGGCGGCTTCGGCGTCGCCGTCCGCGGACATGCGCCGCTGCTGCGCGGCCTTGGGGTTGAACTCGATCTCGACCCGCGCCTTGGCGATCTCGTCGAAGGCGAGCCTGCGGGCGGTGGGCTTGCGCCCCTTGACCCCGGGCACCTCCAGGTCGAGGCCCTCGTCGTCGACAGCGGTGAGGCGGGCGGTCAGCTCCCCGCCGCCGGCGGCCTCGGTGAGCTGCGCCTTGATCAGCCGCCCGACGGCGCGGCGGTAGTGCCGCAGCTCGCTCAGCGGCCGGTCGGCCCCGGGAGAGGTGACTTCCAGCACATACGGGGCGCCGCCCATCGCGTCGCTCTCGTCGAGCACTTCGGAGCAGGCGCGGCTCAGTTCCGCGCAGGTGTCCAACTGGACCCCGTCCTCAGCGTCCACCACGACACGCAGGACGCGCCGCTTTCCGGCCGGGGTCACATCGATCTCCTCGAGATCCAACCCCCTCTCGCTGACGAGCGGTTCCAGCAGTCCGCGCAGCCTCTCGCTCTGGGTGGTGCTCATCCGGGTGACTCCTCGGCCGCGTGTGCTGTTGTAGGGGGGCCTTGTGACAAGGGCGTGTCGCCGCCCAAGCCTATCGCCTGTGGCGCGCTGCGCCGACCCGGTGGCACAACGCACGGCTGTGCGCGGCCGCACCGCCCCGCCGCCGTGTGCGGCGTCCGGGTACAGCCCCGGCCGGGCAGGGGTGGCCGCGGACAGCCGCGGGAAGGACCCCGGGTACCCTCGCGGGGCGTGACCTGCGCCCCACCGCGGTCACGGGCCCGGGCGAGGCCGCAGTCCGTCTGGCCGTCCGTTCGCCCACATCCAGGGAGTGCACATGTCGCTGATGCCGTCACCGGCGGCGGCGCGGCCGCGCCGCAGAGCGCTGCTGACCGGGGTGCTGGGCGCCACCGGAGCGGCGTTCGGACTGCCGCTCCTCACGGCCTGCACGGGCGGAGAGGCGGCGGAGGACGCCGACGGTGCTGGTGCCGACACGGCGCGGCGGCTGCGCAGCGGCGCGGCACGCGACAGCGAACACCTGCTGGCCCGCTACGACGGCACGGCCAAGGTGCACCCGGCACTGGCCGCACCGCTGCGCCCGCTGCGCGAGGAGATCGTCCGCCATGTGCGGGTACTGCGCGGCGGCGAGTCCGGCACCCGGTCCCCCTCCCCCGGCGGTCGCGGCTCGCGGCGCCCCTCCGACGCACCCGGCACCGACCGCTCGGCGCAGCCCGACGGGCGGGAGAGCGCCTCCGAACGTCCGCCCGGCCCGGACACCGCCTCCGTGCCGAAGAGCCCCGCAGCGGCGCTCGCGGCACTGGCCAGGGCGGAGCGGAAGCTGGCCGACACCCGCACCAGGGCGCTGGACGGCGCGCCACCCGAGCTGGCCCGGCTGCTCGCCTCGGTGGCCGCCTGCGGCTCGGCGCACGGATACCTCCTCGACCGGCGGGGCAAGGACGCCGGCAGCGGTGACGACGGGAAGAGCACGGCGGACGACGGCGGGAGCGCGGAGGACGGCATGGCGGACGAGGCCGGACCGCGTCGGGAAGGAGCGGCGGAAGGATGACGGAACTGACCGCTGTGCAGGCGGCGTTGCGCGCCGAACACGCCGCCGTCTACGGCTACGGCGTCGTCGGCGGCCGGATCGACGAGGACCGCGAGGGCGAGGCCCGGGAGTGCTACGAGGCGCACCGGGCGCGCCGGGACGCGCTGCGCCGTACCGTCCGCGCACTCGGCGGCGAACCGGAACCGGCCGCCGCCGCCTACGCGCTGCCCTTCGCCGTACCCGACAGCGCGGCGGCCGTGCGGCTCGCCGCCCAGTTGGAGGACCGGGTCGCCGGGGTGTACGCGGACCTGGTGCGGGCAAGCGAGGGGGCACGGCGGCGCACGGCCGCCGACGCACTGCGCGAGGCCGCGGTCCGCTCGGTCCGCTGGAAGGGCGGCGGGGTGGCCTTCCCGGGCCTGACCGAACTGGGCGCCGGGGACTCACCGGCCTCCCCCTCAGGGGCGCCGGACCGCTCCGCCGTGCCCGGCGCGCTGTGATCCGGCCGTGCGCGCTCCCCGAGAATGCTCCCGAGAGTCCTGACGAAAGGCCCGTCCGGAATGGCTTCCGTGCTGCCCCTCGAACCCCCGCAGCGGCTGTCGCGCGCGCTGGCCGCCCAGCAGGGCGCGCCGGCGGCCGCCGCGGCGCAGAACTGGCTGCGGGAGCTGCCCGCGCTGCTGGAGCGGTGGCTCCGGGAGTGGGAGCTGGAGGCCGAACGGGTGGTGACTCCGGGCGGGCGCAGCAGCGTGGTGGTGCTGGTGCGGCAGGCCGACGGCACCCCGGCGGCCCTCAAGCTGCCGGCACCGGACGGTGCGCCCGCGCTCGTGCGGACCGCGCGCGAGTACGCGGCGCTGACCGCGTGGCACGGGCTCGGGGCCGTACGGGTGCTGCGGGCCGCGCCGGAGGAGGGCGTGCTGCTGCTGGAGCGGCTGCGCTGCGAGGTGTCGCTGCGGTCGCTGGCGGAGGCCAAGGCGACGCTGGAGGCGGTCTCGGTGGTGCGGCGGCTGTGGGTGCCGCCGGCCGCGGGACACGGCCTGGAGACGGTCGCCGAGCACACCGCGCTGGAGGCGGCGCGGATGCGCTCCTGGGTGCCCCCGGACGCGGAACCGCTGGTGGCCGCCGCACTGGAGGCGCGCGCGGCGATGCTGGCCGACCCCGCCGAGGGCGAGCAGGTGCTGCTGCACGGGGACTTCCGCCAGGGCGCCGTGCTGGCCGCCGCCGGATCCGGCGAGCGGGCGCACTGGCTGACGGTAGGGCCCGATCCCCTGGTCGGGGAGCCCGCCTACGACCTGGCGCGGCTGGTGCGGGACCGGCTGCACGACCTGATGGCCTCCAGCGGGGCCCCGGCCGCCACCCGGCGCCGTGTCAACAAGCTCGCCGACTCGCTGGACGTCCCCCGCGAACGGGTGCGGCTCTGGACGCTCTACCGCGCGGTCGAGTCCGCGTGCCGGCAGTACGCGGGCGGCGGCACCGCGGACGCCGAGATGCTGCTGGAGTTCGCGGCCTGGCTGTGACGCGGCCGGCCCGGTGCGGGGATCCCGCACCGGGCCGGACCCGGTCGGTGCCGGATGGGCGCGGTCAGCTCCGGGTGAGCCGCGCGAGAGCCTCCTCGACGGGGAGCTCCTCGCGCTCGCCGGTGCGCCGGTCCTTGAGTTCGACGCGGCCGTCCTTGACGCCCCGCCCGGCGATCAGGATGGTCGGCACCCCGATCAGCTCCGCGTCGGTGAACTTCACCCCCGGGGAGACGCTCGTGCGGTCGTCCACCAGCACCCGCACGCCCGCGGCGCCGAGCCGGTCGGCGATCTCCAGCGCGGCCTCCGTCTGCTGGGCCTTGCCCGCCGCGACCACGTGCACATCGGCGGGCGCCACCTCGCGCGGCCAGTACAGGCCGTGCTCGTCGGCGTGCTGCTCGGCCAACGCGGCCACGGCGCGCGAGACGCCGATGCCGTAGGAGCCCATCGTCACGCGGACCGGCTTGCCGTCCTGGCCGAGCACGTCGAGTTCGAACGCGTCGGCGTACTTGCGGCCGAGCTGGAAGATGTGGCCGATCTCGATGGCGCGGTCCAGCTCGATGCCGGCGCCGCAGTTCGGGCAGGGGTCACCCGGCTCGACGACGACGACATCGAGGTACTGGTCGACCTCGAAGTCCCGTCCGCAGACCACGTTGCGGGCGTGCTTGCCCTCCTCGTTGGCACCCGTGATCCAGGAGGTGCCGGGCGCCACCCGCGGGTCGGCCAGGTAGCGGAACGCCTTGCCGGCCATGCCGCCCTGCGGTCCCACGTAGCCCCGGACCAGGTCCTGGCGGCCCTCGAAGTCCTCCGCGGTGACCAGCTCGACGGTGGCGGGCGCGAGCTGCTCGCCGAGCTTGCCCAGGTCCACCTCGCGGTCGCCGGGGACGCCGACCGCGGTGATCTCGCCGTCCACCTTGACCAGCAGGTTCTTCAGCGTCGCCGAGGCGGGCACGCCCAGGTGCTCGGCGAGCGTCTCGATGGTGGGCGTGTCGGGGGTGTCCAGCTTCTCGACCGGGTCGTGGCCCTCGGTGGTGGCGGGCTGGAGCGTGACCGAGACGGCCTCGGTGTTGGCCGCGTAGCCGCACTGCGGGCACTGCACGAAGGTGTCCTCGCCGGCTGCGGCGGGCGCCAGGAACTCCTCCGAGGCGGAGCCGCCCATGGCTCCGGAGACCGCCGAGACGATGCGGTAGTCCAGGCCCAGGCGCTCGAAGATGCGCCGGTAGGCGACGCGGTGCGCGGCGTAGGACTCGGCCAGGCCCTCGTCGGAGACGTCGAAGGAGTAGGAGTCCTTCATGGTGAACTCGCGCCCGCGCAGGATGCCGGAGCGGGGGCGGGCCTCGTCCCGGTACTTGGTCTGGATCTGGTAGACCGTGACCGGCAGGTCCTTGTACGAGGTGCACTGGTCCTTGACGACCTGGGTGAAGATCTCCTCGTGCGTGGGGCCGAGCAGATAGTCGCCGCCCTTCCGGTCCTTGAGGCGGAAGAGCAGATCGCCGTACTCCTCGTAGCGGCCGGAGACCTCGTAGGGCTCCTTGGGCAGCAGCGCCGGGAGCAGCACCTCCTGGCCGCCGATGGCGTCCATCTCCTCGCGGACGACGCGGGTGACGTTCTCCAGCACCTGCTTGCCCAGCGGGAGCCACGTCCAGATCCCGGCTGCGGTGCGGCGTACGAATCCGGCGCGGACCAGCAGCTTGTGGCTGAGTGTCTCCGCGTCCGCCGGGTCGTCACGCAGCGTCTTCAGCATCGACCTGGACAAACGCTGGACACGGGCTGCCATGGGGACTCCTGCTCGGGGCTGTACTCGCGATGAGTGACGGAACACGTCGGTGCGGAGCCTATCGGCCCGGACCGGCAGCACGGAAACGAGATGCCGCGACGGCGGCCGCCCGGCCGACCCGCTCAGTCCCGTGCCAGCGGCAGCCACGCGCCCATCACCGCGTACGGCTGCGGGGCGCTGGGGAACTGCACCCGGCGGGCCAGATCGCGGTATCCCAGGCTGCGGTAGAGGGCGCGGGCCGGGCTGTCGAGGTCGAGGGCCGACAGCAGGGACCGCGGTTCGGTGGCCGCGTCGGTGAGCCGGGTGATCAGCTCCCGCCCGATCCCGCGGTGCTGGAAGGCCGGGTGCACATGCAGCTCCGTGATCACGAAGGTGTCGTCCAGCCAGTCCTGGCAGCCGTGCTGGGCCAGATAGGGCTCCACCACCGTCGACCACCACTGGGAGCGGTCGTTCGGCATCCCGTAGACGAAGCCGACCAGCCGGCCTTCCTCGGTGGCGGCGCCCAGCGCCCGCGCACCCGGTGAGGCCATGTGCCGCAGCACGATGTGCCTGCGGACGCCGATCTCGTCGTCGGTCAGTCCGAAGGCGACGGCCTGGACGGCCAGCGCCTCGTCGACGCGGACGGCGAGGTCGAGCGGGCCGGTGACCACGCTCCGGGGGTCCGGGAGCGATCCCCCGGCTGTGTGCGGCATGGCCGGGAGGCTACTTCCTCGGCCGGGCCCGCGCGAAGAGGCCGCGCAGCGCGGCCGCACCGGGGTACGGGCTCAGAACAGGACGCTCATGAACGCGCCGACCTCGCGGAAGCCGACGCGCCGGTAGGCGGCGCGGGCGGGCGTGTTGAAGTCGTTGACGTACAGGCTCACGAGCGGGGAGACGTCGCGCAGCGCGTGGTCGACGACGGCGGCCATGCCGGTCTCCGAGAGGCCCTCGCCGCGCCGGTCCGGTGCCACCCAGACGCCCTGGATCTGGCAGGCGTAGGGGGTGACGGCGCCGATCTCCGCCTTGAAGACGACCCGGCCGTCCTCGATGCGGGCGAAGGAGCGTCCGGTGCCGACCAGCTCGGCGACCCGCGCCTGGTAGACGAGTCCGCCGTCGCCGGCGAGCGGGGAGACGCCGACCTCCTCGGTGAACATGGCCACGCAGGCGGGCAGCACGAGGTCCATCTCGTCCTTGGCGACGCGGCGCACCAGCGGGTCGGGCGGGACGTCGGACGGTACCCGGTCGGTGACCAGCAGCGGCTGGTTGGCCCGCACCTCGCGGGCCGGCCCCCAGTGCGGCTCCAGCCAGGACCACAGCGCGGCGGTCGGGCCGGCGGGGCCGACGATGGAGGAGCAGCGGCGGCCCTGGCGGCGCGCCCGCTCGGCGAACGCGCGCACGGCCTCGGGCCCGGCGCACAGCGGGACCAGGTTGGCGCCGTTGTAGCAGAGGGCCTCCAGGCTGCCGTCCCGGTACCAGCCCCACATCTCGCCGCCCAGCCGCCAGGGGTCGAGCCCGGCGGTCTGCACGCGGGCCGTGACGAACGCGTTGTTGACCGGCTCCCGGCGCAGGACGGCGAGCGCTTCCTGCAGTTCGGCCGGTTCGACGACCTTGGTGGAGGTGGTGGTCAACAACGGTCTCGGTGCCTCACCGTGCGGCCCGCGGGCGTGAAGGACGATCTGCTGGCACTGTACCCGGGCGCTCAGCAGCGCGCCGCCGCACGACCGGGTACGGCCGCGCGGCGGCTGCGACGCGGTGGCGGCCGCGGCGGCCGCAGGAGAGTCGGGGCCGGCCGGCGGAGCGCCGGGGCCGGGCTCAGCCCGCCGTGGTGACCACGGGCTCGCCGGAGGTGACGCCGTCCTTCTCCATCTGCTCGGCGATCTTCATGGCCTCGTCGATGAGTGTCTCGACGATCTTGGACTCGGGGACGGTCTTGATGACCTCGCCCTTGACGAAGATCTGCCCCTTGCCGTTGCCGGAGGCGACGCCGAGGTCGGCCTCCCGGGCCTCACCGGGACCGTTGACGACGCAGCCCATGACGGCGACGCGGAGCGGCACGTCCATGCCCTCCAGGCCCGCGGTGACCTCGTCGGCGAGCTTGTAGACGTCCACCTGGGCGCGGCCGCAAGAGGGGCAGGAGACGATCTCCAGGCCGCGCTGGCGCAGCCCGAGGGACTCCAGGATCTGGATGCCGACCTTGACCTCCTCGGCGGGCGGCGCCGAGAGGGAGACCCGGATCGTGTCGCCGATGCCCTCGCTGAGCAGGGCGCCGAAGGCGACGGCCGACTTGATGGTGCCCTGGAAGGCGGGGCCTGCCTCGGTGACGCCGAGGTGCAGCGGATAGTCGCAGCGCTGGGCCAGCAGCCGGTAGGCGTTGACCATCACGACCGGGTCGTTGTGCTTGACCGAGATCTTGATGTCGCGGAAGCCGTGCTCCTCGAAGAGCGAGCACTCCCACAGCGCGGACTCGGCCAGGGCCTCGGGAGTGGCCTTGCCGTACTTCTCCAGCAGCCGCTTGTCCAGGGAGCCCGCGTTGACGCCGATCCGGATGGGGGTGCCCGCGGCGGAGGCCGCGGTGGCGATCTCCTTGACCTTGTCGTCGAACTGCTTGATGTTGCCGGGGTTCACCCGGACGGCCGCACAGCCGGCGTCGATGGCCTGGAAGACGTACTTCGGCTGGAAGTGGATGTCGGCGATGACCGGGATCTGCGACTTGCGGGCGATCGTGGCGAGTGCGTCGGCGTCGTCCTGGGTGGGGCACGCCACGCGGACGATCTGGCAGCCGGACGCCGTCAGCTCCGCGATCTGCTGCAGCGTCGAGCCGATGTCCGCGGTGCGGGTCGTGGTCATGGACTGCACGGACACGGGCGCGTCCCCACCCACCGCGACCGGTCCTACCTGGATCTTCCGGCTCACCCTGCGGTCGGCGAGCTTGGCCGGGACGTCCGGCATTCCGAGCGAAATCGCTGTCATCAGCGTGCAACCCCAACGGTGTCGTTCAAGTCCCGGGTTCAGCGGGCTCCGGCCCCCGAGATTACGGCACTGCCGTCGCACCGGGCACATCGTCGGGGAAATATGCCGCATTCCATGACGCCCATGCAGGAATCGCATGGGCGTCCGCGTGTCGGACCGGGGTCCGGTCAGCCGGTGAGTCTGACCGGATTGACCACGTCCGCCACCAGCACCAGAAGGGTGAAGCACAGGAAGATCCCGGCCACCACATAGGCGATGGGCATCAGCTTGGCGACGTCGAAGGGGCCGGGGTCGGGCCGCCGGAAGACCTTGGCCAGATTCCGCCGGAGCGACTCCCACACAGCCCCCGCGATGTGTCCGCCGTCCAGCGGCAGCAGCGGCAGCATGTTGAACAGGAACAGGCTCAGATTGAACCCGGCCACCAGGAAGAGCATCGTCGCCACCCGCTGGCTCGGCGGGATGTCGAGCGAGAAGACCTCACCGCCGACCCGCGCCGCGCCCACCACGCCCATCGGCGAGTCCTGCTTGCGCTCGGCACCGTCGAAAGCCGCGTTCCACAGGTCGGGCACCTTGCCCGGCAGGGCGATCAGCGCCTCCACGCCGTTGGCCATCATGTCGCCCATCCGGTCCGCGGCCTGCGGGAACGACTGCTGCACGATCCCACTGGCCGGGGTGAAGCCGAGGAACCCGGCGGAGACGTACTCGTCGGGCACATAGCTGCCGTGGCCGTCGGACTTGGCGACCTTGTTCTCGATCAGGTCGGCGTGCAGTGTCCGCCGTGCGCCGTCCCGCTCGACGGTCAGGGTCGCGGGCCCGGTCGTGTCGCGGATGCTCCGCTGGAGTGCGCCCCAGTCCTCGACGCGCTTCCCGTCGAAGGAGACGATCTTGTCACCCGGCTGCAGTCCGGCGGCCTTGGCCGGGGAGTCCTTGGCACCCTCGGGACACTTGTCGGTCTGCGCCGAGGCGGGGATCACGCACTCCGAGACCGTGGAGACGGTGGTGGTCTGGGTGTTGACGCCGAAGGTCATCAGCACCAGCAGGAAGATCACCACGGCCAGCACCAGGTTCATGAACGGCCCGGCGAACATCACGACGACGCGCTTCCACGGCTTGCGGGTGTAGAGCATCCGGTGCTCGTCCCCCGGCTTGAGCTCCTCGTACGCGGCCGAACGCGCGTCCTCGATCATGCCGCGGAACGGCGAGGAGGAGCGCTGCCGCACGGCCCCGTCGTCCCCCGGCGGGAACATGCCGATCATGCGGATGTAGCCGCCGAGCGGCACGGCCTTGATCCCGTACTCGGTCTCGCCCCTGTGCCTGGACCACAGGGTGGGGCCGAAGCCGACCATGAACTGCGGAACCCGGACACCGAACATCTTGGCCGTGGAGAAGTGGCCCAACTCGTGCCAGGCGATGGAGAACAGCAGGCCGACGACGAAGACGACTATGCCGAGGATGGTCATGAGCGCCGTCATGCGCGGGCCTCCGCTGTTGCTGTGGCGGAACGTGCCGCCAGGTCACGGGCGCGGGCACGCGCCCACTTCTCTGCGGCGAGGACATCGGGAAGAGTCAGCCCGGTTCCGTCCGGCGTGCCGTGCTCCTCGACCACAGCGGCCACCGTATCCACGATGCCCGTGAACGGCAGCCTTCCGGCCAGAAACGCCTCGACGCACTCCTCGTTCGCGGCGTTGAACACCGCGGGGGCCGTTCCGCCCAGCGCACCCACCCGGCACGCCAGCGCCACGGCGGGGAACGCCTCCTCGTCCAGCGGGTGGAAGTCCCAGGACATCGCCTGCGTCCAGGAGAAGACCGGTCCGGCGTCCGGCACCCGCTCGGGCCAGCCGAGGCCGAGCGCGATCGGCAGCCGCATGTCGGGAGGTCCGCACTGGGCGATGGTCGAGCCGTCCGTGAACTCCACCATCGAGTGGACCGCGGACTGCGGATGGACCACCACCTGGATCCGCTCGAACGGGATGTCGTACAGCAGGTGGGCCTCGATCACCTCCAGGCCCTTGTTGACCAGGGTGGCCGAGTTCACGGTGATGACCGGGCCCATCTCCCAGGTCGGGTGCGCCATCGCCTCGCGCGGGGTCACCTCGGCCAGCTCGGACCTGCTCCGCCCCCGGAACGGACCGCCCGAGGCGGTGACCAGCAGCTTCCGCACCTCGGCACGGGTACCGCCGAGCAGCGCCTGGAACAGCGCGGAGTGCTCCGAGTCGACGGGCACGATCTGGCCGGGCCGCGCCAGCGCCTTGACCAGTGGCCCGCCGACGATGAGGGATTCCTTGTTCGCCAGCGCCAGGACCCGGCCGGCCTCCAGCGCCGCCAGGGTGGGCGCCAGGCCGATGGAACCGGTGATGCCGTTGAGCACCGTGTGGCACGGCGAGCCGGCCAGCTCCGTCGCCGCGTCCGGCCCGGCCAGCACCTCGGGCAGCGGCTCACCGCCGCCGTAGGCCGCGCGCAGGGCCGTGCGCAGGTCGGGCACCGCCTCCGTACGGGCCACGGCGACCGTGCCCACCCGCAGCAGCCGCGCCTGCTCGGCGAGCAGGTCCACGCGGCCGCCCGAGGCCGCCAGCGCGGTCACCCGGAACCGGCCGGGGTTCTTCAGCACGACGTCGACGGCCTGCGTGCCGATCGAGCCCGTCGAGCCGAGGATCACGATGTCGCGCGGTGCGCCCGCCGGCGACGCTGCCGCCGTGCCGTTGCCGGACGGCCCGGTGCCGGGATGGCGCAGATGCGGGTCAGCGAGGGAGTCGGTCATGCCCCTATTGTGTCCGCTCCCCGGACGGGACCGGACAGCGCACCGGCGCGGAGCCGGGTGCGCGCCGGAATCGGCTACGCGCGCCGGGGCCCGGGCGCCCCGGGACGCCCGGGCTCCACCGTCCGCTCGCCCCGGGGTGCCCGGACGGCGACCGGTCACGGGACGCGGCGGTGCACGTTCTCCCTCTCCGCGGGCCCGGGCGCGGCGTCGGCGATCCAGGGGCCCTCGGTGGACGCGTCGACGACGCCTTCCTCCAGCCAGCTGTAGGCCCCGTCCAGGACCTGGCGGACGACCGTGCCGTCCAGGTCGTCGGTGTTGTTCCACAGGCGTCCGAAGAGCTCCTCGACCCGGAGGCGGGACTGCCGGCAGAACGCGTCGGCCAGTTGGTGCGCGGCCCGCCCGTCGGTGCCGTCGCGCCGCAGCTTCTCGGCCCGCACGCAGGCGGCGCTCATCGCGAACAGTTCGGCACCGATGTCGACGACCCGGCCGAGGAACCCCTGCTTCGTCTCCATCCGGCCCTGCCACCTGGACATGGCGTAGAAGGTGGAGCGGGCCAGCTTGCGGGCGGCGCGCTCGACGTAGCGCAGATGCCCCGCCAGGGCGGCGAACTCACCGTAGGCGCCCGGCATCCGGCCGGGCCCGGCGACCAGCCCGGGCAGCCATTTCGCGTAGAACGCGCTCGCACCGACCGCCGCCCTGCCCTTGTCGGCGAGCGTCTTGTCCGGATCGATCAGGTCCCCGGCCACCGACAGATGCGCGTCCACGGCCTCCCGCGCGATCAGCAGGTGCATGATCTCGGTCGAGCCCTCGAAGATCCGGTTGATCCGCAGATCGCGCAGCAACTGCTCGGCCGGAACGCCGCGTTCGCCGCGGGCCGACAGCGACTCGGCGGTCTCGTAGCCCCGGCCGCCGCGGATCTGCACCAGCTCGTCCGCCATCCGCCAGGCCATCTCACTGCCGTAGAGCTTGGCGAGGGCGGCCTCGATCCGGATGTCGTTGCGGTCCTCGTCGGCCATCTGCGAGGACAGGTCCAGGACCGCTTCCAGGGCGAAGGTGGTCGCCGCGATGAAGGAGATCTTGCTGCCGACGGCCTCGTGCTCGGCGACCGGCCTGCCCCACTGGACCCGTTCCCGGGACCACTCGCGGGCGATTTTCAGACACCATTTCCCGCTGCCCGCACAGGTGGCGGGCAGCGACAGCCGACCCGTGTTCAGGGTGGTCAGCGCGATCCTGAGCCCGGCGCCCTCGGGACCGATCCGGTTGGCGGCCGGGACCCGCACCCGGTGGAAGCGGGTGACGCCGTTCTCGATGCCGCGCAGCCCCATGAAGGCGTTGCGGTTCTCCACGGTGATGCCCTCGGAGCCGGCCTCGACGACGAAGGCCGAGATGCCGCCCCGGTGTCCTTCGGCGCGCCGCGGGTCGTCGGGAGCCGGTTCGGGGACCCGGGCCATGACCACCAGCAGGTCGGCGATCACCCCGTTGGTCGTCCACAGCTTCACACCGTCGAGGACGTAGCCGTCCCCGTCCGGCACGGCCGTCGTCGCCAGCCGGGCCGGGTCGGAGCCCACGTCGGGCTCGGTCAGCAGGAAGGCGGAGATGTCGGTGCGCGCGCAGCGCGGCAGGTAGGCGTCCTTCTGCTGCCGGCTGCCGAACAGCTTGACCGGCTGCGGCACACCGATGGACTGGTGTGCCGAGAGCAGGGCCCCGACGGCGGGGCTGGCGGAGCTGACCAGCGCGAGTGCCTTGTTGTAGTACACCTGGGTGAGCCCGAGCCCGCCGTACTCGGTGCCGATCTTCATGCCGAGCGCGCCGAGCTCCTTGAGGCCGCCGAGCACCTCGTCCGGGATCCGGGACTCGCGCTCGATCAGCGCTCCGTCGATCTTCGTGGTGGCGAAATCGCGCAGGCGGGCCAGGAATTCCTCGCCCCGTGCGGCGTCCTCGGCCGCCGGTTCCGGGTGCGGGTGGATGAGGTCGAGGCGGAAGCGGCCGAGGAACAGCTCCTTGGCGAAGCTGGGCTTGCGCCAGTCCTTCTCCCGGGCTGCCTCGGCGACTTCGCGTGCTGCACGCTCGGAGACGGTCATCTCGCTCACCTCGAAACGGTGTGGAGGCGGACACGCGGTGCGGGAACGGTACCGACGGGAGCCGGCCGCAGTGCCGGAACCACCCCGACCACCGCCGGGTACCACTCGGTCGTATGTACCCGATTCGCCCCGGACCCACCAGACGCCGCGCAGCACAAGCTCCTCCGCACCGCCCGACGGGCTGTCCGCCGACCGGACCGGCGCGTTATCCGCCCGGCTCCCGCGGCCTGCCGCCCGGGACGACCAGCCCGGTCTCGTAGGCGAGCACGACGGCCTGCGCACGGGAACCGATGCCCAGCTTGGCCATCGTCCGGTTGAGGTGTGTCTTGACGGTCGACTCGCTGATCACCAGCGCCCGGGCGATCCCGGGGTTGGACAGTCCCCCCGCCACCAGGCGGAGGACGTCCAGCTCCCGCCCGGTGAGCTGGTCGAGGGTCCCGGCCGGCGCGGCCGGCCGTTCCGCCCGCGGCGCGTATGCCTCGACGAGCCGCCGGGTGACGCTCGGTGCGAAGAGGGTGTCGCCCTCCGCGACGGCGGCGACGGCGGCCAGCAGCCGCTGCGGCCCGGTGTCCTTGAGCAGGAAGCCGCTGGCTCCCGCGCGCAGCGCCGCGTAGACGTACTCGTCCAGGTCGAAGGTGGTCAGCACCAGGATGCGGGGGCGGGGCTCGGTGCTCTGCGCGAGGATCCGCTCGGTCGCGGTGATGCCGCTGGTGCCGGGCATCCGGATGTCCATGAGAACGACGTCGGGCCGCTGCTGCGCGGCGAGCCGGACCGCCTCGTCCCCGTCCGGCGCCTCGCCGACCACCTCCGTGCCCGGTGCGGCACGCAGCAGGGCCGCGACCCCGGCCCTGATGAGCACCTGATCGTCGACGACGAGCACTCTGGTCGCCACCGCCTGTGTCCCCTCCGCCCCGTCAGGCGGGGAGGATCAGCCGCACCTCGAATCCGCCGCTCGCCCGTGGCCCGGCGTCCAGCCGGCCCCCGTAGATCCTGGCCCGCTCGCGCATCCCGATCAAGCCGTGCCCGCCCGGTTGGCGGGAGCCCGCCGCGGAGGGAAGCGAAATCCGGCCATCCTCCGCGCCCGCGCTCCCCGGGCCGTCGTCGACGACCGCCACGGTGAGCTGTCGGGGCCCGTAGGCGAGGATGACATCGGCGCGCGCGGTACCGGCGTGCTTGAGCACGTTCGTCAGCGCCTCCTGGACCACGCGGTAGGCGCACTGCCCCGCGCCGGGCGCCGGGGAGCGCGGCTCGCCGGTGACGGTGAACCGCACGGGCACACCCGCACCGCGTACCCGCTCGACCAGGTCCGGCAGCTGGCCGAGGCCGGGTGCCGGACCGAACTCAGCCCCGTCTTCTCCCCCGCCGACGCCCCGACCGCCGTCCTCCGGGCCGTCGCCGTCCTCCACCCGCAACACGGCCAGCAGCCGGCGGAGTTCGGCCAGTGCATCGCCGGACGTGTCGGCTATGGTGCCCAGCGCACCCCGCGCCGTGCCCGGATCGCTGTCGAAGACATAGCCAGCCAGGCCCGCCTGCACGGATATCACCGACATGTGGTGCGCGACGACATCGTGCAGATCGCGGGCGATGCGGACCCGCTCCTCGGCGACGGCACGCCGCTCGGCCCCCGCCCGCTCGCTCCGCAGCTGGTCGGTCAGCCGGTCCAGTTCCACGTTGCGCCGGGCCGCCTTGCGGGCGAGGTGGCCGAATCCGCACAGGACACCGGGGTAGAGCACGCTCTGCCCCAGGACGGTGGCCCAGGAGCTCTCCGCACCCGTCGTACCGGCGAGGTTCCACACCGCCGCGAGCAGCAGGGCGCACAGCACCGCCTGGCGCATCGGGCGCAGGGCCGCGACGGTGTACAGCGCGAGGAGCGGCCCCAGGGAGTTGACGACCGGCCAGTAGTCCAGCGCCACGTACACCGCCCAGACGGCCAGGACCAGCAGGCACAGCGTGCTCGGAAACCGGCGGCGGGCGGCGAGCGGCAGGTTCACCGCACAGGTCAGCGCGACACCCGGCGGGTCGAGGCCCGACCAGCCCGCCGGGACGCGGTCGTTGCCCAGCAGCAGGCTGACCGCCGTGATGGCGAGCGCGATCACACCGTCGTACACCCCCGCCGGCACCCGCTCAGCCCCCAGACGCACCCGGGCCCAGACCGTCGCACTCCGCATCGCCGCAGCGTAGCGACCCCCCGGCAGGGTGCTCATCCACCGGCCGCGCCGGCCGCGGCAGCCGCGGCAGCCGCGCACTACCGTCCTGGTACGAGGCCGGGCCCCGGCTACCGCAGCGGGCCGACCTTCCCTCATCCGCGAATACCGCCGAACGGTGACGACCGGCACCGGCACCCGGCGTACTGTCGGATGCCAGGGAGAGCGCCACGCCCCGGGCACGGGGGACGGGCCACGGGCCGGGGGAATCCGCGGCCGCCGAGGGCCTCAGGGCGTGGCGCTGCTCCCGGCGGCCGGATGCCCGCCGAGCGTCAGCACGACGGTGACGATCAGCAGCAGCAGCGCCACAGCCGCCACCGCGACGGTCAGGACGCGGCAGATCCGCCGGTGCCGCCACTCCTTACCCGGACGCATGGCCCCCACCCCTCCTGCGGACTCCCGGCTCCGCGGCTCGCACACGAGTGTCCCGGAATCACGTTCCCCGGAGCACTGTAGTGCGGCCGGCCGACGTGCGGCGGCGGGTTGCGGCAGCCGCCCGCCCTCCCGGTTCCGGGACCGGCCGCGGCTCAGGGCACGACCCGGAAGTGAGTGGTCAACCTGCCCTCGTCGTCGAGGACGTGGAAGGCGATCACCGGGGGCAGCGTGTAGTCGACCGGCCCGCCCTCCTCGCCCTCCCAGGGCATCTTCAGCGTGGAGACCACACCGGGTGCGGCGACCAGCGGCACCCCCGCGAAGCTGGTCACGGCCGGGGTGTGGCTGTGCCCGCACAGCAGCCCCGCCACGGTGCCGTGCCTGCCGACGACCTCGGCCAGCCGTTCCTCCCCGAACTGCCGGATCGGATCGACGTACTGGCCGTACAGCGGTACGGGCGGATGGTGGAAGCACACGAACGCGGGCGCGTCGTCCGGGGTCCCGGCGAGTTCCCGGTCGAGCCAGCCGAGCGTGGCGTCGTCGAGGCGGCCGTGTCCCTCCCCGGGCACGCTGGAGTCGCACATCAGGAAGGTGGCGCCGGGCAGCCGGTGCACCTCGTCGACGGGCGAGGCGTCGGCGGCGTCGCCGTGCAACAGCACCGCGCGGTAGGCGCCGCGCGCATCGTGGTTGCCGGGGCAGATCAGCGGCTGCACGCCGTGGTCGGCGAAGAGCTTCGCCGCCAGCGTGTACTCGTCCTCCCGACCGTGGTCGGCGATGTCCCCCGTGAGCAGGACGGCGTCGAGCCCGTCGAGCACCTCCGAGAGGCAGGCCAGCACGCGCTCGGTGCGTTCGCGGGCGCGTGCGCCGCCGTCGCCCCGATCCTGGCCGAGATGGATGTCGCTGAACTGCGCGAAGGTGAACATGAGTGGCTCCTCACTCGGCTCGGTCCAGGTTTCGTACTCGGCTCGGTCCAGGCCGCTCCCGGTCCTCGCCGGCGGGATCGGGCCGGATGGGACTGCTCAGCCCTTCCAATGGACGGCGAGAGCCCGCCGAGGGTTGCGCTCGAAGATCTGCCGCGCCGCCGCGGCGCCCAACTCCTCGGCGACACGGGGGCGCAGTGTCCGCGCCACATACGGCACCCCCGTCTCCGCGCGGGCTGTCGCCGTGACGGTGTCCCCGCCCATCAGCAGCTGGTCTCCGTACCCGCGCTCGAGCAGCTCGGCGAGGCTGCCGAAGAGGCGCCAGTCCGTCGCGTGATGGGTGCGCGAGGGCCCGTCGAAGACCAGCCAGGCACCGGAGGCGGCGACCGCCCGCTGCATGCCCGGGTCCGCGCACCGCCCCAAGTGGCCGAGCAGCACGCCGGAGGGCGGTACCCCGTGCTGCCCGCACAGGTGGTCCAGCACCTCGGCTGCGCCGGTGCCCAGCTCCAGGTGCACCGCGATCGGCGCACCCGTCGCCCGGTGCGCCTCGGCCGCAGCCGCCATCGTCCACCGTGCGTACCGGCCCAGCCCGTGGAAGTCGCCGGCGACCTTGATCAGACCGGCCCGCGGCGCTTCGCCGCACACCCCGCCGCGCATCCCGCGGGTCAGCTCCTGCACGAACAGGGCCGCCGGATCGGACGGCAGCTCCCCGGTGTAGTGCTGGGCCTGGTGCAGTCCGGTCGCGGCGACGAGTCGCACTCCGGTGCGCCGGGCGAGGTCGGCCAGCGCACCGGAGCGACGGCCCATCCCGTGGGGCGTCCACTGCACGAGGCTGCGGCCACCGTGCTCGGCGAAGGCGCGCAACTGCCGCTCAGCGGCGTCCGGGTCGGCCAGCTCCTGCCCCGGCAGCCGCGGACTGCGCAGGAAGAGGTGGTCGTGGGCGTCGCAGACGCCCAGCTCCGCTCCGGGGAGATCGCCTTCGACGGTGCGCACCGCCGGGCCGGACCCGGGCGAGCCGCTCGCGGCGTGCGGGGCGACTGTGGCCCCGGTGTCCTCGCCGGTCATGAGCGGGGGTCCGGCTCGGCGGTATGTGCCTCCAGGAGCCGCAGCAGACCGTCGACAGCCTCGTGGAACGGTCCGGGGTGCCCTGCCGAACGGGCGAGCACATAGCCGCCCTGGACGACGGCGACGACGGTGGCCGCTGTTGCCGCCGGGTCGAGACCCGGCGGCAGCTCCCCGTCGGCGCGGCCTTCTTCGAGCACTTCCGCCAGGCGGGCGCGGAGCCGGTCGAAGGTCTCGTGCAGCGGGGCCAGCAGTCCGGGGTCGGCGACCACGTCCGGGTCCTGGGCGAGTCCGCCGATCCGGCAGCCGCGCAGCACCGCGCGCTCGCGGGTGAGGTAGGTGCGCACTCTCTCCAGCGCACTTCCCGCGCCGGAGAGGTCCGCCTCGGCCCGGGTCCGCATCTCCCCCGCGCTCCTGCGCACCGCGGCCCGGGCCAGATCGGGCTTGCCGCCGAAGTGGTGGTACATGCTGCCCTGGCCCGCTCCGGCACGCCGCTGGATGGCCCGCGGGCTCGTGCCCACGTATCCGCGCTCCCACAGGAGTTCCTGGGTGGCCTCGATCAGCCGCTCCGCCGTATCCTCACCGTCCACACCCGCAGTGTACATACCAGTAGGTACAGAGTCGGCGGCCTCTGGCATCACGGACAGCGGTGCCTGCCCCGACGCACCGCTGCCGGGCGCCGCCGCGAATCCGCAGCAGCGCCCGGCAGCATGCGACGCCGGGGGGCGGCTCAGAGGTCGAGACCGGTGAGCACCATGACGCGCTCGTAGGTGTAGTCCTCCATCGCGAACCGCACGCCCTCGCGGCCCACACCGGAGTCCTTGACGCCGCCGTAGGGCATCTGGTCGGCCCGGTAGGACGGCACGTCGCCGACGACGACCCCACCCACCTCCAGCGCGCGGTGCGCACGGAAGGCGGCCTGCACATCGTGGGTGAACAGACCGGCCTGCAGGCCGTACTTGGAGTCGTTGACGATCTCGAACGCCTCCTGCTCGCCGTTCACCTTGACGAACGACATGACGGGCCCGAAGACCTCCTCGCAGCCGATCTGCGTGTCGGCGGGCACGTCCTCCAGCACCGTCGGCTCCACGGAGGCACCGTCCCGCTTGCCGCCCGTGAGCACCTTGGCGCCGCGCGAGACGGCCTCGCCGATCCACGACTCGACCCGGCGTGCGGCGTCCTCGCTCACCAGCGGGCCCACATCGGTCGCCTCGTCCGCGGGGTCACCCGTGGTGAGCGCCTCGACGGCCGCCACGACCTTGGGGACCAGCCGGTCGTAGACCGAGGCGTCGGCGACGACCCGCTGGACCGAGATGCAGGACTGGCCCGCCTGGTAGTTGGAGAACGTCGCGATGCGCTGGGCCGCCCAGTCCAGGTCCGCCTCGGAGGCGTAGTCGGCCAGCACGACCGCCGCGCCGTTGCCGCCCAGCTCCAGGGTGACCCGCTTGCGCGGCGCGGAGTCCAGGATCGACCAGCCGACCGGCGCCGAACCCGTGAAAGAGATGATCGGCAGCCGCTCGTCCTGCACCAGGCCCGGCATCTGGTCGTTCGGCACCGGCAGCACCGACCAGGAACCCGCGGGCAGGTCCGTCTCGGCCAGCAGCTCGCCGAGGATCAGCCCGGACAGCGGAGTGGCGGGCGCCGGCTTGAGGATGATCGGGGTGCCCACCGCGAGCGCCGGGGCGACCTTGTGGGCGCACAGGTTGAGCGGGAAGTTGAACGGCGCGATCCCCAGGACCGGGCCGTAGGGGAAGCGGCGGGTGAAGGCCAGCCGGCCCGTGCCGCCCGCGTCCGAGTCCAGGCGCTGCGCCTCGCCCCCGTTGAAGCGGCGGGCCTCCTCCGCCGCCCAGCGGAAGACGGAGATGCAGCGGCCCACCTCACCGCGCGCCCACTTCATCGGCTTGCCGTTCTCCGCGGAGATCAGCTCGGCGATCTCGTCCGTGCGCTCCACGAGACGGCGGGTGATGTGGTCCAGCGCGGCGGCGCGAACGTGCGCGGGGGTGGCGGAGAACTCGCCGGCCACCGCGGCGGCGGTGGCCACGGCCTCCTCCACCTGCGCGGAGGTGGGGATGCTGACGGTGCCGACGTGCCTGCCGTCCCAGGGCGAGGTGACGTCGAGCGTGGTGTCGCCGGTGGCCTTGCGGCCGGCGAGCCAGAATGCGTGCGGGGAAGTCGCTGTCGTCACTGCGGATCGCCTTCCGGATGCGGGAGAGTGCCTCGGTTCCAGCGTCCACGGTAGGGCGTCGCGGCCCGTCCGCTTCTTCGCCAGGATGGAGCACTTCGGCTGTGCCGTCATACGGATTGTCACTGTACGCGGCGCCCTGCGGTCCGCACGGGTTGTCCCCGTACGCCCCGGTACCCGACCCGGCCCCGGGACGGCGCCGACCACCCCGCGGCTCCACCGGCCGGCCCGCGGCGGACGGACCGGCGACGGGATCGACGACCGGCTCCGCGAAGTGCCCGTCGGCTCCCCCGGCGGCACGCCACGCGGGACGGAGCAGCCGCCGCGCGAGGTCAGCCGGTGGCCTTCAGGGCCAGCCAGAGCTCCATGCGCACGTCGGGGTCGTCGAGGGAGCGGCCCAGGATCTCCTCCACCCGGCGCATGCGGTACCGCAGCGTGTGGCGGTGCACCCCGAGCTCGGCCGCCGCGGCGTCCCACTGCCCGTGCCGGGACAGCCAGGCGCGCAGCGACGCCACCAGATCGCCCCTGCCGTTCGCGTCGTGTTCCCGCAGCGCGCGCAGCAGCCCGTCGGCGAAGGCGCGGACGGCGTCGTCGGCCAGCAACGGCAGCACCGACCCCGCGGCGACGTCCTCGTGTTCCACCAGCGCCACCCCGCGCCGCCGCGCGACCGACAGCGCCTGATCGGCCTGCTTGAAGGCGACCGCGGCCGCGGCCAGACCGACCGGGGCCGAGACCCCGATGGCCAGCCCCTCCTCACCACCCCCGCCGGACCGTCGGCCGGGCTGCGCCGCCGACGCCGTCCCGGCGAACTCCGCGCACCCGGCAACCGCCGCGCCGCCGTCCGACGCCAGCACCACCAGTCGCGCCCCGTCCGGCACCACCAGCACCGCCTCGCCGTTGCGCGCCGCCGCGGTCTCGACCGCGTCCGCGAGCTCCTCGAGCGGCCAGACGATGCGGCTCAGCCGCCCCGTGTCCGACGGGTCGGTCTGCGGACCGCCCGCGCCGACCACCACACCGGAGGCCGCGGAAGCCCCCGCCCCGGTGGCCGGCCCGGTCGAGCCGTCCCGTCCGCCGGCGGGCGACGGCTTCCCGGCGGCCGGCTTCGAGGCGGCCGGCTGCGCCGACTGGTTTGCGGAAGACCTGGCGGACGCCTTGGTGGACGCCTTCACGCCGCCGGGCCGCACCCCCTCGGACGACGCGGACACCACCGCGGGAGTGCCCGCCGCGGCCGCCAGGTCGGCCAGCCCGCACAACTCACCCGCGCGGGCCAGATACCCGGCGGGTGCGGGCGACGACGGCCGGACCGCGGACGCGGTGGGCACCGGAGGCGGTCCGGCGGACTGGGCCGACTGCACCGCCGCGATGCCCTCCTGCGCGAACCTCGCGGCAGCGGCCGACGCCGGCTCCGCGACGATCACCCGCATCGGGGCGTCCAACAGACCGCCGTAGAGCTGCCCGGCCACCGCACGCGCGTGCTCGCCCTCGCCGACGAGCAGCATCTTGAGCACCGCGGCACCCAGGCGCTGCTCCGCCTCCTGCAACGCCCGGGAACGCTCCATGGTCAGGGTCAGCAGCGCGATGGCCGAGTTCACGGCATAGCGCTCGGCCGTGCCCAGCGGCGCCGCCGTCCCGACGGCCAGTACCGCCTTGGCGCGGCGCCCGCTGCCGATCGACTGGAGTTCGACCCGGTCGTCCCCGCCGTCCCCTTCGCTGACCACCGCGCTGGCGGGGGCGGGTCGGTCCCGCAGCCGCTCGGCGTCGCCGACGAAACGGGTCGCCCGGCGCACCGCCCAGGCCGGAGCCGTGGCGACGACCGTCCCGGAGGCATCGTAGAGCGCCGCCCACCCGTCGACCTGCGAGGCCAGCCGCGCGAGCAGCGCGGAGGGACCCTCCCGGGAGAGCGCGGCGCGGGTCATCTCCCGCTGCGCGTCGAACCCGGCGCTCACCGCGCGGTACTGCTCGGCGGCGATGTCCGCCGACACTGCTTTGCTGATCGCGATGAACGGGGTGCGCCGCGGCACCTCCAGCAACGGGAGGTCCGCGCCGCGGCAGGCGTCGACCAGGGCCTGCGGCACCCCCTCGTAGTTGACACCCGCCGCGAAGCCGAGCCCGACCACGCCCTTGCCCAGCAGCTTGTCCACATAGGCGCGCATCGCGCCGGGGTCGTCCGCGTCGAGCTTGAGCCCCGTGAAGAGGATCAGTTCCCCGCCGTCCATGTACGGGGTCGGATCGGCCAGCTCACTGGAGTGCGCCCACCGCACGGTGGCGTCCAGCCCGCCGTGCCCCGCGAGCACGGAGAGGCGGAGCGCGGAGTTCTGGACGAGCGCGGCAAGAGTCGGTGGCATAACGCACTTCACGGTACAGCCGCCGGCCTGCGTCCGGGCCCCCGGATGCCGGGCCCGGGAACGGGACGCGCGTCACTCCCCCAGCTTCGTCAGGATCGGCGGGGTACGTTCCCCGCGGACCGTGGTCACGGAGAGCACGGCGTGCTCCGGCTGCAGCTCGTTGGCCAGGTCGGAGGCGGACCAGCGCTCCCGCTGCTCGCTGCGCACGGTCACCGACTCGGCCGTCACGTGCTTGCCGGTCGCCAGCCGCCGCACCGCGTGCAGGACCCGGGTGACGGGCTCGTCCGAGACCAGCTGCCGATTGGTGACCGTCCGGGTCTGCACCCACTCGGTACCCCACACCTCGGCGAACCGCTCGGCGTCCCACGGTGTGACACCCGCACACACCATCCGGCACCCCACGGCGCCGAGCAGCGGCCCGCGGAGCGGCTCGGGCACATCGTCCAGCGCCCGCAGCGTCAGCAGCACGCCCGCGTGCACCGAGCGCAGGCGCTGCAGGCCCCGCAGCGCCTGCGGAGTGACGGTCTGCGCCGCGTCGTCCAGCACCAGGCAGGCGAAGAGCGACTGGTCACCCCGGGCCACCGCGCACTCGGTGAACTGCGCGAGGAGCAGCCGGGCCAGGATCCGCGACGCCTCCGCGTGCCCCCGCTCGGGCAGGTCCACCCGGACCCGCAGCGGATGCTCCAGCGTCCGCAGCGAGAACGGGCGTCGGCCCGCCGCCTTCGGGCTGCCCTCGGGCAGGAAGAAGTCGGCGAAGGCGGGCCGGTCCAGCAGCGCGATCCGGTCCGCCAGCAGCGCGGCGATGTCCCCCGCGCGCCCGGACTGCCGCTCGAAGGCGTCCAGCTCCCGGAGCTGCCCGCCCTGCCCCTCGGCCCGCAGCGCCTCCCGCAGCGAGTCGAGCGCGCCCGGGCCGCCGTCCAGCAGTTCGCGGAGCTCGGGGACGGTGGGAAACCGGCCGTGCACCGCGGCGAACGGCCCGATGAGCTGGGCCAGCGACGTCGCGGCGCGGCGGCTGTCACCCCCCGGCAGCGTGGCGGCCAGATCCCCCACCAGGCCCTCGGCGAGCATCCCCGCGGCCTCGTCCGGATCCGTCGTCCCGCCGTACAGATCCAGATCGTGCGTCGAGCCCGGGTGCCCGAGCCGGATGACGAGGTCGAAGGAGTCGTCGCGCACGAACTGCGAACCCGCCGGACTCACCGCGATCACCGCCGCCTGCCCGGCCAGCGCCTGCAGACAGAGCGACTCCACCACCGGGCGGGCCAGCCTGCTCGTCTTGCCGGTGCCGGGCGGACCGACGGCCAGCGCCGACGTGCCCAGCAACGAGGGGTCCAGCGCGATGCCGGCCCCGCGGTACTCGTGCGGATTGCGCTCGGAGTCGGCGGCCCGCCCGATGCGGACCTGGCGCAGCGACAGATCGTGCCGAGCCGCCCGCACGGACAGGTCCCGGGCCCCCGACGGGTGCGCGCACGCCTCCGCGCCCTGCGCCAGCACATTCTCGACGAACACCTCCAGCCGCTGCGGCCGTGCCCGTACGGTCTGCCACGCGCGCTCCAACCGGGCATGGTCGACATCCGTCATCCGGCCGGCGCCCAGCTCCCCCGCCAGCACCTCGGCCGCCCGCCCGGCCCCCCCGGCCCGCAGCTCCGGCCACTGGACGGGGTCGAGGTGCGGCGGGGGGACGGGTGCGTGCCCAGACTCCGCCGTCGCTGACTCGTCGGGGACGAATCCGCCGTGGTGCCGTGCTCCCTGCCCGGTGAGCCGCGCCCACACGCGCCGCGCCAGCTCGTCCCAGCGGCCCACACGGCCGAAGAAGAAGGCGAGGCCCACCAGGATCGCGCCGCTGTACAGCCAGGCCGACCACACATAGAGCATCTGGTTGCCGTCCGCCTCCCGCCATGAATCGGGCGTCAGAGCCAGCAGGGGCCACTTCCAGTAGCTGCCCAGATACCCGTTCCACAACAACGACCACAGCAGCCATCCCATGAGGAAGGAGATGAGGGCGCCGCTGACGAGCTGGCGGGCGGGGGTGCGGTCGGGGTCTTCCGGTGGGCGCTGTTCGTAGCCGCAGCGCCATACGCCCGGGGCCGCCTGGGGGCGGGGCAGGCGCAGCCAGTCGGCGAGCGGGGGGGCACCCTGGGGGGCGCCGGGGGGCATGGGTGGCGGGCCCGCCTCCACTCCGGAGGCCCGGGTGGCGGCGCTCGTGTCGGGGGCCGCGGGGGGCGCGGACGGTTGGGGTGGGACCGCGGGGTGGCCGGTGGGGGTGGGGGCAGTGTGGTGCGTGCTGCCCGTGCCCTGCTTCCGGTGGGGAAGCCCCATGTCCATGTGCTGCCTCAGCTCCCTGACGCCCCGACGCGCCGGTCCGGTAAGCGACCGGCGCCCTCCTTCCCCCAATCTAGCGGCTGACCATGTCAGTTGGCCCGGCCCGTCGGCGGGATCGCCGGGGCCGCGGCTCACACGTGGCCGCGGGCGTGCCGGGTGCGCGGACGTCGGCAGTCGGCAGAGGAGGCCGGGCACGGCCGGTGCGGGCCGCCGCCTGCACACCTATGTCCGTCGTGGCCAACACGCGGTCCGCACTTCTCCGGAGCGGTGCATGTGTCGTCCGTCCGCGTGCCCCTAGCCTGCGAAGTGCCAGACACCCGTTCCTCCCGAGGAGTGCGCTATGACCGGAAAGACGGAACTGTCCGGAGGGCCTTCCCTCCCCCAGGAGCGGCGTGTGGTCACCGCTGTCCCCGGGCCCGTGTCGCAGGAGCTGATGGCCCGCAAGCAGGCCTCGGTCGCCAACGGCATCGGGACGGTGCTGCCGGTCTTCGCGCGCCGCGCCGGCGGCGGCGTCCTGGAGGACGTGGACGGCAACTCCTTCATCGACTTCGGCTCCGGTATCGCCGTGACCTCGGTCGGCAACAGCGCCGAGGCGGTCGTGCGCCGGGCGACGGAGCAGCTCAACGACTTCACCCACACCTGCGCGATGGTCGTTCCCTACGAGCCCTACGTGCGGGTCTGCGAGGAGCTGGCCGCGGTCACCCCGGGCGACCACGCCAAGAAGAGCGCACTGTTCAACTCCGGCGCCGAGGCGGTGGAGAACGCCGTCAAGATCGCCCGCGCGCACACCGGCCGCCAGGCCGTCGTGGTGTTCGACCACGGCTACCACGGCCGCACCAACCTGACGATGGCGCTCACCTCGAAGAACATGCCGTACAAGCACAGCTTCGGTCCGTTCGCGCCCGAGGTCTACCGGGTCCCCGTCGCCTACCCCTACCGCTGGCTGACCGGCCCGGAGAACTGCGCCGAGGAGGCCGCGGCCCAGGCGATCGACCAGATCACCAAGCAGATCGGCCCCGACAACGTCGCCGCGATCATCATCGAACCGGTGCTGGGCGAGGGCGGCTTCATCGTCCCGGCCAAGGGCTTCCTGCCGCGCATCCAGCAGTTCGCGCGGGACAACGGCATCGTCTTCGTCGCGGACGAGATCCAGTCCGGCTTCTGCCGCACCGGCCAGTGGTTCGCCTGCGAGGACGAGGGCCTCGTGCCGGACCTGATCACCACCGCGAAGGGCATCGCGGGCGGTATGCCACTGGCCGCGGTCACCGGCCGGGCCGACATCATGGACGCCGCGCACAGCGGCGGCCTGGGCGGCACCTACGGCGGCAACCCGGTGGCGTGCGCGGCCGCGCTCGGATCCATCGAGACGATGCGCGAGCTCGATCTTCCCGCCAAGGCCCGGCGCATCGAGGAGATCATGAAGCCGCGGCTGGAGAAGCTGGCGGAGAGCTCCGAGATCATCGGCGATGTCCGCGGCCGGGGCGCCATGCTCGCCGTCGAGCTCGTGAAGCCGGGTGGCAAGGAGCCCAACCCGGAGGCCACCGCGGCGCTCGCAAAGGCATGCCACCAGCAGGGCCTGCTCGTCCTGACGACCGGCACCTACGGCAACGTCGTGCGCTTCCTGCCGCCGCTGGTCATCGGCGAGGACCTGCTCAACGAGGGCCTCGACGTCCTGGAGGAGGCAGTCGCCGGGCTGTGAGGACCCGAGGGCTCGCCGAGCCCTGCTGAGCGAGCCGTCGGCCGGTCTTCCCTCCGGCCGGCGGCTCGCGGCGTTCCGGCCGGGCGGTGCGCGGCGCGCCGCCGCGCGGGGAGACGGGGAGGACCGGCCCTCCGGCGGCCGGTCCTCCCCGCGGCCGGACCGGTAGCGTGGTAGGAACGCGAGCCCACGGGCGCCGCGTACCGCCGGAGCGGGCGGTGACCAGCAGGGGAGCAGCACCGGTGAAGAATGTGTGCGGGGCCGATGTCCGGTGCGTAATGCGCCTGTCGGGGCCCGAGCCGCTGCCGTACGGTTTCTTGAGTCGCCGGGAGGCACGGAGGGCCACCTCCGGGTTCCCGGTCCGAGCCGGTCACTCCCCAAGACAGGCCCGGTCGTGCCCTCGCGCACGTTCCTCACCGATCGGATAGTCGCTTGTCCCACACCCCCCGGGACCGGCGGGAACCCGGTCGACACGGCCGCCCTGGAACTGTCCCCCCGGTTCCCGGGCGGCCGGCCACGCTCACACCCCCTCCGGGCTCCGGAGGATCGCGCCACCGCGGGCCGCTGCCGGCAGCGGCCTGCGGTCTGTGCGCTCTCGTACTGCTTCTGGGCACCTGGCAGGTGCTGGTGGCGGGTGCGCTGGTCGACCGGGACGAGGAACTGGGCGCGGCCGTGCGCCGGGCCGCGCCCCCGCAGATACCGGCCGAGGCGCTCGCGGATCTGGGGAATGCGGAGGTGGCGCTGCCCCTGCTCGCCGCCGCGATGGCGCTGTCGCTGCTGCGTTCGCGAGGCCGCCACTGGTGGCCGGTGGCCTGCTACGGCGCGGCCGTGGCGCTGATGGTTCCCCTTGTGCTGGGCCTGAAAATGTGGACGGACCGCGCCGGTCCGTCCGGCGGTGGGGGCTTCTACCCGTCCGGGCACGCCGCCACCACGGCGGCGGCGTTCGGCGGCGCGCTGCTCCTGCTGAGCGGCGAGCTCTCCCGTGCCGCGTGCCGAGCGGCGGGAGCGCTGGTCGTCGCCCTGGTGGCCGGGAACGGGCTCGGGCTGGTGTGGCGGGGGTACCACTGGCCGCTGGATGTGCTGGCGGGCTGGTGTCTGAGCGTGTTGCTGCTGTGTGCGGCCTTCGTGGCCGCACACCGGTCGGGGCTCGACGCCCGCCTGCCACGCCCCGACCGGTAGTAGCCGCCGCACGGCAGCCGGATGCCGTGCGGCCGTAACCCACGGCGGGCCCGCCGTACGCCGCCGGCCGACGGCTGAGGCGCCGCGGACGCCCTCCCGCTGGAGACGTCGGCGGCACCGTCAGCTGTCGAAGCCTATGCCCACCTTGTCCATGGCCTTCAGCCACAGGTTGCGCCGTCCGGCCTGCGCGTCGGAGCGGGCCAGCGACCACTGGGTGAGGCCGATCCCGGCCCAGCGGACCGGCTCCGGCGGGAACGGGAGCGGCTTCTTGCGCACCATCCGCAGCGCGGTGCGCTCGGTGCGCTCGCCCGCGAGCAGGTCGAGCATGACCTCGGCACCGAACCGGGTGGCACCGACACCGAGCCCGGTGAAGCCCGCGGCGTAGCCGACGCGGCCGTCGGCGGCGGTGCCGAAGAACGGGGAGAAGCGCGAGCAGGTGTCGATGACGCCGCCCCAGCTGTGGGTGAAGCGCAGTCCCTCGAGCTGCGGGAAGCAGCGGAAGAAATGCCGGGCGAGCTTGGCGAAGGTCTCGGGACGCTGGTGGTAGTCGCGGGAGATCCGGCTGCCGTAGTGGTAGAGGACGTCGTAGCCACCCCACAGAATGCGGTTGTCCGTGGTGATGCGGAAGTAGTGGAAGTGGTTGGCGCTGTCGCTGAGGCCCTGGCGGTTGTGCCAGTTGATCGCCGCCCGCTGCTCCTCGTCGAGCGGTTCGGTCATCAGCGCATAGTCGTAGACGGGGGCGATGTAGGGCCGCACCCGGCGCAGCAGCGAGGGGAAGGCGTTGGTGCCCAGGGCGACGCTGCGGGCG
This sequence comes from Streptomyces sp. NPDC007025, assembly GCF_042869455.1. Classification (NCBI taxonomy): domain Bacteria; kingdom Bacillati; phylum Actinomycetota; class Actinomycetes; order Kitasatosporales; family Streptomycetaceae; genus Streptomyces; species Streptomyces sp. NPDC007025. The sequence continues at coordinate 400,611 of NZ_JBIAFT010000006.1, read as the reverse complement.
TGCACCCGGCCATAGGGAGTGCCGACGGCGATCCCGGCGCCGCGGGTGTCCAGCCGGGTCGCGGGGGTGTGCTCGTGGATGCGGACGCCGGCCTGTTCGCAGGCGCGCTTGAGGCCCCAGGCGAGGCGTGCGGGGTTGACCATGGCGACTCCGGTGCGGTCCCAGAGTCCGGCCAGGAAGGTCGGCGAATCGGCTTCGGCGCGCACCGCGTCCCGGTCGAGCAGGGTCAGCCCGTCGCCCACGCCGAGCGCGTCGGCCTGCTGCGCCCATTCCTCCAGTTCGGCGACCTGGTGGGGCTCGGTGGCCAGGGCGATTTCGCCGGTGCGCTCGAAGTCGCAGTCGATGGCGTAGCGGGAGACGGCTTCCTGGATGGCGTCCAGGTTGCGCCGGCCCAGCCGTTCGAGTTCGGCGATCTCCTCTGGCCAGCGGGCGAGGCCGTTGCCGAAACCGTGGGTGAGCGAGGCCGCGCAGAAGCCGCCGTTGCGTCCGGAGGCGGCCCAGCCGACCTCCTCGCTCTCGACGAGCACCACGTCGCGGGCGGGGTCCCGTTCCTTGGCGAGCAGCGCGGTCCACAGGCCGCTGTAGCCGCCCCCGACCACCAGCAGGTCGCAGTGCTCGTCGCCGACGAGTGCCGGGCGGCGCTCGGGGCGGTGGGCAGGGTCGTCCAGCCAGAAGGGGGTGGGCAGGGCGTCGGCGAGGGAGCGGAGGGCAGCGGGAGAGGCCACGGCATCACTCACGGTCATCGACTCCTCGTCGTACTCAGGTGTGCGGTCCCGGTGTCGTTCATGGTCGCCCTTCTTCCTGGGGGCTCCGCGCGGCGCGCGGCGGGGGCGGCGCCGCGTCGTACGTCCGGGGGCGGCGCCGCGTCGTACGCCCGGCGCCGCCGGACAGGGTGCCGGCAGGGGTGCCGGTGCGGGCCGCGGGCGGTGCACCGGAGGGCGATGCTCGCGGCTTCCCACGGCGGTTGGCCGCGAGCTGCCCTGCCAGCACGATCACCAGCGCCAGCCCGAACATCGCCGAGCCGATCACGTTGACCTGCACGGGGACCCCGCGCTGCGCCGCGCCCCAGACGAACATGGGGAAGGTGACCGTCGAGGGACCCGCGTTGAACTGGGTGATGATGAAGTCGTCGAACGACAGAGCGAAGCTGAGCATGGCGCCGGAGGCGATTCCCGGCGCGGCGAGCGGCAGGGTGACGCGCCAGAACGTCTGGAAGGGGCCCGCGTAGAGGTCGCGGGCGGCCTCCTCCAAGCGGGGATCCATGCTCATCACCCGGGCCTTGACGGCGACCACGACGAAGCTCAGGCAGAACATGACATGCGCGATCAGAATCGTCATGAATCCGAATTCGACGCGGGTGTTGAGGAAGAGGGTGCCGAGGGAGGCGCCCATCACGACTTCGGGCATGGCCATCGGCAGGAAGATCAGTGCGTTGGTGGTGCCCTTGCCCCGGAAGCGGTAACGGGCCAGCGCGAAGGCGGCGAACGTGCCGAAGGCCGTGGCGATCAGCGTGGCCAGCGCCGCGATCTGCAGGCTGAGCCCCAGCGCGCTGCACATCCCGGCGACGCCGCAGGGGTCGGTCCAGGCATCGGTGGAGAAGGTGCGCCAGGTGTAGTTGAAGCGGCCGGCCGGCTTGTTGAAGGAGAACAGCAGGACGACCAGGTTGGGCACCAGCAGATAGGCCAGGGCCGCACATCCCACCAGGACGACGGCGTTCCGGCGCAGCAGCCGCAGTGCGGCGGCGAGCGGTCCGGGGTGAGGCGCGGCACGCGCGACCGGAGCCGAGGCGGGGGTCGGGGTCGGGGACATCAGACCAGTTCCTCCGTCCCCGCCTTGCGCAGATAGCCGCTGACCATGATCAGGATGAGCGCCATCAGGATGAAGGACATCGCTGCCGCCGTCGGGTAGTCGAGAACGTTGAGGAACTGCTTCTGGATGGCGTTGCCGACCATCTGCTCGTTGGGCGACCCCAGGAGCTGGGCGTTGATGTAGTCGCCGGAGGCCGGGATGAAGGTGAGCAGCGTGCCCGCGACCACGCCGGGGAGCGAGAGCGGGAAGGTCACCTTCCGGAATGTCGTCGACGGTGTGGCGTACAGGTCCCGGGCCGCTTCGAGCAGCGAGGTGTCCATCCGCTCCAGGGAGCTGTAGAGCGGCAGGATCATGAACGGCAGGAAGTTGTACGTCAGCCCGCAGACCACGGCGAGCGGGGTGGCCAGGACGCGGTCGGCACCGGTCAGTCCCAGCCAGCAGGTCACGTCCAGGATGTGCAGGGAGCTCAGGACGGCCACGACGGGGCCGCCGTCGGAGAGGATCGTCTTCCAGGCCAGGGTGCGGATGAGGAAGCTGGTGAAGAACGGCGCGATCACCAGGACCAGCAGCAGGTTGCGCCAGCGCCCGGCCCGGACGGCGATCATGTACGCCAGCGGATAGCCGATGATCAGGCACAGTGCCGTCGCGACAGCCGCGTAGCCGAACGAGCGGAGGAAGTGTTCGCCGTAGGTGCCCAGCGCGTCGGTGTAGTTCGAGAACTGCCAGGTGACGCGGAAGCCCTCCTCCAGCGAGCCGCTCTGCACCGAGGTGGAGGCCTGGTAGAAGAGCGGGGCGACGAAGAAGACCGCGAGCCAGAGCCCGGCGGGCAGCAGCAGCCAGTACGGGGTCAGTCCGCGCCGCGGCCGCCGGCCGCCACCCGCGGAGTCCGCGCTGCCGGGCTCCTGGGCGGTGCCCGGCGCCGCGCCGGGAGCGGGGCCGGCGGGCGGGGGTGTGGCCACGGCTGTCACAGGGCCTCCTCCCCCGCCCGTGCGTCCTGGTCCGCGTCCAGCGCGAAGGTGTGCGCGGGCCGCCAGTGCACTACGACGTGCGCGCCCGGCGCGAGCCTGCTGTCGCGCTCCACGTTCTGCTCGTAGACGGTGAGTTCGCAGGCCGGGGTCTCGACGAGGTACTGCCAGGAGACGCCCAGATAGCCGGCGTCCCGGATTCGGCCGGTGAGCCGGTTGCGGCCGTCGGGGACCTCCGGCGGGACCGTGCCCGCCTCGTCGGTGCGGACGAGGGAGATCTTCTCCGGCCGCACACCGACCAGCACTCTCCCGCCCGGGGGCACGCCCTCGGCCGAGCAGCGGGCCGCGGGCAGCCGGAGCGGGTCGCCGGTCTCCACGACCTTGACCCGCATCTCGGCGCCGTCCCCGAGCCCGTCTCCGGCCCCGTCCGGGGAAGCGTTCCCGGCGCCGGACTCCGGCCGCTCGCCGGGCGCGGCGGCACCGGAGAGCAGTTCGGCCTCGATCAGGTTGGAGGTGCCCAGGAAGTTGGCGACGAAGGTGGAGCGCGGGTTCTCGTACAGCTCGGCGGGCGGCCCGAGTTGGACGACGCGTCCGCCGTGCATCACGGCCACGCCGTCGGCCATGGTCATGGCCTCTTCCTGGTCGTGGGTGACGTGCACGAAAGTGATGCCGACCTCGGTCTGGATGCGCTTGAGTTCGAGCTGCATCTGGCGGCGCAGCTTCAGGTCCAGGGCGCCCAGCGGCTCGTCCAGGAGCAGGACCTGGGGGCGGTTGATCAGAGCACGGGCGAGGGCGACGCGCTGCTGCTGTCCGCCGGAGAGCTGCCGGGGTCTGCGGCGGGCCATGTCCCCGAGCTGGACGAGGTCGAGCATCTCCGCGACCTGCTTACGGACCGACTTCACCCCGCGGCGGCGCAGTCCGAAGGCGACGTTCTCTGCGACGTCCAGGTGCGGGAAGAGCGCGTAGTTCTGGAAGACGGTGTTGACGGGGCGTTTGTGGGGCGGGAGGTGGGTGATGTCCTCGTCGCCCAGCAGGATGCTGCCGGAGGTCGGCTCCTCCAGGCCCGCGATCATGCGCAGTGTGGTGGTCTTGCCGCAGCCGGAGGCGCCCAGCAGGGCGAAGAACGTCCCCTCGGGAACGGTGAGGTCGAGCGGCTGGACGGCGGTGACGTCGCCGAAGGTCTTGCTGATACCGGAAAGGGTGATGGTCATGGCCGGTCCTCGGGGATGCGGGCTGGCGCGGACAGGGACGCGGGCGGCTCAGGCTCCGATGAGCTTGGAGAACTTCTCCTCGTAGCGGGCTTCTTCCTTGGCGCTCATCGGCCGGAAGTTCTTTCCCCTGGCGATCATTCGCGCGTCGGGGAAGATCAGCGGTGCGTCGGCCAGCTCCTTGTCGATCTTCTCCATCTCGGCCTGGGCGCCGGTGACCGGGCAGATGTAGTTGACCCAGGCGGCCAGCTCGGCGGCCTCCCTGGGCTGGTAGTAGTAGTCGATCAGCGCCTCGGCGTTGCCGCGGTGCCGGGCCCTGGCGGGGACGAGCAGGTCGTCCGTGCCGAAGAGGTATCCCTTGTCGGGGACGGCGAACTCCACGTCCGGGTTGTCGAGCTGGAGCTGAACGACGTCCCCGGCCCACGCCAGGCAGGCGGCGATGTCACCGGAGTTGAGCTCGTCCATGTAGTCGTTGCCGCTGAAGCGCCGCAGCTGTCTGCGGTCGACGGCCTTCTGGATGCGGGCGACGGCGGCGTCGAAGTCGTCCGCGGAGAAGTGCTCGGAATCGACGCCCATGTCGAGCATGGTCAGCCCGATGGTGTCGGTCATCTCCGTCAGCATGGATATCCGGCCCTTGAGGGAATCGTCCTCCAGCAGTTGGGTGACGCTGGTGACCTGCTTCCCCTTGGTGGCCTTCTTGTTGTAGGCGACCACGCAGGCCGTGCCCGCCCAGGGGTAGCTGTACTGCCGTCCGGGGTCGTGGGCGGCCGCGCGGAAACGGTCCTCCAAGTTGGTGACGGCGTGCGGCAGGTTCGCCGGGTCCAGGCGCTGCGCCCAGCCCTGCCGGATGATGCGGCCGGCCATCCAGTCGGTGAGGCACACCAGGTCGCGGCCGGTGTCCTGACCTGCGGCGAGCTGCGGCTTGATCTTGCCGTAGAACTCGTTGTTGTCGTTGATGTCCTCGATGTACTTCACCTTGATCCCGCTCTCGCGCTGGAAGCGGTCGAGAGTGGGACGCTTCTTCTTGTTCTTCTCGTCGACATCGATGTAAAGGGGCCAGTTGGCGAAGTTGAGGACCTTCTCCTCGCGGGAGTGGTCGGGGGCGTCCTCGGGCGCGTTGTCGCCCTTGTCGCCGGCCGCGGGCGGGATTCCGCACGCGGCGAGGGTGGAGCCGGCCGCCGCGAGAGAAGCGGCGCGCAGCAGCCGGCGCCGGGACATCGCGGCGCGGCCACCGGTCAGACTGCGTTCCCACGCCTTGGCGACGGGCTCCGGCAGTCCTTCGAACAGGTCCATGGGGGACCGCCTTCCTGGGAGGGGGCGGGGCGGGATCGGGGTCGGGCACCCCGGGGCGGCGGGGGGGCTGTCAGCTCAGGTCCGGGTCGTCAGCGGTCGCCGAAGACCGTACGGTGCCAGTCCTTGCGCACGGTGCCGGTCGTCTCGGCCATCACGTGCTTGATCTGGGTGTACTCCTCGAACGAGAAGGCGGACATGTCCTTGCCGTAGCCGGACGCCTTGTATCCGCCGTGCGGCATCTCGCTGATGATCGGGATGTGGTCGTTGAGCCACACGCAGCCGGCCTGGAGCTCACGCGCGGCGCGCCCGGTGCGGAAGACCGACCGGCTCCAGGCGGAGGCGGCAAGCCCATAGGGCGTGTCGTTGGCCAGTGCGATCCCCTCGTCATCGGTGTCGAAGGGCAGGACGACGAGCACCGGGCCGAAGATCTCGTGCTGGACGGCCTCGCTGTCCTGCGGGGCGTCGGTGAGGAGCGTCGGGCGGTAGTAGGCGCCCCGGGCGAGTTCTCCGCCCGGGGCCTCGCCCCCGGTGACGACGGTGGCGTAGGAGCGCGCCCGGTCGACGAAGCCGGCCACCCGGTCGCGATGCGCATGGGAGATCAGCGGGCCCAGGTCCGTGTCCGCCGCGAACGGGTCGCCGACCCGTACCGCGTTCATCAGTTCGGCGACAGCATCCACGAAGGCGTCGTAGAGCGGGCGCTGGACGTAGGCGCGGGTCGCCGCTGTGCAGTCCTGACCGCTGTTGATCAGAGCACCCGCGACCGCGCCGTGTGCCGCCGCGGCCGGGTCCGCGTCGTCGAACACCAGGAACGGCGCCTTGCCGCCGAGTTCGAGGTGCAGGCGCTTGGCGGGACGGGAGGCCGTGGTGGCGATCTCGGCCACCCGCCTGCCGACGGCCGTGGAACCGGTGAAGGAGGTCATGGCCACCCCGGGGTGGGCGACGAGCGCCTCGCCCGCGTCCGGCCCGGCGCCGGTGACGATGTTGATCACTCCGGCCGGGACCCCTGCCTCCTCCGCGGCCTGCGCGAACATTACGGAGGTGAGCGGCGTGAGCTCGGAGGGCTTGAGGACGATGGTGTTGCCCGCCGCGACGGCCGGGAGGATCTTCCAGGCCGCCATCTGGAGCGGGTAGTTCCACGGCGCGATGGACCCGATGACGCCCAGCGGCTCCCGCCGGACGGAGGAGGTGTGCTCCCCGCTGTACTCGGCGGCCGCCGCACCGGCGAGGTGCCGGGCGGCTCCCGCGAAGAAGGCGACGTTGTCGAAGGAGCCCGGGACGTCGAACTCGGCGGAGAGCTTGAGCGGTTTGCCGCACTGCAGCGACTCGGCGTACACGAACTCGTCGGCCAGTCCGGCGAGCCGGGCGGCCCAGCGGTGCATGGCCGCCGAGCGCTCGGCGGGCGTGGCGCCCGCCCAGCCGGGGAGGGCCGCACGGGCGGCGCGGACCGCGGCGTCGATGTCGGCCCCGCCGGCCAGCTCGAACCGGTGGACCTCCGCACCGGTCGCGGGGTCGACGATGGCGTGCGAACGGCCGGAGGTACCGGGGCAGAGCCTGCCGGCGACGTACTGGACGCCCGCGGCGAACCGTTCGGACACATCGAAGCGCTGGACCATCGGGACTCCTGACCACTGCGGGGTGCGGCGTGCTCCGGCGGCTCCGCGACACGGTTCGCATGATGCGGCACCGTGGCCCAGGCCGCTGTTGGCAGCCGATCCTGGCAGGGCTTCACGCATCCAACAAGGGATTCCGTAGTTATCTTTTGATTAAGCCACGGAATCGATACTCACACCGGGCCTCCGCCTACCACTGCGGCCGTCCGCGGCCGCCCGCTCCCGAACGGCGGGAAAGGGCAGAGCACGGCAAGGGGCGGCCTTCCGCACTCCGCGGAAGGCCGCCCGTTGCCGTGCTGTTCGGGAAGTCCGCTCAGCGCACCGCCACGACTGGCGCACGGGTGCCCCGCGCGTCGAAGGAGTCGCCGTCGCCACCCCCCGGCCCGCCGCCGAAATCGTCCGACCAGATTGTCAGGCCGAGGATCAGGAACGTGCTGACGAGCACCGCCAGCACCAGTCCGACGATGCCGAGGACGAACCCCGCCGTCGCCTGCCCGCCACCGCCCTGCTCCCCCCTGGCCACCGCGCGCCGCGCGCTGACGCCCAGGACCAGCGCGACCGGGGAGGAGAGGACGGCGAGGAAACTCCCCCAGCAGGTGAGAACCAGCACCACGCTGCCGATACCGACCACCATGGCGGCCACGGACTTGCCGACCGGCGGCGGCGGCCCGTACCAGCCGTACGGTGCGTACGTTCCTGAGCCGTAGCCGGCGCCGGGCTGAGCTGCGTAGCCCGGATATCCGCCCGCCGCGCCGTACCCCGGCGGCCCGGCGCCGTAGCCGCCCTGCGGCCCCGACGCCGCGGGCCCGCCCTGCGGATACCCCGCCGCGGGCGGTACGCCGTAGGAGCGGCCCGGGCCATCCGGCGCCGGGGGTATCGGAGGCGGCTTCCCGCTCCCCTGACCGTCGTCGCTCCCCCCGCTCGGCTGCCCGGGCGCTCCGGCAGGCGGCAGCGGTCCCGCCCCCTCGTCCATCGCGTCCCCTCTCCTTCCACATGGTCCCTTCACCTCATGCTATGCGGCTGCTCGGACACCACTTCCGGCGCCGGGGCGCCTACGATGACCGGACCCGCAACGGAGCCGGAGGCATCCCTTGTCCGAATCCTCAGATCTGGCCGCCTTCATCGCAGGGCTGCCCAAGGCAGAGCTGCATGTGCACCATGTCGGCTCCGCCTCGCCGCGGATCGTGGCCGAACTCGCGGCCCGCCATCCGGAGGCGGGCGTGCCGGCGGACCCCCAGGCCCTCGCCGACTACTTCACGTTCACCGACTTCGCGCACTTCATCCAGGTCTACCTCTCGGTCGTGGACCTGGTCCGGGACGCCGAGGACGTGCGCCTGCTGACCTACGAGATCGCCCGCGACATGGCGCGGCAGTCGATCCGGTACGCGGAACTGACCGTGACGCCCTACAGCTCCGTGAGCCGCGGCATCCCCGACGGCGCCTTCCTGGAGGCCATCGAGGACGCCCGCCGCTGCGCCGAGCGGGAACTGGGCGTGGTGCTGCGCTGGACCTTCGACATCCCGGGCGAGGCGGGACTGGAGGCGGCCGAGGAGACGACGCGGATCGCCACCGCGCTGGCACCGGACGGGCTGGTCTCCTTCGGGCTCGGCGGTCCGGAGATCGGGGTGCCCCGCCCGCAGTTCAAGCCCTACTTCGACCGGGCGCTGGCCACCGGGCTGCACAGCGTCCCGCACGCGGGGGAGACGACGGGTCCGGGCACGATCTGGGACGCGCTCACCTCGCTGCGGGCCGAGCGCATCGGCCACGGCACGAGCGCCGTCCAGGACCCGCGGCTGCTGGAGCACCTGGCCGAGCGCGGGATCCCGCTGGAGGTCTGTCCGACCTCGAACATCGCGACCCGCGCGGTGGAGTCCCTCACCGACCATCCCGTCGCCGAGATGGTCAAGGCAGGGGTGCTGGTCACCATCAACAGCGACGACCCGCCGATGTTCGGCACCGACCTCAATACCGAGTACGGCATCGCGGCGAAGCTGTTGGGCCTGGACGCGGCGGGAGTGGCCGCGCTGGCGAGGAACGCGGTGCGGGTGTCCTTCCTGGACGAGGGCGGCAAGGCCCGGCTGTGCGAGGAGATCGACGCCCACCTGGCAGCCTGGCAGCGTACGGGGTGACCGCAGAGCCGGCCGGAGCGGACCGGCCCGCAGCTCCCCCCGGCCGCAGGCCGGCCGCGGTGGCGCACCGGGGCGCGCCCTGGGCCGCGCGCGAGAACACACTGCCGTCCTTCCGCGCCGCCGTGGCCACGGGGGCCGACGCCGTGGAGCTGGATGTGCGGCTCACCCGGGACGGGGTGCCCGTGGTGCTGCACGACCGCACCCTGGAGCGGCTGTGGGGGCACGATGCCGCCGTGGCGACGGTCAGCCGTGAGCGGCTGACGGCGCTGGCTCCTGGCGTGCCCGCGCTCGCCGACGCGCTCGCGGCCACCCGCGGGGTCCGCACCCTGGTCGATCTGCCCGATCCCGGCGCGGTGGCGGCCGCTGTCGCGGCCGTGCGGGCCGCGGACGCGGCCGACCGTGTCTACTACTGCGGCGGTCCGGAGGCGATGCGGCGGGTGCGCGCCGTGTCGCCGGGCGCCGAGCTGGCGCTCACCTGGGAGCGCGCGGCGCCGGTGCGGCCGACCCTGCTCGCGGAGCTGCGGCCGCGCTGGCTCAACTACCGCTTCGGGCTGCTCACCCCGGAACTGGTCGCCCGCGCACACGCGGACGGGCGGCTGGTCTCCGCGTGGACGGCCGACCGGGTTCGCACCATGCGCAGGCTCGCCGCGTTGGGGGTGGACGGGATCACCACCAACCATGTCGCGCGGCTGGTGCGCGCACTGGACAGCCCGCGGCGCGCACGGAGTTGGCGCACGCCTGTTACATGAACCGGCTTCCGGAGGACGTCGGCGGGTGATTGGCTCATATCCGCTCGCTACGCACTCGTGAATGGAACCACCGTGATCATCTTCGGTACCAGCAGCAAGCTGATGCAGCTCGCCATGCTCAACCTGCTCTGCGGGTTCTGCGGCAACCCGGCCGCGCACGCGCTGCGCAAGCGGGTGACGAAGTTCTCGCTCTTCTTCATCCCGCTGTTCCCGATCGCACCCGCGAAGCACTCACTGCAGTGCACCTTCTGCGGCGCGCACACCGAGATCTCCAAGGAGAGCGCCGAGCAGCTGCTCGGCCAGGCCCAGGGCGCGGCTCCGGCAGCGGGCGCGGCTCCGCAGGCCGTGGCCGGTGTTCCGCAGCAGCCGGGCGCGCAGGGCCAGAACCCCTTCGCCGACCGCGGGCCGCAGAACCCGTACCAGTCCTGAAGCCCTCTGAGCCCGGGCCCGGCCCGCTCCGGCGGGAGCAGGCCCGCGCCCCGGTCGGGGTGCGGGCCTACCGCTGATGTGGCCGCGACCCGGCGGTGGGGGCGGCCGCCCCCACCGCCGGGTCGGCTCACAGCGCCGTCATGACGTGCTTGACCCGCGTGTAGTCCTCCAGCCCGTACATCGACAGGTCCTTGCCGTAGCCGGACTTCTTGAAGCCGCCGTGCGGCATCTCGGCGACGAGCGGGATGTGGGTGTTGATCCACACGCAGCCGAAGTCCAGGACCCTGGACATCCGCATGGCGGTGCCGTGGTCGGTGGTCCACACCGAGGAGGCCAGCGCGTACTCGACGTCGTTGGCCCACTCGACCGCTTGCGCCTCGTCGGTGAACTTCTGGACGGTGATCACCGGTCCGAAGACCTCGTTCTGGATGATCTCGTCGTCCTGCTTGAGCCCTGAGACGACGGTGGGGGCGTAGAAGTAGCCCTTGTCGCCGACCCGCTCGCCGCCCGCCTCGACCTTGGCGTGCGCGGGGAGGCGGTCGATGAAGCCCGCCACCTTCTCCAGGTGGGTCGGGTTGTTCAGCGGGCCGTAGAAGCAGTCCTCGTCGCTGAGGTCGCCGGTCTTCACCTCGGCGGCGGCCTTGGCCAGGGCCTGCACGAACTCGTCGTGGACGCCTTCCTGGACGAGCACCCGGGTGGCCGCGGTGCAGTCCTGGCCGGCGTTGAAGAAGCCGCCGTCGCGGATACCCTCGACGGCCGCCGGGATGTCCGCGTCGTCGAAGACGACGCAGGGGGCCTTGCCGCCCAGCTCCAGGTGCACGCGCTTGAGGTCCTTGGCGCCGCTGGCGGCAACCTCCATGCCGGCCCGCACCGAGCCGGTGATGGAGGCCATCGCCGGGGTCTTGTGCTCGACGAGCAGCCGCCCGGTGTCCCGGTCGCCGCACACCACGTTGAAGACGCCCTTGGGCAGGATCGCGCCCATCAGCTCGGCCAGGAAGACCGTGGAGGCCGGGGTGGTGTCGGAGGGCTTGAGCACGACCGTGTTGCCCGCCGCGAGAGCCGGGGCGAACTTCCACACGGCCATCATCGCCGGGTAGTTCCACGGGGCGACCTGGGCGCACACGCCGATCGGCTCGCGCCGCACGAACGAGGTCAGGCCCTCCATGTACTCGCCCGCCGCCTTGCCGTCGAGCATCCGGGCGGCACCCGCGAAGAAGCGGATCTGGTCGAGCATCATCGGCAGCTCCTCCTGCCGGGTCAGCTCCAGCGGCTTGCCGCAGTTCTCGCACTCGGCGGCGAGGAACTCGTCGGCGCGCGCCTCCAGCGCGTCGGCGATCTTGAGGATGGCCTGCTGCCGGGTGCCGGGCGTGGCGTCCCGCCAGGCGGGGAAGGCGGCCTCGGCAGCGGCCATCGCGGCGTCGACGTCGGCGGCGCCGGACAGCGGCGCCGTGGCGTACGCCTCACCCGTCGCCGGGTTGACCACCTCGGTGGTCCGGCCGTCCGCGGCGTCCCTGAACTCCCCGTCGATGTAGTTGCGCAGTCGACGCAGCTCGGTGGTCACTTCGCACCCCTCCTGCTCCGTTGTCCAATGGGTGAGACCGCCACCCTAACCGGCCGAGCAACGTTTTCGATACGCCCACCGCCGCTGAACAACGGAATCAGTGTTGAGTCAGCCAATTGGCTGCGGATTACATCGCTCAAGGGTTGCGGGACAGCGGATGTCTCATGCACAGTGGCACCCGTGGCTCGCGACTCGAAGAAGACAGCAGGCTCCTCGTCCCTGGATGCCGTGTCCCTGGCAATCATCGAACAGCTCCAGGAGGACGGACGGCGCCCGTACGCCGCCATCGGCAAAGCCGTCGGGCTTTCCGAGGCGGCCGTGCGGCAGCGCGTCCAGAAACTCCAGGAGCAGGGCGTCATGCAGATCGTCGCCGTGACCGATCCGCTCACCGTCGGCTTCATGCGCCAGGCGATGCTCGGCGTCACGGTCGACGGGGACGTCGAACCGGTCGCCGATGCGCTCGCCGGGCTCGACGAGGTCGACTACGTCGTCATCGCGGCGGGCTCGTTCGATCTGCTCGTCGAGATCGTGTGCCACGACGACGACCATCTCCTCGAACTGATCAACAAACGCATCCGGACCCTGCCGGGCGTGCGCTCGACGGAGAGCTTCGTCTACCTCAAGCTGCGCAAGCAGACCTACACATGGGGAACGCGATAACAGTGAGCAAGGACCTCTCCCGCACCGCCAACGACCACCTGTGGATGCACTTCACCCGCATGTCGTCGTACCAGAACGCGCCGGTTCCGACGATCGCCCGCGGCGAGGGCGTCTACATCTACGACACCGACGGCAAGCGCTACCTCGACGGTCTGGCGGGCCTGTTCGTCGTACAGGCGGGGCACGGCCGCGCCGAGTTGGCCGAGGCCGCCAACAAGCAGGCCCAGGACCTCGCCTACTTCCCCATCTGGTCCTATGCGCACCCCAAGGCCGTCGAGCTGGCCGAGCGCCTCGCGCAGCACGCCCCGGGCGACCTGAACAAGGTCTTCTTCACCACCGGCGGCGGCGAGGCCGTCGAGACGGCGTGGAAGCTGGCCAAGCAGTACCACAAGCTGACCGGCAACCCGCTCAAGCACAAGGTCATCTCCCGCGCCGTCGCCTACCACGGCACCCCGCAGGGCGCCCTGGCCATCACCGGGCTGCCCGCGCTCAAGGCCCCCTACGAGCCGCTGGTCCCCGGCGCGCACAAGGTGCCCAACACCAACATCTACCGCGCCCCGATCCACGGCGACGACCCCGAGTCGTTCGGCCGCTGGGCCGCCGACCAGATCGAGCAGCAGATCCTCTTCGAGGGCCCGGAGACCGTGGCCGCGGTCTTCCTGGAGCCCGTCCAGAACGCGGGCGGCTGCTTCCCGCCGCCGCCCGGCTACTTCCAGCGGGTCCGGGAGATCTGCGACCAGTACGACGTGCTGCTCGTGTCGGACGAGGTGATCTGCGCCTTCGGGCGGCTGGGCACCGTCTTCGCCTGCGACAAGTTCGGTTACGTACCCGACATCATCACCTGCGCCAAGGGCATGACCTCCGGCTACTCGCCCATAGGGGCCGCGGTCATCTCCGACCGGATCGCCGAGCCCTTCTACCACGGTGACAGCACGTTCCTGCACGGGTACACCTTCGGCGGCCACCCCGTCTCCGCCGCCGTCGCGCTGGCCAACCTCGACATCTTCGAGCGCGAGGGCCTCAACCAGCACGTGCTCGACAACGAAGCCGGCTTCTTCAGCACCCTGCAGAAGCTGCACGACCTGCCCATAGTCGGCGACGTGCGCGGCAACGGGTTCTTCTACGGCATCGAACTCGTCAAGGACAAGGCCACCAAGGAGACGTTCACCGAGGAGGAGTCCGAGCGCGTCCTGTACGGCTTCCTGTCCAAGGCGCTCTTCGAGAACGGCCTCTACTGCCGCGCCGACGACCGGGGCGACCCGGTCGTCCAGCTCGCCCCGCCGCTGATCTCCGACCAGAAGGTCTTCGACGAGGCCGAGCAGATCCTCCGCTCCGTCCTCACGGAGGCGTGGACGAAGCTCTGAGCCGCACCGCGAAGCACGGACACCCGACCCGCACAGGGCCGCACGAGGGGCGGGGGCATCGATCCAGTGACCGATGCCCCCGCCCCTCGTTTCACCCTCCAGAGGGAATGACGGCTCGCGATGTTGAGTGGAGGTGCCCCATGGCCGCCCCGCCGGACGACGTGCTCTGGGCGCGAGGACTGCACTACGCCCACGACGGCTCACCCGCGCTGCAAGGCGTCTCGCTCGGCGTCCGGGAAGGCGAGATCCTCGCCGTCACAGGGCCGCGGGGCAGCGGAAAGACCACACTGCTGCGCTGCATGTCCGGGCAGGTACTGCCGGACCAGGGCGAGGTGTGGTTCAACAGCGCCCCCGTGCACACCCTCGGCCGGACAGCGCGCGAACGGCTGCGGCTGCACCGCTTCGGCTGGATCGACAGCACCCCGCGCCTCGTCCCCGAACTGACCGCCTGGGAGAACGCCGCGCTCCCCCTCCTGCTACAGGGGGACGGATACCGCACGGCCCGCAGCACGGCCTGCTCCTGGCTGGAGCGGCTGGATGTCGCGGACTGCGCCGGAAAGCGGCCGCCCGCACTCCGGCAGGCCCAGCGCCAGCGCGTCGCCGTGGCCCGAGCACTGGTCCACTCCCCCACGGTGCTCTTCGCCGACGAGCCCACGGCACCGCTCCACCAGACCGACCGCGCCCAAGTGCTGCGGGCGCTCAGCGCCGCGGCCCGCTCGCAGGGCATCACGGTCCTCCTCGCCGGGCACGACTTCGCACTCGACCAGGCGGCACGCACCGCGGAGGCGACCGGTGCCGCGCTCGCCGACCGCATCGTCGCCCTCACCGACGGCCGCCGGGCGCGCACCCCCGCGCCCGGCGCCCCGGCCGCGGTGTCCGCAGGACCGGAAGGCGCGGCAGCGTGCTCACTCTCCGTCTGACGCTCACCGCGACACCAGCGGCGCTGCTGCTCCGCCTGTTGCTGCTGTGCGCCTCCGCGAGCGGCGGCCTGCTGCTGCTCGCCGCCCTGTCCTACGCCCTGGAGCACCCCGGCCACCGGGCGGCCGTCCTGACGCGGCTGCTGTGGTGCCTGATCCCGCTCGCCGCCACCGCCCACCTGGCCGCGGTCCTCGGGCGCACCGAACCCCGGACCGAGGCCCGGCTCGGCCTGCACGCAGCCGGGCTTGGACCCGCCCGGCTGCCGCTGCTGGCCGCACGCACCGCCGCGGTACCCGGCCTGGCGGGCAGCGCGCTGACGCTTCTGCTGACCGTACGGGGAGGCGTCGAGAGCGCGGGCGGCTCGCTGTCGGTACTGAACCTGCCCCGCCCGCCGGCCCTGCTGCCGCTGCAGGGTCCCCCGCTCCCCGTCCCGGCCGCCGTGACGCTGCTGAGCGCGCTGCCGCTGGTGGCCGCCCTCGCGGCCGCCTGGGGTACCCGGCCCGGCGCCGCGGCACCCGCGCCGCCCGACTCCGGGCGGTTCGCGGACAGCCGCCGCGCTGTGGACCCGGCCCGGCGGCGGGACGGTACGAGCACCTCGTGCCGCGCCGGACTGCTGCGCAGCGCCCTGCAAGCAGTCTCCGGCCTGCTGGCCGGAACGGCGGGCCTGCTGCTGGCAGCGCATGCGGCGCGCGGCACCGGCGCCTGGAACCCGGCAGAACGCCCCGGGGCCGTGGCGGGCTGGCCGTTCGCCGCCGGGTGGACGCTCATCGGAGTGGGCCTGATGGTGGCCGGCCCCGGACTGGTGGCGTTGAGCGGGCGTCTGCTGGGGGCCGCGCGTCCGGGCCCGGTGCGACTGCTGGCCGGGCGCTCACTCGTCCGCGAAGCGGCCGTCGCCGGGCGTCCGCTGGGTGCGCTGAGCGCGGTGGGGGCGGCACTGGTGGCGGTCATCCGGACCCACCTGACCGGGGCCGGGCTGCCCGCTCCGGGTCCGCTGGTGGGACTCGCCGCTGCCCTGACCGGATGCTGCGCTGCCGCGGCCGGGCTGGCGGTGCTCGCCCGGGTCCGGCGCGCCCGTGCCCCCGTCCGGGAGCTGCTTGACCGCCTCGGGGCGCCGCGGCAGCTGGGCCGGGGGGTGGCGCTGCTGCGGGCCGCCACCGCCACGGCGGTGTGCGCGCCGCTCGTGGCGGCCGCCGGACTGTTGACGGCACTGCCCACGGGTTGACCGCTCCTGCGGCTACCGGACCCGGCCCGAGCCGGACGGAGAGCCATGACCAGAGCCGGCCTCCCGCGGCGCGGGGGTGCCGGGTGCCTTCGGTGCGCCGTGCGGGGCACCCAGGGCGACCACCTCCCGCGGGTCGAAGACGACCCCCACCTCGGCGCCCTCCCACGGCGCGTCCCGCAGCGTGCAGGCCGCCTCCAGGGGCGGTCCCGCATCCGGACGCAGCAGCACGGTGACCGTGGAGGCGTCCCCGCCGCGGAACGTACGCGCCTCCACCGTGCAGCGCAGCCCCTCCCCAGGCTCCCGCAGCAGCACACCGCCGGGGCGCACCAGCACCTGGCCGCCGCCGCGCGGGGTGCCGTCCGGCACGGGCAGCTCCCCCCAGACGGTGTCCGCGATCCCGCCGTCGACGGTGGCCGGGGTGATGTTGTCGAATCCCAGGAAGCGGGCGACGAACTCGGAGGCGGGGCGCTGCCAGACCTCCAGCGGGGTGCCCGCCTGGGCGATGCGGCCGCGCTCCATCACCACGACCCGGTCGGCGAGCGCGAACGCCTCCCCGTGGTCGTGGGTGACGGCGAGCACCGTCGTACCCAGCCTGCGGAACAGGCCGCGCAGCTCGACGACCAGCCGCTCGCGCAGTCCGCGGTCGAGCTGGCCCAGCGGCTCGTCCAGCATCAGCAGCCTCGGCTCCGGGGCCAGCGCGCGGGCCAGCGCGACACGCTGCTGCTCGCCGCCGGACAGCGCGGTCACCGCCCGCCGCCCCGCGCCCGGCAGCCCCACCAGGTCCAACAGCCCGGCGACCCGGCGGTCGGCCTCGGCCCGCCTCATGCCGTGCATGCGCGGTCCGAAGCCGACGTTTCCGGCGACGTCGCGCTGCGGGAAGAGCTGGTGGTCCTGGAACATCAGGCCGACGCCCCGCCGGTGCGGCGGCACGCCGGTCTGGTCCTGCCCCGAGAGGAGCACCCGGCCGCTGCGGACCTCCTGCAGCCCCGCGACGACGCGCAGCAGGGTGGACTTGCCGCTGCCGCTGGGCCCCAGGACGCAGACCGTCTCGTGCGCGGCCACCTCCAGGTCGACCGCGTCCAGCGCGGTCCGCTCGCCGAAGCTCACGGTCACTCCGTCCAGCCGCAGCATCTACAACTCCCTCCGGCCGTCGGTTCGCACCCGCTCCAGCGCGAGCAGTACCCCCGCGCAGACGAGCATGAGAAGCGTGCTCAGGGCCATGGCCTGCCCGTAGTGTGCCTCCCCGGCCCGCCCCAGCATCCGGGCCACCGCGACCGGCAGGGTGGGCGCGTCAGGCCGGGCGATGAACACGGTCGCGCCGAACTCGCCCAGCGAGACGGTGAAGGCGAACCCGGCGGCCACCAGCAGCGCGCGGCGCACCAGCGGGAAGTCGACCTCCCGCCAGGCCCGCAGCGGGGAGGCGCCCAGCACGGCCGCGGTCTCGCGCAGCCGCACGTCCACGGCACGCAGCACCGGCAGCATGGTGCGGATGACGAAGGGCACGCCGACCAGCGCCTGGGCCAGCGGCACCAGGATCCAGCTCGACCGCAGATCCAGCGGCGGCTCGTCCAGCGCGACGAGGAAGCCGAAACCGACGGTGACGGCGGAGGTGCCCAGCGGGAGCATCAGCAGCGCGTCGAATCCCCGCACCAGCCGACCGGCCCGGCGAGTGAGGGCGGCGGCGGCCAGCCCGCCCACCACCAGCGCGATGGCTGTCGCCACGGCGGCGTAGGTCAGTGAGTTGCCGATGGCCTCGACGGGCGCGACGACGAAGGTCGCGCTGTCGGAGCGGGCGCCCAGCGCACGGAAGAAGGCGAGGCCGTATCCGTCGGGCCCGTCGAGTGCCCGCTGGACCAGCACGAGCAGCGGTACGACCGTCAGCACGAGCATCACCCCCAGCACGGCGCCCACCGTCGTCCACTGGCCGGGTCCTGCCGGACGGCGGGCGGTGTGCTCCGCGGGTACCAGGCTGAGCGCGCTCTCCCGCTTGCGCAGTGCCCAGGCGTGCACGGCCAGCAGCGCGGCGACGGCGGCGAGTTGGGTGAGCGTCAGCACGGCGGCGGTCGGCAGGTCCAGCAGGGTGGCGGTCTGCCGGTAGATCTCGACCTCCAGCGTGGCGTACCGCGGCCCTCCCAGGACCTGGATGACGCCGAAGCTGGTGAAGGTGAACAGAAAGACGATCAGTGCGGCGGCCGCCACGGACGGCGCCAGCGCGGGCAGGGTGACCCGCCGCCAGGCGGTGAACCGGCCGGCGCCCAGGACGCGTGCGGCCTCCTCCTGGCGCGGGTCGAGCTGCGACCACAGGCTGCCGACGGTGCGCACGACAACCGCGTAGTTGAAGAAGACGTGCGCCAGCAGGATCGCCCACACGCTGGTGTCCAGCCGTACCCCGAACCAGACGTCCAGCGCTCCCCCGCGCCCGGCCAGCGCGAGGAAGGCGGAGCCGACGACCACTGTCGGCAGCACGAACGGCACCGTCACCACGGCGCGCAGCATCCGCTTGCCGGGAAAGTCGAACCGTGCGAACACGTAGGCGCCGGGAAGGGCGAGCGCGAGAGTGAGCGCGGTGGAGGCCGCGGCCTGCCACAGCGTGAACCAGAGCACCTGGAGGATGTCGGGATCGCCGAGCACCTGGGCGATCCGGCCGGACTGCCAGCTGCCTCCCTCGTGCAGCCCCCGGAAGACGATCGCGGTCACCGGGTAGCCGAAGAAGAGCGCGAAGAACGCCGCCGGGACGGCCATCAGCGCGAGCCGCACGCCCGTGCCGCCGCCGCGGCGGTTCGCGGCGGCGGACGGTCGCGCGGTGGGGCCGTCCGGGGCGCCGGGAGGCACCGGCCCCTCCGGAGAGTCCGGGAGAGCCCGGGCCACGGCGTCGCGGGCGGCTACTTCACGGCGAGCGACGTCCACGTCTTGATCCACTGCTCACGGTGTTCCGCGATCTTCCGCGGGGCGACTGTGGCGGGGTCGTCCACGGTCTCGCCGTACTTGGTGAACAACTCCGGCAGCCGGGCGTCCTCGCGGACCGGGTTGACGAACATCTTCAGCGGCAGGTCCTCCTGGAACCGCTTGCTGAGCAGGAAGTCCAGCAGCGCCTGTCCGCCCTCGGTGTTCTTCGCGCCGCGGAGCAGCCCGGCGTACTCGGTCTGCCGGAAGCAGGTTCCCTTGGCCACGCCGGTCGGCGCCTGCTCGGGCGGGTTCTTCTCACCCATGACCTCGGCGGGCGGGCTGGAGGCGTAGGAGACGACCAGCGGCTTGTCGCCCTTGCCCTTGCCCTGGCGGGAGCCGCTGAAGCGGTCGTTGTAGGCCTGCTCCCAGCTCCCGGCGACCTCGGCCCCGTTGGCACGCAGCTTCTTCCAGTAGTCCTGCCAGCCGTCCTCGCCGAACTCGGCGACGCTCGCCAGCAGGAACGCCAGACCGGGAGAGGAGTTGGCGGCGTCCTCGGTCACCAGCAGGTCCTTGTAGCGGGGCTTCGCCAGGTCCTGCAGAGTACGCGGCGGGTCGATCTTCTTGTCGGCGAACCACCGGCGGTCGTAGTTGACGCACACGTCGCCCGTGTCCACCGGGGTGACCCGGTGCTTCTCCGGATCCGCCTGCAGCCGCTCGGGCACCTTCGAGAGGCCCTCGGCCTCGTAGGGGGCGAAGACGTCCTTGTCCAGCGGGCGGGAGAGGAGCGTGTTGTCGACTCCGAAGAAGACGTCGCCCTGCGGGTTGCCCTTGTTGAGCACCGCCTGGTTCACGGCGGCACCCGCGTCGCCGCCGCGCAGCACCTCGACCTTGTAGCCGCTGCGCTTCTCGAAATCCTTCAGCACGGGCTTCGAGACGGCGAACGAGTCGTGGGTGACGAGAGTGACCGTCTTGGAGTCCGCGCTGTCGTCCGAGCCGCCGCATGCCGTGGCCAGAACTGCGAGGGTGAGGACAGCGGTGGTTGCGGCGGCAGCCCGCCGTGCGTGCTTCTTCATCAGTGCATCGACTTCCTACCCGGCATGACCCGGGCGAGGTTCGAGGGTCTGCGGCACGTACGGGGCGTACGGCCGCACTCTCAGCGCTGTGAGCGCTCCCCTGTCGGCTGTTCGGTTGTGCGGGCCGCACCGGGCGACCCGTTCGAACACTACCAGTCAGGCGTCAGCGTTCGGTTGCCGCGAGCTGGCCGCACGCACCGTCGATCTCCTGACCCCGGGTGTCCCGTACGGTCACGGGTACACCGTGCGACTCCAGCGTCCGCACGAACGCGGCCTCGTCCTCGGGCCGCGAGGCGGTCCACTTGGAGCCGGGCGTCGGGTTGAGCGGGATGAGATTGACGTGCACCCGCTTGCCCTTGAGCAGCCGGCCCAGCAGATCGGCACGCCACGCCTGGTCGTTGATGTCCTTGATCAACGCGTACTCGATGGAGACCCGGCGCCCGGACCTGGCCGCGTACTCCCAGGCGGCGTCGAGCACCTCGCGTACCTTCCACCGGGTGTTGACCGGCACCAGAGTGTCCCGCAGTTCGTCGTCGGGCGCGTGCAGCGAGAGCGCCAGCCGGCATGTGAAACCCTCGTCGGCGAATCGCAGCATCGCGGGCACGAGCCCGACCGTGGAGACGGTGATACCCCGCTGGGACAGTCCGAGGCCGTCCGGCTCGGGGTCGGTCAGCCGCCGGATGGCGCCGACCACCCGCTTGTAGTTGGCCAGCGGCTCGCCCATCCCCATGAAGACGATGTTCGACAGCCGCGCCGGCCCGCCGGGCACCTCGCCGTCCCGCAGGGCCCGCATCCCGTCGACGATCTGGTGGACGATCTCCGCGGTGCTCAGATTCCGGTCCAGACCGGCCTGGCCCGTGGCGCAGAACGGGCAGTTCATCCCGCAGCCCGCCTGCGAGCTGATGCACATGGTGACCCGGTCCGGGTACCGCATCAGGACGGACTCCACGAGCGTCCCGTCGTGCAGCCGCCACAGCGTCTTGCGTGTGGCGTCGTCGTCGCAGCTGATGTGCCGCACCACACTCATCAGGTCGGGCAGCAGCCCGGACGCCAGCTTCTCGCGGGCAGCGGCCGGGATGTCGGTCCACTGCTGCGGGTCGTGGGCCAGCCGCGCGAAGTAGTGCTGCGAGAGCTGCTTGGCACGGAAGGGCTTCTCGCCGAGATCCGCGACCGCCGCACGGCGCTCCTCGGGAGCGAGGTCGGCAAGATGGCGGGGCGGCTTCTTGGCGCCGCGCGGGGCGACGAACGTGAGTTCTCCGGGTGCAGGCATAGCCGTACCAGTGTCGCAGATCATTTTGGCGGGCCGCTGATCAGCCGGGCAGGGCGGCAGTCCCCGGTCGTCCGCCCCCGTCGGTCGGCCCCGCCGTGCCCGAGGACCACCCCCGCAGGGTGCGGGGGCGGTGGAGGCCGGGGGCCGGCGAAAGAAGCCGAGGGCCCCGGGGCCCTGCCGCCACGCGGTCCGGATCGGGCGGGGCGGGCTCAGCCCGCGCCGACGAAGACCACCAGCAGCAGCCAGACGACCGGCGCGGTCGGCAGCAGCGAGTCGAGCCGGTCCATGATGCCGCCGTGCCCGGGCAACAGGGTTCCCATGTCCTTGATACCCAGGTCGCGCTTCATCATCGACTCGCCCAGATCGCCCAGGGTGGCGCTGACCGCGACCGCGAGCCCCAGCAGCAGGCCCTGCCACCAGCGCCCGTCGTCGATCAGGAACTGCGTGCACAGGGCGCCCGCCGCCATGGCGAAGGCCACCGCGCCGACCAGTCCCTCCCGGGTCTTCCCGGGGCTGATCCGGGGGGCCAGCTTGTGCCGCCCGAACCGCCAGCCCACCGCGTAGGCGCCGGTGTCGCTGACCACGGTGAGGATCAGGAACGTCAGCACCCGCCAGGGTCCGTCGTCCGCCGCCAGCATCAGGGCGACGAAAGTGGCGAGGAAGGGCACGTAGATGGCGGCGAAGAGGGCCGCAGTCACATCCCGCAGGTAGTCGGCCGCTGACTGCGTCATGCGCCAGGCCAGCACGGCCAGCGCCGTGAGCGCCATGGCGATCCAGGCGCCCTCCGCGCCCCGCAGGTAGCCGGCGACCGTCATGGCCGCACCGCCGAGCGCCAGCGGCACCAGCGGGACCTGGATCTCCTTGCGCTCCCGCAGCCGCGAGGTCAGTTCCCAGAGTCCGACGACGACCGCCAGCACGATGACGCCGAGGAAGGCCGGCTTGTAGAGGAACAGCGCGGCGAGGATGACGACGCCGAGGCCCAGACCGACCCCTATCGCCGCGGGCAGGTCGCGCCCGGCGCGCTTCCTGCCGCCTTCCGCGACTGCGGGTGCTTCGGGCTGCCTGGGGGTGTGCGGCGGTTCCGGCCCGTCCTGGCCGCGCTGCGCGCTGCCGGAGGGACTGGCGGGGTCTGTGGGTCCGGGGCCATCGGGGCCGGGCCGACCGGCACGGCCGTCTCCGGCGTCACCGTGGCTCCCGGGGTCGGGTGCAATGGGCATACGCCGAGTCTGCGACGCGTCACCGCCCACATCGTGCACGGGGACGCTCACGTCGTGGGCGGACACCGGACCATCGCCCGGGCGGGGCATCGCCGCGGGAGCGGCGGACCCCTGCTCGGGAGGGCCCCAGTAGCCCGCATCCGGTTGCGGCGCTCCCCAGGATGAGTCGTTCACAGATAGCAGCCTTCGACCTCGGACCTTGGACGGTGGGCTCAGACTTCGAGCAGCTCGGACTCCTTGTGCTTGAGCAGCTCGTCCACCTGTGCAACGTACTTGGAGGTGGTGTCGTCGAGTTCCTTCTCGCCCCTGCGGCCCTCGTCCTCACCGACCTCGCCGTCCTTGATGGCCTTGTCCATGGCCTCCTTGGCCTTGCGCCGGATGCTCCGGATGGAGATCTTGGCGTCCTCGCCCTTGGTCTTGGCGACCTTGATGTACTCCCGGCGGCGCTCTTCGGTGAGCTCGGGGAATGTCACCCGGATGATATGGCCGTCGTTCGACGGGTTGACGCCCAGGTCCGAGTCGCGGATGGCCTGTTCGATGTTGCGCAGCGAGCTCTTGTCGAACGGGGTGACCACCGCCATCCGGGGCTCCGGTACGGAGAACGACGCGAGCTGGTTGATCGGCGTCATCGTGCCGTAGTACTCGGCCACGATCTTGTTGAACATCGCCGGGTGCGCACGGCCGGTGCGGATAGCGGCGAAGTCCTCCTTGGCGACGACGACCGCCTTCTCCATCTTTTCCTCGGCTTCGAGGAGGGTCTCTTCGATCACCACGTGCTCCTGGTTCGATGAATGAGCCTGACTGCTTCATCCGGGGCTGTGAGCTGACGGCCGCCCCGCGGGCCGCCCCGGCCCCCGCGATGCTCTGCTGCCTGCACGGTGTCCGACCGGCAGGCTGTTGTCCATCCCCGTACCGGGCCGTTCCGGCGCGACGGTGTTGCCGTCGGCACCTCCCGGCCGGCGGCCGGTCGCCCGGCCGGACCCGCGGATCCGCCGGCGGGGCCGGTGCCGGGCCCGGGGTCGGAGCCGGTCAGGGCCGGGTGCCCTGGTTGCTGACCAGGGTGCCGATCTTCTCACCCTTGACGGCGCGGCCGATATTGCCTTCGGCCAGCAGCTCGAAGACGAGGATCGGCAGCTTGTTGTCCCTGCAGAGCGTGATCGCGGTCATGTCGGCGACCTTGAGATCACGGGTGATGACCTCGCCGTACTCGAGCGCGTCGAACTTCACCGCCGCGGGGTTGCGCGCCGGGTCGGAATCGTAGACGCCGTCCACGCCGTTCTTGCCCATGAGCATCACCTCGGCGTTGATCTCCAGAGCACGCTGGGCCGCCGTGGTGTCGGTGGAGAAGTAGGGCATCCCCATACCGGCGCCGAAGATGACGACGCGGCCCTTCTCCAGGTGCCGGATGGCGCGGAGCGGGATGTAGGGCTCGGCGACCTGCCCCATCGTGATGGCGGTCTGCACCCGCGAGTCGATGCCCTCCTTCTCCAGGAAGTCCTGGAGTGCCAGGCAGTTCATCACGGTGCCGAGCATGCCCATGTAGTCCGAGCGCGCGCGGTCCATGCCGCGCTGCTGGAGCTCGGCGCCCCGGAAGAAATTGCCGCCGCCGATGACGACGGCCATCTCAGCCCCGTCCTGGACCACCGAGGCGATCTCCCGGGCCATCTTGTGCACGACGTCGGGATCGACACCGAGTCCGCCGCCACCGGCGAACGCCTCGCCGGAGAGCTTCAGCAGGAAGCGCCGTCGGCCGTCGCCGTCGTTGTCGGTGTCATTGCTGCTCATGGAGATCTCCTCGTGCACATACGAAAGAGGCCATTGCCGTCGGATCCTCGCGGTTCCCTCTGCGGCAATGGCCTCCTCGTCACAACTGCCCTGTGCCCGACCTTATCGGGCCCGTGCCGGCTCCGTGCGCGCTACCCGGTGTGCCCCACCCCCGAGCGAGTAGAACCGGCCTGCGGGGTGCGTCGGGAACGGGTCCTCAGGCGCCGACGCGGAAGCGGGCGAAGCGCTTCAGCGAGACACCGGCCTCTTCCAGGACCTTCTGCACGGACTTCTTGTTGTCCTTGGCGAAGGGCTGGTCCAGGAGGGTGTTCTCCTTGAAGAAGCCGTTGACGCGGCCTTCGATGATCTTCGGCAGGGCGGCCTCGGGCTTGCCCTCCTCGCGGGCGGTCTCCTCGGCGATGCGGCGCTCGTTGGCGACCGTCTCCTCCGGGATGTCCTCGCGGGTCAGGTAGGCCGGGGCGAAGGCGGCGATGTGCTGCGCGACGTCCTTGGCGATCTCCTCGTTCGCGGCGTCCAGCTCGACCAGCACGCCGACCTGCGGGGGCAGGTCCGGGCTGGTGCGGTGCAGGTAGGAGCCGACGAAGGCGCCGGAGAACTGCGCGAAGCGGTCCAGCACGATCTTCTCGCCGAGGCCGGCGTTGGCCTCGTCGACGTACGCCTGGACGGTCTTGCCGGACTCGATCTCGGAGGCGAGCAGCGCGTCGATGTCGGCCGGGGAGGTGGCCTCGATGTGCGCGGCGATGGCCTCGGCGGCGGCGAGGAACTTGTCCCCCTTGGCGACGAAGTCCGTCTCACACTTCAGCTCGACCAGCACACCGGTGGCGTTGTCGGCGGCGATGCGGGTGATGACCGCGCCGTTCTCGGCCGTGCGGCTCTCGCGCTTGGCCACGCCCTTCTGGCCCTTGACGCGCAGCACCTCGACAGCCTTGTCGACGTTGCCCTCGGCCTCGTCCAGCGCCTTCTTGCAGTCCATCATGCCGGCGCCGGTCAGCTCCCGGAGCTTCTTGACGTCGGCGGCGGTGTAGTTCGCCATGGTCTGTGAATCTCTTCTCGGAAAGTCGGTGAGGTTGGTTCGGAGTCACACGGGACCGGCTCAGCTCACGGCTGGACGGCGGGGGCACCCGGCCCCCGCCGTCCCACCGCGGACCTGCGAGCCCACGTCCTCCACGTGGGCCGTGGGTCAGCCCTGCTGCTCGGCGGGGGCCGCCGCCTGCTCGCCCTCGGCGGCGGTGCCGGCAGCCTCGGCGGCGGGCTGCGCTTCGGCCTCGACCTCGGCCTCGGCCTCGGCGGGCTTCTCGGCCTCGGCGGGCTTCTCGGTGGCCTTCTCGCCCTCGAGGAGGTCGCGCTCCCACTCGGCCAGCGGCTCACCGGCGGCCTTCTCAGCCTTGCCCTCGCCGGAACCGCCGGACGAACGGGCGATGAGCCCCTCGGCCACGGCGTCGGCGATCACGCGGGTCAGCAGGGTGACGGAGCGGATCGCGTCGTCGTTGCCCGGGATCTTGTAGTCGACCTCGTCGGGGTCGCAGTTGGTGTCGAGGATCGCCACCACCGGGATGTTCAGCTTGCGCGCCTCGCCGACGGCGATGTGCTCCTTCTTGGTGTCCACGATCCAGACGGCGCTGGGCACCTTCTGCATCTCGCGGATACCACCGAGGGTCTTCTCCAGCTTGGCCTTCTCGCGGGAGAGGACCAGCAGCTCCTTCTTGGTGAGGCCGGAGGCGGCCACGTCCTCGAAGTCGATCTGCTCCAGCTCCTTGAGGCGCTGCAGCCGCTTGTAGACCGTCGAGAAGTTGGTGAGCATGCCGCCGAGCCAGCGCTGGTTCACGTAGGGCATGCCCACGCGGGTGGCCTGCTCGGCGATGGCCTCCTGGGCCTGCTTCTTGGTGCCGACGAACATGATGGAGCCGCCGTGGGCGACGGTCTCCTTGACGAACTCGTAGGCGCGGTCGATGTAGGACAGCGACTGGAGCAGGTCGATGATGTAGATGCCGTTGCGCTCGGTGAAGATGAAGCGCTTCATCTTCGGGTTCCAGCGGCGGGTCTGGTGCCCGAAGTGGACGCCGCTCTCCAGCAGCTCCCGCATCGTGACGACGGCCATGGCCGTTCTCCTTGGTGTACTCGGTTGTCGTCAGCGGAGGCCGGACGCCTCCGCTTGCCTGACGCCCCCGACGCGCCGCCCGGGGGGTTCCGGTGTGGAGACCGGGACCGTTCCTGGGACCGAGATGCGCGGCCACCGGGTGAGGGTGGCGGGGCGTGCGAAGTCAGCCCGGTCACCCGGGCCGCATCAGCAGTGTACGGGACCGCGGAGGGGCACCGCGCCCGCCGGGGGCGGGAGCCGCACCGCGGGCCCCGGGCACCGGAACTCCGCGGGGGTGCGGGGAGCGGAGTCCGTGCGGAAGCCGAATGCCGCCCGGACCGGGCCCCTCGCACGCTGACGAGCGTGGAACGGCATCGCAGCCGCTCCCGTGCCGCCGGATCCCCTCATCTCCTGTACGGCCCGGATCCCCTCGTCCGGGTGACGGAGCTGTCCACAGCCAGCCGGTTGTCCACAGCTCCGGACCATGATCCCCGCGCGACGGCGAACCGGGCCACCGTTCTCCCATGGAACAGCGTCCCTCCCCGGGCGACCCCTCGCGCCGCGCTCTCCCCACCTCCCGGCCTTCCCGTTCCCGCGCTCCGCGGCAGCGGAGAGCGGCTCGCTCCGCCGCGTGTGCGGCGGAGCGAGCCGTCGTGCTGCTGGGACTGCTGGTCTGGCTGAGCTCCCTTCCCCACGTGGGCACGGCGCCCGCACCCGCCGCGGCCCACCCGGTGGAGCTGTCCGCGGCCGAGGACACCCATGAGCCCACCAGAGTGGGGAGCGCGCCGAGCCACGCCTCCGGGGACGGCGATCCCCCGGGCCGGGAAGCGGATCTCCCGGCGGCCGGGCGGGTCTGGCCGGTCCGGGGAAGAAGCGGGGCCCGGCGGCCGTGGGTGCTGCGCGGCTGGGATCCACCGCCGGAACCATGGGCGGCCGGCCACCGCGGGGTCGACCTCGCCTCCGGTGCCGGGCAGCCGGTACGCGCGGTGGCGACGGGCCGGGTGTCGTTCGCCGGCCGGGTCGCGGGACGGTGGGTGGTGTCCATCCAGCTCAGCGGCTCGGGACGGCCTCCGCTGCGGACGACGTACCAGCCGGTGCGGCCCTCCGTGCGCAAGGGCGAGCGGGTGCGGGCAGGCCAGCGCGTGGGCACGCTCCTGCGCGGCACTCACTGCCCACGCACCTGCCTGCACTGGGGGCTGCTGCGGGGCAAGCACTACCTCGACCCGCTCTCCCTGCTGCCCTCCGCGCTCCTGGGCGGACCCTCCCGGCTGCTGCCGGTCCGCGGGGTGCCGGTGCCGGGCGAGGACAGCACACCGCAGCGGCGGAAGACGGCGGACAGCGGAGCGGGCCGGGTGCCGCAGGCTGCCGCGGCAGGCGGAGGCGGCCCGGCCGCAGGACTCGGCGCCTCGGCTCTCGCATTGGGCGCGCTGTGGGCGCACCGGCGGCTGAACGGCGGCCCCGGGGCCACGCCACGTCCCGCGGGCGGTGGCGGCCGATCGGCCCGCTGCCGGAAGGCGGCACGTCCGGCCGCCGCCGAGGGCCTGTCCGCGGTCAGCCCCGGACGCCGTGCAGCGCCATGGAGACGGCGGCCTCGGCGATCTGCTCCGGGTCCTCGGCCGCTCCGAGCTCGACACGGCGCACCCCCGCGTCCACGACGCCCTGCAGCAGCACGGCGAGGAGACGGGGCTGGGCGTGGCCGAGCTCGCCGAGCGTCTCGACGATCATCGAGATCAGCCCGCCGTGTGCGGCGCGGATCCGCTCGCGCGCCCCCGCGTCCAGTTCGCCCGCGGAGATCGCGACGACGGCACGGTGGCGGCGGTCCCCGACCAGGGCCAACTGCCTGCGGACGTATGCCTCGACCTTGCCCTCGGGCGTCGGTGCGGCTTGCATGGCCGACTCGACCTCGGCTGCCCACACCGGGAAGTCGGCAGCGCACAGCTCTTCGACGACGGCGGCGCGGGAGCGGAAGTACTCGTAGACGGAGGAGCGAGCCAAGCCGGTGCGCTGCGCGAGGGCGGGGAAGGTCAGGGCTTCCGTACCGCCCTCGGACAGCAGTGACCTGGCGGCGTCCAGCAGGGCCGCGCGCTGCATCGTCCGGTGCTCGGCCACGGAGGCCGCTCGAATCCTGGGCACGTCCCCAGCTTACGGAGGGACGGTCGAAAGTTGCACGGGTCCCGCGCGACCGGCTGGTTCAGCGCCCCGCGTCGGCGAGCTTGGCACGGAGTTGCAGAACCGATTTGGTGTGGATCTGGCTGACTCTGCTCTCCGTCACCCCGAGCACCTGGCCGATCTCGGCGAGGGTGAGACCTTCGTAGTAGTAGAGGGTCACCACCGTCTTCTCCCGTTCGGGGAGGGTGTTGATGGCCCGCGCCAGAAGCCGCCGCAGCTCCCGGTCCTCGGCGACCTCGACGGGGTTGTCGGCCGCCGTGTCCTCCAGCGTGTCCACCAGACTCAGCCGGTCGCCGCCGTCGCCTCCGACGTGCAGCAGCTCTTCCAGAGCCACCACGTTGGCCAGGGACAACTGGCTGAAGACGCCGTGCAGTTCCTCCGTCTCGATGCCCATCTCCTCGGCGACTTCCGACTCGGAGGGGCTGCGCCGGAGCCGGGCCTCGAGCGTGGCGTAGGCACGCTCCACGGCGCGGGCCTTCTGCCGCACCGACCGGGGGATCCAGTCCAGCGCCCGCAGTTCGTCGATCATCGCGCCCCGGATGCGGGTGATGGCGTAGGTCTCGAACTTGATGGACCGGGAGGGGTCGAACTTCTCGATGGCGTCGATGAGTCCGAAGACCCCGGAGGACACGAAGTCGGCCTGCTCGACATTGGACGGCAGGCCGACGCTGACCCTGCCCGCGACGTACTTGACCAGTGGCGAATAGTGCAGGATGAGCTGTTCGCGCAGCCCACTGTCCGCTGTGGCCTTGTAGGACCGCCAGAGTTCATCCAGCGAGCTGGGCGCAGTCCTGGGCGTATCGTCGTCGACCACGATGCGCGCGGCTGCGGCGGCCGCTGCGGTGCGGTCGGGCCCGGAGATGTGCTGAGGCATACGTCGCCTTGAGCCGTTCTGCTGGGTAGTGGTGGTCTGTCGGTCCGGAAGCGTGGGTCTGGTTGCGAGATGATGTGAGCGTAGCGTGACCGGAGCATTGCGGTAAGCGACGCCCTGTTTTCCTCCCCGCGCCGGCATGCTCCCTTCCGCGGTTGTCCGGCGGTGCTGGAGACGGGCGCGGCCCGGATTACCGGGCACGGGGCCGGGGTGGCCTGCCCTGCGGGACCCGCACCGCCCCGGCGAGCGCGCACAGCTCACCCTTTCACCCGATAGCCCCAGGTCAAGGACCGCCTCATCACCCGATGGGGTGTCCCTTGCCCAGCGCGGTCAACTGCCAGCATTCACCGGCTCGTTCGACGAAGCCCAGCGCCCGCAGTTCGTGGAGGCGTGCCAGCACCTCACCCGGTGGGACACCCGCGGAACACGCGATCCGGGCGAGCTCGCCCGTTCCCCGGCCGGGGAGCGCCTCCAGGACCCGCGCCGCGCCGGGACTCAACGCGTCCCTCGGCACGGCCGGCGCCCGGCGCTCGGGAGCCAGCTCACCGACCATCCCGACCTGTTCGATCACTTCGTCGGCGTCGGTGACCACGGTGGCCTCGCCGCGCAGGAGTTCGTGGACACCCTGGGACAGCCCGGAGGTGACCGGGCCGGGCACGCCCATCAGTTGCCGTCCCAGTACCAGGGCGCGGCGGGCCGTGACCAGCGCTCCGCTGCGCAGGGCCGCCTCCACCACGACCGTTCCGCGGGTGAGCGCGGCGATCACCCGGTTCCGCAGCACGAATCTGCTGCGGGTGGGGTGGTCCCCGGGCGGCAGCTCCGCGATCAGCAGACCGCGCTCACCCACCGCGCGGATCAACTCCTGGTTGCCCGGCGGGTAGGCGACATCGGCGCCGCAGGCCAGAACCCCCGCGGTAGGTCCCCGGGCGGCAAGAGCCCCGCGATGAGCAGCGGCGTCGACGCCATAGGCGGCACCCGACACCACGGTCCATCCGCGTTCGGCGAGTCCCGCACCGAGCGCGGCGGCGCAGTGCGCGCCGTACTCGGTACACGCGCGGGCGCCGACGACGGCCACCGAGCGCAGCGCCCACAACCGGAGGGAGGGCTCGCCCCTCAGCCACAGCCCGAACGGTGCGGCGTGGCCCAAGTCGTCCAGCTGGCGGGGCCATTCGGAGTCCCCCGGGCAGACGAATCGGCCGCCGCCCGCTGCGATGGCAGCCAGATCCGCGTGCGGCCGCGCCCGGGCGGCCCGCAGCTTCAGCCCCGCCCATCGCCGCTCTCCCGTACCGTCGAGGGCCGGCCCGCTCCCGTTCAGCGCTGTCACGATTGTGCATGCTCCGTGCGCGGCCAGCCATCTTCCGACGAGTTCGTCGCCCGGCTCCGCGATGCGGGTGAGGGCCGCCCGTGCGAGGCGCTCGGACTCCTCGGGCGCCTGCCCCGACCGGGCCGGACCGGGCTGCCCGGTGGCTCCCCGGGAGGCCGTTCCGGCCGCGTGGGGCGTCGCGCGGCAGTCCGGCCCGGCGGGCTGCCCGTCTTCCGGGACGGCCGGTGGCGGGGGCGGGGTGCCACCGGGGCCGGCGCGCTTTGTTCCCGGCTGCGGGTGCTCGGCGGTCATACGGGTACCTCCGCGGTCGGGGAGCCCCGGCAGATGCCGGTCCTCAGCTCCAGGGCGGCGTGCACGTCGTCACGGGTGGGCCGGGGGTGTCCCGCGAGGTCGGCGACGGTCCAGGCGACCCGCAGCACCCGGTCGAGGCCGCGCGCGGTGAGCAGTCCGCGCTCCAGATCGTCCTCGGCGTCGGCGAGCGCTCCGGGCAGCGCTGGATGGCGGGTGCGCAACTCGTGCCCGGGGACCTCGCTGTTGGTCTGCCATGGCGTCTCCGCGTACCGCATCGCGGCGCGCTCCCGCGCTTCCCGGACCCGGGCCGCCACCACGCGGGTGGACTCCGCGCGGCCGTCCACCGCGGCCAACTCGGAGCGGGCCAGCGGCGCCACGGCGACCCGCAGGTCGACGCGGTCCAGCAGTGGCCCGGAGAGCCGTGCCCGGTAGCGACGTACCGCGGAGGGCCTGCACTCGCATCCGCCGCCGGTGCTGCCGTGCCGCCCGCAGGGACACGGGTTGGCGGCCAGCGCCAGCAGGAAGCGGGCCGGCATCCGCATCATCCCGGCGGCCCGGGCCACTACGACGTGCCCCGACTCCAGCGGCTGCCGCAGAGCATCCAGGACCTGTGACCCGCATTCAGCTGCTTCGTCCAGAAAAAGTACTCCATTGTGGGCGAGGGAGACCGCGCCGGGACGGGGCAGGCCGGAGCCGCCGCCGACGAGCGCGGCCATGGTCGCCGAGTGGTGCGGGGCGCAGTAGGGCGGTCTGGCGACCAGCGGTTGGCCACCGGGCAGGGCGCCCGCGACCGAGTGCACGGCGGTGACCTCGAGCGACTCCTTTCTGCTGAGCGGAGGCAGCAGGCCGGGCAGCCGCTCTGCCAGCATCGTCTTCCCGGCGCCGGGCGGGCCCTTGAAGTAGAGGTGGTGCCGGCCTGCGGCGGAGATCTCCAGGGCTCGCCGGGCACGGTGCTGCCCCGCCACGTCGGCGAGGTCCACGGGTCGCTCTTCGCCGAGCAGGCCGGTGAGTCCCGGGGCCGAGGGGAGTCCGGTGAGCCCGGCGCGGGCGGCGCCGGGCGGTCCTCCGTCGGTGCCGTCCGGTTCCTCGGGGACCGGCTCGTCGGCCAGCACGGCGATGAGTCGGCGCAGGCTGCGCACCCCGAGCACGGAGACGTCGGGGACCAGCGCGGCCTCCGCCGCGTTCTGCTCGGCCACGACCACCTGCCGGTACCCCGCGTCGGCGGCGGCGAGCACGGCGGGGAGGACTCCGCGGACCGGCAGCACCCGGCCGTCGAGACCCAGTTCCCCGATCATCACGACCTCGGCGGTCTGGCGCGGGTCGAGGCGTTCAGCCGCGGCGAGGACGGCGCAGGCGACGGCGATGTCGAAGCCGCTGCCGCCCTTGGGTACCGAGGCGGGGCTGAGGCCGACGGTGAGCTTCTTCTGCGGCCAGGGCACCCCGGAGTTCACCACCGCGGCCCGGACCCGGTCCCGGCTCTCGGTGAGGCTCTTGTCTGGGAGTCCCACCAGGGTGAAGGCCGCGACGCCCGGTTCCAGATCGGCCTGGACCTCGACCAGCACACCCTCGACCCCCACGAGCGCGACCGCGCAGGTACGGGCGAAGGCCATCAGCCGATCCCCCGGATGTGCTCCACCACGGGCGCGCCCCGGCCGGGGAGGACGATGCCGACGAGGTCGAGGCGCACTCCGCCGGTGGGCGGGCGCCCGTAGCGCGCGATCCAGCGCTCGGTGAGCCAGCGGCCCGCCAGCCGCCGCAGCCGGGCCGTCCGCACCGGTGGCAGGCTGCCCATGGGAGTCTGGAACGGGACGGCCCTGCGGGTCTTGACCTCGCAGATCACGACGGCGTCGGCATCCCGCGCGACGATGTCGATCTCGCCCTCGGCGCAGCGCCAGTTGCGTTCCAGGACCGCCATGCCCGCTTCGCGCAACCGGCGCGCCGCCAGGTCCTCTCCGTACCGGCCCAGGGCGCCCCGCGCGCAGGCAGCCCTCCGCTGGGCGTCACGCCGCACGGGATCCGGGCCTCCCCGCGCGCTCGGACCGCCCGGACGGTCCCCGGCCGTCCGCCGGGTACGGGAATGCGCGGTGTCAGCTCCGCTGTGTGTCTCGCCGGTGTTCATCACGGCACCACCTCCGGACACCGACTGTGACGGCTGCTGAGGCAGTTCGGGGATCTTGCTCGTTCTCTGTGGAGAACCTGGCGATTGTGGATATCTCCGTCACCTGCTCGAGTGAGTCTTCAGCAGGGCCTTCAGCTGAGTCCTCAGCAGAGCGTCCCCGTGGCACCGAACCCGGTGCCACGGGGACGTCATGGAACGCCAAGACGCGTCGCCGGGCCGCTGTGCTGCGGGGGCACGCGGCGGTTCAGCTCTTGAAGCCGGAGTCCTCCGGAAGATCGAGTTCGCTCTTGTTGAGCTCCTCGATGTTCACGTCCTTGAACGTCAGGACGCGTACCTGCTTGACGAACCGGGCCGGTCTGTACATGTCCCAGACCCAGGCATCCGCCATCGACACCTCGAAGAAGACCTCACCCTGCACCGAGTGAACCTGCATCTCGTAGTCGTTGGTGAGGTAGAAGCGCCGGTCGGTTTCGATCACGTATTTGAACAGTCCGACGACGTCTCTGTACTCCCTGTAGAGCTTGAGCTCCATCTCGGTCTCGTACTTCTCGAGGTCCTCGGCGCTCATGGCATGTTCCCCTTCAGCCGTGCGTCCCCCTATTGTGCGTCACCCCGCGCGGCGTCGGGCCGAAGTCGCGCGACGCCGCGCGAGCGGTCCGTACGCCGCCCCGCCCAGCACCAGGACGGCCCCCACGAGCACGGCGGTCAGCGCCAGCGGGAGCGGCCCGCGATCGGAGGTTCCGCCGGGCATGTCGGCGAAGCCGCTCGGCTCCGGAAGCATTCCGGCCGCGCTGCTGGGCCAGGCTATGGCAGCGACCCGGGCCTGGACGGCGGAACGCGGCACGGCACCGTGGTCGGCGTCCTCCAGATGCACCCGGGAGTCGAGGGAGGCCTGCCGGTTGTCCCCCAGCAGGAAGAGCTTCCCCGCGGGCACCCGGGTGGCTTCGAAGGCCCGCTGCGAGTCGTCACCCCGGGCATGGAGGTACGGCTCGTCGACGGGCCGGCCGTCGACAGTGAGCCGGCCCTCCCGGTCGCAGCACGCGACTTTGTCCCCGCCGACGCCCACGACCCGCTTGACCATGGGCACGGTGCCCCATACCGAGTCCTGGAAGACGACGACGTCGCCCCGCCGCACCTCGTCGCCGTCCACCCGCTCGGCCAGCACCCGGGCGCCGGCCTGCACCGTGGGGTCCATGGAGTCGGTGGGCACCGTGTAGGGCTTGTAGAGCACGGCGCCCCAGACGAAGCCGCCGAGGAAGAGCACACACCCGAGGGCCACAGCCACTCCGGAGATTCGGTCACCCAGGCGGCGGCGGCCCTCGTCGGTACGTTCTGCCTTGCTCACTTCCGTACTCCCCGGCTCTTGCGCAACGGACCCGACAGCCTGCGTCGGCGCAGACCGCTGACCCTACCGGGCGGTACTCGAAGCCGTCAGCCCTCGTGGGATGCGGACTGCGCGACAGGGCGCGCCTGCTGCGGCTGCCTCCGCCGGCGTCGCCAGAGCACCAGCGGAACGGCGCCCGCGAGCCCGACGGCACCCGGAGCGGCGCTCAGCGCACGCGACCGCACACCCTTCTGGCCATAGGTCTCGGGGACCGGCAGCGTGCCCCAGCGGTCGATCGGCCACGCCTTGACGATGGCCCGTCCCACCACCTGCTTCTCCGGGACGAAGCCGTCACCGGGCTGGTTCTGGTGGTAGCGGGAGTCGAGGGAGTCCTGACGGTGGTCGCCCATCACCCACAGCTTGCCCTTGGGGACCTTGAGCGGCCCGAACGGCTTGTCGTCGCACGGGGTGTTGCCCGGGTAGATGTACGAGGACTCGTCCAGCGCCGTGCCGTTGACCTGGATCTTGCCGCCCTTCTTGCACTCCACCGTGTCCCCGCCGACCGCGATGACCCGCTTGATCAGGTCCTTCTCGTTGGCCGACGGCATCAGTCCGATGAAGCTGAGCGCGGTCTGCAGGAAGTTCTCCTCGACGTGCGCCTCGGGGAGCCAGCCGCCCGGGTCGTGGAAGACGACGACCTCGCCGCGCTCCGGGGTCGCCCCGAACCACGGCGTCAGCTTGTCCACCAGTACCCGGTCACCGCGCTGGAGCGTGTCCTGCATCGAGTCGGAGGGGATGGAGAAGGCCTGGACCAGGAACGTCTTGATGATCAGGGCGAGGATCAGCGCGATGCCGATGAGCATCGGCAGCTCTTTCCAGAACGGGCGCTGCTTCTTCGCCGCCTTCTTGTCGTCCGGCTCCCCGGCTCCCCCGTCCGGGTTCGCCGCCTCGGCCGCCCCGTCCGGGCCCGGTGCCTCGTGCTGCGGCTTCGCCCCGGAGGTCCACGGGCCGTCCCCGTCCGCCCCTGAGCCGGCTGCCGTCCCGTCGGTCTCCGCCGTCACGCTGTCACTCCCTCTTTCCACGGCCGGTGGTTCTGCTTCGCCTGTCCTGCCGTCCGTACCCGGGCCTCCGTCCTCCGGGTACCCGGAACCGGACCGCGTACCGACCGCCAAGTCCCCCACATCCACTCCTCACGCCGCGCATTCGCCTGTCCCGCCAGCGGTACAGGCCCACCAATCCCATAACGAGCGGAAGTTCCGCGGAGAACGGCAGTTGCGCCACCCGATTGTCCCGGTTCATTCGCAGGGAGACGGCTCCGCCGCCGGGATCGGGGACGGAGGCGTACACTCCCGGCTCCTCGAGCCGCCTCCAGTGGTCGAACGGCCAAGCAATGACGACAGCTTTACCAACGATTCGGTCTTCCCCGATCGTTCCTCGATTCGGATCTTTCAAGTGATAGCGCGAGTCGGCGGAGTTGGCCCGATGATCGCCCATCACGAAGACGCGTCCCGCGGGAACGTTGACCGTGAACTTCATCCGGGAGGGTTTGTTGCCCGGGTGCAGATAGGGCTCGTTCAGCGGCGTGCCGTTGACGGTGATGCGCCCCTGCTTGTCGCAGCAGCGCACGGTGTCCCCACCGACGGCGACGACCCGTTTGATCAGATCCTGTTCGTCGTCAGAGGGCAGCAGTCCGATGAACGTGAGCAGTTCCTCACCCTGCTTGATCCCCACGGGGGCGTTGTCGGGCTCCTTCTTCTCGTTCTCCAGCCAGCCGCCCGGGTCCTGGAAGACGACCACGTCCCCGCGATGCGGCTCGGCACCGAACCACGGTGTGAACTTGTCCACCAGCACGCGGTCCCCGATCCGGATGGTCTGCTCCATGGAGCCCGACGGAATCACGAACGCCTGCACGAGAAAGGTCTTGAGTACCCACGCGATCAGCAGTGCGACGCAGACGAGGATCGGGAGTTCCTTGGTCGCGGAGAGCCTGCGTCGGCGCTGGATGCGCTTGGCGGCGCGTCTGCGGTCGGCCCTGCCCTGTCCGGGGCGGCGCAGCGGCGGCGCCTCCTGTGCCGGATCCGCCGGCTCGGCGGCGTCAGCGGGCTCTTCGCGGAATGCGGCGTCGGCGGGCCCCTCGGCATCGGCGCTCCCGTACCGGGCCCCGGGCACCGGCCCACCGGGCAGGCCCTGGCCGGCCGGCGGCTCGGACGGTGCGGCGGAGCCGGGGACGCCGAAGGGCCCGGAGCGGCCCCAGGGCTCCGACCGGTCACCGGGCGCCGAGTAGTCGTAGGGCTCCGTGTACGGGTAGTCGGCGCCGGGCGGGGACGCGCCGTCGCCGGCTCCGGGGCCCGGGACGGGGGGCCGGCCCTGCCTTTCGCCGTATCCGCCGGGTCCGGCGTACGCACCGTGGCCACCGGGTTCGCGGCGATCGGCGGGCCCGGTGTGACCGCCATGGCCGGGGGGACCGTCGTGACCGCCGCAGGCGCCGCGCGCTCCGGGGCCCGGCGCGCCGGGTACGGGGTCGCCCGGGAAGCCCTCGGGATCAGTCATGGCCGCTGCCCGCGCCGGACGGCACCGAGGCGATGCGGCTCGGCGGCCAGCCGATCCAGTCGGCCCGCCCGATCACGCGCTCGACCGGAACGGTGCCGCCACCGGGTTCGCCGAGGTGGTCGCGGGAGTCGCTGGACCGGGAGCGGTAGTCCCCCATCACCCACAGGCGCCCCTCGGGCACCCGGATGTCGAAGGGGACGGAGGAAGGGGCGTTTCCGGAGTGCAGATACTCCTCATCCACGGGCCGGCCGTTCACCTCGATCCTCCCCCGCCTGTCGCAGCAGCGCACCCGATCGCCGCCGACCCCGATCACCCGCTTCACGTAGTCCGTCTCGGCGGGCCGCGCCAGTCCGGTCGCAGCGCCCGCCTCGCGCAGCGCGGCCACCACCGGGTTCGCGTCGGGATCGGCCTCCCCCGAGAAGGAGTCGGTGCCGTCGAAGACCACGACGTCCCCGCGTCGCGGACCGTCTCCGAAACGATAGACCAGCTTGGCCACCAGCACCCGGTCCCCGACGCGCAGGGTCGGATCCATCGAGGAACTCGGAATCAGAAAAGGTTGCACGATGAACGCACTTGTCAGCAAGAGCACCGCCAGGACCGATACCGCGGCCAGGCCCAGACGCACGGAGCGCGACCTGCCCTTCGTCCCCTGTCCGGGAACCGAAGAGCGGTCGCGCTCCGGTGGTTCGTGCTGTTCCTCGGTCTCCATCGAGCGGAAGCCTAACCGGCCCGCCGGGCGCCGAGGACGCGCGCTCAGCTCGCGCGCTTCTCCTTGATCTTGGCGGCCTTGCCGCGCAGCTCGCGCAGGTAGTACAGCTTGGCGCGGCGGACATCACCGCGGGTCACGACCTCGATCTTCTCGACGATCGGGGTGTGCACCGGGAAGGTGCGCTCGACGCCGACGCTGAAGCTGACCTTGCGGACGGTGAAGGTCTCCCGCACGCCCGAGCCCTGGCGGCGGATGCAGACGCCCTTGAACTGCTGGACACGGGAGCGGTTGCCCTCGATGACGCGGACGTGCACGTTGACCGTGTCGCCGGGGCGGAAGGCCGGTACGTCCGTACGCAGGGAGGCGGAGTCGACACTGTCGAGGAGGTGGGACATGTCCGTCTGCTTTCTTCGCCGATGCCACAGGTCATCAGCGGAATCGTGGTGATGGTCCGAAGGGCCGCGTCCTCGGCGGGCGTCGGTCCCCCTGTGGCAGGGTCGCGCGCCGGTGACGAAGCGGAAGATCCCAGCCGGAGGCCGGGGTCGGCCCATTCTTCCACGGGCTCCCCGCCCGGCCCAAATCGGCCCCGCTCCGTATCCGGGCCCTACGGCCCGGACCACGGCCCGGGACCGTCCTGCTCGCGGCCGTGCCGCTGGGGGCCGTGCGGCCGGCCGGGGTCGGCTTGTTCCTCGGTGCCGCCGCACTGCCGGGCGCCGTCGCTCGGCGCCGCACCGGGGCCCGGCCGCCAGTGGCCGTCCGCGCCCGGCTCCCAGCCCAGAGCCGCCAGGGCGGCCCTGTCGTGCTTGTCGAGGGCTTCGGGGGCGCAGCGCTCGACCAGCTCGGGGCGGTTGCCGACCGTCCGCGCGAACGCCTGGTCGCGGCGCCAGCGGGCGATCCTGCCGTGGTGGCCGCTCAGCAGCACCTCCGGGATGCCCCGCCCGCGCCACTCGGGCGGCTTGGTGTAGACGGGGCCCTCCAGCAGATTCGCCATGGTGCCGGGCGCGAAGGAGTCGTCCTGGTGGGAGGCGGCGTTGCCGAGCACGCCGGGCAGCAACCGCGCGACGGCCTCGACCATGACCAGGACGGGTGCCTCGCCGCCGGCGAGGACGTAGTCGCCGATGGAGACCTCGCGCACGTCGAGCCGTTCCGCGTACTCCTCGATGACGCGGCGGTCGATGCCCTCGTACCGCGCGGGCGTGAAGACGAGCCACGGCTTGCCCGCCAGCTCGACCGCCAGCTCCTGGGTGAACGGCTGTCCGCTGGGGGTGGGGACGACCAGCACCGGGGAGTCGTGGCCCGGCTCACCCGTGGTTAGCACCTCGTCCAGCGCCTCGCCCCAGGGCTCGGGCTTCATGACCATGCCGGGGCCGCCGCCGTAGGGGGTGTCGTCGACGGTGTGGTGCCGGTCGTGCGTCCAGGCGCGCAGATCGTGGACGCGGACGTCCAGCACTCCGCGCGCCCGCGCCTTGCCGACCAGCGAGACGTCCAGTGGCTCCAGGTACTCGGGGAAGATCGTGACGACGTCGAGTCTCACCGGGGGCTCCCCTGGCCGGGGTCCTCGGCGTCCGGTGCCGGGCGCGTGGCCGGACCGCCGGACGGCTCCCCGGACGCGGGCTCCCCGTCCTCCGGCCCCGCGTCCCCGGGCTCCTCGCCGAGCAGCCCGGGGGGCGGGTCGACAAGGGCGCGCTGGGCCTCCAGGTCGATCTCCGGGACGATCTCGGCGACGAACGGGATCAGGGCCTCGCCGCCGTCCGCGCGCCGCACCACGAGCAGGTCCTGGGCCGGCAGGTGCGCGACGCTCTCGATCCGCCCGACGACCGCCCCGTCCACCGTGACGACCTCCAGGTCGGCCAGCTGGTGGTCGTAGAACTCCTCCGGGTCCTCGGGGGTCTCGTCCGGGTCGACCTCGGCGACGAGCAGCGTGTTGCGCAGGGCCTCGGCGGCGGTGCGGTCCGCCACGCCCTCGAAACGCAGCAGCAGCCGTCCGCTGTGCACCCGCCCGGCGGCCACGGTCAGCGGCCCGGCGGCGGCCGGTTCGGTGGCCAGCACTGCGCCGGGGCCGAGCCGCAGTTCCGGCTCGTCGGTCCTGACCTCGACCGTGACCTCGCCCTTGATGCCGTGGGCGCGGCCGATCCGCGCGACGACTAGCTGCACTGTGCTTCTCCGTGCTCGGTTCCGTACTCGGTGGGTGTCCGCGGCCCCGGGACGGTCCGCGGACCGGGGGTCCGGGCGCGACAACGGGCCGGGGACGGCTTGGCTGCCGTCCCCGGCCCGTGCCGGTGCTGCATGCTGCGCTTCAGTGGACCTGGTCCACGTCGACGAGGTCGACGCGGATACCCCGGCCGCCGAGCGCTCCCACGACGGTGCGCAGAGCACGCGCGGTGCGGCCGTTGCGGCCGATCACCTTGCCGAGATCGTCGGGGTGCACCCGGACCTCGAGCACACGTCCGCGACGGAGGTTGCGGGACGCGATCTGCACCTCGTCGGGGTGGTCGACGATGCCCTTCACCAGGTGCTCGAGGGCCTCCTCGAGCATCCTCAGGCCTCGGTCGACTCGGTGGCGGTGGCCGAGGTGTCGGCCCCGTCCGCCTTCTTGTCGGCCTTGTCAGCCTTCTTGGCCTTGGGGGTGATGGCCTCACCCTTGGGCTCGTCGGCGGACTCCTTGGCGGCGGCCTCGAACAGGGCGCGCTTGTCGGCCTTGGGCTCGGCGACCTTCATCGGCTCCGGGGCGGGCAGCCCCTTGAACTTCTGCCAGTCGCCGGTGACCTTGAGGATGGCCTCGACGGGCTCGGTCGGCTGGGCGCCGACGCTGAGCCAGTACTGCGCACGCTCCGAGTCGACCTCGATGCGCGAGGGATTCTGCACCGGGTGGTACAGGCCGATCTCCTCGATGGCCCGGCCGTCGCGGCGGGTACGGGAGTCGGCGACGATGATGCGGTAGTGAGGCGAACGGATCTTGCCCAGACGCTTCAGCTTGATCTTGACTGCCACGGGTGTGGTGTCTCCTGGTCTTGACGTGGGTGGACACGGCGGACTGCCACGTGGGGTTGTAGCGCCGGGTATCCGAATGGACGCGTCAGCCGGAGGAGAGAGGGGTCCTGTGCGGCTGTCGAGTTCAGCCGACCATGATGCCACACCGCGGAGCCCGGCAGAAACCGCCCCCGTCCCGCCCCCGTCCCGGCCGCGGGCCGCCCTCGGGCCCGCGGCCGGGACGGGGGCGGTGTGGCGCGGCACCGCGGGCGGTCAGCCCACGGCCGCCATCTGCTCCGGCTCCGGGACCGGCGCCGGGTCGACGGGGATGCGGAACTGCTTGCCGCAGGCCCCGCACATGATCGGCGCCTGCGCCAGCACGGAGGGGACGACCCGGACGTTGCGCCCGCAGTCGCAGACGGCCTTGACGCGGACCCCGCCCCCGGAGGAGCCGTGCCGGGCCGCCGGACCGCGGAAGCTGCGTCCGGTGTCCGTCTCGGTGGCCACGCTGTAGGCCTTCAGCGCCCGCTGGAGACGGTCGGCGGTGGGGCGGTAGCGCCGCCGTGTCTCGGGCGTGAGCACCACGAGGGAGAAGCCGCTGCTGGGATGCGGTTCCTCGGGGTGGTCGAGACCGAGCTCCACGGCGATCGCCAGGAAGCGGCGGTTGTGGTAGCGGCCGGCCCGTGAGGTGTCCCGGACACCGCGGGCCGCCGCGATGCCGTGGACCGCCTCGTGGAGCAGCCGTTCGAAGGAGAGCCCGGTACCGCAGGCGGACGAGGATTCTCCGATGAGTGATTCGGGCGCGGCCAGATCCGGCAGCTCGGGGTGGTGCCGTTGAATGTCGGCCCAGGCGGCTGCCAGCTCGGCGGCGAGAACTGGTGGTGTCGTGCTCACGTCGTGCCCAACGAGCGGGAGTGCCCTGGTGTTCCGATTACGGGGCATCGCAAATATTTTGCACGTACCAGTCAGTTCTCGGTGATGCCCGGGGAGATGGGTGCGGGTACGCAGATGTACGCCCAAGCCGCGCACCCACCGCAAGCCGGACGTATCACCGGAGATCCGCAGCCGGCTGCCGCCCCGTGTCCCGGCGTGAGGCACCCGCCCCGCCCCGGGGCCTTCGGCCGCGCCGGCCCGGACGTATCAGCTCTCCAGGCCGGGCCACTCCTCGACGGTGAGCGCGAAGCGCTCATGATCCCGCCAGGCGTCGTCGATGTAGAGCATCCGCGGCGAGAAGCCCTCGTGCCGGAAGCCGAGCCGCTTGGCCAGGGCCAGGGAGCGGTCGTTCTCCGGCTGGACGTTGATCTCCAGCCGGTGCAGCCCGAGCCCGTCGGGGCCCGACTGGAAGCAGCGGTCCACGACCAGCCGCATGCCCTCGGTCATCCGGCCGGTACCCGCGTAGGGGACGTAACTGTCGTAGCCGAGGGAGCCGTTGCGGAAGCGCGCGCGGACGATGTTGGCCACGTTCACCCGGCCGACGAGCCCCTCGTCCTCGCGGTCGAGGATGAGGAAGGTGCGCAGCGCGGGCCCCTGACGGCGGAGCAGGTCGGGGAAGCCGTCCGGCTCGACGGGGTTCCACGGGTGGAGGTGGTCTGCCGAGCGGACGACGGCCTCGCTGTAGAGCTGCTCGTCGGCGGGCCGCGGCGGGCGGATGTATACGCGCATGGACGACATCATCCGCCTTTGCCGCGGCAGGCTCACTTCGGGGGCAGCATGTCCTTGAACTCCTGCGGGAGCTCGAAGTCGCCTGGGTCCTGGCCGGGGCCCGGGATGCCGAGGGCGCCGCCCTGGCCGCCCTGGGCACGGCGCGCGGCGGCTGCCTGCTCTTCTTGCTGGCGCTTCATCGGGTTGCCCGACTGGCGCTTGCCCTTGACCTTCTTCTGCTTGCCCTTCTTCTTTCCTCCGCCGCCGCCGGGCATACCCGGCATACCCGGCATACCTCCGCCCTGGGCCATGCGGGACATCATCTTGCGGGCGTCGAAGAAGCGCTCCACCAGACCCTTGACCGCGCTGACGTCCACTCCGGAGCCCCGTGCGATACGGGCCCGCCGTGAGCCGTTGATGATCGTCGGCTCGGCCCGCTCCGCCGGGGTCATCGACTTGATGATGGCGGCGGTGCGGTCCACCTCCCGCTCGTCCAGGTTGTTGATCTGGTCCTTCATCTGGCCCATGCCCGGCATCATGCCGAGCAGCTTGGAGATGGAGCCCATCTTGCGGACCTGCTCCATCTGGGCCAGGAAGTCGTCGAGCGTGAACTCCTTGGGCCCCTTCGCCAGCTTGGCGGCCATCTTCTCGGCCTCTTGCTGGCTGAAGGTCTGCTCCGCCTTCTCGATCAGCGTGAGCATGTCGCCCATGCCGAGGATGCGGGAGGCCATCCGGTCGGGATGGAAGGCGTCGAAGTCGTCGAGCTTCTCGCCGTTCGAGGCGAACATGATCTGCTTGCCGGTCACCTTGGCGACCGAGAGGGCCGCACCGCCGCGCGCGTCGCCGTCCAGCTTGGAGAGCACGACGCCGTCGAAGCCGACGCCCTCCTGGAACGCCTCCGCCGTGGTGACCGCGTCCTGACCGATCATCGCGTCGACGACGAAGAGGACCTCGTCCGGGCTGACCGCGTCCCGGATGTCGGCCGCCTGCTGCATCAGCTCCTGGTCGATGCCCAGGCGCCCGGCGGTGTCCACGATGACCACATCGTGCTGCTTGTCACGCGCGTAGGTGATCGAGTCCTTGGCGACCTTGACCGGGTCGCCGACACCGTTGCCCGGCTCGGGCGCGAAGACGGCCACGCCCGCGCGTTCGGCGACGACGGAGAGCTGGTTGACCGCGTTGGGGCGCTGGAGGTCGGCCGCGACGAGCATCGGCGTGTGCCCCTGCTGCTGCAGCCAGCGGCCCAGCTTGCCCGCCAGGGTGGTCTTCCCCGCGCCCTGGAGACCGGCGAGCATGATGACGGTCGGCGGGTTCTTGGCGAACCTCAGCCGGCGCGTCTCGCCGCCGAGGACGCCGATCAGCTCCTCGTTGACGATCTTGATGACCTGCTGGGCGGGATTCAGCGCCTGGGAGACCTCGGCCCCCAGCGCGCGTTCCTTGACCTGCTTGATGAAGGCGCGCACCACGGTGAGCGCGACATCCGCCTCGAGCAGGGCGATACGGATCTCGCGGGCGGTGGCGTCGATGTCCGCCTCGCTGAGGCGCCCTTTGCCCCGGAGGTTCTTGAACGTCGCACTCAGGCGGTCGGAAAGGGTATCGAACACAGCGCTCGTCGGTCCTCGGGTCGGTGGCGGAGGCAATCTCTGCCAAGGGTAGCCGCCTCGCGGACGGGACCGGCCCGCCTGTCCGGATCCGGCACTCCTCCCGGCCCGCGCGGGG
The DNA here is from genome assembly GCF_042869455.1 of Streptomyces sp. NPDC007025. Lineage (NCBI taxonomy): Bacteria > Bacillati > Actinomycetota > Actinomycetes > Kitasatosporales > Streptomycetaceae > Streptomyces > Streptomyces sp. NPDC007025. The sequence goes on along the minus strand of NZ_JBIAFT010000006.1, from coordinate 356,699 downwards.
CGCTCGGGCTCAGCGCAGCTCGGCCTCCAGCCGCTCGGCGAGCCGGGCGGCCGCGACCTCGGAGAGCGGGGATCCGGCGGCGTCCGTCACGTAGAACGCGTCGACGGCATTGGCGCCCAGGGTGCTCACATGGGCACTGCTGACCCGCACCCCGGCCTCCTCCAACCCTCTGCCGATGCGGTGCAGCAGGCCGGGGGCGTCCTGGGCCCGGACCTCCAGGACGGTGGCGGCCGCGGAGTCGCCCGCGGCCACGGTGGCGCGCGGCGGGGGCTGCGCCGCGGCGCTGCGGCGCGGCCGGTAGGCGGCCTCCCGCTCGGCCAGCCGGGCGGCCAGCCGCAGGGAGCCGTCGAGCGCCCGCACCAGGTCCTCGCGCAGTCTGGCCGGCTGCGGCAGCGAGCCGTACTGCGCGGCGACGCGCCAGGTGAGCAGCAGGACCCGCGGGGTCTCCCCGGAGGCGGTAGCACCGGTCGGCGCCGTCAGGCCGCGCTCGTCCGGGCTGTCCGCGGGCCGCCGCGGTGCGCAGTCGACCAGGGCCGACAGTTCCACCAGCCGCAGATCGGCGGCCCGGACGGTGAGCTTGTGCAGCGCCAGCACCCCGGCGACCGCGGGCAGCACCCCCGGCTGCTCGGGCAGCGCCACGCGCAGCTCCACGCCGACGGGTTCGGGTCCGGTACCGCCGGAGGCCGCTTCCCCGTCCGTACGGGGTTCCGCCGCCACCCGGCCGCCGCCGGAGCCGGCCCCCTGCTGGGGCCGCAGCGCGAGGACGGGACCGCCGGTGCGCCAGGCCTCCATCGCCAGGCGCTCCCCTTCAGCCGTCAGCTCCTGCCCGCCGGTCTGGTCGGCGACGGCGCCGCCGGAGAGCACCGCCGCCACCCGGGAGACCAGGTCGTCGACGAGCGCCGCGCGCCAGGCGGACCAGGCGGCCGGGCCGGTGGCCAGCGCGTCGGCCTCCGTCAGGGCGTGCAGCAGCTCCAGGGTGCCGTGGGAGCCCACGGCGTCGGCGACGGACCGGATGGTGACCGGGTCGTCCAGGTTGCGCCGGGTCGCCGTCTCGACGAGCAGCAGATGGTGGCGGACCAGAGCGGCCAGCGTCCGGGTGTCGGCTTCGTCGAAGCCGACGCGGGCCGCCAGGTCGCGGGCGATGGTCTCACCGGTGACCGAGTGGTCGCCGGGCCATCCCTTGCCGATGTCGTGCAGCAGCGCACCGGTCAGCAGCAGATCGGGGCGGTGCACGCGGCGGGTGAGCGCCGCCGCCCGTACGGCGGTCTCGACCAGGTGCCGGTCGACGGTGTAGCGGTGCACGGGGTTGCGCTGGGGGCGGCAGCGGACCCGCTCCCAGTCGGGCAGCAGGCGGGCGATGAGACCGGCCGCGTCCATGGCCTCCCACACCGGGACGGTGGCCTCCCCGGCGCCGAGCAGGGTGACGAACTCCTCGCGGGCCTCGGCGGGCCACGGCACGGGAAGGTCCGGTGCGGTGCGCGCGAGCTTGCGGACCGCGGGCAGTGCGAGCGGGAGGCCGGCCTGCGCCGCTGCCGCTGCGGCACGCAGCGGCAGCACGGGATCGCGGTCGGGCCGCGCGTGCAGGGCCAGCGCCGCCTCGCCCTCGTGCTCCACGACGCCCTCGGCCAGCGGGGTCCGCTCCGGCACGGGTGCGCCCGAGGGACGCACCGCGGAGCGCCTGCCGCCGCCCAGCAGCCCGCGCAGCCGGGCACCGCGCGGGGAGGCGGTGCCCGGCCGCAGGACACGCTCGACCTCGCGCCAGGTGACGTCGCTCGCGTAGGCGACCGCGCCCGCCGCCTCGTAGACACGGCGCAGCAGCGTGTCGGCGTCCAGCAGGCCGAGCGCCTCGGCCACCTGGTCCTGGTCCTGGAGCGCGAGCCGGTCGGTGGCCCGGCCGGTGGTCAGATGCAGCGCGTCACGGGCGTCGAGGAGGGTGTCCCGGGCCTGCTGGAGCCCCTCCCGCGGGGCGTCGGCGAGCCAGGAGGCGGCCACGGCACGCAGTGCGGTGAGGTCCCGCAGTCCGCCGCGCGCCTCCTTCAGGTCGGGCTCCAGCAGGAACCGCAGCTCGCCGTGGCGCCGGGCCCGCTCGGTGGCGTACTCACGCAGCTCCGGCAGCCTGGTGCGGGCCCGGGCGCGCCATCTGCCGAGCGCGGCGGTGCGCAGCTGTGCCGTGAGGTCCGCGTCCCCGGCCAGGTGGCGGGCCTCCAGCAGGCCGAGCTGCACCTTGAGGTCGCCGGCCGATGCGGTGCGCGCCTCGTCCGGGGTGCGGACGGAGTGGTCGAGGGCGAGGCCGAGGTCCCAGACGGGGTACCAGAGGCGGTCGGCGAGGGCGGCCAGGCCGACGGCGTCGGTGCTGCCGTCGTGCAGCAGGAGCAGATCGAGGTCGCTGCGCGGGGAGAGCTCGCCGTGTCCGTATCCGCCGACGGCCACCAGCGCGGTCCCGGCGGGCGCGTCGGGACCGAAGAGCCCGGCGAGCCACTGGTCGGTCAGTGCGGACAGGGCCCGGCGCCGCTCGGGCCCGGAGAGTTCGGCGTCCTGCAGGAGCCGCACCCGGGCGGCCGCGTAGCCCGCGTCCGCGTCGCGGGGGCCGGCTCCCGGGCAGGCGCGCGTGCCCGGGAAGCCGTCACCCGCGGGTCGTCCGGTGCCGTCCGCTGCCGGTGCTCCCGCCGTCGGGGCCGTCGCCGCGTCCCTCACAGCGCGTCCGGTCCCCGCTCGCCGGTGCGCACCCGGACTGCGGTCTCGACGGGAACCGTCCACACCTTCCCGTCGCCGATCTTGCCGGTGCGTGCGGCCTTGACGACGATCTCCAGGAGCTGTTCGGCCTCCTCGTCCTCCGCCAGGACCTCGATGCGCACCTTGGGCACGAGGTCGACGGTGTACTCGGCGCCCCGGTAGACCTCGGTGTGCCCGCGTTGCCGCCCGTAGCCGCTGGCCTCGGTGACGGTGAGGCCCTGGACGCCGAAGGCCCGCAGCGCCTCCTTCACCTCGTCGAGCTGGTAGGGCTTGATCACGGCGGTGATGAGCTTCATGCGTCCACCTTGCTGTCGTGGCTGTCGTGACGGGCGCTTTCCGCACGCGGGGCCTGCGCGCCCGCGCTCCCCGCGGCGGCGGATCCGGCGGCCGCGGGGCCGCCCCGGTCGCGGACCGAGGAGCCGCCGACGGCGCTGAAGTCGTACGCGGTCTCGGCGTGGAACGCCTGGTCGACCCCGGCCGCCTCGTCGTCCGGGTCGGCGCGGAAGCCCATCGTGGCGTGCACGAGCTTGGCCAGCAGCCAGGAGACCACGAAGGAGAAGGCCATCACCGAGCCGGCGCCGAGCGCCTGCTTGCCGAACTGGGTGAGGCCGCCCACGCCGTCCACGGCCAGGAAGCCGACCAGCAGGGTGCCGATGACGCCGCCGACCAGGTGCACGCCGACCACGTCCAGCGAGTCGTCGAAGCCGAGCTTGTACTTGAGGCTGACCGCCCACGAGCAGACCGCGCCCGCGACGACACCGATCAGCAGCGCGCCCATGGCGTTGACCGCGGCGCCGGAGGGGGTGATCGCCACCAGCCCGGCCACGGCACCGGAGGCGGCGCCCAGCGTGGTGAACGCGCCGTGCTTGACCCGCTCGTAGACCAGCCAGCCGAGCATGGCGGCCGCGGTGGCGAGCTGGGTGTTGAGCGCCATGTTGGCGGCGGTGCCGTCTGCGGCGAGTTCCGAGCCGGCGTTGAAGCCGAACCAGCCGAACCACAGCAGTGCGGCACCGAGCATCACCAGCGGCAGGCTGTGCGGACGCATCGGGTCCTTCTTGAAGCCGATGCGCTTGCCGACGACGAGTACGGCGGCCAGCGCTCCGACACCGGCGTTGATGTGCACGGCGGTGCCGCCCGCGAAGTCGATGACCTCGAGGTCGTAGAGCCAGCCGCCCTCGGCCCACACCCAGTGTGCGACGGGGAAGTAGACGACCGTGACCCAGAGGGTGAGGAACACCGCCCAGGCGCTGAATTTCACCCGGTCCGCGAGGGCGCCGCTCATCAGTGCGGGTGTGATGATCGCGAACATCATCTGGAAGAGGACGAAGGCGAAGACCGGAATGCCGCCTTTCCCGGTGAGGGAGTCGGCGGAGATGCCCTTGAGGCCGACGAAGTCCAGATTGCCGACGACTCCGCCGGTGTCCGGGCCGAAAGCCAGCGAGTAGCCGTAGAGCACCCACAGCACGCTGACGATCGCCAGCGAGATGAAGGACATCATCAGCATGTTCAGGGCGCTCTTCACCCGGACCATGCCGCCGTAGAAGAAGGCGAGGCCAGGCGTCATCACCATCACCAGAAACGCACTGACCAAGACGAAAGTGGTATCCGCGCCGTTCACTGTGGGCGTCTCCTCGGGGTCGCGGTCCTGCGGGGGCCGGATCGTAGGGGCGCCTCCCGGCCGAAGAAGGAAGGGAAGGCGGACTGAATTCCAGGTTTCCGAAGCCCGGTTTCCGCCGTCGCCCCCGGGTGTTTCCAGACCGTGAAAACCGGCCCGCCGCTGTTACGAGGAGATGAAGCGCGGCTTTCCGTGCGGGAACGCGCGTACGCTGCGCTCCCCGGCGGCTGTCCGCCGGGGGTGCCCGCCGCCGCCCGGGAGGGTCAGCCCGCGGCGGCCTCGCTCTCGGCCAGCTCCGCCTGGAGCCGCTCGCTGAGCTGCACCACGTCCGCGAGTTCCCCGAACTCGCGGACGGCGCCGGCCGTGGTGCGGCGCAGCCGGTTGTTGACCCGCTCCGAGCGCAGCCGCTTGGCGACGCCGAGGGCCTCGCTGGCCCGGGCCACACAGCCTTCGGGCTCCCGCTGGAGCAGGTGCACACTCGCCATGCCGATCAGGTTGAGCGCGTAGGAGCGCCGGTGGCCGCCGCCCTGCGTCTCCCGGGCCTCCCTGGCGAACAGTTCGACGGCCCGCTCCATCGCGGGGCGTGCGAGCGAGGCGTAGGTGGGGCTGCGGCCGGAGGAGTAGGCCAGGTCCCGGAAGGAGTGCGCGGTCTCCGCGCACAGCTCGGCCTCGGAGAAGAACCGGATCCAGTCGGGGTCCGGGTCCGAGCGGTCGATGTCGGTGAACGTTTCTTCCGCCATCCGTACCGCACGCTTGCACTTGCCGGGCTGCCCCATGTTCGCGTAGGCGCGGGCCTCCATGGCGTGCAGCATGGCCTGGGTGCGGGCGGTGGCGCCCTCCCGGCTGCCGTACTGCGCCAGGTGCACCAGCTCCAGCGCGTCCGCCGGACGGCCCAGATGGATCATCTGGCGGCTCATCTTGCTCAGGATGTAGGACCCCAGGGGCCGGTCACCGGACTCCTTGGCCGCGTGCAGCGCCAGCACGAAGTACTTCTGCGCGGTGGGCTGGAGCCCGACGTCGTAGCTCATCCAGCCGGCGAGCTCGGACAGTTCGGCGGTGACGCGGAAGAGCCGGCGGCGGACAGCCTCGGAGTGCCGCTCCTGGAGCAGGTCGGTGACCTCGTGGAGCTGGCCGACGACGGCCTTGCGGCGGAGCCCTCCGCCGCACTGGGCGTCCCAGCCGCGGAACATCTCGGTCGTCTGCTCCAGCAGCTCCAGTTCGGGTGCGGACAGCTGCGGCCCGCGCCGCGGCGCGCCGTCCTCGCCGTGGCCTGCCCCGCGGCGCTGCCCGTCGCGGGGGGCGGGGACGGTGAGCCCGGGGACCGTCGGCTGCTCTCCCGGGGGTCCGGTCTCGGCGCCGGTGCCTGGCACCAGCCAGCGCTGCATGGGCTCGATCAGCGCGGGGCCCGCGGACACGGAGAGTGAGGCACCTAGGAAGCCGCGGTGGGCCAGCATCAGGTCGCTGCGGGTGAAGTCGCTGATCAGCGCCACGGTCTGGGGTCCGGCCCAGGGCAGGTCCACGCCGGAGGCCGCGGGGGACTGCCGGGCGGGGCGCAGCCCGAGGTCCTCGACCGCCACGACGCAGCCGAACCGCTCGGAGAACAGTTCGGAGAGGATGCGGGGGATGGGCTCGCGGGGCTGCTCGCCGTCCAGCCACCGGCGCACCCGGGAGGTGTCGGTGCTGATGTGGTGTGCGCCCATCCGCCGTGCGCGGCGGTTGACCTGGCGTGCCAGTTCGCCCTTGGACCAGCCGCTGCGCATGAACCACGAGCCCAGCCGCTCGTTCGGGCTCTTGCCCGTCTGGCCTCGCTCAGCCACTGGTAACGCCCCCATCCCGCTTCGGTGACGCGCTCCGGACCGGTTCGCGCTCCTCCGCGCCCGCCGCGCCCTCGACCCCGCCATGCCTCCGGCATAGTCGGTCGCCGCGCTCTCCACTGTGTGTACCGAAAGTAATCCTACGATCACGAGCGGGGCGAGTGTAATTGCAGAATCGCCACCATTCGCCACCCCTTCGAATGAACTCTGAGGCACACGGAGGCGCTTGACTTGACACCAGGGAAACAGCTCCACGGGAAGCCGCCCCCACCGCACCCTGTCCTCGCCTCAGAAGACCCCAGGAGTCCTGCCGTCACTGTGTGCAATGTATTCGTAACCATAAGCATTCGGGAACCGTTGGAGTGAGCATGGGCTTCACGATCGGTGCCATCAGCGGTCTCAGCGGCATCCGCGAGTTCCGCGAACTGCGGCCCGGCGCACGCCGGCGCGAACGCGCCCAGCTGTGCACCCGTGTCGCGGAGTACGCGAGCCTGTGGGGCTGGGACCTGATCCCCGGCGCCCGCGCCACCCGCTCGGGCGGCCGGGTCGTCTGCTCCTGCGGCGCGCGGGCCTGCCCCTCCCCCGGCGACCATCCGCTCGACGCCTCGCTGGAGGTACCGGCCGGCGCCACCGTGGAAGAGGCGACCCGCGCCTGGGCTGCGGTACCGGGCGCCGCCATGCTGCTGCCGACGGGCCGCGCCTTCGACGTGATCGAGGTCGCCGAGCACGCCGCGCTGTGCGCACTGGCGCGGCTGGAGCGGATGGGCGTACCGCTGGGTCCGGTGGCCGCGACCCCGGCCGGACGCGCCTGGTTCCTGGTCGCGCCGGGCGCGGCCGCCGAACTGCCCGAACTGCTCTACCGGATGGGCTGGGACGACGCCGACCTCGACCTGCGCGGCAGAGGGGAGGGCCAGCACATCACGGCGCCGCCCTCCGATCTGGCCGGCCGCGGCCCCGTCCGCTGGCTCCGGCCGCCCGCCCTGGAACGCGCCGGCCGTCCGCCGCAGGCGCGTCTGCTGCTGGGCACCCTCGCCTACGTCTGCCATCGCTCGTCCGTGGTACGGCCGCGCACCCCGGACGGGCCCGCGGCGGTGCGCTAGCCGGCCCGCTCGCGACGCACCAGGGCGGCGCCTGACGCGGGCGGCGGCCCCCAGGAATGCGGACGGCGCCGCCGCGACGTCTCGGGAGGACGTCGCGGCGGCGCCGCCCGGCGGTGCGCACCCTGGTACCGGCCGGTCAGCCCTCCCGGACCAGGGCGTCCACGAACGCCTCCGGCTCGAAGGGCGCCAGGTCGTCCGCGCCCTCGCCGAGGCCGACGAGCTTGACCGGGACGCCCAGCTCGCGCTGGACCGCCACCACGATGCCGCCCTTGGCCGTACCGTCCAGCTTGGTGAGGACGATGCCGGTGATGTCCACGACCTCGGCGAACACCCGTGCCTGCACCAGGCCGTTCTGGCCCGTGGTGGCGTCCAGCACCAGCAGCACCTCGTCCACCGGGGCCTGCTTCTCCACGACGCGCTTGACCTTGCCGAGCTCGTCCATGAGCCCCGTCTTGGTGTGCAGCCGGCCCGCCGTGTCGATCAGCACCACGTCGGCGCTCGCCTCGGTGCCCTGCTTGACCGCGTCGAACGCGACCGAGGCGGGGTCGCCGCCCTCCGGGCCCCGGACCGTACGGGCGCCCACCCGGGTGCCCCAGGTCTCGAGCTGGTCCGCCGCCGCTGCGCGGAAGGTGTCGGCCGCGCCGAGCACCACCGACTTGCCGTCCGCCACCAGCACCCGGGCGAGCTTCCCGGTGGTGGTGGTCTTGCCGGTGCCGTTGACGCCGACGACGAGCACCACGCCCGGGCGGTCGACGGCGCCCTCCACCTCCGTGTGCACCGTGCGGTCCAGTTCGGTGCCGACCAGCGCGAGGAGCTCCTCGCGCAGCAGGCCGCGCAGTTCGTCGGGGGTGCGGGTGCCGAGCACCTTGACGCGTTCCCGCAGCCGCTCGACCAGCTCCTGGGTGGGGCCGACCCCGACATCCGCGGTCAGCAGGGTGTCCTCGACCTCCTCCCAGGTCTCCTCGTCCAGGTGCTCCCGGGACAGCAGGGTCAGCAGCCCCTTGCCGAGGGAGTTCTGGGAGCGGGAGAGCCGGTCGCGCAGTCGTACCAGCCGTCCGGCTGTCGGCGCCGGGGTCTCGACCTCGGGCGCGGCGGCGGCCTCGGCGGCGGTCGCGGGCGCCTCGGCCGCCGCCTCCTCGGCCTCGGGAAGGCCGACCTCCTCGACGGTGCGGCGGGTGCCTTCGGGCGGGGCCTCCGCCTCCTCTCCGACCTTGGGCTCGGCTGTGCGGGCGGGGGTCTCGGTGGTGCTCCCGGCGGTGTCGGGCTGCTGGGCCCCGGCCGCCTTCTTCCTCCGGCCGCTGACCACGAGCCCGCTGATCGCGACGAGCGCGACCACGGCGATGACTACTACAAGGATGACGATTTCCATAGCGGCTCCAGTATCGACCACCGGCAGGGCTGCACGGCCCTTTCCTCTTCGCGCGTGCTCCACCACGGTCCAGCACCCGCACCGCCGTCCACCGGCTGGGGTGCGCCGAGACCGTGGCGACCAGCGCGCCTTTCACTCTCCTCCAGCCCGAACAGCCCCCGGGCGGAGGGGCGGCGGGCGGGCGGCCCGGGGACCGCTACCGGGCCGCGCCGGAGAGGGCCGGCTATGCCGACCCGCACGGTGTGACCTCTCTCATCGTCCAGAGGCACCACGGCCGACCGGACGGCCGGCTCCCGGCGCCGCTCGCCCTGGCGGGCGCGTTTCTGGGGCGTACGCGGCGGACGCCGCTGCCGGCCTGCGCGATCCTGGCACCGCTGTACGGTCCGCTGCGGCCGGCGGAGGACATCGCGGGAGCTCGACCTCGTCGGCGGCGGACAGCCCGCTGCCCCGGCTCCTGGCGAAGGAACCGGGGCAGCGCCGTGCGAGGAGTGGGTGGCGGGGTGGCTAGCCCATCTCCTCCAACGCCTTGCCCTTCGGCTCCGGCACCCACTTGAGGATGAACGGGATCGAGAGCAGGGCGAAGACCGTGTAGCCGACGTAGGTGGCGGACAGGTTCCACTCCGAGAGGCTCGGGAAGCTCGCGGTGATGGCCCAGTTGGCCACCCACTGCGCGGACGCTGCGACACCGAGCGCGGCCGCGCGGATCTTGTTCGGGAAGATCTCGCCGAGCAGCACCCAGACGACCACGCCCCAGGAGAGGGCGAAGAACAGGGTGAAGGTGTGCGCGCCGACCAGTGCGACGACGCCCTGCGCGTCCGGCAGCGAGACGTTGTCGCCGGAGCCGGTCTTGGCGGAGAACGCCCAGGCGACCGAGCCCAGGGAGAGGGCCATGCCGACGGAGCCGATCAGGGCGAGCGGCTTCCGGCCGACCCGGTCGACGAAGACCATGGCGATGGCGGTGCCGATGATGTTCACGATCGAGGTCGTGAAGGAGTAGAAGAACGAGCTCTCGGGGTTGATGCCCACCGACTGCCACAGCGTCGAGGAGTAGTAGAAGACGACGTTGATGCCGACGAGCTGCTGGAAGACGGAGAGTCCGATGCCGACCCAGACGATGGGCAGCAGGCCGAAGCGCCCGCCGAGCAGGTCCCGGAAGGTGGACTTGTGCTCGCTGCGCATCGCGGTCTCGATCTCGCCGATCCGGGTGTCGAGGCCGCCGTGCTCACCCTCGACGTCGGCCAGCACCTCGCGGGCCTTGTCCCGGCGGCCGGCGGAGATCAGGAAGCGCGGGGACTCCGGGATGGCGAAGGAGAGCAGGAAGTAGCCGATCGCGGGGATCACCATGATGCCGAGCATCCACTGCCAGGCTTCCAGCCCGGCGACGTCACCGCGCTGCTTGCCGTCGGCGAGGTTGAGGATGCCCCAGTTGATGAGTTGCGACACGGCGATGCCGAGCACGATCGCGCCCTGCTGGAAGGAGGCGAGGCGGCCGCGGTAGGCGGGCGGGGAGACCTCTGCGATGTACGCGGGCCCGATGACGGAGGCCATACCGATGGCGATGCCGCCCAGCACCCGCCACATGGCCAGGTCCCACAGGGCGAAGGGCAGCGCCGAGCCGACGGCGCTGACGACGAAGAGGACGGCGGCCAGCCGCATGACCTTGATGCGGCCTATTCGGTCGGCGGCCCGTCCGGCGACGGCGGCGCCGATCGCGCTGCCGATCAGGGCGGCGGCGATGACCTGCGCCAGCATCGCGGAGCCGACGTCGAAGCGGCCGCGGATCGCCTCCACCGCCCCGTTGATCACTGAGCTGTCGTAGCCGAAGAGGAAGCCGCCCATGGCGGCTGCTGCGGTGATGAAGACGACACGGCCGAGGGGCGCGGTGTGCGCTCCGGTGCCTGGCCGCGGCTGCGGCGTCTGCGCTTCCTGCGCTGTGCTGGTCACGTTCTTCTCCTGAGGTTCCCCGGCGCCGGTGCCGGGTGGGCACACCACCGTGCAAGGAACGAAGACGGGCCTGCGCGGGGAATCGCGCCGACCTCCGGCTTAACGGCGGCTTCTCAGACTGTAAATGTTCAATTCATGAAGTCAATAGGTCAGCTTCTGCGACTCAGAGCACATGAAGCGAGATCATCGTTCGACTTATGAAGAGAAGAAGTTGCCTCCGGTCGCCGCACCGTCCGGTCAGGACAGCCGCTGGCTGATCACCTTGGAGACGCCGTCGCCCTGCATGGAGACCCCGTAGAGCGCGTCGGCGACCTCCATCGTGCGCTTCTGATGGGTGATCACGATCAGCTGGGAGCTGTCCTTGAGCTCTTCCATGATCCTGATCAGCCGCTGCAGATTGGTGTCGTCCAGCGCCGCCTCGACCTCGTCCATCACATAGAACGGGCTGGGCCGGGCCTTGAAGATCGACACCAGCAGCGCGACCGCCGTCAGGGACCGCTCGCCGCCCGAGAGCAGCGAGAGCCTCTTGACCTTCTTGCCGGGCGGCCGGGCCTCCACGTCCACCCCCGTGGACAGCATGTCGCCCGGGTCGGTGAGCACCAGCCGGCCCTCGCCGCCGGGAAACAGCCGCGCGAAGACACCTTCGAACTCGCGCGCGGTGTCGTGATACGCCTCCGTGAAGACCTGTTCGACCCGCTCGTCCACCTCCTTGACCACCTGCAGCAGATCCGCGCGCGTCTTCTTCAGGTCCTCCAACTGCTCGCTCAGGAACTGGTGCCGCTCCTCGAGCGCCGCGAACTCCTCCAGCGCCAGCGGGTTGACCTTCCCCAGCTTCTGGTAGGCCCGCTCGGCCGCCTTGAGCCGCTTCTCCTGCTCGGCCCGGACGAACGGCACCGGCGTGTTCCGCGGATGCTCCGGATCCTCGGGCAGCTCCTCGCCCTCCGCGGGCGGGGACGGCGGCACCGGCTGGTCGGGGCCGTAGTCGCGGACCAGCCCCGCCGGCTCGACGCCCAGCTCCTCCAGCGCCTTGGTCTCCAGCTGCTCGATCCGCATCCGCTTCTCGGCGCCGAGCACCTCGCCGCGGTGCACCGAGTCGGTGAGCTTGTCCAACTCCTCCTTGAGCTCCCGGCCCCGGCCCCGCTCCTCGGTCAGCGTCCGTTCGCGCTCCGCCTTGGTCCGCTCGACCTCCTCGCGCTCCTGTCCGGCCCGCTCCAGCGACGCCTCGACATGGGCGAGCAGCTGCCGGGCCCCGTCCGCGACAGCCCGCGCGACCTCCGCCTCGTGACGCAGCCGCGCCCGGCGCTCCTCGGCCCGGGCCCGGGCCTCGCGCTCGGCACGGGCGCCCCGGTCCAGCGAGTCGGCCCGGCCGGCGATCGCCTTGACCCGCTCCTCGTGCGTACGGACCTGGAGGCGGGCCTCCATCTCGGTCTGGCGCGCATTGGCGCCGTCGGCCGCGAGCCGGTCGCGGACCGAGGTGTCGGGGTCCTCGGCGCCCTCCGCCTCCTGCGCCTCCTCGGCCGAGGCCAGACTCTCGGCCAGCTCCTCGGCCTCCTGCCGGGCCGCGGCCAGCGATTCCTGCGCCTTGGCCACCGCGGCCGCTGCGCGCTCGGCCTCGCCCTCAGCCGCCCGGGCCTGCCCCGCGAGGGTGCCCACCCGGCCGGCGACCCGGGACTTCTCCCGCTCCGCGCTGCTCCTGCGGGTCGCGATCTCCTCCAGTTCCGCTGCGCGCGCCCGGCGCTCAGCGGCGGCGGCGTCCTGCTCCCCGGCGAGCCGCTCGCAGCGCTCCTCGAGCTCGGTGAGCTGCACGGCCGCCTCGTCCACCGCCGCCTGGGCCTCCAGCAGGGAGGGTGCGCCCTCCGATCCCCCGCCGGCGCGGTGGGCGGAGAGGAGGTCGCCCTGCGCGGTGACCGCGGTGTGGTCCGGGTGCGCCCGGACGACCGCCTCCGCCGCCTCCAGGGTCTCGACCACCACAGTGCGGTCGAGGAGTTGCTCCACGGCCGGGCGGAGCCGCTCCGGCGAGGTCACCAGGGAGACGGCCGGGGTGCCCGCGGAGGGGGCGCCGGGATCTGCGCGGGTCTCCCCGGCGCCCGTCCCCCGGTCGCCGGCCACCAGCAGCGCCGCACGACCGGCGTCCTCCTTGCGCAGCAGCCGCAGCGCCTCGGCCGCCGTCGACACGTCCGCCACGGCCACCGCGTCGGCGGCCGCGCCGAGGGCGGCCGCTATCGGCAACTCGTGACCCGTGGTCACGGTCAGCAGCTCGGCCGCCGGGCCCAGCAGACCGGTGAGCCGGTCCTTGGCCGCCAGCAGCCCCGCGGTGCCGTCCTTGCGGCGCAGATTCAGCGCCAGCGTGTCGTGCCGGGCGGAGGTCGCGGCGCGTTCCCGCTCCGCCGCGGTCAGCGCGTCGCGGGCCGAGCCGAGGACCCGCTCGGCCTCGGCCAGTTCGCGCTTGGCCTCCTCGTGCCGGTCCGCCAGCCGCACGTCACCCTCGTCGAGACCGTCGGCCTCGCCGCGCAGCTCCTCGTATGCGGTCCGGGCCTGCTCGGCTCGGTGGAGGGCCTCGTCGCGGGCGGCGGCGAGGCGCTCGATCTCGGACTCGGCCGAGGCGGCGCGACTGCGCGCGGCACCCGTCTTCCCGCGCAGCCGCTCGAGGCCCTCCCGGCGGTCGGCGAGCGCGCGTGCCGCGTCCCGGAGCCGACGCTCCTCCTGCTCCAGCCGCCGCTCCAGCTCAGCCCGGTGCGCGACCGTGTCCTCCAGCGCGCTGCTCGCGGCCTCCAACGCGGCCTCCAGCTCGGCCTCCTGCTCCCGGATCCGGGCCGCCTCGCGCTCCATCTCCTCCGGGTCCCGGCCCCGGCGCTCCTCCGCCTGGGGCGCGGCCGCGTGCTGGACGCGCTGCTCGGCCAGGCCGATGGTGCCCCGTACCCGCTCGGCCAGCCGGGAGAGTTCGTACCAGGTCTGCTGGGCCCGCTCCAGCCGGGGCGCCAGGGTGCGGACCTGCTGCTCCAGGTCGGCCTCGCGGCGCTGGGCCTCCCGCAGCTCGGCCTCCGCGGCCTGCTTGCGCTGCTTGAGCTCCGCCTCGTCGGCGACCTCCGTCCGCAGCGCCTCGCGCAGCGCGACCAGGTCGTCGGCCAGCAGGCGCAGCCGTGCGTCGCGCAGATCCGCCTGGATGACCTGGGCTCTGCGGGCCACCGCCGCCTGCCGTCCGAGCGGCTTGAGCTGGCGGCGCAGCTCGTCGGTGAGGTCCTGGACGCGGGAGAGGTTCGCCTGCATGGCGTCCAGCTTCCGCAGCGCCTTCTCCTTGCGCTTGCGGTGCTTGAGGACGCCAGCCGCCTCCTCGATGAAGGCGCGCCGCCCGGTCGGGTCGGCGTGCAGTACCCCGTCGAGCTGGCCCTGGCCGACGATGACGTGCATCTCGCGGCCGATGCCGGAGTCGGAGAGCAGCTCCTGCATGTCCAGCAGCCGGCAGGTGTCACCGTTGATCTGGTATTCGCTGCCCCCGTTGCGGAACATGATCCGGGTGAGAGTGACTTCGGAGTAGTCGATGGGCAGCGCGCCGTCGGCGTTGTCGATGGTCAGCGAGACCTCGGCACGGCCCAGTGGGGGGCGGCCCGTGGTCCCGGCGAAGATGACATCCTCCATCTTGCCGCCGCGCAGCGACTTGGCGCCCTGTTCCCCCATCACCCAGGAGAGGGCGTCGACCACGTTGGACTTGCCCGAGCCGTTGGGGCCGACGACGCAGGTGATGCCGGGCTCGAAGCGCAGCGTCGTGGCGGAGGCGAAGGACTTGAACCCCCGCAGTGTCAGGCTCTTGAGGTGCACGCGTCCGGACCTTACCGAGGGAGGCCGGGAGATGTCGCGCCGACGGCGCCGAAGCGACGGGAAGGGTTTCGCGCGGGGGTTTCACCTGGAGGGGGCGGGGGCAGATCAGACGTAACGCATCGCGCCACGATGAGCACACACCCCACACACCAGCGGACCATCAGGAGACAAAAACTAAGGGACGCCGAAGCGTCCCTTGAGAATTCCTACTACGGCTGTCCTGCTCAGCCCGTCCTGCCCGGCGGGCGAGGATCAGGTCAGCGCAGGCTCGGCCGTCTGCACGTCGAGGTCTTCGAACACCGAGTCGTGGTGCCGGGCGGCGGCGGACAGAGCGTCGTTCTCAGCCTGCATCCGAACGAGCTCGGATTCCAGGTCCTGGACACGCTGCTGCAGCCGTCGCATCTCGGCGAGCACCCGGGGGTCGTAGCCGCCGACGTGACCGAGAAGCGCCTTTGCCATGATGGATGGTCCTCCACACTGAGTGACCGACCGTGGATGTGGTGGGTCGTGAGGGAATCGCACCGTTGAGGGTCTGCTCTGGACTTTTGCTAAAGGTTCTCTGGATCAAACAGCTCAGGTGCGCGGGGTTTCAGGATCTCACCAAATGGTTTGACGGTCAACACGATCACACGTAGCTACCCCCGGGCCTGCTTCGGCTCGACGGCGTCCGGCGCCGGAGGCGGCTGTCCGCGGGGGCGGATGGAAGATCCACGTCGCTCACTCGTTGCGGAAGCTTTGCATGGTGGGGCGCGATTGGCAACTGTTGTGGATCACCGGATCGCGAAGCCGCGGTACCCCCCGCGGGGTGTGTCCCAGATCTCGGTGACACCGTCGACGTGCCCGGGCGTGTCCCCGCTCCGCAGCCACTCCAGCAGGTGTCCGCAGTCGGCGCGGGTGCCCTCCGCGACGATCTGCACCCGGCCGTCGCCGAGGTTCAGCGCGAAACCGACGAGCCGGCCGATCCGCAGCGCCGCCGCGCGGGTGAACCAGCGGAAGCCGACACCCTGCACCTCCCCGCGCACCCAGGCGGTCAGCCGCGCGGGCTCCTCTGGGCGTGCCCGATCGGGCTCTTCGGCGAACTGCTCGGCGAACTGCTCGCTCATCTGTTCACTCAGCTGTTCGCGCGACGTTCCGTCCGCGTCGTCGGTCGGATTGATGGCAGCCATGGGGTGCACGCTATCCGGACAATTCCCGAGCGGATACATCAGCCCCCGTGGGGATGCCGTACATTGCCCGGCAACTCTCTTCACTTCCCGCTCACACCCGGGAGTGAGCGGGAGACGGAACCTTGACGCCGTATCGCCGAGCAATGTGAGGACAGCACAGATGGGCCGCCATCGACGCGCTACCCCCACTCCAGCCGTCCCGCCGGAGTCCTCCGAGCCGCCGGCCGTACACCCCCACCGGGGCGGCAGGCGCCGCAGACGTGCAGCCACCCCCGTCCGGACCGGGGTGCTGGGCGCCTCCGCCGCACTCGCGATGGGCACCGTCGCCGTGGCATCCGGTCTGATACCCGCGCCGGGCGGGCTCGGCGGGCCACGGGAGAGCCGGGTGCAGGCCGACGGCACCGGCCCGGCGGTCCCACCGGTCTCCGCCGACCCCACCGACCGCGACTCCACGGCGCCCCCCGCCGACAGGGACCAGAGCGCCAGCCCCAGCCCCACCCCCACTCCCTCGCGGAAGAGCGAGCGCCCCACCGAGACGCCGCACGCCTCACCCTCGAAGCGGGCGTCGAAGACCCCGGAGCCCACCCGCGAGGAGGAGCACGGCTCCCGCACCGGCAGCTCCAGGCCGGACCCCGGAGGGTCGGGCGGCGGCAGCACCGCAGCGGCCGACCAGGAGTCCGCCGCGGAGAGCGAGGTCCTCTCGCTGGTCAACCAGGAGCGGGCCAAGGCGGGCTGCAAGCCGCTGACGGCGGACGCGAAGCTGGCCGCCCTGGCCGGGGACTACAGCGAGGACATGGCGCGGCGCGGGTTCTTCTCGCACACCTCGCCCGACGGCAAGAGCCCCTGGGACCGCGCCGAGGCCGCCGGGGTCAACGACCTGGGCGGCGAGAACATCGCCCGCGGCCAGGCCAACGCCCGCTCCGTGATGGACTCCTGGATGAACAGCCCCGGCCACCGGGCCAACATCCTCAACTGCGACTACCGCACCCTGGGCGTCGGCGCGCACTTCGCCGAGGGCGGCCCCTGGTGGACCCAGGACTTCGGCTTCTAGGAAGTTCGCAGGTCAGAGCCCCTAATCGGGATGGTGGGCCGTCTCTGGGCCGTCGGAGCCTGAAGCGGGACCCAATGCGCGGTCGACGGCGGCCCGAGTCCGCGACTCGCTCGTGGGCATCAGGTGCGTGTACGTCCGCAGCGTGAAGCCGGGGTCGTGGTGACCGAGGTACTCGCTCAGAGCCTTGATGCTTTCCCCTGCATCCAGCAGTACCGAGGCGTAGAAGTGCCGCAAGGCGTGCATCCCGTTCTCACGTCCCGCCGGCACACCCGCGGAGCGCAGAGCTGGCCGCCAGACGCGGTCGTTGAATCGGTTCCTGTTCAAGGGGAGTCGTTCCGGGCTCGTGAAGATGAGCGAGGCCGTCACGGGCGGCCCGTCGACACTCCCCCACGGCAGGGTGACGGCGACGGGGTTGCTGCTAGCCATATGCCCAGCCAGGGCAGCACTCACAGCGTCCGGCAGCGGAACGTCGCGCTCCTTGCCGCCCTTCGGCGGGGCGAAGACCGCTCCCCCACGCAAGAGCTTGACCTGCCGGACCACGCGCACAGCGCCCCCGAGAGTGTCCAGGTCCTCGACACTCAGCCCGAAGATCTCCCCTTGCCGCATGCCGCAACCGGCAGCCAGCTCGATCATCGCTCGGTAGGTGGCGGGGAGCGCCTGGCGTACAACAGTGACCCGCTCGACTGACCAAGGCCGCACCCTTCGGGGGTCCCGCTTGGGAGGCTTCACAGAGCGCGCACTGCACGGATTCTCACGGATGATGCGTTCCTCCACGGCGGCGCTGAAGACCGTGGAGACGTGGGCGAAGATGCCGCGGCGGTAGGCGGCCGACAGCCCCGCCTGTTCCAGGCCACGCATCCACAGCTTGAGGTGCGAGGACCTGAACGCGTCCATGGCCCTGCTGCCGATGTGGGGGAATGCGTGAAGTCGAAGCCGCATCTCTACGGACTCCCGCGTTGCGGGGTCGGTCGTCTGCGTGGGCATCCAGACGTCAACAGCGAACCGTTCGAACGTGATGCGACCGGCCGTCGGGTCCACGTAGGAGCCGCTGTCCATGTCGGCCTCGGTCTTGGACAGCCACTTCTCCGCGCGGCGCTTCTGGCCGTCGGGAAAGCTCTTGGATTTCTCGGTGCCGTCGGGGCCGACGTAGCGGGCGCGGTAGCGCTTGCCGGTGCCGTGGCGGTCGGTCTTGACGCGCCGGGTGGTGCCGTTGTCGGTGGTCTCGGTCTTGTACCAGCGGTCTTGGATGTGGCCGGCCACAGGGGTTGCTCCCTTGCGTGGGTGGATGGCGAACCGGGGCCGGGGCTGGCCCGTGACGGAGCGCGTCACGCAGGCCAGCCCCGGCAGGTGTCAGGCGGCGGGGTTCTGCTGCTGGGCCAGGTCGCGGAGGTAGGTGCGCACGGCCGCGGGGTCGTAGCGCAGGTGCTTGCCGACGCGGAAGGCCGGGGGGCCGATGCGCTTCTTGCGCCACCCGTAGACCGTCTCCAGCGGCACGCGCAGGAGCTCCGCGACATCGTGCGGGGTCAGGTAGTGGGCGGGAAGGTCGGCACGGGCGTTGACGGGGGTCGCGGTCATGGCATTCGTCTCCTCAGGGCGGCCGTACGGCCGTGGGGGTGGTGTGTTCACCGGGGCTGGCCCCGGGGCGTTCACGGGAGGCGTGGGGCGTTCACGGCTCGGGTCCGGGTGTTCACGGGCCCCGAGCCGGTGTTCACCAGTGCCAGCACAGAGGGCGTGTGGCCTCGGGCGTGAGCGGCGCTCGGACGCTCGCACCGAGCAGCACCGCACCGTCCGGTCCCGGCTGGTGCAGGGGTGAGTCGGGATCGGGCTCGACAACGAGCGGGGTGGCCAGATGGGAGGTGTGGCTCCGTGCCAGGTGCAGGCACCTGCGCTGTTCGCGACTGGCCGGCCGGGAGGAGCCGGGAGCGGAGTCGCGGGAGAGGCACCGCCCCGCGGTGACCACCTCCGGGCCGGTGAGCTTGTCAGCGCCCGCATGAACGGCCGTGAACAGCTCCCCGGGAGTGAGGGCCCGGCAGTCCGGGAAGCGGCGGCCGGAGGCGTACAGGCAGGCGGCGACTTCCCCGGTGGTCATCGGCCGTGAGCGGGCCCCGTCGTACCAGAACGTGAGGGCGAGCCGGTGTGCCAGCCACCGGCACGCGCCCACTTCCGGGAACTCCTCTTCGTCCAGCTCCTTGAACCGGGCGGTCTCCTGGTTGAGCCCGTCGACTCCCAGGGCCCGCACGGCGCCGATCAGTGCAGCGGTCAGAGTGTCGGTCGCCAGCAGTTCGGGCGGGGAGTCGAGTTGGTCGGTGCACATCTCGAACAGCGCGCACGCGGTCTGTACGTAGTCGAGTTGGGTGACACCTTCCGGGCAGTCGGGTACGGGAACGGTCGGCCACGGTTGGCCGACCGGTCGGCGATCGGCCGCCAGCAGTCGGCCCGCAGTCGAGTCGGCCAACTCCGACAGGAAGTCGGGGGTGGGGTCGGGTGCTGAACTCATGCCGCCACCGCCACGTCCGCATTGGGCAGCGCGTTCAGCACTGGCGTGCACTGGGCTGCCGCCCCCACGCGGCCGCGGTCGATTCCCAGTCGCTTAGCGATGGTCCGGTTGTCCAGTCCTTGGTCCTTGAGCAGGATCGTCTGCCGGTCCTCCGGGGGCATACGCAACAGCACCTGTCGCTTCGCGTCACTAACGTCAGCCAGTGCGCACTGTTCCCACTCGGGCAGGCTCTCCAGCGCGGTCATCGGACCGGACAGCTCGGGATTATCGATCTGAAGCAGTAGCACGGCGGTCTTGGTGAGACGGTCCGCAGTCGAGGTGCTGCACCCAAGCCGCTCACCCATCTGCACGAACGGGATGCCGTCCAGCCGCAGCATCAGCGCTTCCCGCTCCCGCTGCGGCAGTCGTGCAACCAGCTTGGTCAGGTAGTCGGGAAGCTCAGCCAGTACACAGCCGCTCGGCATCAGTGGGCACAGAGTGTTGCACGTCACCGGGTCCTGCCAGTCAACCGGTTCTTCCGATGAACGCATGACCTTGAAGTGCTCGCTCATCGCTCGCTTCACCCGGATGAACAGCAGGTGCAGCGCCTCATCCTCTTCCCACGGCTCTTCTCGCAGGAGATCGGCCGCGCCGTACCGGGCTACCGAGAGCCACATCGACTGAACGATGTCCTCCGCCAGTACCCACGCCTCACCCGCCGGGCGGCCAGTGCGGGCAAGCCGCGAGTACGCGTAGCGCACCAGGCGGCCCCCGAACTTCTCGTACAGCACGGCCAGGCGCTCCGACTGGGCGG
Organism: Streptomyces sp. NPDC007025; assembly: GCF_042869455.1. NCBI lineage: Bacteria > Bacillati > Actinomycetota > Actinomycetes > Kitasatosporales > Streptomycetaceae > Streptomyces > Streptomyces sp. NPDC007025. Next base: position 336,801 of record NZ_JBIAFT010000006.1, on the reverse strand, counting down.
GTGTCAGCCGGACAACCTCTCCGCTCTCCGAACGGCGGTAGGCGGCCCTGCTGGCCTGACTCGTGGATCGCCCGACACGTCGCGTTGCGGTGGTTCCAGGCATCATGGAAGTGCCCCTTCGAGGGTCAGGGAGCGGCGTGACTGCTTGGCGGTAGGTGCGCCGCTCCTTGCTTCTCCTGGCTTGACCAGGGCTTTCATGCGGGAATCACGCCCCGTTGGGGCGACCGCTCATTGACTAGCTTGCACTAGTCTGCTGTGGTGCACAACCCTTGCGAAGTGGTGTGCACTAGTTCGCTGTGGTGGGTACGCTCAAGGAATGACTGTCACGGGAGGGCCCAAGCCCAAAGCAGTGCAGGTAGCAGATGCACTTCGCGAGGACATCAAGAGAATGAAGCCCGGCGACAAGCTCCCGTCACAGCGGGAACTGATCGAGCGCTTCGGGTTCGCGAGCCAGACCATCCAGAACGGGTTGGCCATGCTGCGATCCGAAGGTCTGGTTGTGTCGGCCGGCAACCTCGGCAACTTCGTCGGTGACGGGACCGTCTCGGAGGGCGACGTACGCGACGAGATCAAAGAAATCCGCTCCCTAGTTCAGTCGCTGGCTGAGCGAGTGGAAGCGCTCGAAGAGCGCTCCGCTCCGGATGGCGCGTGACCTGCAATCAGCATGCGAGGAACGGGACTTGCGGCGTAAGTGACACCGAGGGGGCGAAAGCGCGAGGTAGGGACATGTCTGGTGTCACCTCGCTGTCCCCTTCCCTGTCCCCCGGGGCGAAGGGCCAGACTCGACAGGTAGGCATTCGGAGGAGGGCGTATGGGCGACGACAGGCCCGCATGGGCGCGGCGCATCGCGGCTGAGCGGGCCGCTCGCGACTGGTCCCAGCGAGAGGCAGTGAAGGCTCTCCGGGCACACGCGAAGGAGGAGCTTCCCGCAGATGACAGCCTGATTCGGCAATGGAAGCGGTGGGAAGCTGGGCAAATCCCCAACGAGTTCTATCGACCGCTCATTGCGGCGGTATTCGGCACCGTGACGCATGCGCTCTTCCCCGCGCCGGCCCGCCGGGACGGGGACAGGGAGATCCTGGCGGCGAGCGGCATGGAGACGCTGGAGATCGTGAGCCGTCTCAATCGGTCCGACGTGGATGCATCGACGCTCGATGCCCTGCGAATCACCACTGACCGGCTCTGCTCGGAGTACCCATTCATGCCGAGCGAACAGCTCCTCATTGAGGGGCGCCAGTGGCTACGCCGTGTTGTGGAGCTCCACACAAAGAGTCTCACGCTTTCGCAGCACCGGGAGGTGCTGGCCCTCTCCGGCTGGCTCGCGCTTCTCGTGGGGTGCGTGGAGTACGACACCGGAGCCCGACACACTGCCGAGTCAACGCGCCAGGCGGCCATGTCGCTGGCGACCGAATCGGAGCACGCGGAAGTTGCCGGATGGGCTCACGAGATGCGGGCATGGTTTGCGCTCACGACTGGGGACTATCGAGGGGTCATCGCGGCAGCGGAAGCTGGAACCGAGGTAGCCACCCACAAGGGCGTAGCCGTGCAGCTTGCCGCGCAGGAGGCCAAGGCGTGGGCTCGGCTGGGGGACCGGCGCCGAGTGGAAGTGGCACTTGACCGAGGTCGCAACCTGCTCGAAGGCATGCCGCACCCCGAGAACCTTGATAACCACTTCGTGGTGGACCCTGCAAAGTTCGACTTCTATGCGATGGACTGCTACCGCCTGGTGGGAGAGGACAGACTGGCTCGAACGCTTGCTGAGGAAGTCCTTCGAGCGGGCACAGACTTCGACGGCACGGAGCGCGCGCCCATGCGCAACGCGGAAGCACGCGTCACGCTGGGCGTGACGGCTGCCCGGGAGGGCGACCTTGAACAGGCCCTCATCATGGGGGAACGCGCCCTCGAAGGTGAACGTAAGTCGGTCCCGTCGCTCATCATGACGAGTCGCGAACTCGCCGCTGAGATGAGGCGCCGGTACGCGTCTGAGCCTGCCGCTCAGGACTACCTCGCGCACCTGCGCGAGCTGGGGGAGGGAACCCCCGGCTTTCTGCCGCAGTGACGCAGGCCCTGCCTAGCACGTGCAGCGGCCCCAAGGACGACGCCCAGCGCCCCGGGAACGGCAAACGCCCGTGCGGGACTGCTAGACGCTAGGGGCCTGGTCAGCGCCCCTTCCAGCCGCTAGCGAACGTGCTAGACCTAGCACCACGGGCTGCTAGGTCTAGCGCCCCTGCTGGCGTCGGCCCATGCTACGAAGGCGGAGGGGCGGTCAGCGGAGCTGTCCCCCTCCTTGTCCACCTCGGGGGCGGTGTCCTGTGAGGTGGACACCGGCTGTTCCCCGCCTGTGAGCCGGGGTGATGCTGTCTCCGACTCAGGGGGAAGGGGTAGGCGCGTCTCACCTCGGTGTCTCCCCCGGCGCGCTCCAGCGTCACCGGCTCCGCCAGGCCCACGCCGGGAGCTCTCAACTCGGGCTCGCCCGCGTGACGCGTTCCGTCACGCTCGCCAGTGCCCTCGCGCGGCCCTTCGTCAAGCCGGGGGTGTCGGCAGGGGTCGCGCCTGTCCGAGGCTCGGATTTCTGCGTCACCGCGTCACCTGCGTCATGCATGCCCTCTGACCTGCGGTTTTGGGATGACGCAGAGCCTGCGGGGTGCGTCACCGGTGACGCAGACCCTTCGTCATCGGTGACGCAGGTGACGCAGCGGTGACGCAGAAAACAGCCTCTGCGTCACCGCCGTATGCGCAGGTCACCGGGGCTTTTTGCCCCTCGGGTGACGCAGGTGACGCAGGATTTCCTACTTAGGAAAAAGAGGGGGAGCCTGTAGTACTACGCGTTGGTCAAGAGCTCGAAGAAGGAGCCGCTTCGCGGCACGACCATAGGGCGGTGGCGTTGCCACCGAAGAGCAAGAAGAGCACCGCGGGCAGCGTGCTCTTCTTGCTTGCGCCACGGCGCCGCACTCGCCACGGCGGCCCGGCGCCGGCCGGAGCGTAGGCGCCCGAGGGACGTGCGGCCGAAGGCCGCTCCTTCTTGTCCTTCCGGGCGACAAGTGGAAGCCGGGCGCTGCGCCGCAGGGAGGCAGAGGTCCCCCTCCCGGAATGCGCCTGGAGAGGGTTTCGAGCGGGTTGGCCTGCGCGCCTCCCTGCCTCCCCGAGGGGCCATATCCACTAATCAGGTGGGGGAGGAAGGGGTGGGGGAGGCAGTGAGGGAGAACTCCCTGCCTCCCTGGCACCTCCCCGGGCGCCTCCCTGCGGAAGCGGAACGCCTCACGGACGCGCCATCAAGGCGGATTGACTCCGCATCCGGACGGCGCCACCACCCCTCTACCGCCGCTACCGCGCAGGTCAGTTGCCTCTACCGGGGGTACTACCGAGGTAGCGACCCCCCGCTACGTGAAGAACACCGGCAGACCCCCACGGCACCGAACCTGAGCACGGTGCCAGGTAGCAGGGTGGCCTCTACGGTGCGGAGCTTCGGCCCGTCTTCGTTGCTGGTTGCGCCCACCGGTTGCGCCCCGATGAGCGGTTGACCCCCTGCAACCGCTTCTGACCTGCGAAGTTGCAGGTTGAGCCCGTTCCTGGGGAGGGGGCTCTACGCGCACGCGCGTGCGCGCGAGGCCGGAAACCGCCCTCACACGGCGCCGCTACGGGGCCTCTCACGGCCTCGCAGCCCTCTGGGGCCCGGGGGACCACCGGAGGGAACGCCAGGTCCTCAGAAGGCCGCCTGCAGCGTCCGGCCAGTGCTGGGCTGACCAGTTCAACCGCGCTGGCAGGCAGGAGCCAAACGTGGAACGGCGGGGCGCCCACCCGCCTTCGGTGCCGCCGGACCGTCAACCGGGGCCGTCTGTGGGCCGTCCGAGGGCGACCAACAACGACCAGCAACGCCCCACAACGGCCACCAATCCGCAGGTCGGTGGAAGGCTGAGACATGAAACCGCAGACCCCAACCGCGCGACATCAGTTCTTCGGCTTCTGAGCCCGCCCCGTGTGGACCCGGCGCCTGGATAGCCGCCCTGTCCGGGCCCGACAGGGGGCGACCCGGTTCGCGGAAGACTCTTCGCAGGGGGTCCGACGAATGAGTTCTGCGATGCTTCGGTGTCCGAGGCACAGGAGAGACATGGGAATCGAACTGGAGCTGCACTCGCGGCGGCCTCCGCTCAGGAAGGCGTCCCGGGAGACCTTGCTGCGGGAGTCCCACAAACACGGTGAAGCCTTGGCCAGGGCGCTGCGCACGCTCGACCGGTCCGGGTCCGGCAAGCTCGGCTGGGTGGATCCGTACGGCGACACGCTGTTCAACGAACAGGAAGCCCACATCGCCCGCCAGGAGATCACCGCTCTGACCGAGCGGTGTCCCGACGAGCGGCAGAGGGCGGCCCTGCTGGACCTCGCCGAGTTGCTGGAGGCATGCGCGGCGACGCCGGGCAGCTACCTGTGGTTCATGGGCGACTAGCCATCCCCGGGGCGCCGATCCCGTGCTGGGCCGGGGTGGGGTGGGGTGGGCCGGGGTGGGCCGCTGCCACTCCGCACTCGTAGGCCTCCCGACCACCCGCGGGCACAGCGCTCCAGGCCAGTACACCTAGGCCCGTGCCGGACGCGGGCGGCCGTCGGCGCGCGGGCGCGGCGGCCGCTGGCAGCGGGGGCAGAAGTAGCTGGAGCGGTTCATCCAGGCGCTGCGCCGCATCGGGGTGCCGCAGCGGCGGCAGGGCTCGTCCTCGCGGCCGTAGGCGTCCAGCGAACGGTCGAAGTAGCCGGACTCGCCGTTGACGTTCACATAGAGGCTGTCGAAGCTGGTGCCGCCCTGGGCCAGCGCGGCCCGCATCACCTCCCGCACATGTCCGACCAGCTCCGCGGTCTGCGCCCGGGTCAGGGTGGCCGTGGGACGGTCGTAGTGCAGCCGGGAGCGCCACAGCGCCTCGTCGGCGTAGATGTTGCCGACGCCGCTGATCAGCGACTGGTCCAGCAGGGCGCGCTTGACGGTGGTACGGCGGCGGCGCAGGGCCGCGTGCAGGGCCGTCTCGTCGAAGGCGGGGTCCAGCGGGTCGCGGGCGATGTGCGCGATCACGTCGGGCAGCCCGTCCTCGGCGGTCGCGTGGAGCGAGAGCCCGCCGAAGGTGCGCTGGTCGACGAAGCGCAGCTCACCGCCCGCGGTGTCCGCGAAGGTGAAGCGGACCCGCAGATGCCGCTCGTCGGGGGTGCCGGACGGCTGGATGAGGAGCTGGCCGCTCATCCCCAGGTGGGCCAGGAGCGCGTGGGAACCGTCCTCGACGGGCAGCCACAGGTATTTGCCCCGGCGCTGCGCCGGTCCGAGGCGCCGGCCGGCCAGCCGCGCGATGAAGTCCGGCGCACCGGCCAGGTGGCGGCGGACGGCCCGCGGGTGCAGCACCTCGGTGGTGCTGATGGTGCGGCCGCCCGTCCAGCGTTCCAGACCGCGGCGGACGACCTCGACTTCCGGCAGCTCGGGCACGGGACTCCTCAGGGAACAGGGCCCCGCCTGCCCGGGGCCGGAAGCACCACGGCCGCCCCGAGGAGGGCGGCCGTGACAGACGGTGCGGTGTGCGCGGGGTCAGCGCGACGCGGCGCTGTCCTCGGTCGGCTCGGTGGGCTCACTGCGCTGGCCCTCCGGGACGGACGGCGCCGCGGCGCCCTTGCCGACCGCTGCGGCCTTGCCAGTCCGACGGCTGTCACCGTCGGCTTCAGCGGCGGCTTCGGCGCGGGCCGAGATGGCGCGCCAGGCGGCCTCGGCGGCCTGCTGCTCGGCCTCCTTCTTGCTGCGTCCTGTGCCGGTGCCGTACGCGACACCACCGACGCGGGCAGCAGCCGTGAAGGTCTTCTCGTGGTCGGGACCCGTCTCGGAGACCAGGTACTCCGGGACGCCGAGTCCCTCGGCGGCCGTCAGCTCCTGCAGGCTGGTCTTCCAGTCGAGACCGGCGCCCAGGTTGGAGGACCGCTCGATGAGCGGATCGAAGAGGCGGTGCACCAGTTCGGAAGCCGCTTCCAGCTCCTGGTCGAGATAGACGGCGCCGATGACCGCTTCCAGCGTGTCCGCGAGGATCGACGCCTTGTCCCGGCCGCCGGTGCCCTCCTCGCCTCTGCCGAGGCGGATGAAGGCGCCCAGGTCGAGCCCGCGGGCGACACCCGCGAGGGCACGCGAGTTGACCACCGCGGCCCGCAGCTTGGCGAGCTGGCCCTCCGGCAGGTCCGGATGCATCCGGTAGAGGGTGTCGGTGACCACGAGTCCGAGGACGGAGTCACCGAGGAATTCCAAGCGCTCGTTGGTGGGCAGCCCGCCGTTCTCGTAGGCGTAGCTGCGGTGCGTCAGCGCACGCACCAGAAGGGCGGACTCCAGTCGGTAACCGAGCCGCCCTTCCAGAATCGCGTGCGACGAGGCCGAGTCCACCAGCTCCGCGGAGTCTCCCCCCTTCCCGGGGACGGGACTCTGCGGAGTTCCGGCGTCGGACATGGAGCCTGTCACCCGCCGATCAGACCTCGAGGACCTGACGCTTGTTGTAGGTGCCGCAGCTCGGGCACGCGATGTGCTGCTGCTTGGGCTCGCGGCAGCGCTCGCACTTCACCAGGGTGGGGACCGCAGCCTTCCACTGCGACCGGCGGTGGCGCGTGTTGCTGCGCGACATCTTCCGCTTCGGAACAGCCACGGCTACTTCTCCTGTGAGTCGTCCCCGTCGGTGCGGGGCTCGTTGTCCTTCTCGCCGTCCGGCATGGTCTCGGCGAGTCCCTGCAGTGCCGCCCACCTGATGTCGACGGCTTCTTCGTGCCTGTGGTCGGGGTCATCCGCCAGCCGGGCCCCGCATTCGGGGCACAGGCCGGGGCAGTCCTCGCGGCACACCGGCTGCAGCGGCAGTGCGAGCACCACCGCGTCCCGCAGCACGGGTTCGAGGTCGAACAGATCGCCCTCGAGGAAGAGTGTGTCCTCGTCCTCCTCGTCCTCGCCGGGCTCCGCAACGGGGCGGCCCCGGTCGTCGGCGTCGGGATAGGAGAACATCTCCTGGAAGTCCGCTTCGACCCGTTGGTCGAGCGGCTCCAGACACTTTACGCACTCCCCTGTCAGCGGCGCACGGGCGGTACCCGTGACGAGTACCCCCTCCATGACCGACTCCAGGCGGAGGTCCAGCTCGATCGTCGCCCCGTCGGGAACCTTGATGAACTCGACACCCAGGTCGCCGGGGGACTCCACCTCGCGGGAGAGCCGCTTCATGGCACCAGGTCGCCGCCCCAGCTCGCGTGTGTCGAACACGAGGGGCGCGCGGTGGTCGAGGGGGGAGTTCAGGGCTTCCTGCTTTCTACGGGTGGGGCTGGGGCCGCGCACGTACTCACGGCCGAAGAGACAGGATACGTGACGGCTCCCCCATGGCCCAATCCGCGTCCCGGTGACGCCGCGTTCCGCGGGCCGCGGGGATCAGCCCCCGTGGCCGTGGCGCTGCTCGTAGGCCCGCACCTGATCGATGTCGATCATGCTGGTGTCGAAGAGGCTGGTCTCGTCGAGCTGCTGTTGCGGCTGCTGCTGGTAGTACTGCTGGGGCTGCTGGTAGTAGCCGTCCTGCTGCTGTGCGTAGCCGTAGGGGTCGTGCTGCTGCGCGTAGTAGGGGTCCTGCGGCACCTGCTGGGCGTAGGCGTAGGGATCGTGCTGCTGCCCGCCGTCGTAGGGCATCTGCTGCTGCGCGTAGTAGGGATCCTGCGGCTGCGCCGGGCTGTAGGGGGGCTGGGGCGGCTGCACGGGCTGCGGCGGCCGGGGCTGCTCCTCCTGCGCCGCCGCCGGCTCGGTGTGCGCGAGCCCGGCCAGATAGTCGGCGTCACTGGTGTGCCGCACGAAGCCCTCGGCACCGTCCTGCGCCGCCATGTGCGCGGCCAGCTCGTCGATGGGCTCATGGCCGTGCAGCTTGAGCCGGCCGCGCCCCACGGCCTCCAGCGTCTTGGTGAGCACCGCCGAGACCGACCCGAGCCGCGCCTCGACATAGCTGTCGGCCCGGCGCTGCAGCTCGCGGGGGTCGCCGGTGCGCTCGGGCGCCTCGTGCGCGTACTCCTCGTGCCACTCCTCGGCACCGGGCCCGCTGCCCAGCAGCTTCTCCCGGCCGCGCTCGACGGAACCGATGGTCTTGGAGAGCACGGCTTCGAAGTTGGCGAGCTTGCTGTCGACGTAGTCGTCGGCCTCGACCCGGATCTCGCCCGCCTCCCGGCGGGCCTCGGCCAGGATGCGGTCGGCCTCCTCCTGCGCGCGCCGGGCCACTTCCGTACCGGCCACCAGCGCCGCGCGCTCGCCCTGGGCCGCCTCGATGACGCGCTGGGCCTCCTGGTGGGCCTCGGCCACCACCTGCTCGCGGCCGCCGATCACCTCGCGTGCCTCGGCCAGGGAGCCGGGCAGCGCCTGGCGCACCTCCTCGAGCATGGCGAGCAACTCGGCCCGGTTGACCACGCAGGAGGCGGACATGGGCATCGAGCGCGCGCCGTCGACGGTCGCCACGATCTCGTCGAGTTTCTGCTGTACGTCCACGCAGGTGACTGTACGACCCGTGGGCGCGGGCCTGTTACTCCTTCCCGGAAGCCGGCCGGTCCGGGCAGGTCAGCGCCGTCCGGCCGGGACCGTCCGCTCCCGGCCGGGGTCGCGGGGCCGCGGCCGGGGTCGCGGGCCCGGACCGCGTCAGGGCTGGGTGAGGCGTTCGGCCAGCGCCCGGTCGACGGCCTCCGGAACCAGGTGGGAGACGTCGCCGCCCCAGGTGGCGACCTCCTTGACGAGGCTGGAGGAGAGGAAGCTGTAGGTGGGGTTGGTCGGGACGAAGAGCGTCTCGACCCCGGAGAGGCCGTTGTTCATCTGGGCCATCTGCAGTTCGTAGTCGAAGTCGCTGACCGCGCGCAGCCCCTTGACGATGGCGGGGATGTCCCGCTCCTTGCAGAAGTCGACCAGCAGCCCGTGGAACGCCTCGACCTCGACGTTCCCGAAGGCCTCGGTGACCTGGCGGATCAGATCGATACGCTCGTCGACCGCGAAGAGCCCCTTCTTGGATTTGTTGATCATCACGGCGACGTGCACCGTGTCGTACAGCCGGGAAGCGCGCTCGATGATGTCGAGGTGGCCATTGGTGATGGGGTCGAACGACCCCGGGCAGACTGCGCGGCGCACTGGCACTTCCTCGCTCTCCTCACGGCGGGCGCGGGGCCCTGCCTCAGGTGATCTCAGCATGACGCGGGAGTAACTTCCCGCGCGGCGGCGCGACCGTACCAAAGCGTTCCCTCACCGTAGCGACGGGATCTGAGTCCCTCGAAACCCTCCGGCCAGCGGAAATCGCCGCCCCTGGTGCTGCGCTCCACGGTGGCCAGCGCGGCGGGCGCCAGCCAGCCCCTGACCCGGAGTGTGAGGAGTGTCTCCCGCAGCTCGTCGTCGGCCATCGCATACGGCGGATCGAGAAAGACCAGGTCGAACGGGGTCGAGGGCGGTTCACCCGCGAGCACCTGGGCCGCCTTGCCGGAGCGCACCTCGGCCCCGGGCAGTCCCAGCGCGTGCACGTTCTCCCTGACGGTGCGCACCGCACGCGGATCCGCCTCGACGAGCAGCACCTGCCCGGCTCCCCGGGACAGCGCCTCCAGGCCGACGGCACCCGAGCCGGCGAACAGGTCCAGCACCCGCAGGCCCTGCCAGCCCGCGGCGCCGCCCAGCTGGGACTCCCAACTGGAGAACAGGCCTTCGCGGGCCCGGTCGGAGGTCGGGCGGGTACCGGTGCCCGGCGGGACGGCCAGCCGTCGCCCGCCTGCGGCTCCGGCGATGACGCGGGTCATGGGTGCGGATCCTCTGTGTGGGGTGCGTGCTCGGCATCAGGATCCCATGCGGGGTCCGGCACCGCGTGGCCTCGGTCAGCCCTTGTCGAGGAACTCCTCCCGCTCCTCGTCCAGCAGCGCGTCCAGCGCGGTGCGCAGCTCGGGGTGGTCCGCCAGCTCCGGGTCGGCCGCGACCAGCGCGGTGGCCTCGTCGCGGGCCGCGGCGATGATGTCCTCGTCGTCGATGACGGCGAGCATCCGCAGCGAGGAGCGCACGCCGGACTGCGCCTGGCCCAGGACATCGCCCTCGCGGCGCTGTTCGAGGTCGATACGGGAGAGCTCGAAACCGTCGAGGGTGGCCGCGACGGCCTCCAGCCGGGTCCGCGCGGGGGACTCCTGCGGCATGTCCGTCACCAGCAGACACAGCCCCGGCGCGGTGCCCCGGCCGACCCGGCCGCGCAGCTGGTGCAGTTGCGAGACGCCGAACCGGTCGGCGTCCATGACCACCATGCCGGTCGCGTTGGGCACGTTCACCCCGACCTCGATGACGGTGGTGGCGACCAGCACGTCGACCTCGCCCGCGGCGAACCGGCGCATCACCTCGTCCTTGGCCTCCGGCTGCATCCGCCCGTGCAGGGCCGCCACCCCCAGCCCGGCCAGCGGACCGGAGGCGAGCTGCTCGGCGACGTCCAGGACGGCCAGCGGCGGACGCTTCTCCTCGCTGTCGGCGCCCTCGTCCTCCGCGGAACCGCCCGGCTCCTCCTCGTCGGCGGCCCGCTTGCGGCCGCCCCCCTTGCCTCCCGCGTCCTCGTCGTCACCGATCCGGGGGCAGACCACATAGGCCTGGTGACCCGCCTCCGCCTCCTCGCGCACCCGCTCCCAGGCGCGGGCGAGGAAGTGCGGCTTGTCCCTGACCGGGACGACGTGGGTGGCGATCGGGGACCGCCCGGCGGGGAGTTGGTCCAGTACGGAGGTCTCCAGATCGCCGAAGACGGTCATCGCGACGGTCCGCGGGATGGGGGTCGCCGTCATGACCAGCAGATGCGGAGTGCGCTTCTCCCCCTGGGCCCGGCCGCCCTTGGAGCGCAACGCGTCCCGCTGTTCGACGCCGAAGCGGTGCTGCTCGTCCACGACCACCAACCCCAGGTCGTGGAAGGCGACCTTGTCCTCGATCAGCGCGTGGGTGCCCACCACGATGCCCGCCTCGCCGGTCGTCAGGTCCAGCAGGGCCCGGCGCCGGGCCGCGGCGCCCATCGAGCCGGTCAGCAGCACCACCTTGGTGCCCTGCTCGGCGCCGCCGAGCATGCCGCCCTCCGCGAGTTCGCCCATCATCTCGGTGATGGACCGGTGGTGCTGCTGGGCCAGCACCTCGGTGGGCGCCAGCATCGCCGCCTGGCCGCCCGCGTCGACGGTGGCGAGCATCGCCCGCAGCGCCACCAGCGTCTTGCCGGAGCCGACCTCGCCCTGCAGGAGCCGGTGCATGGGGTGCACGGTGGCCAGATCGGCGAAGATCTCCCGGCTGACCTCGTGCTGCCCGTCGGTGAGCGTGAACGGCAGCCGCGCGTCGAAGGCGTCCAGCAGCCCGCCGGCGGCCGGCCGGCGCGGCACGGCGGGCAGTTCGGTCTCCTTGGCACGGCGCCGGGCGAGGGCGACCTGCAGGACGAACGCCTCGTCCCACTTGAGCCGGGAGCGGGCCTCGGCGATGTCCGTCCGGCCCCGCGGCCGGTGGATCTTCTCCAGCGCCTCGGGGAGCGGGACGAGGCCGCGCTGCGCACGCAGCGGCTCGGGCAGCGGGTCGGCCAGGCCCTGCCAGGAGGTGGCCTCCAGTGCGTCGAGGACGGTGCCGACGGACTGCTCGATGTTCCAGGAGGAGAGCTGCTTGCACGCCGGATACAGCGGCAGCACGGCGCCCGCGAACCGGGCGACGGCCTGCTCGTCGCTCTCCTCGTCCAGGAGCTTGTAGTCCGGATGGGAGAGCTGGAGCTTGCGGTTGAAGACCCCGACCTTGCCGGCGAACAGGCCGCGCTTGCCGGGCAGCAGCTGCCGCTGGTGGTAGTGGACCGAGCGGCCGAAGAAGACGAGCTGGAGCCGGCCGCTGCCGTCGGTCAGTGTGACCTCCAGGCGCTGGCCCCGGCCGTGGTTGAACTTGTGCACGCGGGCGTCGTGGATCCGGGCGACGACGGTGACGTGCTCGTCCAGCGGCAGCTCGGACAGCCGCGTCAGCTCGCCGCGCTCGGCGTACCGGCGCGGGTAGTGGTGCAGCAGGTCGCCGACCGTGCGCAGCCCGAGGTGCTCGGCCATCGCCTTCGCGGTGTTTCCGCCGAGCAGCGCCTTCAGCGGCTCCTGGAGGGGTTCGCTTCGCCTGGTTTCTGTCGAGGGCACGGCTCCATCCTGCCGGACGGGGGTGACAGGGCCGGTGCCACGCGCCAGGCGCACGGACGGCGGCGGCTATTCGACCCCGATGAGCAGCTGCGCCTCGTGCTGGCGGCCCTCGTGGACGACGGTGTCGACGGCCAGGTGGCGCTCGCGTACCCGGCGCTCCAGCGCCGCGGCGAGCCCCGCGGGGGCGTCCGCGCCGAGAACGAGGGTGACCAGCTCGCCGCCCGCCGCCAGCATCCGGTCGAGCACCTCGGTGGCGACCTGTCCGGTCCCGCTCCCGATCAGCGCGACGTCGCCGTCCACCAGGCCGAGCACGTCGCCCCGGCGGCAGATCCCGGCGCTGGTCCACGAGCGGCGTTCGGCGACGGTCACCTCCCCGTAGCGGGTGGCTCCGGCGGCCGAGGTCATGGTGACGACGTCCTCGTCGAAGCGGCGGTCCGGCTGGTGCACGGCCAGCGCCGCCAGGCCCTGGACGGCGGCGCGGGTGGGGATGACGGCGCACCGGATACCGGCAGCGCGTACGGCGTCGGCGGCACGGGCGGCCATGGGGTGGAGTCCGCTGTCGTTGGGCAGCAGGGCGACCTCGCCCGCTCCGGTCGCCCGCACCGCGGCCACCAGTGCTCCCTCGTCGAGGCCGGCAACGGCTTCGGCGTCGTCCTCGGCGGCGGACAGCACCACGGCGCCGGCCTGCCGGCAGAGCGCGGCCAGCCCCTCTCCCGGCACGACGGCGACGACGACCCGCGCCCCGGAACCGGGCGCCTGCCCGGTCCCGTCCGCGGCGCACTGCGGACCGCCGGGTACGCCGTGCCCCGCCGCGTCCCCGGCCGTCGGCAGGTGGGTGATCCGGATGCGGTGCGGACGCCCCGCGGCCAGGCCCGCCTCCACGGCGGCCCCGGCGTCGGCGACGTGGACGTGGACGCTCCACAGCCCCTCCCCGCCGCCGACGACCAGGGAGTCGCCGAGCGGGTCCAGCCGGGCCCGGAGCGCGTCGACGGCCGCGGGGTCCTCGGCCGCCAGCAGGTACATCACCTCGAACTCGGGGCGGCAGGGCGCCTGCGGCATGCCGTCGGCGGGCAGGGCCGCAGGCGCGGCCGGAGAGGCTGCCGGAGCCGCCGGTTCCGCAGCAGCCGTGAACGCCGCTCCGGCGGCCGCTGCGGGTTCCTCGCCGGGTACCTGCTCGCCCAGTGCCGCCCACAGCGCGGTCAGCAGCACGGTGAGCCCGAGTCCGCCCGCGTCCACCACACCGGCCCGGGCCAGCGCCGCCAGCCGGCCGGGGGTGGCGTCCAGCGTGCGGCGCGCCGCGGCCGCGGGGTCCTCCCCGGCCTCGGCCGCCGCGGCGGCGGCCTCCGCCACCGTCAGCATCGTCCCTTCCACGGGGTGCGCGACGGCGGCGTACGCGGCGGACGCGCCGCCCCGGAGCGCCCCGGACAGCCGCTCGGCGGGGGCGCCGGCCCTCTCGTCGAGTCCCCGTGCCATGCCGCGCAGGTACTCGGCGAGGATCGACCCGGAGTTGCCCCTCGCGGCCAGGAGCGCGGCCCGCGCCATGGCGTGCAGTGCGGCTCCGGCGCCCGGGTCCTCGTCCGCGTCGCGGGCGGGGAGCGCCTCGCAGGCCGCTTCGAAGGTGAGGCACAGGTTGGTGCCGGTGTCGCCGTCCGCGACCGGGAAGACGTTGATGGCGTCCATCCGCGCGCAGTGGGCGCGCAGCGCCTCCCGGCCCAGGGCGCACCAGCGGCGGACCGCGGCGGCGGCGAGCGGTTGCGGCACGTGCGGGACCTCCTCCAGAGTGCTGCGGCCGGGGTGCTTCGGCCGGGGCCGGGCGGCCGGTGTCCGGCGCCGGTCCGCCGGGCGGCGGCGCTGCCGGAAGGCTAGTGGGAGTCCGGACGGAATCCCAGGTCGGGACCGGAGCGGGGGCCTGGGTTTCGCTGTTCGAGACCGGCCGTTGTATGCTGCTCCGGTTGCCTGTTCCGGACGTTTCTCTCCGACGGGCGACGATCCCCCTGGCACAGCCGGTCATCTTGGTCTGCGTCGCCGGGATTCACCGTACGTGCATCTGAAGTCTTTGGAGTGACCCGTGGCTGCGAACTGCGACGTCTGCGGCAAGGGGCCGGAGTTCGGCAACAACATCTCCCACTCGCACCGCCGCACCCGCCGTCGCTGGAACCCGAACATCCAGCGCGTGCGTGCCGTGGTCGGCGGGACGCCGAAGCGCCTCAACGCCTGCACCTCGTGCATCAAGGCCGGCAAGGTGTCGCGCTGACGTCTTCGACGTAACGCAGCGCGGCTCACGCCGACAGCCGAAAACAGGAGCCGGCCCGCCTCGTGCGGGCCGGTTCCTTGTGCGTTCCGGTTGTGTTCCGGGCGTCCGGTCCGGGTTCCGGCATCGATTCCGGGACCGGGGCGCCGGGGCCGGCTCCCGGCATCGGCTCCGGGCTCCCCGCGTCACACCGGACGGGCCGGGGGTGCGGCACGGGGAGGGTGCCGGATGCCGGGCGGCGCCGGCGGCTCAGTCCCGTCCGCGCAGCCGCCATCCGTGGTCCACCGGTCCCAGTCCGGCGCCCAGCGCGAAGCCCGCCGCGATGGCGCCGGTCGTGTACTCCTTGGCGGCCCGTGCGGCCTCCGGCACCGGCAGCCCCCGGGCCAGGTAGGAGGCGAGCGCGCTGGCCAGCGTGCAGCCGGTGCCGTGCGTGTGCCGGTTGTCGTACCGGGGGGCGCGCAGCCAGTGCTCCTCGGTGCCGTCGGTCAGCAGGTCGACGGCTTCGCCGGGCAGATGACCGCCCTTGATCAGCGCCCAGCGCGGTCCGTGCTCCAGCAGGGCGGCCGCGGCGTCGCGCAGCCCCGCCTCGCCGGTGACCTCGATGCCCGTCAACTGCGCGACCTCGTCCAGGTTGGGCGTGACGACGGTGGCGACGGGCAGCAGCCTGCCGCGCAGTGCCCCCACCGCATCCGCGGCCAGCAGCGGGTCCCCGTGCTTGGAGACGCCCACCGGGTCGACGACGACCGGCGCCGCGGCGTCGGCCAGCAGTGCGGCGACGGTCTCCACGAGGGGCGCCGAGGCCAGCATGCCGGTCTTGACCGCCTGCACCCCGATGTCTTCGGCCACGCTGCGGTACTGGGCCCGTACCGCCTCCAGGGGCAGCTCCCAACTTCCCTGCACGCCGAGCGAGTTCTGCGCGGTGACGGCGGCGATCACACTCATACCGTGGGTACCGAGCGCCAGCATCGTCTTCAGGTCGGCCTGGATACCGGCACCGCCGCCGGAGTCGGACCCGGCGACGGTCAGCACCCGGGGCGGCGCGGCACCGGTGGGATTCACATCGTCCATGGTGCGACGGTACTCAGCGGTCCGCGTCGGGCGAGAAGTGGTCCCAGCCGCCCGCCTTCGCCCAGGGGGCGCCGTCCACGGTGACCCGGGGCCGCGCGGAGGCGCCCTGGACCGCGCCGATGACCCGCCAGCGCGCGGGGAGCTTCTGATCGCGCGGGAAGGTCGCGACGATGGCGTGGTCCTCTCCTCCGGTGAGCACCCACTGGAGCGGGTCGACGCCGACGGCCTGCCCGATGTCGGCCATCTGCGCGGGGACGTCCAGGTCGGCCGAGCGGATGTCGATGCGCACCTTGCTGGCCTCGGCGATGTGCCCGAGGTCGGCCACCAGGCCGTCGCTGACGTCGGTCATCGCGGTCGCGCCGAGGCCGGCGGCCGCGGGCCCCGCGTGGTAGGGCGGCTCGGGCCTGCGGTGCGCCTCCACGAAAGCCCGGGGGGAGCGGAAGCCCCGGGAGAGCACCGCGTGCCCGGCGGCGGACCAGCCCAGCCATCCGGTGACGGCGACGACGTCTCCGGCCCGGGCCCCGGCGCGGGTGACCGGCTCCCGGTTGCGCAGGTCGCCCAGCGCGGTGATGGAGACGGCGATACTGTCGCCGCGCACCACGTCGCCGCCGACCACGGCGGAGGCGGCGACCTGGGCCTCGTCGCGGATGCCGTCCATCAGTTCGGTGGGCCAGTTGGCCGGGAGGTCCACGGGGACGATCAGCCCGAGCAGCAGCGCGGTGGGGACGGCGCCCATGGCGGCGATGTCGGCGAGATTCTGCGCTGCGGCCTTGCGGCCCACGTCGTACGCCGTCGACCAGTCGCGCCGGAAGTGCCGCCCCTCCAGCAGGATGTCGGTGCTGGCCACGACCCGCCGGTCCGGCGCGGCCACCACGGCGGCGTCGTCCCCGGGGCCGATCCGGACAGCGGGGGTGGTGGTCAGCCGGGATGTCAGCTCCCGGATCAGCCCGAACTCCCCCAGTGCGCCCACCGTGCCCGGCATCCGCCCCCGCGCGGGGCCGTGGGGGGCCTCCACCGCGGGTGTGGGTTCCGACGCGGTACTGCCGTTCACATCCCGCATTGTCCTGCCCCTTCACTCACATCGCTCATCGTGCACTCCCGTGTCTCGCCCACCCGCCCGGGGTGCGTGTCTCCTGGTGCGCCGCGGCGCGTTCCGCCGGGTACCCGGGTACCCGGCGCCACGAGGGCGGCCCGGTGGTCTCCCGGCGGGGCAGGTGACGCGGTACGGTGGCGTCTCTCTCGCCCCGCATGATCCTCGTAGCCCCCGAGGAGGTTCCGTGGTACAGGCGTACGTCTTGATCCAGACCGAGGTCGGCAAGGCTTCGACCGTCGCAGAGATCGTCTCCAAGATCCCGGGCGTGATCCAGGCCGAGGATGTAACGGGTCCGTACGACGTGATCGTGCGTGCCCGCGCGGAGACGATGGACGACCTCGGACGCATGGTGGTCGCGAAGGTCCAGCAGGTTGAGGGCATCACCCGCACCCTGACCTGCCCCATCGTCCATCTCTAGTCCCCCGTATGCTCGCCCGGTGAGTATGCGACGCCGGACTGCTTCCTCTCGTTCCTTCTCCACCGCCCCGCTCGCGGCGGTGGCCGCGCTGGCGTCCCTGGTCACGGCAGCCTGCTCGGGCACCGGCGAGGCG
This sequence comes from Streptomyces sp. NPDC007025, assembly GCF_042869455.1. NCBI lineage: Bacteria > Bacillati > Actinomycetota > Actinomycetes > Kitasatosporales > Streptomycetaceae > Streptomyces > Streptomyces sp. NPDC007025. The sequence continues at coordinate 319,700 of NZ_JBIAFT010000006.1, read as the reverse complement.
GGCCCCACCCCGCCCAGCCCGTCCGGCAAGGCGGCGAAGGCGTGCCGGTCACTGCACGGCGCGCTGCCGGAAAGGGTTCACGACCAGCGACGCGGCCGGGCCGACCAGGTCTCCGACTTCACAGCCGTCTGGGGCGATCCGGCCATCGCGCTGCGCTGCGGAGTGCCCGAACCTCCCGTGCTCACCCCCGGCACCGAAGAGTACAACCCCACCGCCGAGGTGGCCGAGGTGAACGGGGTCTCCTGGCTGCTGGAGAAGCGGGACGACGGCTACCGCTTCGTCACGACGGGCCGCGTCGCCTACGTCGAGTTGACGGTGCCCGGCGACTACGGGCCCGAGGCCGAGGTGCTCCCCGACCTGGCGGACGCCGTCAAGCGCACGGTGCCCACGGCGCGGGACGCGGCGGACGGCGCCGGGAACTGACCACCCGGAGGCCCGGCCCCCCGAAGGTCTCTCCTGCACGCCCGCCCGGGTTGCGGGCGCGCCGGGCGGCTAGCGCAGGCCGGTGGGACGGTCGAGGGCGCCCTGGATGAGGCGGTCGACCAGCTCGGGATAGCTGACCCCGGCCTCCTGCCACATCCGGGGGTACATCGAGATGGGGGTGAAGCCCGGCATGGTGTTGATCTCGTTGATGACGAACTCGCCGTCCTCGCGCAGGAAGAAGTCGGCCCGCACCAGCCCCTCGCAGGAGGCGGCCTCGAAGGCCAGGACGGCCAGCTCCCGCACCCGCTCGGTCTCCTCCGCGCTCAGCGGGGCGGGGACGATGCCGGAGGCGGAGTCGATGTACTTGGCCTCGAAGTCGTAGAAGTCGTGGTTGCTGACCGGCGGGATCTCGGCCGGGACACTGGCCCGCGGACCGTCCTCGAACTCCAGGACACCGCACTCGATCTCGCGGCCGCGCAGCAGCGACTCCACGATGATCTTCGGGTCGTGGCGCCGGGCGGTCTCCACGGCCTCGTCCAGTCCTCCCAGGTCGGAGACCTTGGTGATGCCCATGGACGAGCCGGCCCGCGCGGGCTTGACGAAGACCGGCCAGCCCTGTTCGGAGGCGAAGTCGACGATCTTCTTGCGCGCCGCGGCGGGGTCGCGCTCCCACTCCCGGGGCCGGACGGTGACGTAGGGGCCCACCGGCAGCCCGAAGGAGGCGAAGATCCGCTTCATGTAGTCCTTGTCCATGCCGACGGCGGAGGACAGCACGCCGGAGCCGACATAGGGCACCCCCGCCAGCTCCAGCATCCCCTGCAGGGTGCCGTCCTCGCCGTAGGGACCGTGCAGGACCGGGAAGACGACGTCGATCTCGCCCAGGGCCTTGGGCACCTGTCCGGGCTCGGTGTGCACGACCTCCCGGCTGCCGGGCGAGACCGGCAGCAGCACGGCGCCGGTGTCCGAGTCGGCGACCCGCTCCACGGTGGGCAGCTCGCGGCCCTCGACGGCCATCCGGGCCGGGTCGTCTGCCGCCAGGGCCCAGCGGCCGTCCGCGGTGATGCCGATGGGCAGCACCTCGTACTTGTCGCGGTCGATGGCGTCGAGCACCGCGCCGGCCGTGAGGACGGAGATCTGGTGCTCTGAGTTGCGTCCGCCGAAGACGACGGCGACTCGGGGCTTGGGGGCGGGGCTCTGGCTGCTCATCGCTGGGACTTTACCGCGTCGTACCCCCGGCGCCGAGGCGGTGGCCCCTCGTGGCGCCGGGCGCCGGACCTGCCCGCGCGGGACCGCTTCGGTGCGGTCAGCTCCGTTCGGCCTTGGCGCTGCGGGACATCAGCTCCTTGAGCGCCACGTGCGGGGGCTTGCCCTCGTGGACGATCTCCACGACCGTCTCGGTGATCGGCATCTCCACGCCGTGCCGCCGGGCGAGGTCCAGCACGGACTGGCAGGACTTGACGCCCTCAGCGGTCTGCTCGGTGACCGCGATGGTCTCCTGGAGGGTCATGCCGCGGCCGAGGTTGGTGCCGAAGGTGTGGTTGCGCGACAGCGGCGAGGAGCAGGTGGCCACCAGGTCGCCCATGCCCGCGAGGCCGGCGAAGGTGTGCGCCTCGGCGCCCATCGCCAGGCCGAGCCGGGTGGTCTCGGCCAGGCCCCGGGTGATCAACGACGCCTTGGAGTTGTCCCCCAGGCCCATCCCGTCGGCGATGCCCACGGCCAGCGCGATGACGTTCTTGACGGCCCCGCCCAGCTCGCAGCCGACCACGTCGGTGCTGGTGTAGGGCCGGAAGTACGGGGTGTGGCAGGCGCTCTGCAGGGCCCGCGCAGCCTCCTCGTCCGCGCAGGCCGCGACGGCGGCCGCCGGCTGCCGGGCGGCGATCTCCCGGGCGAGGTTGGGACCGGTGAGCACGGCGACCCGTTCGGCGGGGACGTCGGCGACCTCCTGGACGACCTCGCTCATCCGCTTGGCGGTGCCGAGTTCGACTCCCTTCATCAGCGAGACGAGTACGGTGCCGGGGTGCAGCAGTTCCCGCCAGGACTCCAGGTTGGCGCGGAGCGTCTGGGCGGGGACGGACAGGACGGTGAACTCCGCGTCCCTGGCGGCCTCGGCCGGGTCGGTGGTGGCCCGCACTCCGGCGGGCAGTTCCGTCCCGGGGTGGTACCCGGGGTTGCGGCGCGTGGTGTTGATCGCCTCGACGACCTCGGGCCGGCGTCCCCACAGGGCCACCTCGACCCCGGCGTCGGCGAGCACCATCGCGAAGGCGGTCCCCCAGGAGCCGGTGCCGAACACGGCGGCCTTCCTCCGGCGTTCCTGCTGCGGCCCGTCGTGCCGGCTCACGCGTTCGTCTCTCCCTCTGCCGCCTCGGCCGCGGCCGGTGCTCCACCGGCCGGTTCGTGCTGTCCGTCGGTGTGCGCCTCCTGCCCGTCCTTCCGGACGGCGCGCTGCTCGCGCCGGCGGGCCGCCGCCTTGCGCATGTCGTACCGCTCGGCGGGCGCGGGCTCGCCGCGGACGACGGCGAGCTGCTCGCTGACCGCGTCCATCATGACGTCGGTGACCTCGCGGAGCACCTCGGCGGTGGGCTCCCGGTCGTAGAACGCCGAGAGGTCCAGCGGCGGGCCCGCCTGCACGGTGAGCGTCTTGCGGGGGAAGAGCCGCAGCTTCTTCTCCTTGGCGTACGGCGGCATCGCGAGGTTGGCGCCCCACTGTGCGACCGGGACGACAGGCGCCCTGGTCAGCAGCGCGACCCTGGCGGCGCCGGTCTTGCCGGCCATCGGCCACATATCCGGATCGCGGGTGAGGGTGCCCTCGGGGTAGAAGGCCACGCACTCGCCCTTCTCGATGGCCTCCACGGCGGCCCGGAAGGCGCCCACCGCGTCCGCGGACTCGCGGTAGACGGGGATCTGCCCGGTTCCGCGCATCACGGCGCCCACGAAGCCGCCCTTGAACAGGCCCACCTTGGCCAGGAACCGGGGGACCCGGCCGGTGTTGTACTGGTAGTGCGCGTAGGAGAGCGGGTCGAGGTACGAGTTGTGGTTGACGACGGTGATGAAGCCGCCGTCCTGCGGAATGTGCTCCATTCCGCGCCAGTCCCGTTTGAAGAGCAGGATGAGCGGCGGTTTCGCCAGAACCGCGGCCAGCCGGTACCAGAATCCGATCTTTCTGGGTTTGCCGTCACTCCCCGGCACTGCGCGCCCCCTTCGGCCCGGCCTCTCCGGCAGGTGGTCGCGGGGTCGCTCCCGGCGCGGACACGGTTTGGCGGGACACCCGGACACCATCTCCTTAGGGGGCTCCTTGTGGGGCCCATCCTCTGGGGGCACATCGACAACCGCACAAGTGTCGCCGCGGACTGCCTCGCTGTCGAGCACACTGTCCGTGCCCGACCGCAGGGCACACGGTAACCCCGCCCTCGCCGGGCCGCTCGGGCAGCAGGTGAGAATGGGGTCGATGAAGCCACATGTGACGCCCGTGACGTGGACGCTGGTGGTGCCGCTGAAGCCTCTCCCCCGGGCCAAGAGCCGGCTGGCGGGCGCCCGGAGCGGCCCGGCCCTGCCCGCGCTCGCGCTGGCGTTCGCGCAGGACACGGTCACGGCAGCGCTCGCCTGCCGCGCGGTGAGCGGTGTGGTGGTTGTCACGGACGATCCGCTGGCCGCCGACGAGCTGCGCTCCCTGGGCGCCTGCGCGGTGCCGGACCCGCCGGGCGGAGGGCTGAACGCCGCGCTCGCGCACGGAGCGTCCGCGGCCCGCGCCGCAGACCCCGGTGCCGCCGTCGCCGCGCTCAACGCCGACCTGCCGGCACTGCGGCCCGCGGAATTGGAGCGGGCCCTGAATACGGCCGCCGGATTTCCGCGCGCTTTTCTTCCCGACGCCGCGGAAATCGGCACCACGCTGCTCACCGCCCTCCCCCGCACCACACTTTCCCCGGCTTTCGGCGGCCTCTCCCGGGCCCGGCACCGGGCCTCGGGGGCGGCGGAACTGCCGGTGGCGGGGGTGCCCAGCGTGCGGCAGGACGTGGACACGCCCGCGGACCTGGCCGCGGCGAACGCGCTGGGCATGGGCGGCTTCACCACCGCGCTGCTCGCCGGCCCCGTCCCGGACCCGGGCCGCTAGGCTGCGGGTATGCAGGCCACGGCGTACACCTACGATCCGGCGTCCCGATCCGGCAGTGTGCTGCTGGACGACGGCACACCGCTCCCCTTCGAGGCTCCCGCGTTCGACGCGGGCGGGCTGCTGCTGCTCCGCCCCGGACAGCGGGTGCGGATCGAGACGGAGGGCGAGGGCGAGGCACGCCGGATCACCGTGGTGACGCTGCAGACCCTGTAGCCGGCGCTGCCCGGCAGCGGATGCCGTGGTGCCGCGCCGAGTGCGCGCGGGGCGCTGCGTCCCGTGAACGCCGCAGCGGGCGCCGCCCCGCGGTGGGATGCCGGGGTTGCCCACGCGGGGTGCTCGCCGGCACCGCGGCGCTCTCGTACGCCCCGGTGCGCTGCGGCGAGCGCCCTCGGAGCCCGGGGCGCGCCTCCGAGCGTGCGCGTCTCCGTCGCCCGGGACCGCTCGCCATCCGGTCGCCGCCCGCCGCTGTCGGGGCAGGGCCCGAGAAGCCGGAGGCCGTGTGTCATGGCTCCCGGGAAGCAGAACAGGGCCTGCCCCCGAGTGCCGTGGACCGGAGCCGGGAGGGCGGGGGCCGGGGAGCGGAGACCGGCAGGCCAGGGCCCGCAGCCGGAACGGCCGGGCCGACGACGGGCGACGGCGGACCCGGCGCTGAGAACGGGCAGAAGCGAGGAGCCGGGAACGGACAGGCCAGGAGCCGGAGCCGGGAACGGGCAGGCCGGGGGCCGGCAGGCCGTGGACATGCCGCGGGCCGGGCTCCCCCGAGGGAGCCCGGCCCGGCGCTGGCGTCGCGGCGTGATGCCGCGTGGTCCGCTCGCCGCTGGTGGCGTGCGCCGCCGGCGGGAGGGATCGTTTCCCCGCTCAACCGCGGGGGGCGAGTCGCGTACGGACGAGCCGCGGTACGCGGCTCACCGCCGACGCGAGGTGGTCTTCTTGGCCGTGGTCTTGCGGGCGGCGGTCTTGCGCGCGGGAGCCTTCTTGGCGGTGCTCTTGCGCGCCGGGGCCTTCTTGGCCGTGGCGGCCTTGGCCGGGGCCTTCTTGGCGGTGGTCTTCTTGGCCGCGGCGGTCTTCGCCGGGGCCTTCTTCGCCGCCGCCTTCTTGGCCGTGGCGGCCTTCTTCGCCGGTGCCGCCTTCTTCGCCGGCGTGGCCTTCTTGGCCGTGGTGGCCTTCTTCGCCGCCGCCTTCTTGGCACCCGCCTTCTTGGCCGTGGCCTTCTTGGTGGCCGTGCCGCCGGAGAGGCTGCCCTTGGGAGCCTTCTTGACCGCGACATCGTTCTTGGGGAGCTTCTTCGCGCCGCTCACCAGGTCCTTGAATCCGGCACCGGCGCGGAAGCGCGGTACGGAGGTCTTCTTCACCCGGACACGTTCTCCGGTCTGCGGGTTGCGGGCGTACCGGGCCGGGCGGTCGACCTTCTCGAAAGAGCCGAAGCCGGTGACCGAAACTCGCTCACCGGCGACGACCGCACGAACGATCGCGTCCAGGACCACATCGACCGCGTCCGCGGCCTGCTGGCGTCCACCGAGATCATCTTGGATAGCTTCAACGAGCTGCGCCTTGTTCACGTCTTCCCCTTCGGAGACATTGCCGGAACGAATGTGTTCAGCTTTTTCGCACGCTAGGCAGATATATACCGCAAATCAAACACGAAACGGGCGAATCACCCTTGTGCCGCAACGAACTCGCCCGTCACGGAGTTCCGTCCATGCGTACGCCCCCTGCCGCGGCGCTGAACCGCCCCTCGTCGATGTCGGCCATCAGGCGCTCCAGACGCCGTTCGGCACCGGCGAGATCGTGCTTGGAAGCCGCGGTGATGACGAGCAGCCTCCGGGTCAGTGGCACCCGTGCGCTCTGCGGGATGTGCGGGGAGCGCACCCGCGAATGCGCCTCCTTCAGTCGGGCGGCGAGTCGGTCGTAGAGCTCCAGTTGACCGTCGCGTTCCATGCGGTGATTGTGCCATTGGGGGTGAGTTGTCGCTTCCAGCGGGTCAGCGTGCGGCGGGGACGTACCAGGTGTGGGCCCCAACTCCGCCGGGAAGGAGCCGTGTTGGCACCTCCCGGCGAAACGTGCGGGCGAGTCGCGAACAGCACTGTGTCTCAGTGCGACAGGAGCCTGCGTCAAGACTAATTCACGTCATTCGTCAGCGCACGTGTGTGCGCACACGTGGCCCCGGCGCGGCGCCGCCCCGGGGCCGCCGCGCCCCCCCGGTGGAGCGGCTGGTACCCCTTCCCTCCGCCGATCCGCCGCAGGCCCGCCACGCAACAGCAGCGCGCCCCCGCCGGGTGCGGCGGGGGCGCGGAGAGCGCTTTTTGAGGGGGGCTCAGCCCTGCGGCGCCCGACACGGGCGCGGGCAGGTCAGGCAGCCGTCGTGCGCGGCTTGAAGGCCGCCCGGGAGCTCTCGAACTCCGCGATGGCCTCTTCGTTCTTCAGGGTGAGACTGATGTCGTCCAGCCCCTCCAGCAGACGCCAGCGGGCGTTCTCGTCCAGTTCGAAGTCCGCGTCGACGCCGGGCGCCAGCACCTTGCGCCGGACCAGGTCCACGGTCACCTCGGTGGCCGGATCCGCCTCCGCCAGCCGCCACAGTTCCTCCACCGTCGCCTGCGGCAGCACCACCGTGAGCAGGCCGTTCTTGAGCGAGTTGCCCCGGAAGATGTCGGCGAACCGGGAGGAGACGACGGCCTTGAAGCCGTAGTTCTGCAGCGCCCAGACCGCGTGCTCCCGGGAGGATCCGGTACCGAAGTCGGGGCCGGCGACGAGCACCGTGCCGCCCCGGTGAGCGGGCTGGTTGAGGACGAACTCCGGGTCCTTGCGCCAGGCCTCGAAGAGGCCGTCCTCGAAGCCGTCGCGGGTGACCTTCTTGAGCCAGTGGGCCGGGATGATCTGGTCGGTGTCGACATTGCTGCGGCGCAGCGGGACGGCCCGGCCGGTGTGTGTGGTGAAGGCTTCCATCAGTGCGTCTCCCTTGAGCTTCCCGGACCGTCAGACCGCGGCCGGCTCGCGTACATCGGCCAGGTCGGCGGGCGAGGCCAGGTGGCCCAGCACCGCCGTCGCCGCCGCCACCTGGGGTGAGACCAGATGGGTGCGTCCGCCCTTGCCCTGGCGGCCTTCGAAGTTGCGGTTCGAGGTGGAGGCGGCGCGCTCACCGGGCTGGAGCTGGTCGGGGTTCATCCCCAGACACATCGAACACCCCGCGTGCCGCCACTCGGCTCCGGCGGCGGTGAACACCGCGTCCAGCCCCTCCTCGACGGCCTGCAGCGCGACCCGCACGGAGCCGGGCACGACCAGCATCCGGACACCGTCGGCCACCGTGCGCCCCTGCAGCACCGCGGCGGCCGAACGCAGGTCCTCGATCCGGCCGTTGGTGCACGAGCCGACGAAGACGGTGTCGACGGCGACCTCGCGCAGCGGCTGCCCGGCGCTCAGCCCCATGTAGTCCAGGGCCTTCTCCGCCGCGTAGCGCTCGCTGGGGTCCTCGAAGGAGGCCGGGTCCGGCACCGCGTGCGACAGCGGCGCGCCCTGTCCGGGATTGGTGCCCCAGGTGACGAACGGCGCGAGCTCGGACGCCTCGATGACGACCTCGTGGTCGAAGACCGCGTCCTGGTCGGTGCGCAGCGTCTTCCAGTAGGCGACCGCCTCGTCCCAGTCCGCGCCGCGGGGGGCGTGCTCCCGGTCCTGGACGTAGGCGAAGGTGGTCTCGTCCGGGGCGATCATCCCGGCCCGGGCGCCCGCCTCGATGGACATGTTGCAGATGGTCATGCGGGCTTCCATCGACAGCTTCTCGATGGCCTCACCCCGGTACTCGATCACATACCCCTGTCCCCCGCCGGTGCCGATCCTGGCGATGACGGCCAGGATCAGGTCCTTGGCGGTGACGTCCTCGGGCAGCTCACCGTTCACGGTGACCGCCATGGTGCGGAACGGCGCCATGGGCAGCGTCTGGGTCGCGAGCACGTGCTCGACCTGGGAGGTGCCGATACCGAAGGCCAGCGCGCCGAACGCGCCGTGGGTCGAGGTGTGGCTGTCCCCGCAGACCACGGTCGTGCCGGGCTGGGTCAGGCCGAGCTGCGGCCCGACCACGTGCACGACGCCCTGTTCGACGTCGCCCAGCGGGTGCAGCCGCACCCCGAAGTCCGCGCAGTTCTTCCGCAGGGTCTCCAACTGGACCCGGGAGACCGGGTCGGCGATCGGCTTGTCGATGTCGAGGGTGGGGGTGTTGTGGTCCTCGGTCGCGATGGTCAGATCCGTGCGCCGCACGGCACGGCCCGCCTTGCGGAGTCCGTCGAAGGCCTGCGGGCTGGTCACCTCGTGGAGCAGGTGCAGATCGATGAAGAGAAGGTCCGGCTCGCCTTCCGCTCGCCTGACGACATGGTCGTCCCAGACCTTCTCCGCGAGTGTGCGTCCCATCGCATTCCCTCCGGTCGGCAGCGCCGCCGACCACATGTCGAGATCAGTACCTCCCCCGGCCTGCGGCCGGGGGACCCCCGCGCAGCGGCGGCCCGTCCCTCAAGATTGGCGGTTCGCCGGGAAAATTGAACTTGCGTTTCACAGTTTGAGACGTGAGTATCGACGCATGGACAACTCTAGCGGCGTCGGCGTTCTCGACAAGGCAGCTCTGGTACTGAGCGCTCTGGAGTCCGGTCCGGCCACCCTCGCCGGGCTGGTCTCCGCGACCGGTCTCGCGCGCCCCACGGCGCACCGGCTCGCGGTGGCTCTCGAACACCACCGCATGGTGGCCCGCGACATGCAGGGCCGGTTCATCCTCGGTCCCCGGCTGGGCGAGCTGGCCGCGGCGGCGGGCGAGGACCGGCTCCTGGCGGCGGCGGGCCCGGTGCTCACCCACCTGCGCGATGTGACCGGCGAGAGCGCGCAGCTCTACCGCCGCCAAGGCGACATGCGCATCTGCGTGGCCGCGGCGGAACGCCTCTCCGGACTGCGGGACACCGTGCCGGTCGGCTCCACCCTGCCCATGAAGGCGGGCTCGGCCGCGCAGATCCTGATGGCCTGGGAGGAGCCCGAGCGGCTGCACCGCGGGCTGCAGGGCGCGCGCTTCACCGCCACCGCGCTGTCCGGTGTGCGGCGCCGGGGCTGGGCCCAGTCGATCGGCGAGCGGGAGCCGGGTGTGGCGTCCGTCTCGGCGCCCGTGCGCGGCCCGTCGAACCGTGTGGTGGCCGCGGTCTCCGTCTCCGGGCCCATCGAGCGGCTCACCCGCCACCCCGGCCGGATGCACGCCCAGGCCATCGTGGACGCGGCGACCCGGCTCAGCGAGTCGCTGCGGCGGCCGGGCGCGATCTGAACCGCCCCAGCACCGCGCCGTACCCCGGTCCGCCGCTCCCCGCCCGGCCTTCCGGCGGGTCAGGCCTCGCGGGATGCGGCCGACAGCCGCTGGGCCGCGCGGTCCCGCTGCGGTGTGACGGGCGCGCTGCCGTGGGCGGCGGCCAGCCCGTAGAGCGGCATGTCGAAGTAAATGCTCTCGTGCGCCCCGGCCGGGACGGCATACGTCTCGTGCCAGCTCCCGACCGCTCCCCTGCCCTCCCGGGCCCGGCGGTTGAAGGCGGCCCAGGCGGGTCTGTGCGCACGTGTGGAGTCGGCGGCGTAGGCCAGCAGCTTATCCGTCGACTCCCAGTACTGGATCACCGCGAACTCGCGCGGCCCGCTGGTGACGACCCTGCTCGCGAGCAGTCCGGCGGCCGGATCGGCTCGCAGCTCGCGCAGCATCCGCGGCATCGCCGTGAACACCGGGAGCCAATGGCGCAGTGCCCGGAAGCGGTTGATCCGCATGCCGATGAGGAAGACGGTCACGCCACCCTCGGTGCCGGTGGTGCGGCGCCCGTGCTGTACCCGACTCGTCATCTCATCCCCAGACGTCGTGAAAGCCTCCGCGGGCGAACGCCCCGGATGATTAGATAGTGCCACTCTCCAATCAACAGCGCCAGCCGGAATCGAGGACCAGAGCCCATGCGCATGGCGGAGTTGAGCGAACGCAGCGGGGTACCGACCGCGACGATCAAGTACTACCTGCGGGAAGGGCTGCTCCCCCGTGGACACCGGGTCAACGCCACCCAGGCCGAGTACGGCGAGGACCATGTGCGCCGGCTGCGGCTGGTGCGGGCGCTGATCCAGGTGGGCCGGATGCCGGTGACGACCGCCCGCGAGGTGCTGGCCGCCGTGGACGACGCATCGCTCTCCCAGCACGAGCGGCTGGGCACGGCCGCCTGGGCGCTCCCCCGGCCCGTACCGCCGCGACAGGCCGACACCGGAGCCGGGGACGCCGGTGACGCAGCCGCGGCGCGGCGCGAGGTGACCGCGCTGCTCGACGGACTCGGCTGGCAGCAGGCCGGCCCCGACTCCCCACCCGGACAGGCGCTCATCGAGGCCGTGGCCGCGCTGACCCGGCTCGGCTATCCGTGCACCGCAACGCATCTGGCACTGTTCGCACGGGCAGCCGAGCGCACGGCGGGGGCGGAACTGGATTTGCTGGAGAGTTTTCCGGACCAGGAGGCACAGGTGGAGGCGAGCGTGGCGCTGACCGTGCTCTACGAACCGGTGCTGCTGAGTCTGCGGCGGCTCGCGCACGTGGAGGAGTCAGCGCGCCGGTTCGGGGCCACGGACTGACCGGCTCAGGGAGGGCTCGGGGGCGGAGCGGAGGCGGCACGAAGAAGGCCCCGCACCTGGGTGCGGGGCCTTCTTCGTGATCGAGTACCCCCGACCGGATTCGAACCGGCGCTACCGCCTTGAGAGGGCGGCGTGCTAGGCCGCTACACAACGGGGGCCCTATCTGTGATCCCACCCGGGTCAGCCGACTTCGGACGGAATCCGTACCCCCGACCGGATTCGAACCGGCGCTACCGCCTTGAGAGGGCGGCGTGCTAGGCCGCTACACAACGGGGGCCTCGATCTCGCAGAACGTGAACGCTTCCGAACAGAACGCGGATCTTGCTGGGCTACCAGGACTCGAACCTAGACTAACTGAACCAGAATCAGTCGTGCTGCCAATTACACCATAGCCCACCGAAACGCAACCCCCTGGGGGATTTTGTCTGGGTGACCGCCGTGCGGTTCCGGCCCTTTCGGCCTGCCCCGTTCGGCGACAGACAGAACATTACCTGATCGAGGACGGTGCTCCAAAACGAGTTCCCGGCGCCCGTTCCGGGGCACCGTCCCCACCTCGGCTGCTACGAACCGAGCTTGGCCAGGGCCGCGTCGACGCGCTCCAGGGTGCGGTCCTTGCCGAGCACCTGGAGGGACTCGAACAGCGGCAGGCCGACGGTTCGGCCGGTGACGGCCACTCGCACCGGGGCCTGGGCCTTGCCCAGTTTCAGCCCGTGCGCCTCCCCCGCGGCCAGGACGGCCTCCTTGAGCGACTCGGCGGACCGCCAGTCGGCGGTGTCCAGCCGGGCACGGGCCGTGCGCAGCAGGTCGGCCGAGCCCTCCTTCATCGCCTTCTGCCAGGACTTCTCGTCCTCGACCGGCTGCTCCAGGAAGAGGAAGTCGACGTTGTCGGTGATGTCCGAGAGGACCGTCAGCCGGGTCTGGGCCAGCGGGGCCAGTTCCTCGAAGGCCTGCTGGGAGAAGTCCGCCTCGTCCCAGGGCGCGTGCGGGGCCTTCAGCCAGGGCTCGCAGGCGGCGATGAAGTCCTTCAGCGGCATCTCCCGCAGGTGCGTGGCGTTGATGGCCTCGCACTTCTTCAGGTCGAAGCGCGCCGGGTTGGCATTGACGTCCCGGATGTCGAAGGCGGCGACCATCTCCTCCATCGAGAAGATGTCCCGATCCTCGGAGATCGACCAGCCGAGGAGGGAGAGGTAGTTGAGCAGCCCCTCGCGCAGGAACCCGCGCTCGCGGTAGAGGTTGAGAGAGGACTGCGGGTCGCGCTTGGAGAGCTTCTTGTTGCCCTCGCCCATCACGTACGGAAGGTGCCCGAACTCCGGGACGCGCCGCGCCACGCCCAGCTCCATCAGGGCCCGGTAGAGCGCGATCTGCCGGGGCGTGGAGGAGAGCAGGTCCTCGCCGCGCAGCACGTGCGTGATGTCCATCAGGGCGTCGTCGACCGGGTTGACCAGCGTGTACAGCGGCGCGCCGTTGGCGCGCAGGATGCCGTAGTCGGTGACGTTCTCCGGCTGGAAGGTGATCTCGCCGCGGACCAGGTCCGTGAAGGTGATCGGCTCGTCCGGCATCCGGAAGCGGACGACGTGGCTGCGCCCCTCGGCCTCGTAGCCGGCGATCTGCTCGCCGGTCAGCTCGCGGCAGCGGCCGTCGTACCCGGAGGGGCGCCCGTCCTTGCGGGCCTGCTCGCGGCGCTGGTCGAGCTCCTCCGCCGTGCAGTAGCACGGGTAGGCGTAGCCGCCCTCCAGCAGCTTGCGCGCGATGTCCGCATAGCTGTCCGTCCGCTGGGACTGCCGGTAGGGGCCGTGCGGGCCGCCGACCTCCGGGCCCTCGTCCCAGTCGAGGCCCAGCCAGCGCATCGCGTCCAGGAGCTGCTCGTAGGACTCCTCGGAGTCCCGCGCCGCGTCGGTGTCCTCGATGCGGAAGACCAGGGTGCCGCCGGTGTGCCGGGCGTACGCCCAGTTGAAAAGGGCGGTACGGACCAGACCCACGTGGGGGTTACCGGTCGGGGAGGGACAGAAACGTACGCGGACGTCCGTGCCCGCGGTCGCGTTAGTCACGCTTGATCACCTTATTGGTGAGAGTGCCGATTCCTTCGATGGTGACGGCGACCTCGTCGCCGACGTTCACGGGGCCGACCCCCGCGGGGGTGCCGGTGAGGATGACATCGCCCGGCAGCAGGGTCATGGCCTGGGTGATGTGGACGATCAGATCCTCGACGGGCCTGATCATCTCGCTGGTACGGCCCAGCTGGCGCTGCTCGCCGTTGACGGTGCACATGATGCCGACGTCGGCGGCGTCCAGCTCGGTCTCCGTCCAGGGGCCCAGCGGGCAGGAGCCGTCGAAGCCCTTGGCGCGGGCCCACTGCTTCTCCGTGCGCTGCACGTCACGCGCGGTGATGTCGTTGGCGCAGGTGTAGCCGAGGATGACGTCCTTTGCCCGCTCGCGTGGCACGTCCTTGCACAGTCGGCCGATGACCACCGCCAGCTCCGCCTCGTGGTGCACCTCGTTCGAGAAGGACGGGTAGCCGATGGGGTCGTTCGGGCCGATCACCGACGTGGACGGCTTGAGGAAGGTGACCGGGACCTCGGGGACCTCGTTGCCCAGTTCCTTCGCGTGCTCGGCGTAGTTCCTGCCGATCGCGACGACCTTGTTGGGCAGGGTCGGCGGGAGGATCCGGACCTTGCTCAGGGGCAGCTTCTGACCCGTGCGCTCGAACTCGGCGAAGGGGTGGCCCTTGATGATGTCCAGGACGGGGCCCTCCGGGCTGGAGGGCTCGCCCTCGACGACGCCGAACCCTACGGTTCCGTCCAGGGAGAATCTTGCGATGCGCACAGAGGTCCTTCGCTGCGGGTCCGATGGCTGAGACCCCCAGCGTATTCCACCGGTCGCGGGGCCCGGGGACGGGTTCTCCCGGCTCCCGGCCGACCTCGGCTCCGGCCCGCGGGGCCGCCGCCGCCCGGCACCGGAGGGCTCCGCCGGAGGGACCGGCCCGCCGGGACGCCACCGCGTCCCGCCGGGCGCAGCACGCCGCGGAGCGCGGTGCTCAGCGCAGGCGCGCCATCAGGGCATGCTCCACCAAGGTGATCAGCGCGCTCTTGGCGTCCGCGCGGTGCCGCGCGTCGGTGGTGATGATGGGCGCGTCGGGGCCGATCTGGAGGGCTTCGCGGACCTCTTCGGGCGCGTAGGGCTGGTGCCCGTCGAACCCGTTGAGCGCGATCACGAACGGCAGTCCGCTGTTCTCGAAGTAGTCCACCGCCGGGAAGCAGTCCGCCAGCCGGCGGGTGTCCACCAGCACCACCGCGCCGATCGCACCCCGCACCAGGTCGTCCCACATGAACCAGAACCGGTCCTGACCCGGCGTACCGAACAGGTAGAGGATCAGGTCCTGGTCCAGGGTGATCCGGCCGAAGTCCATCGCCACCGTCGTGGTGGTCTTGTCCGCCGTGTGGGTCAGATCGTCGATACCGGCCGAGGCAGAGGTCATCACAGCCTCGGTGCGCAGCGGGTTGATCTCCGAGACCGCACCGACGAAGGTCGTCTTGCCCACGCCGAAACCGCCGGCCACCACGATCTTCGCGGAGGTCGTCGAGCGGGCTGTCGTACCCCCGACGGGCCCGGCGCTAGAGCTTCCGAAGTCCACTGAGCACCCTTTCGAGCAGTGTCACGTCTGGTTGACCGTCGGCGGTGGTCTCGTCACCGCCCGGCTGGTGGATGGCGACGAGTCCGGCCTCGGCCAGGTCGGCGACGAGGATCCGGGCGACGCCGAGCGGAATGGTCAGAAGTGCTGAGATCTCGGCGACCGACTTGATCTCGTAGCACAGGCGGCAGATCCGCTGGTGCTCCGGGAGCTGGCCCTGGAGCTGAGCGTTCTCCGCCGTGGTGTGCACCAGCGCCTCGATGGCGAGCTGGTAGCGGGGACGGGTCCGGCCCCCCGTCATCGCGTAGGGGCGCACCAGCGGCTGCTGCGGCGGCGGTGGCTGTTCGGCGGCGCGCTGGGTGCCGGCCGTCCTGTCCGCGTGACCGGGCTGCACCGGCTGGATACGGGTCTGCGGGTTCTGCCGCTGCGGTTCCTGCTGCTGCGGGTGCCGCTGCGGGGGCTGCGCGCCGTAGGGCGACTGCCCCGCGTGCTGCGGCGGCCGGCCGTGCTGCGGCGGCTGTCCGCCCTGGGGCGGCTGCGGCCGGCCGTCCGGCCGCTGGACGTACTCGCTGGGCGCGGAGGGGAAGTTGAAACGGTTGAGGAAGGGCGCGTCCCCGCCCGGGGCCGCGGCCGATCGGACGTCCTCCGGCTGATCGGAACGACCACTGCCGTACGACGACGGACCTCCTGGGGGCGTTGCCACGATTCCTCCTCCGACTCACGGACATACGACCGTTGCGCTCACGGCACCTTATGGCGCCCGGCGGCGTTCCGCACTGCCGTGGGCCAGTTGTGCCCTAGTTGAGAAGACTGCCCTGCAGCTCCGCGCGCAGATCCGGGGTGAGGACCCCGCCGGCCCGGTCGACCAGCAGTGCCATCTCGTACCCCACCAGACCGATGTCGGCCTCGGGATGGGCGAGGACGGCCAGCGAGGAACCGTCGGAGATGGACATGATGAACAGGAATCCCCGCTCCATCTCCACAACCGTCTGGTTGACCCCACCGCCCTCGAAGATCCGGGACGCGCCCGCGGTCAGCGAGGTGAGCCCCGATGCGACCGCCGCCAACTGGTCGGCGCGGTCGCGCGGGAAGCCCTCGGACATCGCGAGCAGGAGTCCGTCGGCGGAGACCACCACCGTGTGGGACACCCCGGGGGTGTTGTCCACGAAGTTGGTGATCAACCAGTTCAGGTTCTGCGCCGCCTGGCTCATCGGGCTCACACTAACGCTCCTGATCGTAGGTGCTGCCGGGGCCGAAGCCCTGTCGGTCATTCTGGTTGCCGTCGCCCGCGGTACGTCCCTGACGGACGCCGCGGTGCAGGTTGCTCAGTCTTCCGCGCACGTCCTCGGGCGCCCGGGAGACCGCGGGAGTACCCTGCGAGTTCTCCTCCGCCGCGCCCGCGACCAGGTTGGCCCTGGGCACCCTGCGCGGCAGTCCGGACGAGGTGACGCCGCCGGACTGCGGGGCGCGCAACTGGCCCGCCCTGCTCCAGCGTTCGTCGTTCTCGCTCCACCGGTGGGTTCCGGATCCCTCCTGCGACGGCTGCCCGGCCGACTCCTCGGCCGGGGCTTCCCAGCCCTGGGCCGGAGCCTGCTGCTGGGCCGCCGGTGCTCCGTCCTGCTGCCGCTCCGCGTCCCGGCGCGGGAGGCCCGCGTCGGTCGTGGTGCTCCAGTTGTCGGGGAGGGAAACCGGACGGTCGAAACCTACACGGTCAGCATCCCCGTGGGGAACGCCAGGTGCGGATTCCGCTTCCGGCCAGCGGGAGAGGTACTGGCCGTCGTGGCCTGGCTGTTGGGCCGGAAGCTGCTGATCCGCATAGGCTCCGGTGCCGTCCTGCGCGGACTCGTGGGGACGCCCGGCGGCAGGCGGCGCGTAGGGCTGCACGTAGCCCTGGTCGTACGCCTCCGGGTAGCCGCCGGTGTACTGCTGGGCGGCGATCTCGCCGCTCTGCTCGTACCCGGGCCGGTACGGTGCGCCGTCCTGCTGCTGATAGGGGGCGTACTGCCCCTGGCCACCGGGCTGCCCCTGCGGATAGACGTCCTGCCGGGGCTGCTCGGGCTGCTGCGGCGCCTCGATGGCCGGCCGGCGCTGCTCGTGGAGCCCGGAACGGTCGTCGGAGCCCGGCAGCCGTGCCTGGTTCCCGGAGCCGTAGCGCGAATCGTCGAAGCCGAGCTCGGCGGCCGAGCGGGCGCCCTCCACGCTGTTCGGGCCGCGCGGATGCTCGGGGACGATCCGGGAGACGGTGAAGTCCTCCTCGGGACCCTCCTCGCCGCCACCGCCATGGGTGATGGCGTCGGGAAGCATCACCAGCGAGGTGGTGCCCGCCTGCTCGCCGGAGGGGCGCAGCTGGACGCGGATACCGTGCCGGTCCGCGAGGCGGCCGACCACGAACAGACCCATGCGCTGGGAGACGGCGGCGTCGACCGTCGGCGGATTGGCCAGCTTGTGGTTGAGATCCGCGAAGTCCTCGGCGGTCAGACCGATGCCCTTGTCGTGGATCTCGATCATCATCCGGCCGTCCGGCAGCCGGGTGGCGGTCACCCGCACCTTGCTCTGCGGCGAGGAGAACGACGCGGCGTTCTCCAACAGCTCGGCGAGCAGGTGGACCAGGTCGTTGACGACCTGCCCGTGGATCTCCGTCTCCGGGATGCCGCTGATCTCGATACGTTCGTAGTGCTCCACCTCGGAGGAGGCGGCACGCAGGATGTCGACCAGCGGCACCGGCTCCGTCCACCGGCGGCCGGGCTCCTCACCGGCGAGCACCAGCAGGTTCTCGCCGTTGCGCCGCATACGGGTGGACAGGTGGTCCATCCGGAACAGCTTCTCGAGCTGGTCCGGGTCCGCCTCGCTGTTCTCCATCTCCGTCACCAGCTCGAGCTGGCGTTCGATGAGGCCCTGGTTGCGGCGGGAGAGGTTGGTGAAGATCGCGTTGACGTTGCCGCGCAGCAGTGCCTGCTCGGCGGCCAGCCGCACGGCCTCCCGGTGCACCTGGTCGAAGGCGCGGGCCACCTCGCCGATCTCGTCGCGGCTGGTGATCGGAATCGGCTGCACGCGGGTGTCCACGCGGCCGGGTTCGGTGCGCGAGAGCTGGTCGACCAGCATCGGCAGCCGCTGCTGGGCGACGTCGAAGGCCGCGGTGCGCAGCGCGCGCATGCTCTGGCTCATCGAGCGGGCCATCCGCCCGGCGATGATGAACGCGAACAGCAGGGCGACCAGCACGATCGCCGAGTTCACCAGCGCGTTCCGACGCGCGTCGGAGGCGATCTCCTCGGTGTCGGCGACCGCGTCCCGGGTCAGCTTCGACTCGACCGCGCGGTAGGCGTCGAAGGTGCCGGTGGCGGTCTCGAAATAGCTCTCGGTGGTGATGCCCTTGGCGCGCAGCTCACGCGGCCCGGCACCGGAGCCGATGGCCTTGACCATCTTGG
Organism: Streptomyces sp. NPDC007025; assembly: GCF_042869455.1. Lineage (NCBI taxonomy): Bacteria > Bacillati > Actinomycetota > Actinomycetes > Kitasatosporales > Streptomycetaceae > Streptomyces > Streptomyces sp. NPDC007025. The sequence goes on along the minus strand of NZ_JBIAFT010000006.1, from coordinate 301,510 downwards.
CCATGGAGGGCGGGGCCACGAACTTCTCGCCCTTGGCCGCGGCGTGCTCACGCGCCGCCTCCACCTGCCGGCGGCCCGCCTCCTCGGCCTTGGCGGACTCCTGCTTGAGCAGCTTCACGTCCTCGGGGCGGCCACCGGAGGTGTACTCACCCAGCGCGATGCGCTCCAGGTAGTGGTACGAGGCCAGCGCGGTCGTCTGGGCCTCCTTGTCCGCGCGGGTGGGACCCGGCTCGACCATCAGATGGGTGCCCAGGCCGCGCTGCAGCGACTCGGCAGCCTTGGCCAGCGAGATGGCGTAGACCGTCCGGCCGAAGGAGGTGACGTTGCCGGTGCCCAGCCCCAGTTCGTTGGCGAACTCCATCAGGGGGTGCTGGATGGTGACGTAGCCCTCTTCGGTCTCCACGCCGCTCATGTCCTCGGAGTACGCGGTCTCGCGCAGCACCGGCAGCCGCGGCTCCACCTTCTCGAACGCGGCGAGCCGGCGCTTGAGACCCGGATTGTCCGGGAGGTGCGAGGCCGCCTTCTTGAACTCCTCGGCGGCCCGGTCGGTCGCGGCGCGGGCCTTGCGGACCGCGGGGTCGTCCCGGTCCCCCCGCAGCAAGGGCTCGGCGGTGCGGTCCCGCTCGTCGATGAGGGCGTTGCCGTAATTCGCCGCCGCTTCCACCAGTTCCGCCGTACGCTGGGCCTCCTTGGCGTCCTGCCAGGCGGAGATGTCGGATTCGACCTTGAAGCCGCCGAAGACGAGGGCCACGAGCACGGGTATGAGCAGGATCGCGTTCAGCCGGGTGGGAACGCGCCAGTTCCGCGCCTGCCATCTGCCGCCGCTCCCGGTTGCGGGCGGCGGCTGGGAGGCCGAGGCATCCGGGCCGCGCGACGTGGCGGAGCGCTGCGGCGGAGTGAAGTTACCCCGCGATTCCGCAGTGCCCTGCCGTGCGGAACCCTGTGCCGGTCCCGACGTACCCCTGGTCGTTCGCCTCACTCGACTTCTCACCTCTCGGTGCGCGGCGCCCCCTGACAGCCTGCGCCAGCGCTACTGCTGAGTTCAGGGAATTCCAGCACGTCACGACCGCTCCCTCCAAACAGTTGGCGCATTACGGAGGGCGAGGGAGAACGCGGATTGCGGCCCGCGGAAAAACGGGCATTGGGGCCGTGCAGCGCCAAATGGCCCGGGATTCGTGCGCAGAGTGAGACGCTCCGCGCGCCCGGCGTGTTCACACGGCCGTAATTCTCTGTCGAAACGTTATGAACGTGAGGCCGTCACGGTTCCCGGGCATGGCGAAAAACACAGCCTTCCCGGGATACCGGTCGTACGATGCCCCACCCCGATCGGGCGGGCGCGGCGCGCTACTTGAGGCGGGCGAGCAGCGCGTGCTCCACCAGGGTGATCAGCCCGCTCTTCGCCTCGGCGCGGTGCCGCGCGTCGGTGGTGATGATCGGGGTGTCGGGGCCGATCTGGAGGGCTTCGCGGACCTCTTCGGGCGCGTAGGGCTGGTGCCCGTCGAACCCGTTGAGCGCGATCACGAACGGCAGTCCGCTGTTCTCGAAGTAGTCCACCGCCGGGAAGCAGTCCGCCAGCCGGCGGGTGTCCACCAGCACCACCGCGCCGATCGCACCCCGCACCAGGTCGTCCCACATGAACCAGAACCGGTCCTGACCCGGCGTACCGAACAGATACAGGATCAGGTCGTCGTCCAGGGTGATCCGGCCGAAGTCCATCGCCACCGTCGTGGTGGTCTTCCCCCCGGTGTGGGTCAGATCGTCGATACCGGCCGAGGCAGAGGTCATCACAGCCTCGGTGCGCAGCGGGTTGATCTCCGAGACCGCACCGACGAAGGTCGTCTTGCCCACGCCGAAACCGCCGGCCACCACGATCTTCGCGGAGGTCGTCGACCGCCCGGAGGCGGGCGTCCCGTACCCCTGCTGGCCGGCCTGTCCCATGGAACCCATCGGCCCGACCGGCGGGGCCGGCTGCCGCCCGGCGGGGTCCATCTGCGGGCTAGAGCTTACGAAGTCCACTGAGCACCCTTTCCAGCAACGTCACATCGGGGGCACCGCCCGGGTCCGAGGAGCTGCCGGGCTGGTGGATGGCCACCATCCCGGCCTCGGCGAGGTCGGCGACGAGAATGCGGGCCACCCCCAGCGGGATGGCGAGCAGCGCGGAGATCTCCGCGACCGACTTGACCTCCCGGCACAGGTGGCAGATCCGCTGGTGCTCGGGGAGCAGCCCCTGCAGCTGCATCGGATCCGCGGTGCTGCTCACCAGCGCCTCGATGGCGAGCTGGTAGCGCGGCCGGGTACGGCCGCCCGTCATGGCGTACGGACGCACCAGAGGCTGGTCGCCCTCTCCTCCGTACGGCGCATGCGCGTTGTGCGCACCGTACGGATCGTGCGAAGCGGGCGGCGGGGTCATGGCTCCTCCGAGCGAGGCATGGGGTCGGCGAACGGACTGTGGTGCTCAGGTGGGGGGAGCGTGATGATCAGTTGAGAATGCTTCCCTGGAGTTCCGCGCGCACGTCAGGAGTGAGTACGCTTCCAGCACGGTCCACCAAGAGAGCCATCTCGTAGCCGATGAGGCCGATGTCTGCCTCCGGGTGGGCGAGGACGGCCAGTGAAGAGCCGTCGGAGATGGACATGATGAAGAGGAAACCCTTCTCCATCTCCACAACCGTCTGGTTGACGCTGCCGCCCTCGAAGATGCGCGAGGCACCTGCCGTCAGCGAGGTGAGTCCCGACGCGACCGCCGCCAACTGATCGGCACGATCCCGTGGGAAGCCCTCCGACATGGCCAGAAGCAGGCCGTCGGCGGAGACCACCACCGTGTGCGACACCCCTGGGGTGTTCTCCACGAAGTTGGTGATCAACCAGTTCAGATTCTGCGCAGCCTGGCTCATCGGACTCAACTAGCGCTCCTGCTGATAGGTGGGACCTGCGCCACGGGTGTCCGTGCCGGCCTGTCGGCCCTGCTGGATACCGCGGCGGAGATTGGTCAGCCGACCGCGCACGTCGTCCGGCGCGCGGGAGACCTGGGGACCGGCCTGTGCCGAGGACTGCTGCTGCGCGGTGCCCGCGACCAGGTTGGCGCGGGGCACACGACGCGGCAGACCCGAGGTGGTGACCCCGCCGGCTGCGGGCTGGCGGAGCTGTTCGGCACGCCGCCAGCGCTCGTCGTTGGGTGAGGCACCCCAGCTTTCGTCGGCGGCCGGGCCGCCCTGGCCCGCGCCGCCGGGGGCGCCCGGGGCGGCCTGGCGCTGGGGCAGCGGGGATTCCGCCGGGGCGGGCTGCGCGGGGCCCTGCTGCTGGGCCGGCCACTGGCCGGTGCCGTCGGCCGGGCCGGCGCCGGGCGCCTGCTGGGGCATCGGCTGCTGCGGCGCGGACTGGCCGGGGCCGCGGAACCAGTTGGACTCCATGGACGCAAAAATCGGCGTCGGGGCGTCCGCGGGGGCCGGAGGGCCGGAGGGTATGCCGTCGCCGGACGCGGCTCCGGGCTGCCCGTGGGGGATGCCCTGGCCCGCCGGGCCCGGAGCGGCTCCGGGGTATCCCGGGCGGGCGTACTCGCCGGTGCCCTCGGGCTCGTCGTGGCCGCGCGGGGTGTCCTCGTCTCCTGGCCCCTGCTCGGGCCGTGCCCAGCTCGGGCGGTTCTGCTCGAAGTCCGAGGGACGCTCGCCCGGGGCGTCCCCGAAGGGCGCCTGCGGGAACGCGGCCGGGCCACCGGAACCGCCGCCGGGGCGGGCGAACTGGCCGGTGTGGCCCAGGCCGTCGGGGCCGCCGATCTGCGGGAACTGGCCCGTGCTGCCGGGACCCGCCTGGGGGCCGCCGGGCTGCGGGAACTGACCGGTGTCGGCGGGACCGTCCGGCGCGATCCGCGGAATCTCGCTCGTGCTCCCCGGACCGTCCTGCGGACCCCCCGGACGCGCGAACCCGCCCGTGTCGGCGGGACTTCCCGACTGCGGCAGCGCGAACTGCCCGGTACCCGGTCCCTGCGCGGCCGAGGGGCCCGCGGGGCCGCCGGGGAGTTCGGCGGCGGGGCCGCCCTGGTCGTCCCGGGGTGCGGACGGCGTGGCGCCGCGGTCCGGGCCGGCCGGGGCCTGCCCGGGACGGCCCGGGTCGGGCGGAGCGCCGAAGAAGTCGACGGCGCTGCCGCCGGAGCCGGGCTGGGGACGGTTGGCGTCCCGGGCGGGGAGTGCGGGCCGGGCACCGCCGGTGTCCTGACCGCGCGGCGGCAGCGCGTCCATCCGGGCCGGCTCACCGGTGCCGAGGGCCGGACCGGGGCCGGGGCCCTGGCCGAGGCCGGGAGCACCCGGGCCACCGGGGGCACCGCTCTGCGGCCCGCGCTGGAGCGCCGCCGCGAGGTTGCCGCCCTTGCTGCCGCCCCGGGTCTGCGGAGGCGGCGGACCTCCCTGGCCGCCGGGCATGCCGACTCCCGGACGGCCCTTGGCGCCCTGGCCACCGCCCTGCGCGACGTCGACGGGGAGCATGACCAGCGCGGTCGTGCCCCCGGAGTCGGAGGGCCGCAGCTGGATGCGGATGCCGTGCCGCAGGGACAGCCGGCCGACCACGAACAGACCCATCCGGCGGGAGACGGAGACGTCCACCGTCGGCGGATTGGCCAGCCGCTCATTGATCGCGGACAGATCCTCGGGCGACAGTCCGATGCCGGTGTCATGGATCTCGACGAGGACGCGGCCGTCGGGCAGTGCGTGACCGGTGACCTTGACCTTGGTCTGCGGGGAGGAGAACGAGGTGGCGTTCTCCAGCAGCTCGGCGAGCAGGTGGACGAGGTCGTTGACGACCCGGCCGGCGACCTCGGTGGCGGGGACCGCGTTCAGCTCGATGCGTTCGTACTGCTCCACCTCCGAGGCGGCCGCGCGGAGCACGTCGACCAGCGGCACGGGGCGGGTCCAGCGGCGGCCCGGCTCCTCGCCGGCGAGCACCAGCAGGTTCTCGCCGTTGCGCCGCATGCGGGTGGCGAGGTGGTCGAGCTTGAAGAGCGAGGAGAGCTGGTCCGGGTCGGCCTCGCGGGACTCCAGTTCGGAGATGAGCGAGAGCTGGCGCTGGATCAGGCTCTGGCTGCGCCGCGAGAGGTTGGTGAACATCGCGTTGACGTTCCCCCGCAGCAGCGCCTGCTCACCGGCGAGGCGGACGGCCTCCCGGTGGACGTCGTCGAAGGCCGCGGCCACCTTGCCGATCTCGTCCCGGCTGTGCACGCCGACGGACTCGACGGAGGTGTCCACGTCCTGCGGCTCGGCCTCGGACATCTGCTTGACCAGCTCGGGCAGCCGCTTGCGGGCCACGTCCTGGGCGGTGTCCTGGAGGCGGCGCAGCGAGCGGACCATGGAGCGGGCGACGACGAACGCGCCTACCAGCGAGATGCCCAGCACGAGCAGGATGAGCGCACCGCTGATGAACGCCTCGCGCTGGGCTTCGGAGCGCAGCTCGCGCGCCTGCTGCTCCATCTTCTCCAGCAGCGTGCGTTCGATCTTCTCCATGCTGACGATCTTGGAAGCGTCCTGGTCCATCCAGTCGACGTAGGTGCGCTTCTGCTTCCTGATCGCATCCGGGCTGTGCAGCATCCGGTCGCGGTAGTTGTCGGCCAGCCGGACGTTGACGTCGCCGCCGCTGATCGGCTTGAGGAGGGTGTCGGCGGCCTTGTCGCCGTAGACCTTGCCGAAGCTGTCCAGCTCGGCGTCCTCACTGTCGGTCGCGGTCCGGGCGTAGAGCCGGTCGTTCTCGGAGAGCTTGGGGCTGGGCTGATGTGCCAGTCCGGCGGAGATGATCGCACGCTGCATGGAGGCGTACTCCTTGGCGCTGGAGAAGGCGGCCAGCGCGCGGGTGCTGCGGATCATCTCCGAATTGCTCGTCGCCTGCGCCATGTCCTGGGAGAGGGAGAGCAGCGAGTCGATCACCTGGTTGTAGGCGTTGACCGTCTGGGAGACGTTGTCGGGGTTCTCGTAGGCGCGTTCGCGGATCGTGTTGATCGCCTGGAGCTGGCGGACGATGTCCAGGACGGTGGACTGGATGCCCGCCATCGCCTCGTCGCTGCCGTCGATGTCGGCAGTGGCCTTCTGGAAGGAGCGGAACGCCTTGTCGGTCTGCTCCCGGGGGGCGACGACATTGTCGTCCTTCTCGTCACCGGTGCTCACCAGCGGACCGGCGGACTTGTCCCGCTCGTCCTGGAGCTTCGCCGCCAGGTTGGTGGCCTGCTCCGTCATCTCGGTGAGGAGCTTCATGTTGTCGAGCTGGTCGACGTTCTGCAGCGAGCTGGAGATCCGCATCCCGCCGAGCGTGGTGGCGGCGATGACGGGGAGCGCGAGGAGGGAGACCAGGCGGGTGCTGATGCGCCAGTTGCGCAGGGCGACCCGGGGGCCGAGGTCGGGACCGCCCTCGACGGGGCCCTGGGCCTGGTTCCCGGCGTTCCCGCCGCTCTCGGCGTCTCCGACGTTTCCGCTGTCGCCCTTGGCCGGCTTGCCGCCCTTGGGCGCCTTGCCGGTCTTCCCCTTCTTCCCGGCTCCCTTGGCGGTGCTCACCCGCCCGCCGACGGGCGCGCCCTGCTCACCGCCCGCGGTCCCGCCGTCCTCGGCGCGCTGCGTCCGGGACCCGTGGTCGGCCGAGCCGTGCGCCTCCGGGGCTCCCTCAGCGCTGCCATCCCTCTTGAAACGTCCCTGCACTAGCGTCGCAACCTCTGGACCAGGCGTCCCCCCGCTCGCGACGGGCGGGACGGTATCGAGTCGTGGGGGTCCGAGGCCCCCATGGCGGTCGTGATGACCGGCGCGTCCCCTCATCACCGTCGCGCGGCGCCGCTGCGTGTGCGCCCGACGCGCTCCGGTCTGTTTCGTCCTACGGCGGTCCGTGGAATTCCAGCACAGTGCAGGATCTCCAACAAGGTCTGTGGATAACCCTTGGGTGTCGATTACGGCGTGCGTTCGACCCGGTACTGAACGCGATATCCACGCCGCGAAATGCCGGATTTCTGCGGATCGGACCCACCGGTTCCGGTGCGAGCACAACACGCCCGTGCGCTCGGACCTACGGGCACATTGCCCCCTTGGCCCACCTGTGTCCGATTACGCATCCGGATTCAACGACTACTTATGTCCGTTTTGGTCACAGACCCGTGAGGAAAATCACAGGCCGGACGTTGCCTAGATCACGTTCCAGTGGGGAATGGCGGGCCTACCCTCGGCGTTTACATACCACGTTGAAATGACAAGCCGAGCGAGGTAAGGGCCCCAGTGAAGTCCACAGCGACCATGCGGAACATAGCGAACCCGCGGCGCACCACCCTGGCACACCTGAAGGACGCCGACCCGGTCGGCGACGCCGGCACCCTCGACGGCTCGGTGGGCGGACCCGCCGAGACCCCGGAGGCGCACGAAGCGGCAGCCGCACTGCCGGAGCGGACCGCCAATCCCCGCCGCACCACCCTGGTGGACGCCCCGGCGGGCTGATCCGCCGCCCCGCGCACCCGCACGAAGAACTGCGCAACCGCACGACGGCGCGTGCCGGAATCCTGTCCCGGGATTCCGGCACGCGCCGTCGTCGTCCCCGCGTGGCGGCTGCTCACGGAGCAGCGCGTGGAACGACGACTAGCCCTGCCAGCTGTGCGGGGCGCGGAAGCCGTGCTGGCGCTCCAGCCGGCGCCATCCCGCCTTGCTCGGGCGGCCGCGGCGGGCGGCGAACTGCGGCTCCCCGGCGCGGGTCGAGGCGGCGCGGGCGAGCAGCAGCGCGGTGACCGCGGCCAGTTCCTCCGCGTTGGCCCGCCCCTTCTCCACCCGCACGACGCTGTTCGCCTCGGCGGTCAGCGGACCCGTACTGCCAGGCTCCTTCAGGCTCTCGTTCATCTGTGCTCCCATCACTGCCGGATTGCTGTGCGGTTCCCAGGGCGCCGCCGCGGTGTGCACCGGCGCCCGCTGGGTCACTGCGGGGGGTTGCCGTGCTTGCGTGACGGCAGGTCTGCGTGCTTGCTGCGCAGCATCGCCAGGGACCGTACGAGCACCTCGCGGGTCTCGACCGGGTCGATGACGTCGTCCACCAGGCCGCGCTCGGCGGCGTAGTAGGGGTGCATCAGCTCGGCCTTGTACTCCTTGACCATGCGGGTGCGCATGGCCTCGGGGTCGTCGGCCGCGGCGATCTGCTTGCGGAAGATGACGTTGGCGGCGCCCTCGGCGCCCATCACCGCGATCTCGTTGGTCGGCCAGGCGAACGTCAGGTCGGCGCCGATGGACTGGCTGTCCATCACGATGTAGGCCCCGCCGTACGCCTTGCGCAGGACGACGGAGATACGCGGCACGGTGGCGTTGCAGTAGGCGTACAGCAGCTTGGCGCCGTGCCGGATGATGCCGCCGTGCTCCTGGTCGACGCCGGGGAGGAAGCCGGGGACGTCCAGCAGGGTGAGGATCGGGATGTTGAAAGCGTCGCACATCTGCACGAAGCGGGCCGCCTTCTCGCTGGCCTCGATGTCCAGCACGCCGGCGAGCGACTGCGGCTGGTTGGCGACGATGCCGACGACCTCGCCGTCCATCCGTGCCAGGGTGCAGATGATGTTGGTCGCCCAGCGCTCGTGCACCTCCAGGAAGTCGCCGTCGTCGACGAGTTCCTCGATCACCTTGCGCATGTCGTACGGGCGGTTGCCGTCGGCGGGCACCAGGTCCAGCAGGGCTTCACCGCGCCGGTCGGCCGGGTCGTCCGTGGGCTCGGAGGGCGGGTTCTCCCGGTTGTTCTGCGGCAGCAGCGAGAGGAGGTAGCGCACCTCCTCCAGGCAGGTCTCCTCGTCGTCGTAGGCGAAGTGCGCCACGCCGGAGGTCGCCGCGTGCACATCGGCGCCGCCCAGACCGTCCTGGCTCACCTCGGCCCCGGTCACCGCCTGGACCACGTCGGGCCCGGTGATGAACATCTGCGAGGTGTCGCGGACCATGAAGACGAAGTCGGTCAGCGCCGGGCTGTAGGCGGCGCCGCCCGCGCACGGGCCGAGCATCACGCTGATCTGCGGGATGACCCCGGACGCCTTGGTGTTGCGCTGGAAGATGCCGCCGTAGCCGGCCAGCGCCGCGACACCCTCCTGGATGCGGGCGCCGGCGCCGTCGTTGAGGGAGACCAGCGGGGCACCTGCCGCGATGGCCTTGTCCATCAGCTTGTGGATCTTGGTGGCGTGGGCCTCGCCCAGCGCGCCGCCGAAGATCCGGAAGTCGTGCGCGTAGACGAAGACGGTCCGGCCGTGCACGGTGCCCCAGCCGGTGATCACACCGTCGGTGTAGGGCTTCTTCTCCTCCAGGCCGAAGCCCGTGGCGCGGTGCCGGCGCAGCGGCTCGATCTCGCGGAAGCTGCCCTCGTCCAGGAGCAGTTCGATCCGCTCGCGGGCGGTCAGCTTGCCTTTCGCGTGCTGGGCCTCGGTCGCCCGCCCGCTGGGGCCTCGGTGCGCCTGCGCACGGATCGCGTGCAGTTCGGCGACACGGCCGCGCGTGTCCTGCGCCGGAACGGAACCGGGCGAACCGGGCGGGGCCTGCTCGGCCTGGGGCGACGGCTGGGACAGATCGGTCATGTATAGACCCTACGAAACCCGGGCGCCGATCACCGTCGTCAGATTCGTACAGTCTCCGTGGCGTTTTCATGGCAGCGCTGGACAGAACCTTGCCGTAGCGCGGCCGGTGAGCAGGGAACTCTCCCATGCCCGGACTGGCGTGCTGTGGAGTCCCCACAGCTTCCCGACCGGCGGTTCTGCCGCCCGGCCGGGGCCGCCGGGCGCCCGGCGCGCCCGGCGCGCCCGGCGGAACGGGGTCAGGGCCGCGGCGCGACCGCTGCCGGGCCCCGGTCGCGCGCCGTCGCTCCCGGCGCATCCGGCGCATCCGCCGTGGACGGCCCGCCGGGGGCGGCGGCGCCCAGGCCGGCCGCCGCCCGGCCCTCCGCCAGGAGGAGGAACGCAGTGGCCGACACGGCGGCCGAGAGGAGGAAGCTGAGGTCGAACCCGCCCAGGTGCGGGACGAGCGGGCCGGTGTAGAGAGGCGTGTCGACGGCCAGCAGTCCGACAGCGGAACCGACGGCCCAGGCCAGCGCGGCTCGCAGGTGCCAGCCCGCGGTGTACCAGTAGCGGCCGCCCACCGAGCGTCGGTTGAGGACCTGCAGCGCCTCCGCGTCGTAGCTCCCCCGGCAGCGCGCGTGCCCGATCAGGACGATCACCGCCCAGGGGGTCCCCACGGCGGTGAGCAGCAGCACGAACGAGGTCATCGCGTCCTGCGCGTCCCAGACGAAGTGGCCGAGGAAGACGAGGGCGGTCGCCAGGGCCGCCACGGTGTAGGTGGCCCGGGTGCGGGTGGTGCGGGGGAGGATGGCGTCCAGGTCGAGCCCCATCGAGTAGAGCATCAGTCCGGCGTTGCCGACGGAGCCGAACGAGGCCGCGAGCAGCAGCGGCACCAGGAACCAGAACGGCGCCTCCCGCACGAGCGGTCCCGCGTAGTCGGTGGCCGCACCGACGGCGACCGCGGTGAACGTGCCGAAGAGCTGGGGGATCAGCAGCCCGGCCACGAGTCCGACGCAGGTGGTGAGGTAGACCCGGCGGGAGGAGTGGCGGGCCGGTGACATGTAGCGGGTGTAGTCGCCCAGCAGGGTGATGAAGGCGATCGGACCGCTGAGTCCGGCCGCCACGACCGACAGCAGCCAGGTCGTCCAGAAGTCGCCGAGCAGGTACGAGGTGCCGACGGGCGCCTGGGTGGTGAAGTGCGGCGCGTAGGCGAACACCCCGACGATCAGCAGCGCGGTCATGCCGAGGGCGAGGACGCGGCTCAGCCGCAGCAGCAGCTTGTAGCCGTAGACGGCGCACCCGGCGGTGCACACGGCGAGCACTGCGTAGACGAGCGCGTATCCGGCCGCCGAGTCCGGCAGGCCGAAGAGCCGGGCGAGTGAGCCGACCATGGCGTCGCCGCCGACCCACAGGGTGAGCGCGGTGTAGCCGAGCGAGAGCAGCAGCCCGATCGCGGAGCCCAGCAGCCTGCCGCGCACTCCGAACTGGGCGCCACTGCTGGTCGAGAGGTTGGTCGCGGTGCGCAGCGAGACCAGCGCGAGCGGGGCGACGAGCACCGTGCCGACCAGGGTTCCGGCCACCAGCGAGGTGACGGCGGGCCAGAAGCCGAGTCCGAAGGAGACCGGCAGCCAGCCGAAGATGACGACGCCGAGCGCCAGATTCGATCCGATGAGGAAGCTCACGATGTCGCGGGGACTGCTGGTGCGTTCCGCTTCGGGGATGACATCGACGCCGTGCTGCTCGATCTGCATGGTGCTCCCTGGAGGGTCCTGGCATTGGTTTGAGCAACGCTCAATCTGATACATCCCAAGCCACCCGGTCAATGATCGATGCAGAGACTTGACTATTTGAGTGCTGCTCTAAATGCTGGCCGGATACAGGTGACGTCCGGCACGGCCGGCGTCATGCACCACGACCGGAAGGTGGGGAGAGCGTGCGGCTGGGTCCGACCGAACGAGACCGCCTGCTGATATTCGGCACGGCCGAGCTGGCGCGGGCCAGGCGGGCCCGAGGGCTGCGGCTGAACGTGCCGGAGGCCACGGCGCTGATCGCCGACACCGTCTGCGAGGCGGCCCGCGACGGGCTCCGGCTCGCCGAGGCCATCGCGGCCGGCCGCGCCGCGCTGGGCCCCGAGGACGTGCTGCCCGGCGTGGCCGACATGCTGACCGAGATCCAGGTGGAGGCCGTCTTCGAGGACGGCTCCCGGCTGGCCGTGCTCCCCTTCCCGCTCCGCTCCCCCGGCGCCGGTGCCGGTGACTCCACCGGCACCGGCGCCCCGGCCGGGCACCGCACCGGAGCCCCGGACGGAGCGGGCGCGGACGCGGCCCCCGGCGCCGTGCTGCCCGCCGGGCCGGACGAGGGCACCGACGCCGCCTACGCGCCGCGACCGGCCGCGCTGTCGCTGACCGTGCGCAACACCGCGGCGGTACCGGTCAGCGTGACCTCGCACTTCCACTTCTTCGAAGCCAATCCGCGGCTGGAGTTCGACCGTGCCACCGCCTACGGCATGCGGCTCGCGGTCCCGGCCGGTTCCTCGGTGCGCTTCGATCCGGGCGGTATCCGCACGGTGGAGCTGGTGCCGCTGGGTGGCGACCGGATCGCCATCGGTTTCGCCGGCCTGGTGGACGGGCCGCTGGACGCGCCCGGGGCCCGCGCTGAGGCGCTGCGGCGCGCGGCGGCCTGCGGATATCTGGGCGCGGCCGACTCCGAGGCGCGCCGCGAGGAGGGAGAGGCATGAGCGGGGACGCACGCGAGTACGCGGCGGTGCACGGACCGCGGCAGGGCGACCGGGTGCGGCTGGGCGACACCGGACTCGTCGTCCGGGTCGAGTCCGACTCCCAGCAGCCGGGGGACGAATTCCTGGCCGGGTTCGGCAAGACGGCCCGGGACGGGCTGCATCTCAAGGCGGCCGCCGTCCGCGAGACGTGCGACGTGGTGATCAGCAACGTGCTGGTGATCGACGCCGTGCAGGGCATCCGGAAGGTGTCGATCGGGATCCGGGAGGGCCGGATCCACGCGATCGGACGCGCGGGCAACCCGGACACCGTCGACGGTGTGGACGTCGTCGTGGGCACCGGCACCTCGATCGTCTCCGGCGAGGGGCTGATCGCCACCGCCGGCGCCGTGGACACCCATGTCCACCTGCTCTCCCCGCGCATCATGGAGGCGTCCCTGTCGTCCGGCACCACGACGATCATCGGCCAGGAGTTCGGCCCGGTGTGGGGGGTGGGGGTCAACTCGCCCTGGGCGCTGCGGCACGCCTTCTCCGCGTTCGACGCCTGGCCGGTCAACATCGGCTTTCTGGGCCGCGGCTCCTCCTCGCATCCCGCGCCGCTGGTGGAGGCGCTCGCCGAGGGCGGTGCCTGCGGCTTCAAGGTGCACGAGGACATGGGGGCGCACCATCGGGCGCTGGACACCGCGCTGCGGGTGGCCGAGGAGTACGACGTCCAGGTCGCGCTGCACAGCGACGGGCTGAACGAGGCGCTGGCCGTCGAGGACACCCTCGCCGTGCTGGAAGGGCGCACCATCCACGCGTTCCACATCGAGGGCTGCGGCGGCGGCCACGTCCCGAACGTGCTGCGGATGGCGGGCGTGCCCAACGTCATCGGCTCCTCGACCAATCCCACACTGCCCTTCGGCCGGGACGCGGTCGCCGAGCACTACGGCATGATCGTCTCGGTGCACGACCTGAAGACGGACCTGCCCGGCGACGCGGCCATGGCCCGCGACCGGATCCGCGCGGGCACCATGGGCGCCGAGGACGTCCTGCACGACCTGGGCGCCATCGGCGTCACCTCCTCCGATGCGCAGGGCATGGGACGCGCGGGCGAGACCGTGCGGCGCACCTTCCAGATGGCGGCCAAGCTCAAGGCCGAACGCGGACCGCTGGCGGACTGCGCGACGGTCCCCGGCGCCGGTACCGGGGACGCCGATGACGCCGATGACAACGCACGCGTGCTGCGCTACATCGCCAAGCTCACCCTCAACCCGGCCCTGGCGCACGGCCTCGCGCACGAGATCGGCTCGCTGGAGCCGGGCAAGATGGCGGACATCGTGCTGTGGCACCCCGCCTACTTCGGTGCCAAGCCGCAGCTCGTCCTCAAGTCCGGCTTTCCCGCCTGGGGTGTCACCGGCGACCCCAACGCGGCGACCGACACCAGCGAACCGCTGGTGCTGGGACCGCAGTTCGGGGCGCACGGGGCGGCGCCCGCCGAGTTGTCCGTCGCCTTCGTCTCCGCGGCCGCGGCCGAACGCGGCGCGGACACCCTGCCGACCCGCCGTCGCCGGGTCGCCGTGCGGGGCACCCGCGGAATCGGTCCGGCCGACCTGGTGCACAACGCCCGGCTGGGCTCGGTCGAGGTCGACCAGCACAGCGGGCTGGTGACGCTGGACGGTGAGCCGCTGCGCTCCGACCCGGCCGAGCGGGTCTCGCTCAACCGCCTCTACTTCCTCTGACCCTCCCTCCGGTCCTTCGTCCGGCCCTCCTCCGACAGCACCCCCGACCGCCCCGACCGCTCTGGCCGCACCCGCGGCACGATCGACCGCCGACCACCGCAAGGAAGCCGCCTCCATGAGCACCTCCACGTCCGCTGCTGCCCCTGTCATGCCGCCCGAGTGGGCGCCGCACGAGCGCACCTGGATGGCCTGGCCGGGCGCCAACCCGACGTTCGAGGACCCGGCGGTGCTGGCCGGGGCACGCGCTGCCTGGGCGTCGGTGGCCCGCGCCGTGCGCCGCTTCGAGCCGGTCACGATGGTCGCCTCGCCCACCGACGCGGCAGCCGCCCGGCAGCAGCTCGGCCCGGACATCGAGGTGGTCGCCGAGCCGCTGGACGACGCCTGGATGCGGGACATCGGGCCGACGTTCGTCACCCAGGGCGGCCGGCTGGCAGCCGTGGACTGGACGTTCAACGGCTGGGGCGCCCAGTCCTGGGCCCGGTGGGAGCGGGACGCGCAGATCGGCGCGGCCGTGGCCGAACGCTCGGGCGCCGCGGTGCACACCTCGCGGCTGGTGAACGAGGGCGGCGGCATCCATGTGGACGGCGCGGGGACGGTGCTGCTCACCGAGACCGTCCAGCTGGGCCCCGAGCGCAATCCGGGCTGGACGCACGAGGAGGTCGAGGCGGAGGTGCACGCGCGGCTGGGCACCCGCAAGGCGGTCTGGCTGCCCCGCGGACTGACCGCCGACTACGGCACCTACGGCACCCGCGGACATGTCGACCTGGTGGCCGCCTTCGCCGCCCCGGGCGTGGTGGTGGCCCACACCCAGCCCGACCCCGCGCACCCCGACCACGAACTGTGCGCCGAGACGGTCAAGCTGCTGCGGTCGGCCACCGACGCGCGGGGCAGGCGGCTGGAGGTCGTCGAGCTGCCCGCGCCGACGGTGACACACACGGCGGACGGCGAACCGGTCGACTACAGCTACGTCAACCACTACCTGTGCAACGGCGGGGTCGTGCTGTGCGGGTTCGGCGATCCGCGCGACGAGCACGCCGCCGGGATCTTCCGCCGGCTCTTCCCGCGGCGCACGGTCACGCTGGTGGACGCGCGCACCGTCTTCGCCGCGGGGGGCGGCATCCACTGCATCACCCAGCAGCAGCCGCGGGTCTGACCCGGCCGGCGACCGGAGTCCGGGACCCGGCACCGGTGCGGCCGGGCCCGGTTAGGCTGAACGGCCGGCAGCCGAGGGCGCCGGCGGCACCGCCCGGCGCCGCCGGGCGCACAGTCCGAGGGAGGAGCACGGCGGTGGTCGCACGGACCGGAGGCAACCGCGAGCGCCCCGACGGGGGCAGGCGGCGGGCTGCCCAGCCCCGGGAGCAGCTGCTGGCCACCGCCATGGAGATGATCGCCGAACGCGGCCTGGACCGGCTGACGATGGCGGCGCTCGGCCGCGAGGTCGGTATGAGCAGCGGCCATCTCGTCTACTACTTCAAGACCAAGGACGAGTTGCTGCTGCAGACCCTGCAGTGGAGCGAGGAGCAGCTGGGCTCGGCGCGGCGGGCCGCCCTCGCCCGCCGGGTGCCCGCGCGCGAGCGGCTGGACGCGCTGGTGGCGCTCTATCTGCCGGAGGGCCACCGCGACCCGCACTGGGCGCTGTGGCTGGAGGTGTGGAACCGGTCCCAGTCCGGTGACGACGAGATGCGCGCCCGGCAGCTCGAACTGGAGCTGAGCTGGCACCGGGACCTGGTGGCGCTGCTGGTGGAGGGCGCGGGCCGGGGCGAGTTCGCCGCGGTGGACGCGGACCGCTTCGCCACCCGCACCCGGGCCCTCCTGGACGGCTTCGGCACCCACCTGGTGGTGGGCCTGCCGGGGGTGGACAGGGAGCTGGTCCTGGGCCACGTCCGCGACCACTTCGACCAGTCCCTGGCCCCCGCGGCGGGCTGACCGTCGGTGCCGGGCGCGGTCAGTCGTGCGCCTCGGCCCCGGCGCGCAGCAGCCCGTAGGTGTAGCCGTCGTCCAGCGCCTGCCAGGAGGCGGCGATGACGTTGTCGCCCACGCCGACCGTCGTCCACTCCCCGCTGCCGTCGCTCATCGACAGCAGCACCCGGGTGGTGGAGGAGGTGCCGTGCGCGCCCTCCAGGATACGGACCTTGTAGTCGACCAGGTTCAGCCGGGCCAGTGCGGGGTGGATGCGCTCCAGTCCGGCCCGCAGAGCCCGGTCCAGCGCGTCCACGGGCCCGTTGCCCTCCCCGGTGACGACGATGCGCTCGCCCTTGGCCCACAGCTTCACCGTTGCCTCGTTGACCTGCATGCCGTCCGGCCGCTGCTCGACGATGGCCCGCCAGGACTCGGCCCGGAAGAACCGCGGCGCGGTTCCCGCGGCGCCGCCGTGCACCTCGTCCCTGAGCAGCAGTTCGAAGGAGGCGTCGGCGGCTTCGTAGGTGTAGCCCTTGAGTTCCTGCTCCTTGACCCGCTCGACCACCCGGCCGACCAGTTCCCGGTCGCCGCTCAGGTCGTAGCCCAGCTCCTTGCCCTTGAGCTCGACGGAGGCGCGCCCGGCCATGTCGGAGACGAGCATCCGCATGGTGTTGCCGACGAGTTCGGGGTCGATGTGCTGGTAGAGGTCCGGATCGATCTTGATCGCGGAGGCGTGCAGTCCGCCCTTGTGGGCGAAGGCGGAGGTGCCGACGTAGGGCTGGTGGGTGGCGGGGGTCAGGTTGACGACCTCGGCGATGGCGTGCGAGATGCGGGTGGTCTCGGCGAGCGCGCCCTCGGGCAGCACGCGCCTGCCGTACTTGAGCTCCAGTGCGGCGACGACGGGGAAGAGGTTGGCGTTGCCGACGCGTTCGCCGTAGCCGTTGGCGGTGCACTGGACGTGGGTGGCACCGCCGTCGACGGCGGCCAGGGTGTTGGCGACCGCGCATCCGGTGTCGTCCTGCGCGTGGATGCCCAGCCGGGCCCCGGTGTCGGCCGCCACGGTGCGGACGACGGCCTGGATCCGGGCGGGGATCATCCCGCCGTTGGTGTCGCAGAGGACGACCACTTCGGCGCCCGCCTCGTGCGCGGTGCGCACGACCTGCTCGGCGTAGCGGGGGTTGGCCTGGTAGCCGTCGAAGAAGTGCTCGCAGTCGACGAAGACCCGGCGGCCGTGGTCCCGCAGATGGCCGACCGTCTCGGCGATCATCGACAGGTTCTCCTCCAGCGTGGTGCGCAGCGCCAGCTCCACGTGGCGGTCGTGAGCCTTGGCGACGAGCGTGACCACCGGCGCCTTCGCGTCCAGCAGTGCCTGGACCTGCGGGTCGATCTGCGCGGGGACGCCGGCCCTGCGGGTGGAGCCGAAGGCGACGAGCTGTGCGTGCCGGAAGTCGATCTCCTGGGGGGCGCGGGCGAAGAACTCGGTGTCGCGCGGGTTGGCGCCCGGCCAGCCGCCCTCGATGAAGCCGACCCCGTACTCGTCGAGGTGGCGGGCGATGGTCAGCTTGTCGGCGACGGTCAGGTTGATGCCCTCGCGCTGCGCCCCGTCGCGCAGAGTGGTGTCGAAGACGTGGAAACCGTCGTCGGGGGCCTGCGGTCCCGTCGGACTGCCGGTGGCTGCTGCGGCGCCTGCCGCGTCGGAGGTCATGGCTGGTGGCTCCTGGGCTGGGTTCAGTGGTTCCGGAAGGAAGCGCTCCACTTGCCCCCATCATCCCTCGCGCCGTCCGCTCCGGCTGAGGTGGGCCGGAAAACGAAAAAACCCCTCGCGGGTGCGAGAGGTCTGCGCGCGGGTCTGGGGCACGGTGTCCGCTGCCGTACGGGTCGTCCACGGCAGTCGGTCACTGCGGACCGGCGCGCCTGCTGCCAATAATCATGACGAACGAGGGCACGGGGGAAGTCTCGCACAACCCGCCCCCCGCGCCCCCTTCCGTCTCACGATGCGAAAACCCGCCGCTCAGACGGTCGGCTCCAGTCCGCTCACACCTCGTGCAGGCCCTGCTCGCCGACCCGGGTGGCGAAGGACGCGGCGGTGCGCACCGGTGCTCCCGGCTCGGTGACGACGGCGACCGTGCGGAAGTCCGCCCGCGCCTGCCGCTTGTCCAGCCGCACGGTCACATAGCCCCGGTGCCCGTTGTAGAACTTCATGTGCGGGTTGGCCGCCAGATAGGCCTCCCAGTTGGAGGGCCGGTCCTCGCCGTCCTTGCCGCTGGTGACGGAGGTGGCCACGATCTCGGTCCCCACGGTGCGGGAGCCCTGGTCGCCGAAGTCCCGCTTGATGTCGTAGGCGTACCCCTTGTGCACGTCTCCGGTGAGCACCATCAGATTCTCCACCCCGGCCGCCTCGGCGCCCGCCAGCAGCCGGTCGCGGGAGGCCGGGGCGCCGTCCCAGGCGTCCATGCTGACCTTGTAGGCGGACGTGCTGTTGCTGCGCCGCTCGGAGAAGGTGACCTGCTGCGGAACGAGGTTCCAGACGGCGTCCGAGCCGCGCCACCCGTCGATCAGCCAGCGCTCCTGCGCGGCGCCGACCATGGTGCGGGCCGGGTCCGTCGACTCCGGGCCCGGGTGGTGCCAGCCGTCGCCGTACGCCTGGTCCGAGCGGTACTGCCGGGTGTCGAGGATGTCGAACTGGGCCAGCCTGCCGAACCGCAGCCTGCGGTAGAGCCGCATGTCCGGGCCCCTGGGCCGCTGGGGGCGGCGCAGCGGCAGGTTCTCCCAGTACGCGCGGTAGGCGGCCGCCCGGCGCACCAGGAAGTCCTCCGAGGAGCCGCCGTCCTCGGGGACGTCGTCCGCGTAGTTGTTCTCCGTCTCGTGGTCGTCCCAGGTGACCACGAACGGGTGCGCCGCGTGCGCCGCCTGCAGATCGGGGTCCGACTTGTAGAGCGCGTACCGCAGCCGGTACTCCTCCAGCGAGACCGTCTCCCGGTCGAAGCGGGAGGGCAGCTCCCGGTCGGTGTACCCGCGGGCGCCGCCGTGCGCGTCGACGGCGTACTCGTACAGGTAGTCGCCGAGGTGGAGGACCAGGTCCACGTCCTCCTCGGCGAGGTGCCGGTGGGCGGTGAAGTAGCCGTGGTGGTACGCCTGGCAGGAGACGGCGGCCAGCCGGAGCTCGCCGATGTCGGCGCCGGGAGCCGGTGCCGTGCGGGTGCGGCCCACCGGGCTGTGCCACTTCCCCGCCCGAAAGCGGTAGTAGTACACGCGGTCGGCGCCCAGGCCCTCGGCCTCCACATGCACGGCATGGTTCAGCTCGGGGTGTGCGAGGGCCGTGCCGCGGCGCACGACGCGGCGGAAGCGGCGGTCGTGCGCCAGCTCCCAGCGGACGGGGATCCGCGCCTTCGGCAGGCCGCTGCCGGGCTCGTAGGGCTCAGGCGCGAGGCGCGTCCACAGCACGACGGAGCCGGGCTGCGGGTCACCGGAGGCGACGCCCAGGGTGAAGGGGTCGGCGCGGACGGCGGTCCGTGCGTCCGCCTCGGCCGCCTGTGCGCTGCCGGGCAGGTCGGTGGTGAAGGCGAGCACCGCGGCGGCGCCCGTGACGGTCAGCAGGCGGCGGCGGCCCAGTGCCGCCGCCGCCCGTCTGATCTCCTGCTGGCTGTCCTGATCCTGCTGGGTCGGCTGGGGACGCGGCATCTGGATCTCGGCCCTCCCGGGAGGCGGTCGATGACATCGTCATGACAGCGCTGCCAGAAGGCCCTTCGGCTACGGAAGTTCGACCCCTGCATGTCAGGTACATGTACGTCAGGTCGGTTCCGGGCCTGCCGTGACACGCCCCACGATGTCCGCGAGGACCTACCCGTCAGGAACCGAGGGTGTGCATCCAGCCGTGCGTGTCCTCCGCCTGGCCGGTCTGGACCGCCAGCAGCGCCTCCCGGAGCCGCATCGTGATCTCCCCGGCGCCGCCGTCGCCGACCTTCCACTCACCGCGCGCCGACTTCACCTGACCGACCGGCGTGATCACCGCGGCGGTCCCGCAGGCGAACACCTCGCTGATCGAGCCGTCGGCGTTGCCCGCGCGCCATTCGTCCGTCGTCAGCCGCACCTCCCCCGTCGCGTACCCGAGGTCGGCGGCGATCTGCAGCAGCGAGTCGCGGGTGATGCCCGGGAGCAGCGTCCCGGTCAGTTCCGGGGTCACGATCCGCGCGCCGGCGCCGGAGCCCTGGACGAAGTAGAGGTTCATGCCCCCCATCTCCTCGACGTAGCGGCGCTCCACCGCGTCCAGCCAGACCACCTGGTCGCAGCCGTGCTCGGCGGCCTCCGCCTGGGCGACCAGCGAGGCGGCGTAGTTGCCCGCGCACTTGGCCTCACCCGTCCCGCCCGGCGCCGCGCGCACGTACTCCTCGGAGAGCCACACCGAGACGGGCTCGACGCCGCCGGGGAAGTAGGCGCCCGCCGGGGACGCGATGACCATGAACGTGTACCGGTTCGCGGGCCGCACTCCCAGCCCGACCTCGGTGGCGAACAGGAACGGCCGCAGATACAGCGACGCCTCGCCCCCGCCTGGCACCCACGCGCTGTCCTGCCCCACGAGCAGGTCGCACGCCTCGACGAAGGTCTCCACGGGCAGTTGGGGCATCGCCAGCCGGCGGGCACTGCGCTGGAAGCGGCGGGCGTTGGCGTCCGGCCGGAAGACCTTCACCGAGCCGTCGGGCTGCCGGTACGCCTTCAGCCCCTCGAAGATCGACTGCGCGTAGTGCAGCGTCATGTTCGCCGGGTCGATCTCCAGCGGAGCGTAGGGCTGCAGCCGCGCGTCGTGCCAACCGCGGCCCTCGGTCCACTGGATGGTCACCATGTGGTCGGTGAAGTACCGCCCGAAACCAGGGTTCGCCAGCACCGCCTCCCGCTCGGCGGCGCCGAGCGGCTCGGCGGTCGGTTCGAGGTCGAATGCGATACGGGGGGTCGTCATGTCCGCGTCCTTAGCTCGTGTCGTTGCGGACCCTGCGGCCGGGCTCCCCACCGGTACGGGCCTCCGGTGCGGCTGCCCTCGCGGCGCAGTCGCTCCGAGCGCGCCGCCGCCCCGGCACCACCGCGCTCCACAGCGCGGTACCGGGGCTCGGGAGCTGCCTCCCGGGGTGGTCCACACTCCGATTATCGCGCGCCGGTCGAACACCTTCGGACAGGGGTGCGAGAGCATGCAAGGGCGGCCCGTCCCGCCGCGACGGCGGGACGGGCCGGATCAGGGAAGTGACGGCCTCCGGCAGCGTGTGGCCGGAACCCGGGGACCGGCGGTGCCGGGGCGCCGCCGGAGCTCCGCGGACGGATTCAGCCGGCCACGCGGGCCGCGAGCGCGTCGCCGATCTCGTCGGTGGTGCGGACCGGAGCGGCGTCCCGCTCGGCGAGATCCGCGGTGACGGCCGCCTCGACACGGGCGGCCTCGGCCTCGTGGCCGAGGTGGCGCAGCAGCAGGGCGACGGACAGCACGGTGGCGGTCGGGTCGGCCTTTCCGCTGCCCGCGATGTCGGGCGCCGACCCGTGCACAGGCTCGAACATGGACGGGAACTGCCGGGTGGGGTTGATGTTCCCCGAGGCCGCGAGCCCGATACCGCCGCTGACGGCGGCGGCGAGGTCGGTGATGATGTCGCCGAAGAGGTTGTCGGTGACGATCACGTCGAACCGCGCGGGGTCGGTCACCATGAAGATCGTGGCGGCGTCGACGTGCAGATAGTCGGTCGTCACCTCGGGGTACTCGCGCCCGACCCGGTCGAAGGTGTCCTTCCACAGGTGGCCGGCGTGCACCAGCACGTTGTTCTTGTGCACCAGGGTGAGCTTCTTCCGCGGGCGCGCCTGCGCCCGGGCGAACGCGTCGCGCACGACCCGCTCCACACCGAACGCGGTGTTGACGCTGACCTCGTTGGCGACCTCGTGCGGGGTGCCCTTGCGGATGCTGCCGCCGTTGCCCACGTAAGGCCCCTCGGTGCCCTCGCGGACGACGACGAAGTCGATCTCCGGGCGGCCCGCCAGCGGGGACTCGGTGTTCGGGAAGAGCGTGGAGGGACGCAGGTTGACGAAGTGGTCGAAGGCGAAGCGCAGCTTGAGCAGCAGCCCGCGCTCCAGCACCCCGGAGGGGACGCCGGGGTCGCCGATGGCGCCGAGCAGGATCGCGTCGTGCCCCGCGAGCCGCTCCAGCTCCTCGTCGGTGAGGGTCTCCCCGGTGGCATGCCAGCGTTTGGCGCCGAGATCGTATTCGTGCGTCTCCAGGGCGACGTCCGGCGGGAGGACGGCGGTGAGGACCTTGAGGCCCTGGGCGACGACCTCCGGGCCGATTCCGTCTCCGGAGATCACTGCGAGGTCGATGGTGCGATCCGTGCGGGAGGCCGTTCCTGAAGACATGCGCCAGACACTACTCCCCGTCCCAGGCTGTGACATAAGGCTGTCCGCATGACGGACCACCTCCGCGGCCGCACCGACTGACGCACACTGTTCAGCAGACGTATCCGCCGCTGTCGCCCGCCAGTTGGCCCCCGTGGGGACCTTGGCACCATGGCCGCGAACGACCTGCCCGACCTGGGCGTGCCCGCTCGGCTCGCCGCCCGCATGAGCATGGCCGAGCAGCACGCCTATCTGCGCGAGAAGCTCGGCCGCCGCGCCCGTCCCGTGCTGCCGAACGGCCCGACCAGGCGCGGGGCGCTGCGCGGCGGCGGACTGCTGGCAGCGGGCGCCGCGGCGCTGCGCGCGGACGCCGGGGTGCTCCGCGACGGCGGGAGCACTCCCGGCGGCAGCGCGGCGCTGCCGCCCCGGACCGCCGTGGACGGCGCGCTGGTCGCGCCGTTCGGCCGCCACCTGGCCTTCGGCGCCGACCCGGCCTCGCAGATGCGGATCTCCTGGCAGGTACCACTCCCGGTACGGCGCCCCTACCTGCGGGTGGGCACCACACCATGGGACCTGGGCGGCAGGGTGGCGGCGGAGGTACGCGCGCTGCACACCCCCGCGCTGAGCAGCGCGCTGCCGAGTGTCGAGCAGCTCTATCTGCACGTCGGCCTGGAGGGGCTGCGCCCGGGCACGACGTACTACTACGGCGTCGGCCACGACGGCTTCGACCCCGCGGCGCCCGCGCGGTCACACGCCGTGGACTCCTTCACCACAGCCCCCGCCGGCGGCACCCGGCCCTTCGTCTTCACCGCCTTCGGCGACCAGGGCGTCAGCCCCCAGGCACGCACCGCCGGCCGGCTCCTGCTCGACCGGGACCCGGCCTTCCATCTGCACGCGGGCGACATCTGCTACGCCGACGGGACCGGGCACGGCGAGGACTCCGACCGCTACGACGCGCGGACGTGGGACCGCTTCCTCGCCCAGATCGAACCGGTGGCCCGCCGGGTGCCGTGGATGGTGACCACCGGGAACCACGACATGGAGGCCTGGTACTCGCCCGACGGCTACGGCGGCCAGACCGCGCGCTGGTCGCTGCCCGGCGACGGGCCCGACCCGGAGCGGGCGCCCGGTATCTACTCGTTCGTGTACGGGAACGTCGGCGTGGTGGCCCTGGACGCCAACGACGTCTCCTACGAGATCCCGGCCAACCGCGGCTGCACCGGCGGAGCGCAGACGCGGTGGCTGGAGCGGACCCTGGAGCGGCTGCGCGCCCGCCGGGGCGTCGACTTCGTGGTCGTCTTCTTCCACCACTGCGCGTACTCGACCGCCACCCACGGCTCGGACGGCGGGGTACGGGAGAGATGGGCGACGCTCTTCGAACGGCACCACGTCGACCTCGTGGTCAACGGACACAACCATGTCTACGAGCGCACCGACCCGCTGCGCGGCGGCGGACCCACTCGCGCGCTGCGGAGCGGCGGGACCACCGACCCGGTCGCGGACGGGACCGTGTACGTCACGGCGGGCGGGGGCGGGCGCGAGCTGTACGACTTCCGGGCACCGGACAGCCACGAGGGGCACGTCCGGGAGCGTGACAGCGTCCCGGGAATCCGCTGGATCGGGGAGCGGACCGCCGAGCGGGACCGCGTGGAGTGGTCCCGGGTCCGCTACACCGGGTTCTCCTTCCTCGCGGTGGAGTCCCGCCCCGGGCCTCGGCCGGCACTCTCGGTGACGGCGTGGGCGCAGACGGGGCGGCGCATCGACCATTTCGCGGTGCGCCGCCGCTGAGGCTCCCCGCCGCGGCCGGGAACCGTCTCCGCGGAGGGCCGCGGAGCACGGACCCGGCCGGACGGCGACACGGCAGCGCCGGCCCGTGCCGCTCGGCGGCAGTCGCTCAGCGGCGGTCGAAGGCGCGCTGGAGGGCCTCGGCTGCCTTGCGGCGGTCCTCCTCGCGGAGGCGGGCCGCGGCACGGGAGCGGCGGACGCGGGAGGCGGGGACGTGAGTGGCTGTGGGCGTGGCCATGGGAATGCAACTCCTTCTGCACGGCGTGGAACGCAAGACGCGAGGAGAGATCTGCCGGACAGCCAACGGCGCGGGGACAACCGGTGCGGCAGGGATCACCTGCCGGAGACGCACGGTGTCGCACCCACGAGGCGCTCGGTCGAGCGGGACGATCGGCTTCCTACAACGATAGGAGCCGGAGCCCGTGATGTCTCGCCAAATAGTTGGGCTTCCTACTATCTGAGACGAGCCCCACACCGGACCCGTCGCTGCGGGCCGGGGAAAGCCGGGGGACGAGCGGAAAAGGAGCCGGGCCCGGCCCCCTCCGTACGGGCGGAGAAGGGGGCCGGGCCCTCATCGCACAGGGGCCACGGGGGCGTCAGCCCATGTGCGGGTACCGGTAGTCGGTCGGCGCGACGTGGGTCTCCTTGATCGCGCGCGGCGAGGACCAGCGGATCAGGTTGAACTTCGAGCCGGCCTTGTCGTTGGTGCCCGAGGCCCGCGCACCGCCGAAGGGCTGCTGGCCGACGATGGACCCGGTGGGCCGGTCGTTGAGGTAGAAGTTGCCCGCGGCGAACCGCAGCTTCTCCGAGGCGGCGGCCAGCACCGCGCGGTCCTTGGCCAGGACGGCGCCGGTCAGCGCGTAGGCCGAGGCCGACTCCATCTGGTCCAGCATCGCGTCCCAGTTCTCGTCCTCGTAGACGTGGACCGCGATGATCGGGCCGAAGTACTCGGCCTTGAAGACCTCGTTCTCCGGGTCGGAGCAGACGATGACGGTCGGCGAGACGAAGTAGCCGGTGCTGTCGTCGCAGGTGCCGCCGACCAGGATCTCGCAGGACGGATCGGCCGCGGCGCGGTCGATGGCGGCCTTGTTCTTGGCGAAGGCCCGGTCGTCGATGACGGCGCCGATGAAGTGCGACAGGTCCGTCACATCGCCCATGGACAGCCCCCGCACCTCGGTGGCCAGGTCGTCCTTGAAGCCGCTCTCCCACAGGGAGCGGGGCAGGTAGGCGCGGGAGGCGGCGGAGCACTTCTGGCCCTGGTACTCGAAAGCGCCCCGGGTGATGGCGGTCTTGAGCACCGCCGGGTCGGCCGAGGAGTGGGCGACGATGAAGTCCTTGCCGCCGGTCTCACCGACGATGCGCGGGTAGGACTTGTAGTTCGTGATGTTCTCGCCCACGGACTTCCACAGGTGCTGGAAGGTGGCGGTCGATCCGGTGAAGTGGACGCCGGCCAGGTCCGGGTGCGGCAGTGCGACCTCGGACACCTCCTTGCCGTCGCCGGTCACCAGGTTGATGACGCCCTTGGGCAGCCCGGCCTCCTCCAGCAGCTCCATGAGCAGCACGGCGGAGTGCGTCTGGGTGGGGGACGGCTTCCAGACGACCACGTTGCCCATCAGCGCCGGGGCCGTGGGCAGGTTGCCCGCGATGGCGGTGAAGTTGAACGGCGTGATCGCGTAGACGAAGCCCTCCAGCGGGCGGTGGTCCATGCGGTTCCAGATCCCGTTGGGCTGGACCAGCGGCTGCTCGGTCATCAGCTCACGGGCGAAGTGCACGTTGAAGCGCCAGAAGTCGATCAGCTCGCAGGGCGCGTCGATCTCGGCCTGCTGCGCGGTCTTGGACTGGCCCAGCATGGTGGAAGCGGCGATCGTCTCGCGCCAGGGGCCGGAGAGCAGCTCGGCGGCCTTGAGGATGATCGCGGCCCGGTCGTCGAAGGACAGTGCGCGCCAGGCCGGGGCCGCGGCGAGCGCCGCGTCGACGGCGTCCTGCGCGTCCTGCCGGGTGGCGGTCGCGTAGGTGCCCAGGACCTTCCGGTGGTTGTGCGGCTGGACCACGTCGACACGCTCGCCGCCGCCCATCCGCTTGACGCCGTCGATCGTCATCGGCAGCTCGCGCGGGCTGTCGCCAAGCTCCTTGAGTTTGGCCTCCAGGCGCGCGCGCTCGGGGCTGCCGGGCGCGTAGGTGTGCACCGGCTCGTTGTACGGGGCGGGGACCTGGGTCACAGCGTCCACGGTTGCTCCTCGGGTCGTGGTTCGGACGGTCGGTGGGGGCGCCGGTCGGGTGCCCGGATGCGGTGTTCTCAGTTGCGGGTGACGAGCGAGCGCAGGAAGAAGCCCATGTTCGCGGGGCGCTCCGCCAGCCGCCGCATGAAGTATCCGTACCAGTCGGTGCCGTACGGAACGTAGACGCGCATCCGGTGCCCGTCCGCGACCAGCCGCTCCTGCTCGGCCGCGCGGATGCCGTAGAGCATCTGGAACTCGTACTCGTCCCGCTTTCGACCGTAACGCTCGGCCAGGTTCTGGGCGATGGCCACCATGCGGGGATCGTGGGAGCCCACCATCGGGTAGCCCTCACCGGCCATCAGGATCTTCAGACAGCGCACGTACGCCCGGTCGACCTCGTGCTTGTCCTGGAAGGCGACCTCCGCGGGCTCCTTGTAGGCGCCCTTGACCAGCCGCACCCGGGAGCCCTCGCCCGCGAGCGCGTGGCAGTCCTCCTCGGTACGGAAGAGGTACGACTGGACCACGGCACCGGTAGCGGGGAAGCGTTCGCGCAGCTGCGAGAGGATCGCGAGCGTCGAGTCGACGGTGGTGTGGTCCTCCATGTCGAGGGTGACGGTCGTCCCGGCGGCGGCAGCGGCCTCGACGACAGGCAGCACGTTGTCGTGCGCCAGGTCGTGCCCGCCCGGGAGCGCCTGGCCGAAGGCGGAGAGCTTGACCGACATCTCGGCCTGCTCCGCGAGCCCGGCGGCGGCCAGCGCGTCGGTCAGCGCGAGGTAGGCGTCGCGGTTACGGAGAGCTTCCGACCGTTCGGTGATGTCCTCGCCCAGGTGGTCGATGGTCACCTGCATGCCGCGCGCGGCCAGCGCCGCGACGGAGTCCAGACACGGATCGAGCCGCTCGCCTGCCACGAACCGGTCCACCATCGGGCGGGTCACCGGAGCGGCCGAGACGAGGCGGCGGATGCTGTCGCTGCGCGCGGCGGCGAGGAGCACGGGTCCCAGCACGGGGCACCTCCACGGAGTCTTCTTGCGGGTGGCTCGATGGCGCACGCGCAGCGGAGGCGTGACGCGGAAGCCACCTAGAAGTTAAGGATCGCGCCACCACGGGGGCCATCGACAGGTGTCACGCGTCCGTGGTCCGGCTCTCAGACAGATGTATGAGAATGGAACGGCGGGCACGCGGACCGCCGCGGCGAGCGCCGTACGGCACGGCCGCGAGTGACAGACGGCACGGCGCGAGGCACAGGAGGCCACGGCATGCGCGAGGACTACCAGGCGCTGATCGACGAGGTCTCGCAGTTGCTGGGCACCCCGGCCACGCTGGAGAGCCGGGACTTCTCACTGATCGCCTTCGGGGCGCACGAGGGCGGTGCCGACGGCGACGAGGGGCAGGAGGGCGGCCCCGCGCTGGACCCGGTGCGCACCCGCACCATCCTCCAGCGCCGCTCCACCCCCGCCGTGCGCGCCTTCTTCGAGAGTTACGGCATCGCCCGGGCGAGCGGCCCGGTGCGCATCCCTCCCCCGGTCTCCGGCCAGGAGGTGCCGCCGGACCCGGCAACGGGCCTGGTGCACGGCCGCATCTGCCTGCCGGTGCGCGACCGGGGCGTCGTGCACGGCTACATCTGGCTGCTGGACGACGGGGCGCTGGAGCTCTCCGACCCGCGGCTGGCCGCGGCGATGGCGGTCGCCGAGCGCACCGGCGCCCAGCTGGCCGCCGACTCCCGCGCCGAGGAGCAGACCGGGGAACTGCTGCACGCCGCCTTGGCCGAGCGCGGCGGGGCCGCACGGGACGAGGCGGTCGCCGGGCTGCGGACGGCACTGGGCGAGACCGCGTACGGGCCACTGGTGCTGGTGGCGGTGCTGCCCTGGCCGGAGGAGGACGCGACCGCGGTCCGCGGCCCGCTCCCGGCCGCCCTCCCCCGGCTCGCGGCCCAGTGCGTGCGGGACGGGACGCTGGCCGCGCTCGTACGGCTGCGCACCCCGCACGGCCTGGAGGCGGCCCGGTCGGCGGCCGACCGGCTGCTGCGCGCGCCGGGCCGGACCGGGAGCGCGGCCCCGGCGAGCGGGGCTCCGGCTCCGACCGCCGGACTGAGCAGCCCGCGCAGCGGACTGTCGGACCTGTCGGCGGCCTGGTACGAGGCCCGCGCCGCGGCCCGGACCGCGGCGGCCGAACCCCGGCCGGGCGCACTGGCCGAGTGGGACGGCATCGGGCCCTACCGGATGCTCACCGGCATCCCCCGCACCGCGGGCACCGCACCCGATCCCGCTGTGCAGGACCTCCTCCGCGCCACCCACCACGAGCTGGCCCGCACCGCCGAGGTCTACCTCGACTGCGCGGGCCAGGCGGGCCGCGCCGCCGCCGCGCTCGGCATCCACCGGCAGACCCTCTACTACCGCCTC
This sequence comes from Streptomyces sp. NPDC007025, assembly GCF_042869455.1. Classification (NCBI taxonomy): domain Bacteria; kingdom Bacillati; phylum Actinomycetota; class Actinomycetes; order Kitasatosporales; family Streptomycetaceae; genus Streptomyces; species Streptomyces sp. NPDC007025. The sequence continues at coordinate 272,885 of NZ_JBIAFT010000006.1, read as the reverse complement.
TCCCGGGTCGAGCGCCTCACCGGCCTGGATCTGGACGAGGGCGAGGACCGCCTGCTGCTGCACATGGCGCTCAAGGCCGCCCGGCTGTGACCGCCACCAGGATCCGCGGCTTCGCCGAGGGAAGCGGCTCGCCGGCAGCCGATGACCGGATCCGCGGTCCCGCCGACAACGGCCACCTCCGGTGGCGGTCTCCACGGGTCGGGTCCGGCACCTGCCGGTTCGCCGTCGGACACATCTGTGACCACGCCCGCTGTCGGTGCGGTGCGCTTCACTGTCCTCCATGGAGCTCACGCAATCGGCCCTCGACGACACGCCGGCCCGGCACGGCCCGCGGGACGGCTGTCCGTACCTGCCCGGCGACCTGGATCCGCAGGACCTGACCGACCTGCTCGGCAGCAGGTACGGCGCGCCGCGCACCCTCGTCCTCGACGGCTTCACCGATCCGGCGGTCGACGAGTCCGGGGGCGCGGCTCTCCTCGTCCCCTTCGGGAACCGGGGCGTGACGATACGGGCGTGGGCGTACGGGGATCAGTGGGTCGGCGCGGGTACGGCGGTGGACACGGCGGGGGTCGAGCGGCCGGTGCTGGTGGTCGCTCGCAGGGAGGTGCCCGCACCCTCGGCGGTCGCTCCGGGCGAGGACGTCGACTGGATGCGGCGGCTCATACGGATCACCGGCTGGACCCGGCACGCGCAGCGGCCGGACGTGGACCGGGCGGAGGTGGAGTCGCGCCTGGGCACCGCGGTGCCGAGCGACTACAAGCGCATGGTCGAGACGTTCGGCGAAGGCGCCTTCGACGGTTTCCTGAGCCTGAACCCTGAGCCGTGGACGGCTCTCAGGGAGGACGGGCTGCTCATCTGGGCGGGCACGGAGCACGAGGAGCTGTACTGCTGGAGGACCGACGGTGACGACCCCGACCCGTCGGCCCGTCGTGGTCCGGTCCGTCGACGGCGAGGATCTCGTCTCCGACTGCCGGGCAGCCGAGTCGGTCTGCCGCATCCTCGTCGACCCGAACCACCCGTGCACGATGGCCCGCTATTTCGACGCCCACTGGTTCATGAACTGCTACCGGGCAAGCAACTGAACCCAGTCGCCGACGGCAGCCGTCCGGAGGGCGACGTCCCGGAGGTCGACTGCACGGCCGGGCGCGGTGGCGGATCCGGCGCCGGGAACAGAGCGCGGTCCGGACGGCGGAGGGCCGCACGCGGTCTCCGTGCGGCCCCTTCCATACTGCCGGCGCGGGCCCCTCGCGGGGCCCCGCGTCACTCGGTCAGGTTGACCGCCCGGGCGTGGGTGGCGCCCACCTCGTCGGCGATCTCGGAGAGGGCCGCGGCGCCGATGGTGCCGTCGACGGTCAGCGCGACGAGCGCCTCGCCGCCTTCCTCGGCCCGGGAGACCTGCATGCCCGCGATGTTGACACCGGCCTCGCCCAGGACGCGGCCGACGGTGCCGACGACGCCGGGCCGGTCGCTGTAGCGCAGGAACGCCATGTGGTCGGCGACCGCGAGGTCCACGCCGTGCTCGTTGATGGCGACGAGCTTCTGGAGGTGCTTGGGGCCGGACAGCGTGCCGGACGCCGAGACCTCCTCGCCGCCGGCGAGGGTGCCCCGCACGGTCACCACGTTGCGGTGCTCGGCGGACTCGCTGGAGGTGGTCAGCCGCACCTCGACCCCGCGCTCCTGGGCGAACAGCGGAGCGTTGACGTAGCTGACCGTGTCGTCCACCACGTCCTCGAACACGCCCTTGAGCGCGGACAGCTCCAGCACCTTGACATCGTGCTGGGTGATCTCGCCGTACACCTCCACATCCAGCCGGACGGCGACCTCGCCGGCCAGCGCGGTGAAGATGCGGCCCAGGTTCTCGGCGAGCGGCAGCGCCGGGCGCACGTCCTCGGCGATCACCCCGCCCTGCACGTTGACCGCGTCCGGCACCAGCTCACCCGCCAGGGCCAGCCGCACCGACTTGGCGACCGCGATACCGGCCTTCTCCTGCGCCTCACCGGTGGAGGCCCCCAGGTGCGGGGTGCACACGACCTGGTCGAAGGCGAAGAGCGGGGAGTCGGTGCACGGCTCGGAGGCGTACACGTCCAGCCCTGCGCCCGCGACCCGGCCCTCCTTGATCGCCGCCGCCAGCGCCTCCTCGTCGACGATGCCGCCGCGCGCCGCGTTGACCACACGCACGTTCGGCTTGACCTTGTGCAGCGCCTCGTCCCCGATGAGTCCGAGGGTCTCCGGGGTCTTGGGCAGGTGCACGGTGATGAAGTCCGAGACGGCCAGCAGCTCGTCCAGCGAGAGCAGCTTGACGCCCATCTGCGCGGCCCGGGCCGGCTGCACGAACGGGTCGTAGGCGACGACCTTCATCCCGAACGCCGACATCCGCTGGGCCACCAGCACACCGATCCGGCCCAGGCCGACCACGCCGAGCGTCTTCTCGCTCAGCTCCACTCCGGTGTACTTGCTGCGCTTCCACTCGCCGTTCTTGAGCGCCGTGTTGGCCTGCGGAATGTTCCGGGCCGTGGCGATCAGCAGGCCGCAGGCCAGTTCGGCCGCGGTGACGATGTTGGAGGTGGGGGCGTTGACCACCATCACGCCCGCCTTGGTGGCGGCGGGCACGTCCACGTTGTCGAGTCCGACCCCGGCGCGGGCGACCACCTTGAGCTTGTGCGCCGCGGCCACGGCCTCGGCGTCGATCTTGGTGGCGGAGCGGACGAGAACGGCGTCCACATCGGCGAGAGCGGGGAGGAGTTCGCCCCGGTCGGCGCCGTCACACTGCCGGATCTCGAAATCCGGCCCCAACGCTTCGACGGTCGCGGGCGACAGCTCTTCGGCGATGAGTACTACGGGCTTGCTCACGTGGTCTCCAAATTCTTGGGACGGCGCGTTTCCCTGCGGGGCGGGAGGAGCAGACGCACGACGCTGTGAGCCTGTGGACCCGCAGTCTATCGAGGGCACCGCCCCGATGTGGCCGATCGGTCCACACCGCCTGTGGGGCGGGCCTCCGCCCCTGATCGTGCCCTCGGGGCCGCGGAACGGAACACCCGGCGCGTGGGGCGGGGCGGGTTCGGGTGGATTCCGGGGGATTCCGCTCCAGGCGGGCGCACCCGGCGCCCGCCCGTCGCGCTGCGCGTCCGCGCCCGGGGGGCCGTGCGGAACCCCGGGCGCGGACGTGCCCGCCCCGGCCGCGGGTGCGCTCCGGTTCCGCGGAGGCGCGGGCGCGGCCGGGACGGCTGCTCACCGCCGGACGAGGGTCACTTCTCCTCGTCGACCCAGCTCATCAGGGAGCGCAGGTTCTTGCCCGTGGTGGCCAGCAGGCTGTCCTCGTCGGCCTTCTTGTACTCGTTGTACCGGGGCAGACCGGCGTTGTACTCGGCCATCCAGTTCTTCGCGAAGGAGCCGTCCTGGATGTCGCCGAGGATCTTCTTCATCTCGGCCCGCGTCTGGTCGTTGATCACCCGCGGACCCGAGACGTAGTCGCCCCACTCGGCGGTCTCGGAGACGGACCAGCGCATCTTCTCCAGGCCGCCCTCGTACATGAGGTCCACGATCAGCTTCAGCTCGTGGAGGCACTCGAAGTAGGCGATCTCCGGCTGGTAGCCGGCCTCGACCAGGGTGTCGAAGCCCGCCTTGACCAGCGCGGCCGTACCGCCGCAGAGCACGGCCTGCTCGCCGAAGAGATCGGTCTCGGTCTCCTCGGTGAAGGTGGTCTTGATGACGCCCGCGCGGGTGCCGCCGATGGCCTTGGCGTAGGACAGCGCCAGCGCGAAGGCGCCGCCGCTCGCGTCCTGCTCCACGGCCGCGATGCACGGCACGCCGCGGCCCTCCTCGTACTGGCGGCGGACCAGGTGGCCCGGGCCCTTCGGGGCGACCATGCAGACGTCCACCGAGGCCGGGGGCTTGATGAAGTCGTAGCGGATGTTCAGGCCGTGGCCGAAGAAGAGCGCGTCGCCGTCCTCGAGGTGGGGGGCGATGGACTCCTCGTAGACCTTGGCCTGGAGCGGGTCCGGGACCAGGACCATGACCACGTTCGCTTCCCGGACGGCCTCGTCCGGCGTGGTCACCCGCAGGCCCTGCTCCTCGGCCCTGGCACGGGACTTCGAGCCCTCGTGCAGGCCGACCCGGACGTCGACGCCCGAGTCGCGCAGGGACAGCGCGTGGGCGTGGCCCTGGCTGCCGTATCCGAGGACCGCGACCTTGCGGCCCTGGATGATGGACAGATCGGCGTCGTCGTCGTAGAACAGCTCGGCCACTTGGGGTTTCTCCTTGTGCTGATGATGGGTGCTGCCCAACCTATGACGGCCGGGCGGGCGGAGGGTTCGGGGGCGGGGGTCAGGCGGTGCGCTCCAGCGCACGCAGGCTCCGGTCGGTGATGGAGCGGGCGCCGCGCCCTATGGCGATGGTGCCGGACTGCACCAGTTCCTTGATGCCGTACGGCTCCAGCATCCTCAGCATCGCCTCCAGCTTGTCGGCGCTGCCGGTGGCCTCGATGGTGACGGCCTCCGGGGAGACGTCGACGGTCTTGGCGCGGAACAGCTGGACGATCTCCACGATCTGGGAGCGGGTCTCGCCCTCCGCGCGGACCTTCACCAGGACGAGTTCGCGCTGTACCGCGGAGGCGGGTTCCAGCTCGACGATCTTGAGGACGTTGACCAGCTTGTTGAGCTGCTTGGTGACCTGCTCCAGCGGCAGGTCCTCGACGTTCACCACGATGGTGATGCGCGAGATGTCGGGGTGCTCGGTGACGCCCACCGCGAGCGAGTCGATGTTGAAGCCGCGACGGGAGAAGAGCGAGGCGATCCTGGCCAGGATGCCGGGGGTGTTCTCCACCAGCACGGAGAGCGTGTGCTTGGACATCGTTCGGAGCCTTCCGTTTCCTGTTCCCGGTCAGTCGTCGCTGTCGCCGAAGTCGGGGCGGACCCCGCGGGCCGCCATGACCTCGTCGTTGGAGGTGCCCGCCGCCACCATCGGCCAGACCATGGCGTCCTCGTGGACGATGAAGTCCACGACGACGGGCCGGTCGTTGATGGCGTTGGCCTTCTCGATGACCGCATCGAGCTGCGCGGGGTCCTCGCAGCGGATGCCGACGCAGCCCATGGCCTCGGCGAGCTTCACGAAGTCGGGCACGCGTGTGCCCCGGCCGGGCTCGCCCTCCTCGCCGCTGTGCAGGACGGTGTTGGAGTACCGCTGGTTGTAGAAGAGGGTCTGCCACTGGCGGACCATGCCCAGCGCTCCGTTGTTGATGATCGCGACCTTGATCGGCGCGCCGTTGAGGGCGGCGGTGACCAACTCCTGGTTGGTCATCTGGAAGCAGCCGTCGCCGTCGATCGCCCACACCGCGCGGTCGGGCATCCCGACCTTGGCGCCCAGCGCCGCCGGGACCGCGTACCCCATGGTGCCCAGTCCGCCCGAGTTGAGCCAGGTGGCGGGCCGGTCGTAGGTGACGAAGTGGGCCGCCCACATCTGGTGCTGGCCGACGCCCGCGGCGAAGATGGTGCCCTCGGGTGCCAGTTCCCCGATCCGCTGGATGACCTGCTGCGGAGCCAGCGAACCGTCCTCGGGCAGGTCGTAGCCCAGCGGGTAGGTCGTGCGCCAGCGGTCCAGCAGGGTCCACCAGTCGGCATAGCGGTCGCCGTGCCGGTCGGGGTGCTCGGCCGCCTCGGCCTGGAGGGCGACGACGAGGTCGGCCAGCACCTCGCGGGCGTCCCCGACGATCGGCACGTCCGCCGCGCGGTTCTTGCCGATCTCGGCGGGGTCGATGTCCGCGTGGACGATCTTGGCGTGCGGGGCGAAGGAGTCCAGCTTCCCGGTGACCCGGTCGTCGAAGCGGGCGCCGAGCGCGATGATCAGGTCGGCCTTCTGCAGCGCCGTGACCGCCGCGACGGTGCCGTGCATCCCCGGCATCCCCAGGTGCTGGGGGTGGCTGTCGGGGAAGGCGCCGATGCCCATCAGCGTGGTGGTGACCGGGGTGCCGGTGAGCTCGGCGAGCACCTTCAGCTCCGCCGTGGCACCGGCCTTCAGGACGCCGCCGCCGACGTAGAGCACCGGGCGGCGGGCCTCGGCCAGCAGTTTGGCGGCCTCCCGGATCTGCTTGCCGTGCGGCTTGGTGACCGGCCGGTAGCCGGGCAGCTCGGTGGTGGGCGGCCACTGGAAGGCGGTCTCCCCCTGGAGCGCGTCCTTGGCGATGTCGACCAGCACCGGGCCCGGACGGCCGGTGGCGGCGATGTGGAACGCCTCGGCGATCGTCCTGGGGATGTCGTCGGGGTCCTTGACCAGGAAGTTGTGCTTGGTGACCGGCATCGAGATGCCGCAGATGTCGGCCTCTTGGAAGCCGTCCGTACCGATCAGGGAGGTGGCGACCTGCCCCGTGATGGCGACCAGCGGCACGGAGTCCATGTGGGCGTCGGCGAGCGGGGTGACCAGGTTGGTGGCCCCGGGCCCCGAGGTGGCCATGCAGACGCCGACCTTGCCGGTGGCCTGCGCATAGCCGGTGGCGGCGTGCCCGGCCCCCTGCTCGTGCCGGACCAGGACGTGCTGGACCCGGGAGGAGTCCATCATCGGGTCGTAGGCGGGCAGGATGGCGCCGCCGGGGATGCCGAATACGGTGTCGGCGCCGACTTCCTCGAGAGCACGGATGAGGGACTGGGCGCCCGTGATGCGGGGGGCTGCCTGGGCCGGCACGGAGTTGGACTGTCCGCTGTTGCGGGCCCGCGGCTGCGGTTTCGGGGCCCCGGTGGCCTGATCGGTCATCGGCTTATCTCTTCTCGGAGAGTGAGGGTTGACGCTCGTTTTGGGCGGTTTCTTCGGTTCACCGCTGGTTCGTGCTCAGGTGCTGGTGCAACAAAAAACCCCCCGTGCCGTGAGGCAAGCGAGGGGAGCGCGCCGCTGGTGGACGCGGGATCGGATGGGTCCCGCGGTCAGCCGACGCGCTGTCCAAGTACGAGAATTCGGGTGCGCATGGCACTGACCCTCTCCCCGTCAAGCCCCGAGTGTCAAGTGAGTGGGACGGCCGTCTCAGCATTTGGGCGAGGCGGGCGAGTGCGTCAGCGGATCCGCCGCACCCTCCTGCCCCACCGGCAGCGCCCCCGCGCCGCGTGCCAGGGGCACCGTCGTCGGCACGGTGAATGCCGCGTCCCGGCCCTCCGGATGCTCCTCGCCGTACCCGGAGGCCCCGCCGCTGCGGGTGGACTCCGGCACCGCGTAGACCCCGCGGGCCAGCGCGGTGCGCAGCCGGTGCTCGTCCAGCGGACCGGAGAAGACCGCCCCCTGCCCGTGGGTGCAGCCCATCTCACGCAGCAGCGTGGCCTGCTCCGGCAGGTCGACCGCCTCCGCGACGGTGGTCAGCCCCAGGTCCCCGGCGATCCGCAGCAGCCCGGAGGTGATCTTGCGCTGCCGGGTGGACTCCAGGATCCCGTCCGTCAGTCCCCGGTCCAGCCGCAGGATGTCCACCGGCAGCCTGCGCAGCGCGGAGATCGCCGCATAGCCGCTGCCGAAGCCGTCCAGCGAGATCAGCACCCCGAGCCGGCGCAGCGCCGTCAGCCGCCGCTCCAGCTCGTCCAGCGGGATCCGCGGATCGCTGTCCGACAGCTCCAGGATCAGCGCACCCGGCGCCCCCGGCACCCCAGCGTTGGCCGCAGGGGCGCCCAGGGCGGTACCGCCGGTGGGGCCCGGTGCCGCCGCGAGGCCGTGCCTTGCCAGCAGGGCGCCGACGCTGCGCGGCTCCATGCCCGGCTCGGTCAGCCGCCGCGCGGGCAGCCGCACGGTCACCGGGGCGCCGTACCCGGCGCGCTGGCGGGCGGCGGCCTGCTGCACCGCTTCCTCCAGCAGCCACCGGCTCACCTCGGCGGCCCGCTCGCCACCGGCCCCGCGCGCCTCCCGGGACGAGGCGCCCTCGGTGCGCAGGAACTCCGCCGGCGTGAACAGGATCCCCTGGGCCGACCGCCAGCGGGCCTCGGCCGCGACGGCGGTGATCTTGCCGCTGGCCAGCTCGACGATCGGCTGGTGCAGCAGGGCGAACTCGCCGTCGTGCAGCGCGCTGCGCAGCCGCGCCGCCAGCTCGGCCCGCTTGACCACCTCGGCCTGCATCTGCGGCGCGTACAGCTCCACCCGGCCCTTGCCCGCCTGCTTTGCGCGGTACATCGCCAGGTCGGCGTTCCGCATCAGGGAGCCGGGCGTGATGCCGGGCTCGGCGAAGGCGATGCCGATGGAGGCGGCAACCCGCAGCTCCGTGCCCTCGACGCGGTACGGGTCGGAGAGCGTGACCCGCAGCCGGTCGGCGATGTCGTGGATGCGCAGCTCGCGTTCGGCGTCCGGCATCCGCCCCGGCTCGCCGTCGCCGCGGATGAGGACGGCGAACTCGTCGCCGCCCAGCCGGGCCGCGGTGTCGCCGGAGCGCACGGAGTCGTGCAACCGCCGTGCCGCCTGCACCAGGAGTTCGTCGCCCGCCTGGTGGCCGACGGTGTCGTTGACCGCCTTGAAGCCGTCCAGGTCGATGAAGAGCACGGCGGTACCGCAGTCGCCCCCGCGGCGACCGCCGATGGCCTGCCGGACCCGCTCGGTGAACAGCGCCCGGTTGGGCAGGTCGGTGAGGGCGTCGTGGGAGGCATTGTGCTGCAACTGCGCCTGCAGCCGCACCCGCTCGGTGACGTCCCGGCTGTTGAAGATCAGCCCGCCCTGGTAGCGGTTGACCGTGGACTCGACATTGAGCCAGTGCCCGTCGCCGTGCCGGAACCGGCACTCGACGCGGGTGCTGGACTCCCGGTCGGCGGAGGTCGCCAGGAAGCGCCGCAGCTCGTGGTTGACCTGGCCCAGGTCCTCGGGGTGCACCAGGGAGGAGAGCTCGCAGCCCACCATGTCCTCGGCGCTGCGCCCGTAGACCCCGGCCGCGGCGGGTGAGACGTAGCGGAGCGTGCCCGCAGCCGCGGTGATCATGATGACGTCGCTGGAGCCCTGGACCAGGGAGCGGAAGTGGTTCTCCTTCTGCGCCAGTTCCTTCGTCAGCGTGATGTTGTCCAGCAGCATGATGCCCTGGCGCAGCACCAGCGCGAGGACAACCGTGCAGCCGGTGTAGAGGACGACGCGGTCGATGTCGCGGCCGTCGACCGAGTTGTAGAGGATGCCCAGGGTGCACACGGCCGCCGCCAGGTAGGGGGTCAGCGCGCTGAGCGAGCCGGAGATGGGGCGGCTCGGGTTGGTGGCCCGGGCCTCGGCCTGCCGGTCGGTGGCGGCCAGCGGCTGCTGCCCGGCGGTGGAGGCCGCCTCCCCGCCGCTCCTGCGCGCCCGGCCGACCCAGGGCGCGTAGGCCAGGAGCAGCGAGCCGGCGAACCACCCGGCGTCCAGCAACTGCCCCGAGGAGTAGTGCTCACGCAGCATCGGGGAGGTGAACAGCGCGTCGCACAGCACCGTGAGGGCGAGCGCGCCGATGGCGGTGTTGATGGCGCTGCGGTGCGCCGAGGAGCGCCGGAAGTGCAGCGCCAGCACCATGCTGACCAGCACGATGTCGAGCAGCGGATAGGCCAGGTTGAGCGCTGCCCTGGCCACCGAGTCGCCCTCCCAGTAGGCCGTGTGGGCCAGGGCGAGCGACCAGGAGAGGGTCAGCAGCGAGCCGCCGATGAGCCAGGCGTCGAGGCTGAGGCAGACCCAGCCGGCGCGGGTCACCGGACGCTTGGCGAGCACCAGCAGCCCGACGATCGCCGGCGGGGCGAACAGCAGGAAGCAGAAGTCGGCGAGCGAGGGGCGGGGCACCGCCTGGTGCAGCACCAGTTCGTACCAGCCCCACACCGCGTTGCCGAACCCCGCCATCAGCGAGGAGACGCCGAAGAGCACCCAGGCCGGGCGGCTGGCCTCCACGCGGGCGCGGGCGGGGGCCGACAGATGGCCGGCCGCCTCCTGCCGCTGGATGCGCGCGTACCACAGGCACGAGCCGCCGGCCAGCAGCGCGGCGGCGCTGAGTCCGAAGTCGCCCATGAGGACGGCGACCGTCTCGGACCCCCAGCCGAGGGCCGCGCCGACGGCGTAGGCGGCGGAGACCACGATGAGGGCGAGCTGCGGCAGCAGGGTGCTGCGGCCGCCGCTGTCGGAGCCTCCTCCGCCGCGCGGCCGGGCGGTGGGCGGCAGCGTCGGTGTCGCCGCCCGGGTCCGTGGCACGGTCTGCGACGGGCGGGCTGCCGATGCCGGCCGGGTGTGCCGCCACTGGCGCGGGGCCGGCGGACACGCGGGGTGCGGCGCGCGCTGCGGCGCCTCGCTCCGGGCGGTGCCGTCGGGGCGGGCGGTCTGGGTGCCGGTCCAGCACGGGCCCCGCCTGGGGGCCGCTTCATGGGTGGTCATCGCGCCACCCGTGGAGACGGGGGTCGCGTTGCCGCGCCCGTCCGGCCGTTCCGGGACAGCTGCGCCGGAGCCCCGTAACGCGGGGTTTCCGCTGGAGAGTTGGAATGTTCGCGGGCGCCGCCCCCGCGGCCCGCACGGCAGTTCGTCCGTTGATCGCACATTCGCCCGTCGCCCCCCTCGTGTCCGGGTTTCGCCCCCCGATCGGGACGATACACCAGGTTCGTCACTCAGGGACATAGTCCCAATACAGACCGTAACCATAAGAGGGAAGCTCGGTACAGGGTGCAGTCGTACGGATCCGTAGCGTTGCCTCTCGCGGCCTCGGGGGGTTTACGGGACCTACGCCACGGCCACCGTGTTCGCCAGCTCCTCACCGGCCGCCCAGCGCCTCAGTTGCGCCGCGAGGAGCCGTCTCGCACGAGGGTGGTAGGCGGAAGTCGGCCCTCCGAGATGCGGAGTGATCAGCACACCGGGCGCCCGCCACAGCGGATGGTCCCGCGGGAGGGGCTCCGGGTCGGTCACGTCCAGCGCCGCCCGCAGCCGCCCCGGAACCCCGTCCTCCGCCCCCGGGGCCGAGGCCGGGGTCCCGGTCTCGGCGAGCAGCGCGGCGGTGTCCACCACGGCCCCGCGCGCGACGTTGACCAGCAGCGCCCCGTCCTTCATCCGGGCGAGGAAGTCCGCGTCCACCAGGCCGCGGGTCTGCTCGGTGAGCGGGGTCGCCAATATCACGACATCCGCCTGCGGCAGCAGTTCGCGGATCTCGCTCAGCGGCCGCACCGGCCCCAGCGGCGCCTGCCGCGCGGAGCGGGCGACCCGGTGCACGGCGGCGACCTCGAAGGGCAGCAGCCGCCGCTCGACGGCCTCGCCCACCGCGCCGTATCCGACGATGAGTACCGTGCGGTCCGCGAGCGCCGGGTGGAAGGCGGACCGCCAGACGCCGCGGTCCTGGGCGCGGACGGATCCGGGCAGGTCGCGCAGGGATCCGAGGGTGAGTGCGAGGGCCAGCTCGGCGGTGCTCGCGTCGTGCACGCCGCGGGCGTTGCACACGCGCGTCCCGGTGGGGAGGCGCGGGATGGCGGGCGCGATGTGGTCGATCCCCGCGGTGAGGGTCTGGACGACCCGCACCCCCGTCATCCGCGCGAGCGGCCGTACGGCGACCTCGGCACGCACGGAATAGGGGACGACGTAGAAGGCGCAGTCGGCCGGGTCCGCCGGGAACTCCTGCTCCCCGGTCCAGTACCGGTACGTCAGGTTGTCGGGGAGGCCCTCGACGCTCTCCGGCGGGAGCGCGAGCCAGATCTCCTTCGCATCGGCCATGGGGAGAGACTAGTCGGACCGCACCGCCGGCGGATCCGGGGCACCCCCCCGTCCGGAGTCCGGGGACCGCCGGGGACCGCCGGGAATCCCGGGCGAACGCCGGGAGACCGGACGGACTCGGCGGACTGGGCGGAACGGACGGACCTCGGGGGAAGCTGTGGTGGAAGCGAACATGTGTGGCGCCGGAGGCAACCGTTACGTTGGGAGCCGTCCGGGAGGGAGCGGGTACCAGGTGGAGCGCAGGACAATCGGTGCGGCGGCGCTCGGCGTGGGCGCCGTCGGCCTCGGCTGCATGCCGATGAGCTGGGCCTATTCCACTTCCGAGCAGCGCGGCGACAGCTCGCTGCGCGCGGTGCACACCGCGCTGGACGCGGGGATGTCGCTGCTGGACACGGCCGACATGTACGGCCCCTTCACCAACGAGCTGCTGATCGGGCGCGCACTGAAGGAGCGGCGCGCGGAGGCGTTCGTCTCCACCAAGTGCGGACTGCTCGTGGGCGAGCAGCACATCGTCGCGAACGGTCGCCCCGGATATGTGCGGCGCGCCTGCGACTCCTCGCTGCGCAGGCTGCAGACCGACGTGATCGACCTCTACCAGCTGCACCGGGCCGACCCCGAGGTACCGATCGAGGAGACCTGGGGCGCGATGGCCGAGCTGGTGACGGCGGGCAAGGTACGCGCGCTGGGCTTCTGCGCCGTGGGCGCCCGCGCCGATCGACGCGCGGACGCCGGCATCCACGACGGGACCATACGGCAGCTCGAGCGCGTCCAGCAGGTGTTCCCGGTGAGCGGGGTGCAGGCCGAGCTGTCGGTCTGGTCCCGCGAGGCGCTGGAGACCCTGCTGCCCTGGTGCGAGGCGCGCGGTGTGGGGTTCCTGGCCGCCATGCCGCTGGGCAACGGCTACCTGAGCGGCGCGCTCACCACCGGGGGCGGCTTCGAGCCGGACGACGTGCGCGCCCGGCACCCCCGCTTCACCGCTGACATGATGGCCGCCAACCAGCCCATCGTGGCCGGGCTGCGCCGGGTGGCCCGGCGGCACGGCAACGCCACCCCGGCGCAGGTCGGCCTGGCCTGGGTGCTCGCGCAGGGCCGGCACGTGATCCCCGTGCCGGGCACCAAGAAGGCGCACTGGGCCGCCGAGAACGCCCGCGCCGCCGGACTGGCGCTCACCGTCGAGGACCTGGCCGAGGTCGACGGACTCCCCGCCGCGCAGGGCTCCTGGGACTGATCCGGCGAGCGGCTCCGGCGCCCGGCGGAGAATCCGGCGGACGACCGCGCCTCGGCGGCGCGGCCGGGGGAGGATGTGGTCCCCTGGGGAGTCCGCTTGTCGGGCACTGGCCGAGGACCCTTCCGGGAACGCCGGTCGGGGACGCCGATGGAGAACGAGGAGCCGAAACGTGCGACGTACGGCAGGTTTGCGCATCGTCGCGGTCTGCGCGCTGGCGCTGAGCGCGGGATGTTCCGGCGGGGGCGACGGCGGGGACGAGCCCTCGGAGGCGCGGAGCAGCACCGCCGCGGCGCCTTCGCCGAGCGCCGCCCCCGCCAAGGGTTCCGTGAAGGTGGTCAAAACGCTCACGACGGGGCTCGAGTCGCCCTGGGGGCTGGCCCCACTGCCCGGTGGGGATCTGCTCGTCTCCTCGCGGGACACCGGCAAGATCCTGCGCATCGACGGCGACAGCGGCAAGAAGACCGAGGTGGGCACCGTTCCCGGAGTGGAGCCGGGCGGCGAGGGCGGGCTGCTGGGACTCGCCGTCCCGCCGGACGGGGCGGAAGCCGGGAAGATGGTCTACGCCTACTTCACCTCCGCGTCCGACAACCGGATCGTGCGGATGCTCTACGACCCCGCCAAGGAGCCCGGGGACCAGCTCGGAGCACCGGACACCATCCTCAAGGGCATCCCCAAGGGACGGATCCACAACGGCGGGCGGATCGCGTTCGGCCCGGACAAGATGCTCTACGCCGGAACCGGCGAGTCCGGCGACGGCGGACTCGCGCAGGACAAGAAGTCGCTGGGCGGCAAGATCCTGCGGATGACGCCCGAGGGCGAACCCGCGGGGCACGGCAGCCCCGACCCGGACTCGGTCGTCTACTCCTGGGGGCACCGCAATGTGCAGGGCCTGGACTGGGACCGCGGCAAGCGGCTGTGGGCCTCCGAGTTCGGGCAGGACACCTGGGACGAACTCAACCTGATCGAGCCGGGCGGGAACTACGGCTGGCCGGACGCCGAGGGCAGGAGCGACGGAAAGAGGTTCGAGAACCCGGTCGAGCAGTGGCGCACGGACGAGGCGTCCCCCAGCGGACTGGCCGTCGCCGCGGGATCGGTGTGGATGGCGGGGCTGCGCGGGGAACGGCTGTGGCGGATCCCGCTCGACGGCGGGGAACCCGCCGCCGCCCCCCAGGCGTTCCTGAAGGGGAAGTACGGACGGCTCCGGACGGTGGTCGCGGACCGCAGCAGCGGTGGCGGCCACGGACTCTGGCTGGTCACGAGCGAGACGGACGGACGCGGCTCGCCCGAGAAGGGGGACGACCGCATCCTGCGACTCGAGGTGCATTGAGGATGGTCAGATGTTCAACCTGATGCAGGAGCTGTTCACACCGGGCAGCAAGCACACCGACGACGAGCAGCAGCGGCTGGAGCACACCCGGGTCCAGGAGGGCGTCGGCGACCCCGGCAAGGGGCCGATCGACCTGTCCTCCGGCCGGGCGCTCATCCGTCCACCCGAGCAACGGATCGAGCCGCGGCCGGGGCCGTCGGAGACGCTGCGACGCCCGGAGCAGCCGCCGTCCGCGGGGCGTCCGCCGTGGCGTCCCCGTCCGGGACCGCCGCGGAGCTGAGCCGCTTCGGGCTCACCAGCCGCAGCCGGAACGCCATGGCCGCCGCCTCGCCGCGGGTGGCCACGCCCAGCTTGGCGAGGATGTTGGAGACGTGCACGCTCGCCGTCTTCGGGGCGATGTAGAGGCGTTCGGCTATCTGCCGGTTGCTGCGGCCCTCGGCGACCAGTTCCAGCACGCCGCGCTCGCGCCGGGTGAGTCCGAACGCCTCCGCCGGGTCGGCGGGCGCGGACACCGGCCGGTCGGCGGCCGGGCGCTCGGAGTCCGCGGCACCGCCGAGCACGATCCGGGCGCGGGCCGCGAGCTGTTCGGCCTCGGCCCGCAGCGGCTCCGCGCCCAGTCGTGCCGCGGCGGAGTGCGCCTGCCCCAGCAGCTCCCGCGGGGCCGGGCAGTCACCGCGCCGCGCTTCCGCCTCCAGCAGCGCCTCGGCCCAGCGCAGCCGGGCGCGGGCCAGCGGCGCGGGGCGGTCCACCGGCACCCAGGCCCGCACCGCCGCCTCCCAGCCCTGTGGATCGCTCTCCCCCGCCGCCCGCTTCAGCTCGGCCTCCAGCAGCAGCGCGTACGCCTCCCACACGGGAGCCGGCCGGGGCAGCCTGCGGGCCGCGCGGCGCAGTTCGGCCAGTACCTCGTCCCGCCCCCGCTCGGCGTCCGGCAGGCCGCGGAGCTCCGCCTCGTAGGACGCGGCCGCGTACAGCAGGGCCCACGCGTAGGGGTGGGTGCCCGGCGGAAAGCCCTCCTGGAGGGCGGTCCTCAGCTCACGGCGGGCCGCGGCGACCGCGCCGCGCTCGGCCGCCAGCGCCATCGTGAAGAGCCGGAGCGCCACCATCCGCTGCGGCTCGCCCGCCGGGGACGATCCCATGGTGGCCGCGGCCTCCTCGACGGCCGACTCCAGCCCCGCCAGGTCTCCCCGGTCGCAGGCCAGCCGGGCGCGGAGCAGCGCCACCCAGGCGCGTACGTCGGCCACGCGGGCCGCCGCGGCGGCCCGTTCGAGCAGGTCCTCCGCCCGCCGCCAGTCCCCCGTCGAGAGCAGCGCCTCGGCCTGTCCGGCGAGGGCTCCCGCGTAGGAGTTGGGGCGCCCGCGGTCCCGGGCGACGCGGGCGGCTCCGGCGGCCTCCTCGGCGGCCTCCGCCGAGCGCCCCACCGCCTCCAGTTCCACGGCGATGTTGATGGCGGCGCAGGTCATCACGCTGGTGACGCCGGCCTCGTCCGCCTCGTCCCGCGCCCGGGCCAGTTCGGCGAGCCCCTCCTCCAAGTCGCCCGACTCGGCGAGCAGGGTGCCGAGGGTGACCCTGGCGTCCAGCTCGATGGTGGTAGCACCCACCACCCGGGCCAGTTCGACCGCGCGCACGGCGGTCGCCAGTGCCTCCCGCCCGGGACGGTGGATCATGCCCCAGCCCGCGGCGCTGGAGAGCACCTCCGCGTGGACCGCCGACGGCGGCAGCCCGCGGACCAGTTCCTGGGCCTTGGCGATCTGCGCCCACCCGTCGCCCTTGCCCATGTCCTCCAGCAGCAGCCCGCTCTTGAGCTGGAACCAGGCGGCCGTCAGCGGGTCCTTCGTCTCGTCCAGCCGGGCCAGGGCACGGCGGGCGAGGACCTTGGCCCGCGCCACGTCACCGCTGACGCGGGCGGCGGTGAGTGCTTCGGCCAGCACCTCGAGGAAGCCGGGCGGCCGGAAGGCGGGAGCCCGGTGGCCGTCGGGGTCCTCGGGGGCGTCGGCGCTCGGGAAGGTGCGCGGGATCCGCAGCGCGGGCAGTGCGGCCCGGTCCTCCTCGGGCACCTCGTCCCACAGTTCGATGACCCGCTCCAGCAGGCTGTGCTCCTCGGCGTACGCGTGCCGGTCCCGGGCCTCGCAGGCGGCGGACAGCGCCGCGGGCAGCGCCTTGGCCGCGTCCCGGCCGCGGTGCCAGTAGTGCGCCAGGCGGGCCAGCCGCTCCTCGGCCCGGACCAGGGACGGGTCGCTCTCCAGCGTCTCGGCGTAGCGGCGGCTGATGCGGGCCAGTTCGCCGGGGAGCAGGTCCTCCCGTACCGCCTCGCGCAGCAGGGCGTGCCGGAACAGATAGCCGGAGCCGTCGGCTGTGGGGCGCAGCACGTTGGCGCCGACCGCCGAGCGCAGCGCCTCCAGCAGCGCGTCCTCGGTGAGTCCGGCGACCCCGGCCAGCAGGGTGTGCTCCACGGCCGAGCCGCCGCCCGCCGCCAGCCGCACCACACGCTGGGCGGGTTCGGGCAGCGCCTCGACCCGGACGAGCAGCAGGTCGCGGAGCGAGTTGCTGATGGCGCAGGCGGCCTCGGTGGCCGTCAGCTCCTCGACGAAGAAGGGAATGCCCTCGGAGCGGCAGAAGATCTCCTCGGCCAGCTCCCCGGCGGGCTCGGTGCCCTTGATGCCGGTGATCTGGTCGCGCACCTCGCTGCGGGTCAGCCGGGGCAGCTCGAGGTGCAGCACGGTGCGCAGCCGGTCCTGTTCGGCGAGGAAGGGGCGCAGCGGGTGGCGGCGGTGGATGTCGTCCGTCCGGTAGGTGGCCAGCAGCACGAGCCGGCAGGTACGTACGGAGCGGAAGAGGTAGCCGAGCAGTTCCCTGGTGGAGCGGTCGGCCCACTGGAGGTCTTCGAGGGCGACGACGAGGGTGCGGTCGGCGGCCAGCCGTTCCAGCAACTGGGCCGTGGCCTCGAAGAGCCGGGCGCGTCCGCCGTCGGCGCCGTCGTCGTACTCCTCGCGCTGCGGCGCCGGTGCTCCGGGTGCCGCCAGGTCCGGCAGCAGCCGGGCCAGTTCGGTCTCGCGGCCCTCGGCGGCAGCGGCCAGCGCGGCGGGCGGCACGGCGCCGCGCAGCCCGCGCAGCGCGGTGGTGAAGGGCGCGAAGGGGAGGCCGTCCGCGCCCAGTTCCAGGCAGCCGCCGAGGGTGGTGACCCCGTCGGCCGCGCGGACCCGGGTGAGGAACTCCTCCAGCAGCCGGGTCTTGCCCACGCCCGCCTCGCCGCCGAGGAGGAGCGCCTGGGGAGCGCCCGTACCGGCGCGGGTGAGGGCAGTGGCGAGTGCGGTCAGTTCGGCGGTACGGCCGACGAACACGGGACTGACACCGGTTTGCAGGGGCACGTCACTCAGCATCGCATCCGGCACCGTCATAAGGCATCTGCCTTATGCGCGGCGCCTCCGGCGGCGACCGCCGGAGGCGCCGCCGCTCCGGGAACGCGCGCGCCGGGCACGGCCGCGCCGTGCCCGGTGGCCGGTCGGCCGCCCGCGGTGCCCCTGCCGCAGGCGGCACGCGCCGCGCTCACGCGGCCGGTACCCACACCCGCTCGCCTTCGCCCCGGTCCCTGCTCCTGCGGCCGAGCCAGGAG
The DNA here is from genome assembly GCF_042869455.1 of Streptomyces sp. NPDC007025. Lineage (NCBI taxonomy): Bacteria > Bacillati > Actinomycetota > Actinomycetes > Kitasatosporales > Streptomycetaceae > Streptomyces > Streptomyces sp. NPDC007025. The sequence continues at coordinate 255,086 of NZ_JBIAFT010000006.1, read as the reverse complement.
CGCGCGCCCGCGCGGCCCTGCTCCCGGCGTGCCGCCTTGGCCGCGCGGACCAGGCGCTCGTGCTCGGCCTCGCGGCGCAGGTCGTCCATCCGGTTCAGGTGGTGGGTGTGGTCGAGGTCGTACAGCATCTCTGCGGCCCCCTCGGGGAGTGGTTGCGAACTGTGCTTCCACAGTCCTCCCTGAGGGGGGTGCGGCACATCGGGCAACTGCCCGGTCCTGGCGGTCCGGGTGCCTTAGGACCCCGGACGGCGCCGGCCCGGGGGCCTTAGGACCCTGGTCCCGGGGGCCCGAGGACCTGAGGAGGAGGTACCGGGCGCGCCGGGGCCGCGGTACCGCACGGGGTGGGAACGGGGTCCGGGCCCGGCCGGGAGCCCGGGGGCACCGCGGGAGGCCGAAGGACTCCGCGGGACCGGAGTGCTCACCGGCCGGGGCCGCGGGACCCCGGGGGCTCACTGGCCGGGCGCAGCGGGTACCTCGGGCTGCGCGGCGAACAGGTCGAAGTACATGCCCCCGGCGACGAGGAGTCCGACCAGGCCGAGCAGCACCCCGCCCAGCGCCACGGCCTTGACCCAACCGCGCGCCCGGCTGCGGCCGGTGAGTGCCGCCAGCAGCAGGGCGCCGACCACGACGGCCAGTGCGGCGAAGATCCCGTTGACCACGGCCGCCGCGTGCCAGGGCGCCCCGTAGAGGGAGTTGACCTGGTCGGCCGCGGACCCGCCGGACCCCTGGGCGCTGCTCTCGATCTGGCCGATGAGGCTCTTGCGTTCGCGCAGCATGTCGCTGAAGGAGGTCCCGGTCAGCGAGGCGAGGCCGAGCCCGGCGCTGAGGACGGCCACCGCGCCGCCTGCCCAGTCCCGGCGCCGGCCGGACACGGAGTCCGCGGCCCGCGGGCCGTCGTCGGCGGCGCCGTCCCCGCCGTCCTCGTCGGCGCCGGGCTCGTCCCCGCCGTCCTCGTCGGCGCCGGGCTCGTCGGCGCCGGGCTCGTCACGGTTGCTGCCGCTCCCGCTGTCGGGAGCGTCCGCCGGGGAGTCGGGGCCCCGGGTGGACGGGCGTGCCACGTCCTCCTCCGGGTGCTTGCCGTCGTCGCCGCCGCGCCGGGCCGTTCCGCGCCCGGCCTGCTCCTCGGCCGCCGGGCTGCGCTGCTCCGCTGCTGCGGCCGCCTCGTCGGCCGGTTCCTCGTCCGGGGACCTAACGGTCGTGTTCTGCGTGGTCCTGGTGCTTTCGGTAGCCATGGGCGGCCACGGTAGGGGCGGTTTCTGAGAGACCGATGAGAGAGGCGGGGCGCTGTCCGACCACCGGTACGGGAGTGGTCACCGGCGCTGCCTCCTCGGCACCGGATCCCGGCTCGATGCTCAGTCGCGGCAGCCGCCGGTCCAGCCACTTGGGCAACCACCAGTTGGCGCCGCCGAGCATGTGCATCAGCGCCGGCACCAGCAGCGTGCGCAGGACGAACGCGTCCAGGGCCACCGCTGCGGCCAGCGCGATGCCGAACATGGCGATGAGCCGGTCGCCGCTGAGCACGAACCCGCCGAAGACCGAGATCATGATCACGGCCGCAGAGTTGATCACCTTGCTGGTCTCCGAGAGGCCGACCCGCACCGCACGCCGGTTGTCGCCGGTCAGCCGCCATTCCTCGTACATCCGGCTGACGAGGAAGACCTGGTAGTCCATGGACAGCCCGAACAGCACCGAGATCATGATGACCGGGAGGAAGGGCTCGATGGGGCCCGCGCTGCCCAGCCCGAGCAGTTCGCTGCCCCAGCCCCACTGGAAGACGGCGACCACCACGCCGAAGGCTCCGGCGACCGCCGCGATGTTCATCACCGCCGCCTTGACCGGGATGCCGATGCTCCGGAAGGCCACCAGCAGCAGCAGCGAGCCGAGGCCGATGACCACGCCGCCGAACAGCGGGAGCTTGCCGACGATGATGTCCGCGAAGTCGTCGTGGCCCGCGGTGGACCCGCCGACCAGGACCTCCATCGTCGACCCCTCCTCGGCCTTCGGCAGCACGTCCCCGCGCAGCCGGTCCACCAGGTCGGAGGTGGACCGGGACTGCGGGGAGCTGTCGGGCACCACCGTGATCACTCCGGTGTCGCCGCTGCCGTTGAACTCGGGCCCGCTGACCTGGGCGACCCCGGGGGTGTGCTGGATGTCGCCGCGCAGGTGGTCGAAGGCCAGTTTGTCGCCGGCTCCGTCCAGCTCTCCGACCAGCTTCAGCGGACCGTTGGTGCCCGGCCCGAAGCCGTCCGCGAGCATGTCGTAGGCCTTGCGGGTGGTGCTGGCCGCCGGGTCGTTGCCCTGGTCCGAGGTGCCCAGGTGCAGTCCGAGCGCGGGCAGCGCCAGCACGGCCATCAGCAGGGCCGCGACCCCGCCCAGCAGCTTGGGCCGGCGTTCCACGAAGGCGGACCAACGCATGGCGAAGCCCGTGGGGCGGTCCGGTCGCGGGCCGCGCTCGACGAGCTGACGGCGCTCCCGGCGGCTGAGGGCGCGCATGCCGATGAAACCGAGCAGGGCGGGCAGCAGGGTGACGGAGGCGGCCACGCTCAGCAGCACGGTCAGGCAGGCGGCGATCGCCACTCCGTTGAGGAAGCCGAGCCGCAGGATGAACATGCCCAGCAGGGCGATACAGACCGTGGCCCCCGCGAAGACCACCGCGCGTCCGGACACCGTCACCGCCCGGCGTGCGGCCTCGACCACCGGCAGCCCGGCGCGCAGCCCGCGCCGGTGCCGCGTGACGATGAACAGCGCGTAGTCGATGCCGACGCCCAGTCCGATGAGCATGCCCAGCATGGGCGCGAAGTCGGCGACGGTCATCAGCCGGCTGAGCAGCCCGGTGCCTGCGGTCGCGGTGCCCACGGCGACGACTGCGGTGACCAGCGGCAGCGCCGTGGCGGCGAGGGAGCCGAAGGCCAGGAAGAGGACGACGGCCGCCGCCGCCAGTCCGATGGCCTCGGCGAGGTGGGCCGTGGGCGCCTCGGCGACCGCCACGCCGGAGCCGCCCGCCTCGACCTGCAGACCGTCCCCGGATGCGTCCTGGACGGTGTCCAGGACGCGCTGCACGGTCTGCCCGCCCAGCTCGTCGGTGGGCCCGTCGAAGGTGAGAGCGGCAAAGGCGGTGTGCCCGTCGGGGCTGATCGCGCCGCCGCCCCCGGCGCCGTAGGGCGACTCCACGGACTCGACGCCGGGCAGGCCCTCGACCTCGTGCAGCGCCTCGGTCATCCGCTCCTGGACCGCCGTGGCACGCACCGTGCCCTGCTCCGAGTGCCACACGATCGTGTCACCGGCACCGGCCCGGTCGGGGAACGCGCTCTCCATACGCTCCGCCGCCCGGCCGGACTCGGTGCCCTGGGCACCGTAGTCGTCGGAGTAGGCGCTGCCGAGAAACGAGGAGGCCGTCACGGCACCGGCCAGCGCGGCGAGCCAGAGCAGCAGGACGAGGAGACGGCGCCTCAGGCACCAGCGGGCAAGAGCGGTCACGGGCGGTCGCCTGCTCCCGGGTGTCGTACGGGCGGGGAACGGAGTGCGTCGACTCCCGTCCGCCGCATCGGGCCTCCCGGCCGTCGGCTGGGAGCGGCGGTCCGAGGCGGTGCGGAACACCCCACCTCAAGGACCGTGCTCTGCAGCGTGCCATCCCGCAGTGATCGATTGCGGCGTTTGTGGCGATACCCACAGCGGCCCGGTTCCGCGTCTCAGCCCGTAGCCGCGTCCTCACCGCTCGGGCGGCGCCCCCGCTGCGGCGCTCCGGTCCGGGGTGCGGCGAGCCCGGCGCGAATCCACGCAAGCCCGGCGTGCGCCGCGTGCCGAGAGCGCCGGGGGAACTCGACCGGTACCGCCGTCGTCGGTACCCATTAGCCTGTGGGAGCCGTCCGGCGATCCCCTCGTGGAGGTCGGGCGGCCCGCAGGAGGCCGGAAGGCCCGGCGCACGCACCACACGGGATGGGGGACGGTCGTTACGTATGTCCAGGGAATTCCAACGCGGCCACAAGGCCAGGATCAGTGACCTGACGGCCGGTACGGATCTGTACGTGGGAGTGCAGATCGCCGGAGCCGGACTCTCCTTCGACATCAGCTGCTTCGGGCTGGACGGGCAGGAGCAGCTCTCGGACGACCGCTACTTCGTCTTCTTCAACCAGCCCGCCTCGCCCGAGGAGTCCCTGCAGCTGCTGGGTGCGCAGGCCGGGGACACCGAGTCCTTCCGGGTGACGCTGGAGCGGGTTCCCGCGCAGGTGCAGCGGCTGTCGTTCACGGCGTCCCTCGACGGGGCCGGGCAGATGTCCGGGATCGGCCCCGGCTACGTCCGCCTGGTGGCGGGCGGCGAGGAGGTGGCCCGCTACCCCTTCGACGGCTCGGAGTTCAGCACCGAGCGCGCCGTGATGCTGGGCGACATCTACCGGAAGGACGACGTCTGGCGGTTCGCCGCGATCGGTCAGGGGTTCGACGGAGGACTGGACGCACTGCTCAAGCACTTCGGCGGCGAGGTGCTGGAGGAGCAACAGGAGGAGAGCACTCCCGGGGCCGGGGCGGTGCCGGGCTTCGCGCCACCGGGCGGAGACGCTCCGCCGCCGCAGCCCGCTCCTGGGTTCGCCCCTCCGGCGAGCTCCGCGCCCGCACCGGCGCCCGCGTCTGCGCAGGCTCCGCAGCCCCAAGCGGTCCCGCAGCAGCCGCAGATGCCGCAGCAGCAGGCGCCACAGCCGCCGCAACAACCGCAGGCACCGCAGCAGCCCCAACCTCCTCAGCCACCCCAGCAGCCCCAGTCGCCCCCGCCGCCCGCTCCGGATCTCCACGGCGCCCCGACCGTGGTGGGTCCGCTCCAGCCGCAGCACGGCGGTCCGCCGCCACCGCCGCAGCCGGGGCCGCCCGGCGGAGCGCAGTTCGCCCCCGGCGGGATGCCACAGGCACCACAGGCACCTCACCCCTACCAGCAGGACCAGCCGCCGCCCCCGCAGCAGCCGGGGCCGCCGGGCGGGCAGCAGCTCTCCAATCCGTTCGCGCAGCAGCAGCCCGGCGGTCCCGGCGCACCGCAGTTCCCGCAGGTCCCGCAGGGCCCGGCCGCGGGCATCGGCGCGGTCCTGCAGAAGTTCCAGGAGGCGCCCAACGGCCAGCGTTGGACCCTGCAGAATCCCTCCCTGGTCCGTGCGGACATCGGCGTCGACGGCCGGCCCGTGCTCGCCAAACAGGGCAGCATGGTGCTCTACCAGGGGAAGGTCGACTTCTCCTACAAGGGCGCCGGCTTCACCGGGCGCGTGGTCGGCAACGCGACCGGCCAGGAGATGCAGCTGATGCGCTGCACCGGCCGCGGGCAGGTCTTCTTCGCCGAGGACGCGGCGCACGTCCACCCCGTCGAACTGCAGGGCGACGGACTGTGCGTCTCGGCCGAGAACGTGCTCGCCTTCGACGAGTCGCTGCAGCACGAGGTGCGCCGGATCGAGGGCCACGGCATCCCCGGAGGCGCACTGTTCACGATGCAGTTCAGCGGAACCGGCACCGTGGTCGTCAAGACCCGGGGCACCCCGGTCGTCCTCCCCGTCACCCCCACCACCTTCGCCGACGCGCAGGCGGTCGTGGCGTGGTCGGCGGCGGCACAGGTCATCGTCACCAGCCAGGTGCGGCTGCACCGCAACGCCTATCCGGGGCACAGCGGGGAGACCGTGAACCTCCAGTTCCGCGGGGCACCCGGCAACTTCATCGTCGTCCAGCCGTACGAGGTCTAGGGGGAGCCCGTCATGAACCAGCCAGCACCGCTCGCGGGCTTCGCGCCCGCTCCCGTGGCAGCACGCATGGAGAACCACGGCTCGCACATGGTCAAGGTGGCCATGCAGTCGGGCCAGGACCTGTTCGCACGGCCGGGCTCGATGGTCGCCTACGAGGGATTCGTGCAGTACGAGGCCAATCCGCCCGCCGTCCGCCAGCTGGCCTCCCAGTGGCTGACCGGCGAGCAGAACCCGCTGATGCTCTGCCGGGGCGACGGCCTGCTCTACCTGGCCGACTACGGCGCCGACGTGGTCTGCGTCAACCTCGCCGAGGAGGCGCTGTCGATCAACGGCACCAATCTGCTGGCCTTCGACGCGCATCTCCAGTGGGGCGTCGAGCGGGTCAAGGGACTGGCCAAGTTCGCCGGCCAGGGGCTGTTCAACGTCTCCGTCCGGGGCACCGGCTGGGCGGCCCTCACCTCGCGCGGCACCCCCGTGGTCGTGGACTGCGGGCGCGGCGAGGACGAGACCTACGTCGACCCGGACGCGCTGGTGGCCTGGTCCAGCGGGCTGAAGATGAAGAGCAAGCGCAGCATGAAGGCCGGAGCGCTCATCGGCCGGGGCAGCGGCGAGGCGTACCAGATCGCCTTCTCCGGACAGGGCTTCGTGGTGGTCCAGCCGAGCGAGGACAGCACCGACCGCATCCGGGTCCGGGGCTGAGGGGGAAGGAGAACAGCCGTGCAGAGTTCGCTCTTCGGATACGCCGAGGTCGCCACCGAGGACCGCTACGCGGTGCAGAACCCGCAGTTGCTGCGGGTGCAACTGGGGGGCCATGACGACGTGCTGGCCCGCAAGGGCGCCATGGTCGCCTACCAGGGGCTGCTGGAGTTCGACGCCGAGTACCAGGCGCGCGGCGGGCACCGCGGCTCGTTCCGCGAGCAGGTGCCGCTGATGCGCTGCTCCGGCCAGGGGACGGTCTTCCTGGCCAACCTGGCGCAGTACGTCCATGTGGTGGACATCGGCCGGGACGGGCTGACCGTGGACGCGGCCTACGTCCTGGCCATGGACTCCACGCTGCACCACGAGGTGATCTCGGTGGACAGCCAGTTCGGCATCTCCGGCACCGGGGCCTACAACCTCAACATCACCGGGCAGGGCAAGGTGGCGCTGATGACCTCAGGACAGCCGCTGCTGCTGAACGTCACCCCGGACACCTACGCCAACGCCGACTCGGACGCGGTCGTCGCCTGGTCCAGCGGGCTGCGGGTGCAGATGCAGGCCCAGACCTCCTCGCAGGGCGTCTGGCGGCGCCGCGGCAGCACCGGTGAGGGCTGGGAGCTCTCCTTCATGGGCCAGGGCTACGCCCTCGTCCAGCCCAGCGAGCTGCTCCCGCCGCAGCACGCACAGCTCGGCGGCGGACTGCGCGCCCAGTACGGGATGGGCGCCCAGGGAGCCCGCGGCCACAACCAGGGCAACATCTTCACCAATTGAGGCCCGGCCCCCGCCGGTTTCAGGTCAAAGATACCGGGGCCTCAACGCCTCTTCGGTGGTCTCCCGCCAGGCCCGGTAGGACGGCACCTTGTCCAGCACATTCAGGTCGGTGTGCTGGGCAAGGATGTCCGCGTCGTCCTGGAGCACGCTGTGCGCGTTCCGGCTCAGAAGCTGGTCCCACACCTGCTTGGGCCCAGCTTCACTTTCCCTTTGCCCTTCCCCTGCTCTGCGGACGTCACCCGCTTCTCCACATCGGCAGGTGTGCTGTAGGGGTAACGGCTGATGTCCAGTCCGGGGACGACGGCTGCGAGAGCGGCCTTGTCGGCCAGCATCCAGGACTCGGTCATCAGAACGGGTACGAGGGCTACGGGCTCCCCTGCGCGTTTCTCGCTCTCGGCGCCCATTGCCTCAGATGTGGACGTAGTCGTGCGCCTTGTCGGCAGCGTCCCAGTCGCAGTGGACAAAGAGTACGTCGCAGTCGCGGGCGAGTGATTTCGCTTCGGCGAGCACGTCGGCCGCTGACTTGTTCGTCCAGATGTCCGGTGAGGTGTCGCAGGAGCTGACCTCGACGTGCCGCTCCGACTGTTCGACCAGCACGTCGAGCTGCTTACGAATCAGCGCTTCCGAATACCGTCTGTCACTGTCGCCCTCGACCAGCAGCCCCGGTCGCAACGGCCCGTTATGGCGATCCGTAGAGATGCCGACTCTGGGTCACAACCTGCGCACCAAGTCGGCAATGTGTGCTGGACGCATTCCGCTCTCCAGCTCTTCGACACACAGAGTGCCGGGCCGCAACGGGTCGGCACTGGCCGCAAGCAACCCCAGCATCCGCAGTGTCCCGTCGGACAACAGAGAGGGGACCATCCACCCGGTGCGCTCGAACTCGACCTCGAAGTCGAACTCGTCCCGCCGTTCGATCAGATATGGCCGTACGTCGGACAGCCCCTCGATCACGCCCGCAGAGACGGCGACGGATCGACGCCAGACGGTCATCGCCCAGCCCGATTCTCCGTGCCCAGTCGTCGGCTGGAGCCCGCTGACCTTGACGGCACTTCCCCGCACAAGAAGGGGAACCTTCGGCCGTCCTCGTCCTTGCTCCTCGCGCGCCACGGTTACCCACAGCCACAACGGCAAAGGTCCCTCGGGACTGGGGACAATCACCCCGACCTCGATGGTGAAAGTGCCACCCTGTGCGCGGCCCTCGGCGCCTCCCCGATGGAACAGACCCTTCGGTGCGAGCCGCGGATCGTTCGAGACGGTTTCCTCGAACCCCTTCAGCCAGGTGCTCCCGTTCACCAGCGGCGCGCACGCAAGTATGCTCAGCCCGTACGTGCTACTCGGCTTTCCGCGGCCAGCGTCGCTCGACCTGGTGCTGTCGGAAACAGCGACCGGCAACACGTGGGTCGAGCGGAAGGCGGACGTCGTGTGCTACCAGCATCTCTTCGACGACGCGCGCACCAAAGCTCTGTCGCCGACGGAATCGGTAGCACTCATCAAGCGCGGAGCAACGAAGACCAAGCCATGAGAAGCCAGTTCGCCGCCCCGCGCCAGTCCGGCATGCCGGCCTGGCGGACCAGCAGCTATAGCGGCGGCAACGGGGACTGCGTCGAGGTCGCGACCGACCTCCCCCACACCGTCCCCGTGCGGGACACCAAACAGCGGCTGGACGTGGACCGGCCCACGCTCGTGTACGGGTACGAGGAGTGGGCACGGTTTGTCGGTCACCTCAAGTAGGACCCTGACGGAGTCACCGGCGCAGGCGGCGCAGAAGTTGGGCGGTGTGGGCGCGGCGGGACCGGGCGATGTAGGCGAGCACGACGCTCAGGAGGATGGTCGTGATCACGGCCTCGGGCGCGTCGAGCACCGTCAGGTTGAAGACGGTGGCGCCGATCATCAGGCCGATGAAGGCCAGCGCCGCGGCCCCGGACAGGATCGGGATCAGCAGCGCGACGGCGCCCAGCACTTCCAGGGAACCGACGGTGTAAAGGAACCAGTCGCCCCAGCCGATCCGGTCGAAGGCATCGACGGCCGCCTCGGCACGGAACAACTTGGGCGCACCGCTGGCCGCTCCGAGGAAGAGGGCGAGCAGCACCGTGAGGATCTTCGCGGCGAGCTCCTCGCGGCGGCCGGCCGCATCCTGGCGGTCGGCGGCGGACGGGACGCTGACGGTCTGGGACATCGGGTCTCCTCGGGAAGGTGCGGGCAACTCTCGAAAGGACAGACCGTGCCGCCCGCCGGAACTCATCGCTCCCGCCCGAACTCGCCGCAGCCACCGGCCCCGCGCCGGCTCGCCGCTGCCACCAGGCCGCCCCGCGGCCCGTCGTCGTCTCCCGCCTCCGCCCCGGCAACGGCCCTCGGCAGTGGGCCACGGCACAATCAAACGCATGGCACTCTCCCCTGCGGCTCTGCTGCCCCTCGCTGACGATCTGTACCTCTGGAAGCCACCGCGGCGCGGCTGGGGGCTCGCCAATTGCGGACTGCTGGCGACCTCGCAGGAGGCCCTGTGGATCGACACCCCCTACGACCGGCCCCTGGCCGAGGCGTTCCTGGCGGAGTCCCAGCGGATACTCGGCGGGCAGGGGATAGCCCGGATCGTCGTCACCCACGCCAACGGCGACCATCTGTGGGGCGCCGACGTCGTGCCGGCTGCCGAGGTGATCGCCACCCGGGAGGCCCGGCACCACCTCGAACTGGAGCCGAGCCCGGCGGAGTTGCGCCGGATGATCGACTCGTCGGGCGAGGGGTCCCCGGTCGGCAGCTATCTTGCGGAGCACTTCGGGCACTTCGACTGGTCCGGTACCCGGGTCGTGGCACCCACCACCGTCTTCGAGGGCGAGCTGGAGCTGACGGTCGGTGGCCACCCCGTCCTGCTGACCAGCCTGCCGCCCGCGCACACCACCGGGGACCTGCTGGTGCACCTGCCGGACCACGGCACCGTCTTCACCGGCGACGTCGTCTTCGGTTCGACGCCGCAGGAGCCCGGCGACCACCCGGTGCACTGGGCGGGGCCGCTGGAGAACGTCATCGGGGCCTGCGAGCGGGTGCTGGAGACCGGAGCCGGGATCATCGTCCCCGGCCACGGGCCGGTGCTCGACGCGGCCGGGCTGCGCTCCCACATCGGCTATCTGGACCGGCTGCGGGAGCGCGCGCACGCGCTGCACGCCCGCGGGGTGCCGGCGCTCGAGGCGGCGCGCACCATCGCCGGGGAGGGGTTCGGGCCGGAGCTCGGCCTGGTGGAGCGGCTGGTGGTGACCGTCGGAACCGAGTACCGGCACCTGGACGGCACCGAGCCGGGCCCGCTCGCCGAGGTGCTGCCCGAGATGATCGCCTTCGCCGCCGAGCAGCCCGGCCGCTGAGGCTGTCGACCTGACGCGGCGGCAGCGCGGGGGAACCGACACGGCGAGGGGTGGGGGCACCGGTCGCGGTGCCCCCACCCCTCGCCGTGCGGCCGGTCGGCCGGGCTCAGCCCTCGACGCCCAGCTTCTCCAGGATCATCTCGCGGGCACGGCCCGCGTCGGCCTGGCCCCGGGTGGCCTTCATGACGGCGCCGACCAGGGCACCGGCGGCCTGGACCTTGCCGCCGCGCACCTTCTCGGCGATGTCCGGGTTCCCGGCGATGGCCTCGTCGACGGCGGTACCCAGCGCACCCTCGTCCGAGACGACCTTGAGGCCACGCTTCTCGACCACCTCGTCCGGACCGCCTTCACCGGCCAGCACGCCCTCGATGGTCTGCCGGGCGAGCTTGTCGTTCAGCGAGCCCTCGGCGACCAGTGCGCAGAGCCGGGCGACCTGCTCGGGGGTGATGGGCAGCGCCGTCAGCTCGGCGCCGTCCTCGTTGGCGCGACGCGCGAGCTCCCCCATCCACCACTTGCGGGCCTGGTCGGCGGGGGCGCCGGCGTCCACGGTGGCGACGATCGGGTCGACGGCGCCCGCATTGAGCACCGACTGCATCTCGTGCTCGGAGATGCCCCACTCCTCGCGCAGCCGCATCCGCCGCACCCGGGGCAGCTCCGGCAGGGTGCCGCGCAGCTCCTCCACCCACTCGCGGGCGGGTGCGACGGGCACCAGGTCGGGCTCGGGGAAGTAGCGGTAGTCCTCCGCCTCCTCCTTGATCCGGCCGGAGGTGGTGGACCCGTCCTCCTCGTGGAAGTGCCGGGTCTCCTGGATGATGGTGCCGCCGGAGGAGAGCACAGCGGCGTGCCGCTGGATCTCGAACCGGGCGGCGCGCTCGACGCTGCGCAGCGAGTTGACGTTCTTCGTCTCGCTGCGGGTGCCGAACTTCTCGGTGCCCTTGGGGCGGAGCGAGAGGTTGACGTCGCAGCGCATCTGGCCCATCTCCATCCGGGCCTCGGAGACGCCGAGCGCCTTGATGAGCTCACGCAGCTCGGCGACGTACGCCTTGGCGACCTCCGGTGCCCGCTCGCCCGCGCCCTGGATGGGCTTGGTGACGATCTCGATCAGCGGGATGCCGGCCCGGTTGTAGTCCAGCAGCGAGTGCGAGGCGCCGTGGATGCGTCCGGTGGCCCCGCCCACGTGGGTGGACTTGCCGGTGTCCTCCTCCATGTGGGCGCGTTCGATCTCCACGCGGAAGACCTCGCCGTCCTCCAGCTGGACGTCCAGATAGCCGTCGAAGGCGATCGGCTCGTCGTACTGGGAGGTCTGGAAGTTCTTCGGCATGTCCGGATAGAAGTAGTTCTTCCGGGCGAAGCGGCACCAGTCGGCGATCCGGCAGTTCAGCGCGAGGCCGATCCGGACGGCGGACTCCACGCCCACCTTGTTGACGACGGGCAGCGCACCGGGCAGTCCCAGGCAGGTCGGGCAGACCTGGCTGTTCGCCTCGGCTCCCAGCTCGGTCGAGCAGCCGCAGAACATCTTGGTCCTGGTGCCGAGCTCGACGTGGACCTCGAGGCCCATGACGGGGTCGTAGGAGGCCAGTGCCTCGTCGTACGACACCAGTTCGGTGACGGTCACGGAAAACGTACCTTTCTCTCCCGCGTCAGTCGTCGAGGATGTCGTCGACGACGTCGAGCCGGCGCAGCTCGCGCACCAGCAGCACGACGCCGGTGACGATGCCGGCCGCGGAGACCGCCACATCGACGAGCTGCAGCATGTCCCCCTCCTTCTTCGCCTCCTTGGCGCGCTTGACGGTGCCGGGGACACCGATCAGCGAGGTGGCGATGGAGAAGTACAGCCCGGACCTGGACTTCTTGAAACCTTTGGCCTTCTGCAGCTTCGAACTCACAGCGACGGTGCCTCCTCTAGCAGCGGGTGCCCCCAACGTGCCTGGAAGGCGGCCTCCAGGGCCGCACCGACACGGTAGAGCCTGTCATCGGCCATGGCGGGGGCGATGATCTGCAGCCCCACCGGGAGCCCGTCCTCCGGTGCGAGTCCGCACGGGATGGACATGGCGGAGTTGCCCGCCAGGTTGGACGGGAGTGTGCAGACGTCCGCGAGGTACATCGCCATCGGGTCGTCGACGCGTTCGCCGATCGGCCAGGCGGTGGTGGGGGACGTCGGTGAGACCACCACGTCCACCTGCTCGAACGCCTTCTCGAAATCGCGGGTGATCAGGGTGCGGACCTTCTGCGCCGAGCCGTAGTAGGCGTCGTAGTAGCCGGAGCTGAGCGCGTAGGTGCCGAGCATGACGCGGCGCTTGACCTCGTCGCCGAAGCCGGCCTCCCGGGTCAGCGCGGTGACCTCCTCCGCCGAGTGGCTGCCGTCGTCGCCGCTGCGCAGGCCGTAGCGCATGGCGTCGAAACGGGCCAGGTTGGAGGAGCACTCGGACGGGGCGATCAGGTAGTAGGCCGCCAGGGCCTTGGTGAACGAGGGGCAGGACAGCTCCACGATCTCCGCGCCCAGCTCGCGCAGCAGTTCGACGGACTCGTCGAAGCGCTGCATCACGCCGTCCTGGTAGCCCTCGCCGCGGAACTCCTTGACGACGCCGACGCGCATCCCGCTCGCCGAGCCGTTGCGGGCCGCCGCCACGATGTCCGGGACCGGCTGCGCGATGGAGGTCGAGTCCCGCTCGTCGTGGCCCGCGATGACGCTGTGCAGCAGCGCCGCGTCCAGCACCGTACGGGCGCAGGGACCGCCCTGGTCCAGTGACGAGGAGAAGGCGATCATCCCGTACCGGGAGACCCCGCCGTAGGTGGGCTTGACGCCGACCGTGCCGGTCACGGCGGCGGGCTGGCGGATCGAGCCGCCGGTGTCCGTGCCGATGGCCAGCGGCGCCATGTGCGCGGCGAGCGAGGCGGCCGAGCCGCCGCCGGAGCCGCCCGGGATCCGGGTGAGGTCCCAGGGGTTGGCGGTCGGGCCGTAGGCGCTGCTCTCGGTGGAGGACCCCATGGCGAACTCGTCCATGTTGGTCTTGCCGAGGATGACGACGTCGGCGTCCTTGAGGCGCTTGGTGACCGTCGCGTCGTAGGGCGGGATCCAGCCCTCCAGGATCTTCGACCCCGCGGTGGTCGGCACCCCCTCGGTGGTGAACAGGTCCTTCAGCGCCAGCGGGACGCCGGCCAGCGGGCCCAGCTTCTCGCCGCGCTCCCGCTTGGCGTCGACCTCGCGGGCCTGGGCGAGCGCACCCTCGCGGTCCACGTGCAGGAAGGCGTTGACCTTCTCGTCCACCGCGCCGATCCGGGCCAGATGGGCCTCGGTCGCCTCGACGGCGGTGACCTCGCCGCTCGCGATCCGCGCCGCCAGTTCGGCGGCGGTCAGCGTGCTCAGTTCCTCCGGCATCCCGGTCACTCCTCCCCCAGGATCTGCGGCACCTTGAAGCGCTGCTGCTCCTGCGCGGGGGCTCCGGAGAGCGCCTGCTGCGGGGTCAGCGACGGACGGACCTCGTCCGGTCGCATGACGTTGGTGAGCGGGAGCGGGTGGGAGGTCGGTGGTACGGCCTCGTCGGCGACATCGGAGACGGCGGCCACCGCGCCGATGATGTCGTCGAGCTGTCCGGCGAAGTGGTCGAGCTCTTCGTCCTTCAGCTCCAGGCGCGCCAGCTTCGCGAGGTGGGCGACCTCCTCGCGCGAGATGCCAGGCATGCAGCGGTCCTCTGGGTGAGTGTCGGATTGTCCGCCCCAATCCTATGGGGCGCCCCCGACTGCCGGAGAACGGCTTTCCCGCTCGGGCCGTCCGGTGGTGGAGGGGCGGCCGTTCGTGCGCCGCGGGGCGCGTCGCCGCTGGTCAGAGCTTCGGAACGATGTACCTTTTACCCGAATTGCGTACCTATGAGGCGCAGGTCACCATAGAAACCGTCCTCAACGGAAAAAGGAGTGATCGTATGCCTATGGATCGCACCGCCCAGCCCGAGACCGCGGCGCTGGCCGCCGAAGTGGAAGGCCTGATGAGCGCCCCCGAGCCGGACGGCGTCTTCCGTGACACGCGGGAGTGCGGTGGTGGACTGGTTCTCGCCGCGCTGCTGCTGATCTCTCCCCCGACCCCCCGTCCCAAGACGGAGACGAAGTAACCAGGTAGGGGATCACCTTGACGGAACAGGCACAGGGAGCAGCCGCGTTGCACGCGGTCATCGCTGATGCCGCATCCGGGATCGCCCTCGCCCTCCGCGGCGAGGGCGATCCGTATGCGCTCACCAGGACCCTGCCCCAGGAAGACGCACTCTCGCCCGCGGCGGTCCGGGTGCTGGGGGCCGACGCCCTCGCCCCGTACGCCCTGGACGGCGGCCGCGGAGCCGACGGTGCGGGGGGCGCGGACGCGGCCATGGTGCGGCAGGCGCTCATCGCCTTCCCCCCCGGCGACGACCCCACGGCCGTCTCCGCCTGGAGCTACCGCGGACTGGTCGAGGCCACCCGCGCGCTGCTGCCCGCACACGCCGCACAGCTGCCGCCCGCGCCCGACCCGGCGGACGGCTGGCTGGACACCGAACCCTGGCCCCGGCTCTCGCACCGGGTCTCCCAGCTCGCCTCGCTCGCGCTGCCCGGACTCGCCGGCGCCCTCGCCGACCGGCTCTCCGGCCGGACCGAGGACCTGGCGCGCGGATTCGTGCGCGCGGTGCGCCGCCGCGACTGGCAGCAGGCCGCAGGGCTCGGCAGATGGCTGGCCAGACTGCCGCAGACCCCGCCGTCGCTCGGCCTGGACAGCGGACTGCGCTTCGTCCAGCAGATGAGCGGCGACCCGCGGGCCGCCGTGCACCTCACCGCCGCGCGGACCTTCTTCGGACGGGGCCGGTGACCACCGCCCGCGCGGCTCCCACGGAGCCGCGCGCCCGCCCCGGCACGGAACTCGCCGAACTCCTCGACGCCCTGGTCGCCGAGGGCCTGGACTGGATCGAGCGGCACAGCGCGCACTTCCGGCTGCCGCCGGACGTGGCGACCACCGCCGATCCCAATCTGACCCTCAAACCGCTCGGTGAACTCGCCGAGCTCTCGGCCCTGATCGCGGAGCTCCATCCGCTGCCGGAGCTCCGCGACCGGGCGCGGCGGCTGCTCGCGCACGCCTGGCAGGAGGCCCGGCATGGCGAGCTGTTCGCCGAACTCGTACGGGGCGAGCCGCAGGCGACCTACCCGGTGGAGCTGTACGGCAGCTTCGCCCGGGCCGGGCTGCGCGACGCCGCCGTGGACGAGCTGGTGCGGACCACCACCGGGCTGCGCGGCTGGCAACTGGCCCGCGAGGACCACACCCGCACCCTGGCCGTGCTCAACGCCGAGGCCAGGATCGGGGTGCCGCACCACACGGACTTCGCCGGCGCGCTGGCCCACACCTGGCTGGGGCGGCTGCCCGAGCCCTGGTTCCTGGAGTGCCGGACGGCCTACGGCCTCACCCACGACGTCTTCCACCTGACCGACTGGGGCCGCGCCCCCTGCCGGCTCTCCCCCGCCGCGGCCGAGTATCTGCGACTGTGGCTCCCGGCATGGCTGGGCAGCTGGCTGGAGGAGCGGCTGTGGGACCTGGCCGGAGAGCTCCTCGCCGTCGCCGCCTGCCTGCCGGGCGCCGCGCTCGACGCGGCGGCCTGGCAGCGGCTGGCCGCGGCACGCACCGCCGACGGCGCCCTGCCCGAGCGGGACGGCCCGCCGCCGCCCGGCACCGACCCTGCTGAGTGCTTCACCGCCTGCTACCACTCCACGCTCGTGCTGGCGTTCGCCGGCACCCTGGCCCGGACCGCGACCCTGGACAGCGAGGCTCCCGGATGACCACGACCGCCCCCGCACCCGCCCCTCCCGCCCTGCTGCACGGCGTGGGCGACCGCGCGCTGGCCTGGCTCGACGCCAACCGCGACCACTTCCGGCTCACGGAGGCGGACCGGGCACGCGGCGACGCGCTGATGGAGCGCCTCAAGCCGATCGGCGAGCTGGCCATCAACATGCGGATGCTCTCCCGGGAGGGTGTGGCGGGCGGCCGCCAGCGGGAGCGGGCCACCTCGCTGCTGGACTTCGCCTGGCGGGAGCTGCTGGACGGCGGCAACGTCCTGGCCGCGCTCCAGCACGACGAGCCCTTCTCCCCGGTACCGCTGGAGATCTACGCCGTCTTCCACGAGCTGGGCCACCGGCACCCCGGCCTGGAGGCCGCGCTGCGCGCACCGCGCGCCACCCGCGCCTGGCAGGCCCTGGAGATGGTCCCCAACCGGCGGCTCGGCGTCCTGAACGCGGAGCGCCGGATGGGGCTGGAGCCGAGCGGCGACTTCGCCGAGACCCTCGCCACCACCGTGCTGGGCCGGCAGCCGGAGCCATGGGCCGTGCAGCTGCACATCGCCTACGACATCACCCACACCGTCTTCCATTTGACCAACTGGGGTGAACAGCCCGAGGGCATCCCCGAGGAGCTGGCCCGCTATCTGGAGCTGTATCTGCCCGCCTGGGCGGCGGACTGGGCCGAACTGGAGCACTGGGACCTGCTGGGCGAACTCTTCATCGTCGACGCCTGCCTGCCACGCGCCGCCCTGGACGGGGCGCTGTGGGAGCGGTACGCGGCGGCGCAGTCGCCGACGGGCGCGATGCCGGTGCACGGGCCGATGCCGGAGGGCGATCCGTCCGACGTCTTCGACCTGGTGCACCATCCCACGCTGGTGTCCGCGTTCGCCTCCGCGATGGCCACCTCCCGCTCCCTGTCGGGCGGCGGCGCGTGAGCCCGGGCGGCTCCCGGACCGCGCTCGCCGAGCCACGGGTGAACACCTGCGGCTCCGAGGCCGCGCTCACCGACCGGCTGGCCCGCGAAGTGGCCCGCGTGGACGCCCCGGACGTGGTGTTCGGCGTCACCCGGCACGGTCGGCGCACCCTGGTGTCCGGCGGCCGGGCACAGCCGCCGGACACTCCGCGCGAGGCGCTGCGCTACGAACTGGGCTCGCTCTCCAAGACCTACACCGTGCTGCTGCTGGCGACGCTGGCCGACGAGGGCGTACTGCACCAGGACGATCCGCTCACGGCCCACCTGCCGCCCGCGGACCGGCCCGTGCGTCCCGAAGCGCACCGCATCACGCTGCGCCATCTGGCCACCCACACCTCCGGACTGCCCCGCGTCCCGCACGCACTCGTCCCGGGCGCACTGCTGCGGCCGCACCGCAACGGCTACGCCCGCTTCGGCACCGAGCGGCTGCTGCGCAGCTTCGCCGCCACCCGGCTGCGGCATCCGGCGGGCCGCAGGTGGATCTACTCCAACTTCGGGATCGCCCTGCTGGGCCCCGCCCTCTCCCGGGCGGGCGGCGGGAGCTTCCCCGCGGTACTGGGCACCCGGGTGCTGCGGCCCCTCGGGCTGACCGGGACCACGCTGGGGCCGGGCCCCGCCGGCGCGGACGCGGTCGGGCACCAGAGGGACGGCCGCACCCCCGTCCCGGGCGCCGACCTGGGCGGGTTCGGTGCGGCGGGAGCCGTCCGGGCCACCCCGCACGATCTGCTCGGCTTCCTGGAGGCCCACCTCTCCCCCGCGGACACCCCGCTGAACGGCCCGCTGCACGCGGTGCGGCGACCCCAGTTGCACCGGGGCGGGGAGCGCGGTGAGACCCACACCCTGACCTGGTTCCAGCACCCCGCGCCGGGCGGGCCGCTCCTCTTCCACGCCGGTGCGACCTTCGGGCAGCAGGCGTTCTGCGGCTTCCATCCGGCGTCCGGCACCGGCCTGACCGCCGTGGCCACCCGCCGCTACCGCGGCTGCCGGCTGGTGCCGACCGCCTACGAGCTGCTGTACGCGCTGGTGGAGGAGGCCGCGGCCGGGTGAACCGGGCCGCGGGCTCCCGTCACGGTGTGCGCGCGGGCGGTCCGGAGGGAAGGGAGCGGTCCGCCGGGACCTCCCGCGCCCGCAGCCAGGCCGTGGTCTCGCCGGGCGGCATGGCGGCCGCCACCAGCCAGCCCTGCACCGCGTCGCAGCCCAGGTCGCGCAGCCGCTCCCAGGTCTCGTCGTCCTCCACGCCCTCGGCGACCACCAGCAGCCCCAGGGAGTGGGCCAGATCGACGGTGCACCGCACGATCTCCGCGTCCTCGGTGTCCACCGCCAGCCGGGCCACGAACGAGCGGTCGATCTTCAGCTCGCTCACCGGCAGCCGCCGCAGATGCACCAGTGAGGAGTAGCCCGTCCCGAAGTCGTCCAGCGACATCTTCACGCCGTGGCCGGTCAGCCCCGCCAGGGTGTCGGCCGCCTGCTGCGGGTCCTCCAGCAGCACATGCTCGGTGATCTCCAGCTGGAGCGCGCCGGGCGGCACCCCGTGCCGGGCCAGCCGGGCCGCGACGGCCCCGGCGAAGCCGGGCGAGTGCACGTCGCGCGGCGAGACGTTGACCGCCACCGGCACCGTCAGCCCGCCCCTGCGCCAGGTGGCCACCTGGGCGAGCGCGGTCTCCAGCACGTACTCGGTCAGCCGCGGCATCAGCCCCGAGGTCTCGGCGATGGCGATGAACTCGTCCGGAGGGACCCGGCCCCGCTCCGGATGCACCCACCGCACCAGCGCCTCCAGCCCGGAGACGGTGCCGTCGAACCCGACCTTGGGCTGGTAGTGCAGTTCGACCTCGCCGGCGTCCAGCGCGCGCCGCAGATCGGCCAGCAGGCCGAGCCGGTCGGGGGTGTTGCCGTCCCGGGTGGCCTCGTAGACCTCCACGGCGGTGCGGTCGCGTTTGGCCTCGTACATCGCCACGTCGGCGCGGCGCAGCAGCCCCTCGGCCTCGGTGGCGTGTTCGGGGTAGACGGCGACTCCGGCGCTGGCCTCCAGCACCAGCGTGAGCCCGTCCAGATCGAGCGGGGAGCTGAGTGCCGAGACCAGGCCCCGGGCGATCCGCTGGGCGCTGGTGGTGGAGTCGGCGACGGGCAGCAGGACGGCGAACTCGTCCCCGCCGAGCCGGGCCGCCTCGGCACCGCGCGGCAGGGCGGCGCGCAGCCGCTCGGCGATCTGCAGCAGCAGCCGGTCACCCGCGAGATGGCCGAGGGTGTCGTTGACGGAGCGGAAGCGGTCGAGGTCGATGAGGACCAGCGCGGCGCGTTCGGCAGTGCGTTCGGCCTCGTCCAGGGCGGCCCAGGCGCGCTCCAGCAGCCACAGCCGGTTCGGCAGGCCGGTCAGCGGGTCGCGCAACTGCTCCTCGGCGCGGGCGCGGGCGATGCGCAGGGTGGAGTCGAGTGCGATCAGCGGGACGGCGAACAGCGGCAGGAGCGGCGACTTGTGCACCGCTACGACGACGATGAGCGGCGCGATGCCCAGCAGCGCGACGGCGATCAGGCCCTGCCGCACCACGGCGGTGCGCAGCGCCGAGGGCAGTCCGCGGGTGCGCGGGGCGAAGCAGAACCACTGCAGTCCCCGGGTGGTCAGCAGATACCCGGCGGCGGCCAGCGGGATCACGGCCGCGGCGGCCGGCGACCAGTCGTCGGGCTGCCACGGGTCCTCGACCGAGGGGTGCACCCCGCACAGTGCGAGGGCCAGTCCCGCGGCGGCGATGCCGAGGATGTCGATGGCCCCGTGCACGAACGCCTGCCGCCAGCGGTGCCGCCGCGCCCCGCCGACCAGCACCACGACCGCAAGACTGACCAGCAGTGCGGGCACCCAGCCGTACAACAGCAGAACGGCGAGGGTCAGCGCCGGGCCCGAACCGGTGCCGCTCCACCAGCGGTCCCGGCTCATGGTGACCAGATGCGCCACCACGCAGCCGGTGAGGACCGCGAACGACCAGCCGGGGGTGCCGTCCGGGAAGAGCATGCCGCCCCGCCACAGCACCCGGGCCGCGCCCGCGGCCAGCGCGAGCGCCGCGGCGGCCACCGCCAGCGCGGGCAGCAGCGGAGGGCGCAGCGCCACGAGCCGCTGGAGCCACGGCGCTTCCTCCCCGCCGCCCGCACCGGTCTCCGGCCCGCCGCCCGCACCCCCGCGGGCCGTCGCCTTCCGGTTCTCCGTCGCACCCCCGGACCTGCCCGCCCCGGTGTCTCGTCCCGCCCTGCCCCGGGTGCCGTCCGAGGGCAGGCGGGAGAACGGGGGCCTGGATCCCCCGGAGAAATCCAGCATCCTGGTCCCTCTCGCAGCCGTCCACGCCTGCCCCTCGCCACGACAGGCGTCTGTGTCAACAGTAGGCCGCTGCCTGGGAAGAGGGGCAGCGATCGGCCGGTCTTGCCCTGAATGCGTCTACGCGGTGCGTGCCCGACCGGGGCGCGTCCCGCGGACGGCGGGGGCGGACGGCGGAGTTCCGCGCACGTGAGGGGCGGGACGGAGGTGGCCGGATGTGGCCCGTGCGTGAACGGCGCGGCAGGGGCGGTGCGTTGGGGAATGTCCCGGACTCACCCCTGGTGGCCCGCTCCGCCGTCAGACGTCCGCTTCCTCCTCCTCCCCAGTCGCCAGTGCCGCCGCACGGGCCGCTTCCGGTCCCTCGGCCAACAGGACGGCTAGCCCGTCGTCGTCCAGAATCGGCACCTTCGCCTGCACCGCCTTGTCGTATTTCGAGCCAGGGTTCTCGCCCACGATGACGAAGTCGGTCTTCTTCGAGACCGACCCGGTGACCTTGGCGCCCTGCTCCTGCAGCGCGGCCTTGGCCCCGTCCCGGGTGTAGGAGGCCAGGGTGCCGGTGACGACGGTGGTCAGCCCCGCCAGCGGACGCGGGCCCTCCTCCCCGGCGTCCTCCGCCTCCATCCGGACTCCGGCGGCTCTCCACCGTTCCACGATCTCGCGGTGCCAGTCCTCGGCGAACCACGCCTTGAGCGAGGCGGCGATGGTGGGACCCACGCCCTCGGTGGCGGCCAGTTCCTCCTCCTGGGCCCCGGCGATCCGGTCCAGCGAGCGGAACTCGCGGGCCAGCGCCTCGGCGGCCACCGGGCCGACGTGCCGGATGGAGAGACCGGTGATGATCCGGGCGAGCGGGCGCTCCTTGGCCGCCCGGATGTTCTCCAGCATCGCCAGGGTGTTCTTGCGCGCCTCGCCCTGCTTGTTGGCGAACAGGGTGACCGTCTTGTCCTCGCCACTCGCGGGGTCCCGCTTGGGCAGCCCACTGTCCGGGTCGAGGACATAGGCCACGATGGGCAGCAGGTCCTCCACCGTCAGGTCGAAGAGTCCGCCCTCGTCGCGCAGCGGCGGCTGCGCCGGCTCCAGCGGTTGGGTCAGCGCGCTGGCGACCACGTAGCCGAAGTGCTCGATGTCCAGCGCCTTGCGGCCCGCCAGATAGAACAGCCGCTCGCGCAACTGGGCCGGGCAGGAGCGGGCGTTGGGGCAGCGCAGATCGACATCGCCCTCCTTCATGGGCTGGAGCGTCCATCCGCACTCGGGGCACTCGGCGGGCATCACGAACTCCCGCTCGGTGCCGTCGCGCAGATCGGCGACCGGGCCCAGGATCTCGGGGATCACATCGCCCGCCTTGCGGAGCACGACCGTGTCGCCGATGAGCACGCCCTTGGCCTTGACCACGTCCTGGTTGTGCAGCGTGGCGAACTCCACCTCGGAACCGGCCACCGTGATCGGCTCCACCACCGCATACGGGGTGACCCGGCCGGTGCGGCCCACACCGACGCGGATGTCGACCAGTTCGGTGTTGACCTCCTCGGGCGCGTACTTCCACGCGATGGCCCAGCGCGGCGCGCGCGAGGTGGCCCCCAGCCGCCCCTGGAGGCGGATCTCGTCCAGCTTGACGACGACGCCGTCGATCTCGTGCTCCACCGAGTGCCGGTGCTCGCCGTAGTGGGCGATGAACCGGCGTACGCCCGCCAGCCCGTCCACCACCTCGGCGTGTGCCGAGGTGGGCAGGCCCCATTCGCGCAGCAGGTGGTAGACGTTCGAGAGGCGGGCGAAGTCCTCCTTGGCGAAGCCCTCCAGGGCGCCGATCCCGTGCACCACCATGTGCAGCGGGCGGGTGGCCGTCACCCGCGGGTCCTTCTGGCGCAGCGAGCCGGCCGCCGCGTTGCGCGGGTTCGCGAAGGGCTTCTCACCCGCCTCGACCAGCCGGGCGTTCAGCTCCTCGAAGCGCTCCATGGGGAAGAACACCTCGCCGCGCACCTCGACCAGCTCCGGCAGCCCCTCGCCGGTCAGCCGCTCGGGGATGTCGGAGATCGTCCGCACGTTGGGGGTGATGTCCTCACCCGTGCGGCCGTCGCCGCGGGTCGCCGCGCGGACCAGCCGGCCGTGCTCGTAGGTGAGGTTCACCGCGAGGCCGTCGACCTTCAGCTCGCACAGGAAGTGGTAGTCCACCCCCTCCAGCTCCCGGGCCACGCGATCGGCCCACTCGCCCAGTTCCTCGTCGTCGAAGGCGTTGTCCAGCGAGAGCATCCGCTCCCGGTGGGCGACCTCCGTGAACTCCGTCTCGTACCGCCCGGAGACCTTCTGGGTCGGGGACTGCGGGGTGCGCAGCGCGGGGTGCTCCTCCTCCAGCGCCTCCAGTCGCCGCAGCAGCCGGTCGAACTCGGCGTCGCTGACGACCGGCGCGTCCTTGACGTAGTACCGGAAGCGGTGCTCCTCGATCTGCTCCGCGAGGCGCTGGTGCTCCTCCCGCTGCTGCGCGGGGACCGTTCCGTCCTCTTCGCCCGCCACCGTGGGTCCTCCCGTCACTGAGGGTTGTCAGCGAGTGCTCGTGCTGCCCGGACGCAGTGGGCGAGCGCCTGCCGCGCGTACGCGGGCGAGGCCCCCGCCAGCCCGCAGGTGGGGGTGACCACGACGGACTCGGCCAGCAGCCCCGGGGACAGCCCGAGCCTGCGCCACAACGACCTGACACCCCTGACGCTACCGGCAGGGTCTGACAATGCCCCGCCGTCCGGCTCGGTGGACGGTACGACACCCGCGAAGAGCCGCAGTCCGCCCTCCACGGCCGCGCCGACCATCTCGTCGTCACGCTCGGTGAGCAGCGAGAGGTCGAGCGAGACGGCGTCCGCACCCGCCCGGTGCAGCAGCCCGAGCGGCACACCCGGCGCGCACGAGTGGACGACCGTGGGGCCGTCGTGCACCGCGAGCAGTTCGCGGAGCACCCCTTCGACCACCGCCCGGTCCACGGCCGGGTGGGTGCGGTACCCGCTGGCCGTGCGCACGCTGCCGCGCAGCACAGCGGTGAGAGAGGGCTCGTCCAACTGCAGCACGGGCACGGCGCCCGGCACCCGGCGCCGCACGTCCGCCAGATGCGCCGCCAGCCCCTCGGCCAGCGAGGCGGCCAGGTCCCGGACGGCTCCGCTGTCGCCCAGCATGGCCTCGCCGTTGCGCCGCTCCAGTCCGGCGGCCAGCGTCCAGGGCCCCACGGCCGACACCTTCAGCCCCCGCGCGACCTCCCCTTCGCCGTACCCCTGGGTGAACTCCTCCAGCGCGTCGAGGTCTTCGCCCAGCCAGGCGCGGGCCCGGCGGGTGTCCCGGCCCGGCCGGTCGCCGATCCGCCAGCCGCTGGGCTCCAGGCGAACGTACATCTCGGCCAGCAGGCCCGCGGTACGGCCCAGCATGTCGGCGCCCGGCCCCCTGGCCGGCAACTCCGGCAGGTGTGGCAGGTGCTGCGGCGCCTCGAACGCGCCGGTGACCGTCCTGGCCGCCTCGCGGGCGTCCGTGCCGGGCATGGATCCGATGCCGCCGGCTGCCGCGGGGCCCCACGGGAGGGCGCTGCCGCCGCCGGTCTGCGTGCTCTCGCTCACCGGGTCAGCCTCCGGGCTTCACGGAAAGGTCCGTGATCTCCGCGCCCCTGGGCAGGTCCAGGGCCGTCAGGATGCTGGTGGCCACCGCCTCCGCGGGGATCCAGCGCCCGGGGTCGTACTCCTTGCCCTCCTGGCGGTGCACCTTCTCCTGCATGGGAGTGGCGGTGCGCCCGGGATAGACGGAGCTGACCCGCACCCCGTTGCCGCTCTCCTCGCCGCGCAGCGCGTCCGCCAGAGCCTTGAGGCCGTGCTTGCTGGCCGCGTAGGCGCCCCACTCCGGGTTGGCCCGCAGACCGGCGCCCGAGTTGACGAAGACGACGTGGCCGCGGGAGCGGCGGAGCTGCGGCAGCAGCAGCCGGGTCAGCTCGGCGGGCGCCGTCAGGTTGGCGGCGAGCGTGGTCTGCCACAGCTTGGGGGTGCTCTCGCCGACGGTCGCCAGTTCGACGACTCCGGCGACGTGGAGCAGCGAGTCGACTTCCTCGGGGAGCGCCTGGTGCTCGAACGCCCAGGAAAGGCGGCCCGGTTCGGCCAGGTCGCCGACCAGCGTGCGGGCGCCCTCGAACCGGCCGGCCAGTTCCTTGGCCCGGCCCGCGTTCCGGGCGAGCAGGTAGAGGGTGTCGCCGCGGTCCAGGAGGCGGCGGGCCACCTCGGCGCCGATCCCGGAGCCCGCGCCTGTGATCACATGTGTTGCCATGCCCCCATGATCCCGCACCCCGGTGGTTCGGCCGCGGGGCGGCTCACCGGAGGGGCGGGCGGCGCGCGGCCGGGGCCCGGGAGCGGGAGCGGGCCCGGGGCGGCGCGCGCCCTCAGGCCGCGAAGATCGACTCCAGTTTGTCGTACTCCTCCAGGCACCGCCCGGTGCCCAGGGCCACGCACCCCAGTGGTTCGTCGGCGATGGTCACCGGCATCCCGGTCTCCTTGATCAGCCGCTCGTCGAGGCCGTGCAGCAGGGCGCCGCCGCCGGTCAGGACGAGGCCGCGCTCCATGATGTCGCCGTACAGCTCGGGCGGGCACTCCTCGAACGCCGCCTGGACGGCGGCCACGATGGAGCGCACCGGGCGCTCGACGGCCTCCACGATCTCCCCGGGCGAGAGTTGGACCACCTTGGGCATCCCGGTGTGCTTGTCGCGCCCGCGCACCGGGACGAACTCGCCGCTGCCGAGGGACATCTTGATCTCCTCGGAGGTCCGCTCGCCGACGGCGATGGTGTATTCCCGCTCGATCCAGGAGGCGATGGCCGCGTCCAGCGCGTCGCCCGCGACCCGGGCCGACCGGGAGACGACCATCCCGCCCAGCGAGATGATGGCGATCTCCGTGCTGCCGCCGCCGATGTCCACGACCATCGAGCCGCGTGCCTCGTGCACCGGCAGTCCGGCGCCGATCGCCGCAGCTATGGGTTCCTCGATCAGCCGCACGGACCGGGCGCCCGCCCGGCTGGCGGTCTGCAGCACGGCACGCCGCTCGACTCCGGTGACCCCACTGGGTACGCACACCACCACCCGGGGCGACCGGCCGCGCCCCCGGCCGTCGCGGGCGGCGCGGATGAAGTACCGCAGCATTCCCTCCGTCGCCTCGAAATCGGTGATGACTCCGCCCTTGAGCGGGCGGGTCGCGGTGATCGTTCCGGGGGTTCGTCCCACGGCCTGACGCGCCTGGGCGCCGACCGCCAGCACTTTTCCGGTACGGGTGTCGATCGCGACGACGGAGGGCTCGTCGAGTACCACCCCGCGCCCGCGTTCGTACACCAGCGTGTTGGCCGTGCCGAGGTCTATACCGATGTCGCGGCCACGGAACGAGGAGGAAGCGGAGGAGAGGGCGGAGGAGGTGCGGTTGGCCATGAGTGCTCACCCAAGCTCGGTGCGGTGTTGTACGAGGATGCCACGAGTCGTCTGAATTGTGGTGCTGCCAGCCGCAGCATACCCAACTGTCCTGTTTGCTGCGGCAGGTGGGCCCCACCGGCCCGCCGAAAAATTGGAATCGGAAAGATGCTGGTCGGAGCGCGTTTTCCGGACAATCGCACGCATGCATCAGCCAGTTGGTGGCATAGATCTCCGGGGGTTGGATAGCTATGCACCGGAGACCACGCGCGGTTCACCGAGCCCGAAGCCTGGTGCGTCCTCGGGGACCGCGCCTTGGGCCACCGTCTCTACCACTGGAGGTTTCGTCATTTCCGCGCGACCGGCTCAGGAATTCGGAGACAACCCCGTCGAGGTCCGGGAAACCGGACACTATACAGAGGAATACGTCCCCAGCTTCGTGGAGAAGTGGGATTCTCTCATAGATTGGGAGAAGCGAGCGGAGAGCGAGGGAAATTTCTTCATCGACCTGTTGCGTAAGCGAGGAGTGCGGAGCGTCCTCGACGTGGCGACAGGGACCGGGTTTCACTCGGTACGGCTGTTGGAGGCCGGATTCGAAACCGTGAGCGCGGACGGAAGTGCCGACATGCTCGCGATGGCGTTCGAAAACGGAATGAAGCACGGCGACCACATCCTGCGGGTCGTCCAGGCCGACTGGCGCTGGCTCAACCGGGACGTTCACGGTGAGTACGACGCTATCGTGTGCCTCGGCAACTCCTTCACGCATCTCTTCTCGGAACGCGACCGGCGGAAGGCGCTGGCCGAGTTCTACGCGATGCTGAAGCACGACGGAATCCTCATCCTGGATCAGCGCAACTACGACGCGATTCTGGACCGCGGGTACTCCAGCAAGCACACGTACTACTACTGCGGCGAGGACGTCGCGGTCGAGCCGGAATACGTGGACGAGGGGCTGTGCCGCATGCGGTACCGCTTCGCCGGCAGCGCCGACTACCACCTCAACATGTTCCCGCTCCGCAAGGACTACACGCGGCGCCTCATGTCGGACGTCGGATTCCAACGCATCGAGACGTACGGCGACTTCCAGCACACCTACCGGGACGAGCAGCCCGACTTCTTCGTGCATGTCGCGGAGAAGGAATATCACCCGGAGGATGAAGGAGAAGGCGCCTACGGCGGCGCCGTGGGTACCGCGCGGAGTTATTACAACTCCCCCGACGCGGACACCTTCTATTCCTCCGTGTGGGGTGGCGAGGATATTCACGTCGGCATCTACGCCGATGCCGAGCAGCCCATCGCGGAGGCCAGTCGGCACACCGTCGAGCGCATGGCTTCCGGGCTCGGCCTCGACCGGGATTCCCGCGTGCTCGACCTCGGCTCCGGCTTCGGGGGCTCGGCCCGCTACCTCGCCGAGACCTTCGGCTGCGCGGTCCAGGCGCTCAACCTCAGCGAGGTGGAGAACCAGCGGCACAAGGAGCTGAACGCGATCCGCGGCCTCACCGACCGGATCGAGGTCGTGGACGGCTCCTTCGAGAGCGTGCCGTTCCCCGACTCCAGCGTGGACGTGGTCTGGTCGCAGGACGCGTTCCTGCACAGCGGGGACCGGCTGCGGGTACTGGAGGAGGTACGCCGGGTCCTGAAGCCGGGCGGACAGCTGGTCTTCACCGACCCGATGGCCGCCGACGACACCGACTTCAGCGCCATTCAGCCCATTCTGGACCGCATCCACCTGGACGACATGGGCTCCCCCGGCTTCTACAAGCGGGAGCTCACCCGGCTCGGCTTCACCCCGACCGAGCACGGGGACTCGGACGCAGGGTTCGAGGACCTGCGGGAGCAACTCGTGCGGCACTACGGGCGGGTGCTGCAGGAGACCGAGCGGCAGGAGGCCGAAGGGCTCGGCTCGAAGATCAGCAGCGACTATCTGAGCCAGATGAAGAAGGGGCTCGCGCACTGGGTCGAGGGCGGCGAGAAGCGCCGGCTGACCTGGGGCATCTTCCGCTTCACCCTGACGAAGGGCTGAGCGGCCGCGCCGCCTCGGCGCGGCGGTGACCAGCACCGCGCACGGTCGCCCGCCCTCCCCGGTCCACGCCGGGGAGGGCGGGCGCGTCGCTGCGGGTCAGTGCCCCGTCCCGGGGTCGGGTGCCGATCGCCACTCGCGGGGCCGGACCTCCGCGAGGCGGCCGTCGCCGGGCAGCGGCTCGGGACGGATCGTCGCATAGTCCCTGGCCTGGTGGTCCGGGGGCACGATGCGGATCGAGGGCCGGAGTTCGCCGTGCCGCCCGCCCTCCTCGGGCTTCGGAGTGACCGGCACGCTGCCGTGCATGGGGTTGCCCGAGATGCCGCCGTCCCCGCCGCCGGAGCGCCGGGCGTCCTCCGCGTCGTACCAGCCCGGTCCGCCGCCGTCGGAAGCGGGCTCCTGCTGCCAGCTCACCGTCAACAGGCCCCCGGTCGCCACGAGCACCGCCCAGGTCCCGGTCAGCCAGGCCCAGCGCCGCCGCTGCCGTGCGTCCAACTCCGCTCCCCCACCCCTGAATCAGCTCTGTAGCAGCCCTGAATCGGTCCGCCCGCCCCGAGCGCCGCATCGCGTACGCCGGGGGCGTGCCACAGCGTACGCACTCCGTCACCCGGTCCGCAGCCCGCAGCCGGTCCCCGTCCGGCAGCCGGCGCCCGCCTCCCTCCCGGACCCCGGGCGGCCGGCTCTAAGCTGGGCGCATGGCCTCCTCCTCGACCCCCATGAACATCTGCGTCTTCTGCTCGGCCGCCGAGCTCGACAGCGTCTACACCGAAGCGGCCCGCGAGTTCGCGGAGCTGCTCGGCAAGCGGGGACACAGTCTCGTGTGGGGCGGCTCGGACTCGGGACTGATGAAGGTCGTGGCCGACGGCGTACAGGGCTCGGGCGGCCGGCTGATCGGCGTCTCGGTGGAGTTCCTGCGCGACGTGGCGCGGCCGGACACCGACGAGATGGCCGTGGCCGCCGACCTCGCCGAGCGCAAGGCGCTCCTGCTGGACCGCGCGGACGCCGTGGTGGTCCTGGTCGGCGGCACCGGCACGCTGGACGAGGCGACCGAGATCCTGGAACTGCGCAAGCACGGCATGCACAGCAAGCCCGTGGTGGTGCTCAACACGGCGGGCTTCTACAACGGTCTCCAGCAGCAGATGGCACGGATGGAGGCCGAGGGCTTCCTGCCCGTCCCGCTGGCGGACCTCGTCAGCTTCGCCGACGACGGCCCGCAGGCACTGGAGCTGCTCGGCGCCTGAGGCCGGCACGCCCGGGCTGTGCGGCCCCGGGCCCGCCGCGCGGGCGTGGGGCTCCGGCCCGGCCCCAGGGCGGCACTGCGCGGCTCAGGCCGCCGGGACGGCGCGCTCCGTCCGGTCGATCGTCGCCGAGCCGACCACCCGGGTGCCGTCGTAGAGCACAATCGCCTGTCCCGGCGCCACACCGCGCTCCGGAGCGGCGAACCGCACCCGCAGCTCGCCGTCGGCCAGCTCCGCCTCCACCGGCGTCTCGGCGCCGTGCGCCCGCAGCTGCGCCGTGTAGGGGCGGGGGCCCTCCGCCGGGGGCGCACCGCACCAGCGGGGGCGGATCGCGGTGAGGGCGGCGACGTCGAGGGAGGCCGCGGGGCCGACGGTGACCGTGTTGTCGACCGGGGAGATGTCCAGCACGTAGCGCGGCTTGCCGTCCGGGGCCGGGTGCCCCAGCCGCAGGCCCTTGCGCTGGCCGACGGTGAATCCGTAGGCGCCGTCGTGGCTGCCCACCTTGGCGCCGGACTCGTCGACCACGTCGCCCTCGGCCCGGCCGAGCCGGGAGGCGAGGAACCCCTGGGTGTCCCCGTCGGCGATGAAGCAGATGTCGTGGCTGTCGGGCTTCTTCGCCACGGCCAGGCCGCGGCGCGCGGCCTCGGCGCGGATCTCCTCCTTGGTGGTGAGGGTGTCGCCCAGCGGGAACAGTGCGTGGCTCAGCTGCCGCTCGTCCAGAACCCCCAGCACATAGCTCTGGTCCTTGGCCTGGTCACTCGCCCGGTGCAGTTCCCGGTGCCCGTCCGCACGCGTCACCACAGTGGCGTAATGACCGGTGCAGACGGCGTCGAATCCCAGCGCCAGCGCCTTGTCCAGCAGCGCGGCGAACTTGATCTTCTCGTTGCAGCGCAGGCAGGGGTTGGGCGTGCGGCCCGCCTCGTACTCGGCGACGAAGTCCTCCACCACGTCCTCGCGGAAGCGCTCGGCCAGGTCCCACACGTAGAAGGGAATGCCGATGACGTCGGCGGCGCGGCGAGCGTCGTTCGAGTCCTCGATGGTGCAGCAGCCGCGCGCACCCGTGCGGAACGACTTAGGGTTGGCGGACAGAGCCAGATGCACACCCGTGACGTCGTGTCCGGCCTCGACGGCACGGGCCGCCGCGACGGCGGAGTCGACTCCGCCGGACATGGCGGCCAGCACACGGAGCGGGCGCGCGGAGGCTGTGCCCCGCGAGGATGCAGTAGTCATAGCGCCCTCCAGGGTAGACGGAACCTCCCGGCCACCCGAACGCGTTAGGGAGCGCATGGGACCAGCGGCGGATGACGGACACGAGGACGGCCCGGCGGACGGCTCCGGGTCCGGCCCCGGCGACGGCCGGGATGCCGGTCCCGGCGGCCGGGCCGAGGGCGCCGGCACCTCCGGCGACGGCGACCGGGAAGGCGCGCGCGGGCGCGGGGTCGCCCGGCGGCGGCTGCTGATCGGCGGCAGCACCCTGGTGGGCCTCGGTGTGCTCGGGGTGGCCACCCAGCAGGAGCTCAAGCGCTGGTGGTGGCGGATGCCGGGGAACGACAAGCCGCGGCTGGAGGGCGCGGTGGACGACACCCGCGCCCGCTGGGTGGCCGCCGCCGACGCCAACATGCGCCGCAGCGACCGGCCCGCGGACTACGGCATCGACCGGGTGATCGTGCATGTCACGCAGGGCAGCGCGGCAGCCGCCGTGAAGGTCTTCCGGGATCCCGAGCACCGGGCCGCGGCGCACTACATCGTCTGCCAGGACGGGCAGATCATCCAGATGATCCGCGAGCTGGACGTCGCCTTCCACGCGGCGAACAAGGAGTACAACGAGCGCAGCATCGGGGTGGAGCACGAGGGATGGATAGACCGTCCGCAGGACTTCACGGACGCCATGTACCGCTCCTCCGCCCGGCTGACGGCGGGGATCTGCTCGCGCTACGGCTTCCCCGCCGACCGGCGGCACATCATCGGCCACAACGAGGTCCCTGGCGCCGACCACACCGATCCGGGGCGGCACTGGGACTGGGACAAGTATCTGCGGATGGTCCGCACCGAGATGCGGGTGGAGAGCACGCTCCGGGACAAGTGACGAAGGGAGGGCGCCGGAGCCGTGCCGCCCGGGCCGTCCTCCGGTGTGGCTAGCTCAGCCCCGCGGTGCGGGCCCGCTCGACGACCGGGCCGATCGCCTGCGCCAGCGCGTCCACGTCCGCCTTGGTGGTGGTGTGGCCCAGCGAGAAGCGGAGGGTGCCCCGGGCGAGGTCGGGCTCGGTGCCGGTGGCCAGCAGCACATGGCTGGGCTGGGCGACGCCCGCCGTGCAGGCCGAACCGGTCGAACACGCGATCCCCTGCGCGTCCAGGAGCAACAGCAGGGAGTCCCCCTCGCAGCCCGGGAAGGAGAAGTGCGCGTTGGCCGCGAGCCGCCCGGCCGGGTCCGGGTCGCCGTTGAGCACCGCGTCCGGCACGGCGTCGCGGACGGCCGCCACCAGCGCGTCCCGCAGTCCGCCCACCTCGCGGACGAAGTCGGCCCGCCGCTCGACGGAGACCCGTCCGGCCGTGGCGAACGCGGCGATGGCCGGGGTGTCCAGCGTGCCGGAGCGCACGTGCCGCTCCTGGCCCCCGCCGTGCAGCAGCGGCACCGGGGCGTACTCGCGCCGCAGCAGCAGCGCGCCGATTCCGTAGGGGCCGCCGGTCTTGTGGCCGGTGACGGCCATCGAGGCGAGCCCGGACCCGCTGAAGGAGAGGTCGAGCTGGCCGAACGCCTGCACCGCGTCCGAGTGCAGCGGCACATCGAACTCGGCGGCGACCTCGGCGAGTTCCGATATCCGGGTGACCGTGCCGATCTCGTTGTTCGCCCACATGACGGTGGCCAGCGCGACGTCGGCGGGATCGCGTGCGATGGCCTCGCGCAGTGCCTCGGGGTGCACCCGGCCGTACGCGTCCACCGGCAGCCACTCCAGGCGGGCGCCCTCGTGCTCGGCCAGCCACTCGACGGCGTCCAGCACGGCGTGGTGCTCCACCGGCCCGGCCAGCACCCGGGTGCGCCGGGCGTCCTCGTCCCGGCGGGCCCAGTAGAGCCCTTTGACGGCGAGGTTGTCCGCCTCGGTCCCGCCCGCTGTGAAGACGACCTCGCTGGGGCGCGCCCCGAGCGAGAGGGCGAGCGACTCGCGAGCCTCCTCCACCGTGCGCCGGGCCCGCCGTCCGGCGCCGTGCAGCGAGGAGGCGTTGCCGACGACCGCGAGCTGTTCGGTCATCGTCCGCACCGCTTCGGGCCACATGGGCGTGGTGGCGGCGTGGTCGAGATAGACGGGGTGGGCGGAGTCAGCCATGGTTCCCCAATCCTACGGTTCCCCACGGGGCGCACGACCGGCGCGTGGCAGCGTACGCGCCTCGTCGTACGTGCCCCCGTCCGGAGCCGGCCTGGAGTCCCGGGCGCCCGCGCCGCGGCCCGCGGACACCGGAACCCGCGCGCCGGGCGGATCCGGGGCCCGACCGGCACCGGCCCGGAGCGGCTCAGCCGCGGTTCTCCGCCTGGAACATCCAGTGCTCCTTCTCCAGGACGCCGGTGAGCTGGATGAAGACGTCCTCGGTGACCGGATCGACCGGGCCGACGGCCTTCATCCGCTCCCGGGCCTTGGTGATGACGGCGCCGAGCGCCTCGACCATCAGGCGGACCGCGTCGTTGTCGGGGAGCCAGCCCTCCTTGACGGTGTTGACGGCGCTGCCGTGCGCGACGGTGGTGGAGCGGCCGTCTGGGCTGACGCCGAGCGCGGAGGCGCGCTCGGCGACGGTGTCGGAGTACTGCCGGGCCGTGTCGACGACCTCGTCGAGCTGGAGGTGGATGGAGCGGAAGCGCGGCCCGACCACGTTCCAGTGGATCTGCTTGGCGGCGAGGGAGAGGTCGATGAGGTCCAACAGCGTGCCCTGCAGCGCCTCGGCGACGGTCTTGAGGTCCGATTCCGGAAGCGTGCTCTTCACTGTGTAGGTCACGTGCGTCGCTTTCTCTCGGGCAGGCAAACTTTCCCGACCTACGTAAGCACATCGCACGAAAAGGGACATCGAGGCGCCCGCACCTGTCACCCGGGCCGCCTCCGCCCGCGCCGCCCGCGCTATGCGCGGGCCAGCTGCCGGGACTGCGCGACCAGGCGGTCGGCGGAGTCCCACACCTCGGCGTCCTCCTCCAGGAATCCGCCTGCCAGGTTGCGGGTGGTGACGGCGATGCGGAGCGGACCGGGCGCCGGGCGGGCGCGCACATGGACGGTGAGCTCGACGGTGGGCACCCAGCCGGTGAGCCCCAGGTCGAAGCCGGTGGGCGGCAGCGCGTCGACGGCCATCAGCAGCGAGAGCGGGTCCGGGTCGCGCCCGTCGGCGAGCCCGAGCCAGCCGCGGATCTCGCCGCGCATGCTGGGCGCGCCGAGCGCCCATCCGCAGGTCTCCGGGTCGAGGCGCAGGTCGAGCCGGCGCCCCATCTCGGGTACGGCGGCGTCGCCGCCGGGGTGGTCGGTGGCCCGGAAGCACTGCGCCTGCGGCGGGACCGCGGGCGGCTCGGCGCTGGTGCGCACCTCGCCGCGGAGCGCGTCCAGTTCGCCGTAGGTCGCCAGCACCCGGATGCGCTCCACTTCCGTGCCGCTCTCGTCCAGCTGGAAGAGCCCGGCCGAGGCGGTGGAGACGGTGCGCCCGCCGCGGGCCACCGAGGTGCGGACGGTGGCGGGACCCGCGGTGGTGGCCGTGAGGTAGTGGGCCGTGACGGTGAACGGGTCCGGGTGCGGGAGGGCCTGGCGCAGGGCGCGGCCCACCACGGCCAGCAGGTAGCCGCCGTTCAGGGCGGTGCCGATGGCCC
Organism: Streptomyces sp. NPDC007025; assembly: GCF_042869455.1. Taxonomy (NCBI): domain Bacteria; kingdom Bacillati; phylum Actinomycetota; class Actinomycetes; order Kitasatosporales; family Streptomycetaceae; genus Streptomyces; species Streptomyces sp. NPDC007025. Next base: position 221,001 of record NZ_JBIAFT010000006.1, on the reverse strand, counting down.
AGCCCGGGGAGAGCTGCGCCTCGTGGACGCCGGGCCGCAGGGTGCGGACCGCGGTGTCGCGGTCGAACTCGCTGCTGCCGGCGGGAGCGGCGGATACGGCGGTGCAGGACGGTGCGTCGGACATGGGGCGACGGTACACCGGATTTGTTACTGCTCGGTAGGGGGTGGTTCCGGAGTACCCCCGGCCGCCTCCGCGTCCACCGTCGCGCTGCTGCGCTTCCACGCCCGCGGCGCCCGCCAGTTGTAGTGCAGGGCCAGCAGCCGCAGCACGAAGGCCAGCAGCGCCGCGCCCACCGCCGTGGCGGGACGTACCGCGTCCAGGTGGATCAGCAACGCCACGGCACTGGAACCGATGACCGCGGGGACCGCGTAGACCTCCCGGTCCCAGCGCAGCAGCGAGGGCACCTCGTTCGCCAGCACGTCACGCAGCACGCCGCCGCCCGCCGCCGTGGCCAGCCCCATCACGACCGAGGAGGTCAGGCTGAGCCCGTACTCGTCGGCCTTGAGCGTGCCCGTCACGCAGAAGAGCCCCAGCCCCGCCGCGTCGAAGACATTGACCGCCTTGTTGATCCGCTCCACCTCCGGGTGGAGGAAGAAGACCAGTGCGGCCGAGACGAGCGGGGTGAGGAAGTAGCCGAGATCGGTGAAGGCCGCCGGAGGGACGGCACCGATGACCACATCCCGGAAGAGGCCGCCGCCCAGGCCGGTGACCTCGGCGAGGACGGCGATGCCGAAGACGTCGAAGTTGCGGCGGACAGCCAGCAGCGCCCCGGAGACGGCGAAGACGAAGATGCCGGCGATGTCCAGCCAGTGCTGGAGCGGAGGACTGAAGACGGATTCCACGGCTCCTTTGTATCCGGAGCGCTTTCCGAGCCTCTCCCCGGCTCCCGCCTGCGCCGCCAGGAAGGCCGGCCGCGGTGCCGCACCGGAGGGGCCGTGGAACCAGCCCCTCCGGTACCGGGTCAGCGCTTGGCGGTGGCGGCACCGCTCAGCAGCGCGGTGTCTCCCGGCTCCTGGTCCGGCGCGTTCTCCGGGTGGTGGCAGGCCACGTTGTGGCCCGTCGCCAGCGGGATCAACGGCGGCTCCTTGGTCTTGCAGACCTCCGTGGCCTTCCAGCACCGGGTGTGGAAGCGGCAGCCGGTCGGCGGGTTCATCGGCGAGGGCACATCGCCCTGCAGCAGGATCCGCTCCCGGCTGTCCGCCGCCTTGCGCCGCGGGTCGGGCACCGGCACCGCCGACATCAGCGCCTTGGTGTAGGGGTGCATCGGCGTGTTGTAGAGCGACTGCCGGTCGGTCAGCTCCACGATCTTGCCGAGGTACATCACCGCGATCCGGTCCGAGACGTGCCGGATGACGGACAGGTCGTGCGCGATGATCACATAGGTGAGGCCGAGCTCCTCCTGCAGATCGTCCAGGAGGTTGACGACCTGCGCCTGGATGGAGACGTCCAGCGCCGAGACCGGCTCGTCGGCCACCACCAGCTTCGGGCTGAGCGCCAGGGCACGGGCGATGCCGATGCGCTGCCGCTGCCCGCCGGAGAACTCGTGCGGGTAGCGGTTGTAGTGCTCGGGGCTGAGCCCGACCACCCCCAGCAGCCGCTGGACCTCCTTCTTGACGCCGCCCTCCGGCTGCACCCCCTGGAGCTTGAACGGCGCGCTGACGATGGCGCCGACCGTGTGCCGGGGGTTCAGCGAGGAGTACGGGTCCTGGAAGATCATCTGCACGTCGCGCCGCAGCGGGCGCATTCCGCTGACACCCAGATGGGTGATGTCGCGGCCCTCGAACTCGATGGAGCCCGCGGTGGGCTCCAGCAGCCGGGTGATCAGCCGGCCCATCGTCGACTTGCCGCAACCCGACTCGCCCACGACGCCCAGGGTTTCCCCGGCGCGGACCTCGAAGTCGATGCCGTCGACCGCCTGCACCGCGCCCACCTGCCGCTTGAAGAGGCCCTTGTGGATGGGGAAGTGCTTCTTGAGGCCGCTGACCCTCAGCAGCGTCTCGCCCTGGTCCGGCGCTGCCGCGGAGTCGGCCGTCGGCTCGGAGCCCGGGGACTTCACGGGATTCGTCATCGGCTCGTCGTCCTCACTCACGCCGCTCACAGCTTCGGGGCAATCTCTTCGTTCCAGATCCGCTCCCGGTCCTCCTGCGCCATGTGGCAGGCGGCCAGGTGCCCGTCCTTGACCTCGCGCAGCTCCGGCCGGACGGTGCGGGTGACGTCGTCCCCGGGGACGTCCGCATACGGGCAGCGCGGGTTGAAGGCGCAGCCGGACGGGACGTTGATGAGGCTGGGCGGCGAGCCCTTGACGGGGATGAGCCGGTCGGCCCGGTCCCGGTCGATGCGCGGCATGGAGCCCAGCAGGCCCCAGGTGTAGGGGTGCTGCGGCTCGTAGAAGACCTGCTCGGCGGTGCCGTACTCGACACAGCGCCCGCCGTACATCACCAGGATGTCGTCCGAGAGCTCGGCGACGACGCCCAGGTCGTGGGTGATGATGATGACGGCCGAGCCGAACTCCTGCTGCAGGTCCCGGATCAGGTCCAGGATCTGCGCCTGGACCGTCACGTCGAGCGCCGTGGTGGGCTCGTCGGCGATCAGCAGTTCGGGGTTGTTGACCAGCGACATCGCGATCATCGCCCGCTGCCGCATCCCGCCGGAGAACTCGTGCGGGTAGCTGTCGACCCGCTTGCCGGGCTCGGGGATGCCCACCCGGTCCAGCAGCTCGACCGCGCGCCTGCGGGCCGTCTTCTTGTCCACGTCGTGGTGGACGCGGTACGCCTCCACGATCTGGTGGCCGACCGTGAAGAAGGGGTGCAGCGCCGAGAGCGGGTCCTGGAAGATCATGGAGATCTCGCGGCCGCGCAGCTTGCGCACCGTCTCCGCGTCGGCGGTGAGCAGCTCCTGGCCGTCCAGCCAGATCTCGCCCGAGAGCTGCGGGCGCTGCCTGCCGTACTGGCCGACCGTGTGCAGGCCCATGATGCCGAGCGAGGTGACGGACTTTCCGGAACCCGACTCGCCGACGATGCCGAGGGTCTTGCCCTTCTCCAGCGAGAAGGTGAGCCCGTCGACGGACTTGACCAGGCCGTCCTGGGTGGGGAAGTGCACCCGCAGGTCGCGCACCTCCAGGAAGGAGGACGGAGGCCGCTGGTCCAGCTCGGGTTCGCCGGGCGCGGTGCCGGAACCGGTCAGGTCCGCTGCCGTGCCCTGCTCGGGGATCGCGGCCCCGGCAGCGCCGGAGGCGGCGACCGCCGGCGGCGCGTCCGCGCGGGTGGCGTCCGGGCCGGTCTCGGTGTCCTTGTGGGACTTGTGCTCGTGGTCGGTCATCCCAGCCTCACTCGTGGGTCGATCACGCCGTACAGCAGGTCCACGATGAGATTCGCGATGACGACGGCGGTTGCGGTGATGAGGGTGACGCCCAGGATCAGCGGGAGGTCGCGATCGGTGATCGCCTTGAGCACGGCCTGCCCGAGTCCGGGGATGCTGAAGGTGGTCTCGGTGAGGATCGCGCCGCCCATCAGGGCGCCGATGTCGATGCCCAGGAGCGTGAGGACCGGCGTCATGGTGGAGCGCATGGCGTGCTTGCCGATGACGACCGGCTCCTTGAGCCCCTTGGCGCGGGCGGTACGGATGTAGTCCTCGCCCATCACCTCCAGCATGGTCGCCCGGGTCAGCCGGGCGTACATGGCGCCGAAGAGGAAGGCGAGGGTGACCCAGGGCAGGATCATGCCGCTGAACCACTTGACGGGATCGTCGCCGAACGGGGTGAAGGTGTTGCTCACCAGGTCGAGCTGGTAGGCGAACACGGCCAGCGAGATCAGACCGGTGAAGTAGACGGGCAGCGAGACGCCGGCCAGCGCGCCGGTCATGGCGAGCCGGTCCCAGAGGCTGCCCCGCTTGAGCGCGGAGAGCACGCCGACGGCCAGGCCGATGATCAGCCAGATGACGGCAGCGCCCAGCGCCAGGGAGAGGGTGACCGGAAGCCGGTCGGTCAGCACCGGCCAGATCTCCTGCTCGGTGCGGAAGGAGTACCCGAAGCAGGGGGCGGAGCAGTGCGTCGTGTCGCCACCGGAGGTGTAGTCCCGGCCGGCGAAGATGCCCTTGAAGAACTCGAAGAGCTGGACCAGGACCGGATCGTCCAGCTGGAGCTTCTCACGAACGGCTTCGACGCTCTCCTTGTCGGCCTGCTTACCGACGAACATGGTGGCCGGATCGATCCCCGACCACTTGGGGATCAGAAAGAAGATGCAGAAGACCGCCAGGATGATGACGACCAGCATCACTGCGACGGCGAACAGCCGCCTGATGAGGTATGTGAGCACTGCTCTCCGGCCGCCCGGCGGCGGCCCGGCCGCTCCCGGTCGGGAGTCGGCGGCCGGGCCGCCCGTAGCGGCCTTCACCTGCCCTTCGTGCCAGCGGCGGGTGGCGCCGTCAGATGGTGATGTCGGTGGCGAACTTCGAGGGTCCGTGGACCCCCGGGGTCACTTGACGCCGAGGGACGCGAAGTCGTACCAGCCGCTGAAGGAGTCGGCCGCGTAGACGTTCGTGAGCCGGTCGGAGCGCCACTGGACGACCTTCAGGTAGGTGAGCGGCAGGTAGTAGCCGCCCTCCATGACCCGGTGGTTGACCTCGGCGTACTTCTCGGCGGCCTTCGCCGGGTCGAGCTCGGCGATGGCGTCCTCGAGACCCTTGTCGATCTTCGGGTCGTCGATCAGCGCGTAGTTGTTGTTGCCGTTGTCACGGATCTTGGAGCTGTGCCACAGCTCGATGCCGTAGCCCTGGCCGCTGGGGAAGTCGGGGCCCCAGCCGTAGAGCACCATGCCGTAGCCCTTGCGCTTGACCGTGGCCTGGTTGCCGACGATCGAGGAACCCTGCGAGCCGTCGAACTCGTCCAGCTCGACCTTGATGCCGACCTTCTTCAGCGACGCCTGGATGGCCTCGGCGGACTTCACGTCGGCCTTGTCGGTGTTGCGCACCGCCAGGGTGGTCTTGAACCCGTCCGGCTTACCGCACTTCTCGAGCTCTTCCTTGGCCTTCGCGACGTCGGCGGCTCCGCCGTTCTTGCGGATGCCGTACTGGTCGTCGTTCTGGTCGGCGCCCGGAACGGTGGGCGGCAGCATGTTCACGGCCAGCTCGCCACCGGCGGTCGGGCCACCGCGGGCGGTCTGCACCGACTTGTGGTTGGTGCCGTAGATGGCGGCCTTGCGGCAGTGGATGTTGTCGAAGGGCTTCACGCTCTGCGGGAAGGCCACGTACGAGATGAACCCGGTCTGCGGGTTGTCCACGTTGCCCTTGTGCTGCTTGAGGGCGGTCTGCCGGCCCTGGACCTCCATGCCGCGCTGGTTGAGGTCGAGGTCCGCGTCACCGTTGATCAGGCGCTTGTCGCGCTCGTCCGGGTTGGTGAGCAGGGTGACCTTGACCTTGTCCGGCAGCGCCTTGCGCAGCGTGTCGCTGTTGCGGTCCCAGTTCTTGTTGCGGACCAGGAGCAGCGACTTGTTCGGGGTGTACGACTTGAACTTGTACGGACCCGAGGAGAAGGGGCGCAGCGTGTACTTGGACTTGGTGTCCTTGTCCTTGCGCACCGGCGAGTTGGTGGGCATCGCCAGCATCTGCTCGAAGTCGCCGTTGGCCTTCGGCAGGTGGAACTCGATGGTCTTGTCGTCGGGCGTCTTGATGGCGTCGAAGCCGCCCTTGTCCTCGTAGGGACCCTTCCACTTGCCGTCCGGGTCGAGGACGTCCTTGATGTAGGTCGGGCCGCCGGAGAGGGTCTTCTGGGCCCACTGGCGCTCGATGCCGTACTTGACGTCCTGGGAGGTGATCGGCTTGCCGTCCTCCCACTTCAGGCCATTCTTCAGGGTGTACTTGTAGACCTTGCCGTCCTCGGATATCTGCGCGTTGTCCGTGGCCAGGTCGGGCTTCAGGTCCAGGCTCTTCTTGCCCGGCTTGGGGCTGTAGCTCACGAGCTGGCGGCTGTAGAACCGCGAGAAGTCGAAGACGAAGCCGTAGTACATGCGGGTGGTGTCCCAGGAGTCGGCGTCCTGGACACCCACGAACTTCAGGGTCCCGCCCTTTTTGCTGGAGGCGTTGGCGACCTTGTTGACGCCCGCGTTGTACTCGCCGCCGCCCTCCTTGTCGCTGTCGCCCCCGCCGCAGGCCGAGGTGGCCAGCAGCGTGGCGGCGGCAACAGCCGAGAGCGCGGCCAACCGGCGCCTCGATGTGCGTAGGGGTTTCACGTCTCGCAACCTCCGTGATAGGTCACGGCCCGCACGAGCTGGGCGGGTCCGGGGTCTGGGATGGGGGATCAACGGGTGCCCTTCGGGTCCAGTGCATCGCGTACGCCGTCGCCGAAGAGGTTGAAGGCGAGCACCGTGATGAAGATGGCGACGCCGGGAATGATCATGTACATCGGGTCGGACTCGTAGTACGTCACCGCGTCCGAGAGCATCGAGCCCCACGAGGCGGTCGGCGGCTTGACGCCCACACCCAGGAAGCTGAGCGCCGCCTCGGTGAGGATGTTGGTCGGGATCATGAGCGTCATGTAGACGGTGATCGGCGCGACCAGGTTGGGCAGCAGTTCCTTGCCGATGATGTAGCCGCGGCCGGCGCCCAGGCTGCGGGCGGCCTCGATGTACTCCCGCTCGCGCAGCGAGAGCACCTGGCCGCGCACGATCCGGCCGATATAGGGCCAGCCGAAGAAGCCGATCACCAGGATCATCACCAGCAGCCGCACGCCCGTGCCGGTCAGGCCGAGCAGGTCGTTGGGCATCACGGAGATCAGGGAGATGATGAACAGCAGCTGCGGGAAGGCCAGCAGCATGTCCATCACCCGGCTGATCAGCGCGTCCAGCCAGCCGCCGAAGTAGCCGGCGAGGGTGCCCAGGATGGTGCCGAAGATGACGGCGACGAAGGCCGAGAGGAAGCCGACGAGGATCGAGACGCGCGCTCCGTAGACGATCCGGGTGAGGATGTCGCGGCCGCTGACCGGCTCCACGCCGAGCAGGTGGTCGGCGGACATCCCGCCCAGCGCGCCCGTGGGGGTGCTGAAGAGCGGGTCGATCAGGTCTTCGTGGCGCTCGTTCGGCGACTGCCCGGTCAGCGCCGCGAGCACCGGGGCGAAGATCGCGAGCAGCACCAGCAGCAGCACGATCGTGCCGCCGAGCAGCGCCACCTTGTCCCGCTTGAGCCGCTCCCAGGCGATCCGGCCGAGTGAGCGGCCCTCGATCGCCTTCTCGGCCTTGCCGGGTGCCGGCTCCACGGCCGCGGTTTCCGCGATCGTTTCCTCGTGCAGTGGTGCCGTCATCGTGTTGGGGACCCCTTCTCGACCGGCAGTTGACCAGTCCACGCACACCGCTGTAGCGGTCAGAGTTCAGAAGACATTCGAAAGCCGTTGTGGGTGGGAGGCCGGCTGCGGCCTTCCGGTGGCTTATGGCTCGGGAGTCTTCATCGCGCTCAGGATCAGTCGCCAGACCTGCCGGGGAATGGATGCGCAACTGTGATGTGGCGCGTCATGTTCCGTTATGCGGACGGATATTGACGTTGAGCGGTGTGGGGGTCGGAATTTTGTCCTGATCTGGACCGTCTGCGGATCCGGAAATACGTCCGGATTCCGCCCCTGCTCAGAAGGCGCGCGGGTAGCCGTAACCGGCGCCGGGAGCCGGTGGCCGGGAGGCGTCGTATCCGGCCGGAGCGTGTGCGTCCCGGTCGAAGAACGGCCGGGACTGGCTGCGCATCCACATGGCCACGGGGTCGTAGTCGTCCGCCATCGCGACGCTGGAGACAGGGAGCCCGTCGGGCACCGCGAGCACCGACTGGGCCATCATCCGGCGGGCCGCCTCGATCGAGGCGGGGGCGCCGTCGTACAGGTCGAGGCCCACGGCCAGGTACGGGACGCCCAGCGCGGGCCGCACCCAGGCGCGGCGCAGCGAGCGGACGACGGGGGTCCGGTGGGCGTTCTGCGTCAGCAGCGCATAGAACTGCGGAATCTCCAGGGTCGGCTCGCTGATCCGCAGCGGCCCGGCGGGAAGCTGGTCGAGGCCGACCGCGATCCGCCGCAGGTCCAGCCAGGGGATGCCGACGCCGCCGCCGGGAGCGTGCGGATTCAGCCAGATCCCCCAGCGGTCGGCGAAGAGGGCGGCGGCGATCTCCCGTCCGGCGACGACCTCGTGGGCGCGGTTCCAGCCGGAGGCCGCCAGCTCCTGGGCCGAGGTGACACAGGGCGCGTAGCCGTACCCGGCGACGTCCATGTTGCCGTACTGCGCGTCGGGGGATCCGGCCTGCCCGTTCCACAGCAGCATCCACACCTGACCGCCGGCGAGTGCCTGGAGCAAGGACTCGTAGCTCTCGTAGGTGCCGTGCCCGCCGGGCGCCACTCGCCGCAGCAGCGTCTCGACGCTCTCACCCGCGCTCACCTGGGCCGCCTTTCCACCTCTGCCGCCGTTCCTGGCTCGTCGCCCCGCACCGCCATCCAACCAGCTTACGAGCGGACCGGGACATCGGTACTCGTACTCAGCTCGGGTACGGCAACCGGCGCGCGCCGCTCCGCATCCGGGTCGCGGTGGGCACCTCACCGGCACCGCGGTCCACCGCCGCCCCTCGCACCACGCTCAGCGGTGGGTCTCGCGGTCGTAGAACGGGCGTACGCACTGCCGCAGCCAGTCCACGACCGGATCCTCCGCCGCGTCGAGCAGCACCATCTGGACCGGCCAGCGCACCGGCGCCACGTGCAGCGCCCTGCCGAGCGCGTCGTGGGCGGCCTGCCGGGCCTCCGGGTCGAGGAGGTCGAGCTCTATCCCGACGAACAGACCGGGCGGATCACCCTCGGTGCTGGCGAGGCCCCGACGCGCGCTGCGTACGGCCCCGAGCGCGGCGAACTCCGCCGAGGCCGCGGCGAGGAAGGCGAGCGGATCGTCCTGCCAGTCCGGCTCGAACAGCCGCACCCGGGCGCCCCGCACGGCTCCGGTGGCGGCCTGCTCGGCGGGGGTGTTCGCGCACAGCTCGGCGACGGCCTCGGCGGAGAGCGGAACCCCCACCGTCCCCTCCGGGTTCACGGCGATGCCCACCCCCGCGGGGAGGCCGCGCGCGAATTCCCTGGCCGGTGCGACAGTGAAGGACACATGGGCGCCGACGACGCTCAGGAACTGCTGCTCGGAACTGAAGACCGGCACATGGACCGCACCGTCCAACTCGATGGTCGGCAGATCCAGTTCCCGGCTCTCCCGGTCGCCGCCGTCCGGGAGCGGGACCCAGACACTGCTGCGGCCCAGCACCTCCAGCAGCCGGGCGCCCGCGTGCGGCACCTGGAGCGAGGCGGCCAGGGCTTCCTCCAGCTCGTTGCCGGGCCAGCCACCCCCGTGCCCGGGCCCGAAGTGCTGCGGCTGCGAGGGCTGCGAGGGAACTGTCATACGGCAAGCCTATCCATGATCCCCGCCTGCTCGGAGGCACCCCGGAGTACCGCTACGGCCCCCTGGACGAACCGGGACGAACACGAACAGCGATGCTCCGGTTGCGTTCCGCGTCGGATGCCCGAAAGGTGGACTGCGTCCCCATACGTGCCAACCGGCACGCCCATCGGAGGAGAGCACATGCGTGTGAACAGGATCGCCGTCACCGTCACCCTGGCCGGCTCGCTCGCCCTCGGCGCGGCGGGTGCGGCCGCCGCCGCGCCGGTGGCCGGCCACGCCCCGGGGCAGCGGCCCGGCATCCAGCAGCCCGCCGGACCGGAAGCCGGGACGGAGCAGGCCAAGCCGAAGCCGTCGGACGACCAGGGCATGGGGCAGTCGGCGCCGCAGCAGAAGCCCGCAGCCCCCCAGCAGGACCCGACGGCGCAGCACAAGCTCCCGAAGCCGCCCGAGCCGGGCGAGAAGCCGGCCGGCCAGCAGAAGCCGACCGAACAGCAGCAGCCCACCGAGCCGTCGAAGCCCGCGAAACCGTCGGACCCGGCCCAGGAGCAGCAGCCCGCCAAGCCGGCCGAGCCCGGGAAGCCCGCCAAGCCCGGGAAGCCGGCGAAGCCCACCGCTCAGCAGCCCCCGCGGCCGCAGGCGCCCGCCAAGCCCGCACTCGGCCAGGCAGGGCAGCAGTCCCCCGCGCAGCAGCCCGGCAAGCCGGTCACCCCGGCAGCGGGCCGCTGACCCCGGTCACCCCCTGAATCCGGTCACCGGTGTCCCCGTCCGCGGCCCCGGCGCCCCTCGCGGGTGCCGGGGCCGCGGGCGTCCGCCCCTCTCCGGGCGACGGTACGGATGGCGGCGCGGTCGGGCCCGGCGGTCCCGCCCAGGGGGAGAGCACCAGCGGTACCGCGGCGGGCAGCGGCTCGAAGAGCACGCACCGCACATCCCGGGCCGCCTCCCGGTCCAGCAGCACCGAGGAGACACAGCCGCGCGGCAGCCGTCCGGCCTCCGCGGCGGCCCGCAGCCTTCCGACGGCACGCAGATGCCGCCGGAAGGCGTACCCGGTCACCCGCCTGCCGCGCACGGTCTGTCCGGCCAGCGCGTCCCCGGTGGGGACGTCGAGCAGCAGCAGGTGGAGCGAGCGCCCACGCCGTATCGCGTCCCGGGCCAGCCAGCGGCGCACCCAGCTCTGCGTGCCGCAGTCGTGCACCACGACGGCGGCACCCGAGCCCAGCGCCGTGCGCAGCGCCGCGTAGTGCGCGAGCCGTACCAGGGGCCGGTAGGCGCCGTACGGCAGCCAGCGCGGCATCCGCGCCTCCCAGCGCTCGCGGGCGTCCTGCGAGTCGATGCGCACCGCGTCGGACCGGCCCGGGAACGCGCGCCGCATGAGGGTGGACTTGCCGCCGCCCGGCAGCCCGGAGACCACCACCACGTCCCCCGCCGGATAGCGCAGCGTCCACGGTCCGCCGGTACGGCGCAGATCGTGCCGGACCGCGGCGCGGGCTGCGGGGCCCGCTCGCGCGCCCCTCGGTACGGCTCCTGCACGGCACGGGCTGCCCACTGGATCTCCCTCCCCTGGCGGCAGTTCGGCCGCCGCCCCAAGTATGTAAAGAAGGAGTAATGCGGTTCAAGGCGAACAGCTGCTCCGCGGGGGCAGCCACGGCCCGCCCACCCGTGCCATGATGTGCGCATCCAAACTGCATACCGGCCGTTCGAACCCGCGCGGGAGAGTCCCCGGCAGGCGTGTGCAGTACGCGCACACCGGGGCGCCGAAGGAGCAAGATCCTCCCTTGAATCTCTCAGGCCCCGTTACCGCGCAGGCTAGGCAGATCTGAAAAGCGGACCGCTGTGCGCGCCCCGGCGCGGAGCGGCGGTCCCACCCAAGGTGCAAGCCGGGCTCCAGCCGTTCGGGAGCTGTCGGCGAACCTCTCAGGTTCCGATGACAGATGGGGAGGACATCCACGTCATATCCCCCTATGGGGACTCATCGGGACTCTGGGAGCCTGCATGACTGAGCCACCGGCCACTCGCAAGACCGCGCTGGACGCCACGCACCGCGCGCTGGGCGCCACCATGACCGACTTCGCGGGCTGGGACATGCCGCTGCGCTACGGCAGCGAGCGCGAGGAGCATCTGGCCGTGCGCTCGACCGCCGGCCTCTTCGACCTCTCGCACATGGGCGAGATCACCCTGACCGGGCCGCAGGCCGCCGAGCTGCTGGACCACGCGCTGGTCGGCAACCTGTCCAAGCTGGCGGTCGGCCGCGCCCGCTACACCATGATCTGCGACGAGGACGGCGGCATCCTCGACGATCTGATCGTCTACCGGCTGGACGACCAGGAGTACCTGGTCGTGGCCAACGCCGCCAACGCGCAGACGGTGCTGGACGCGCTGGTCGCGCGGCAGGACGGCTTCGGTGCCGAGGTGCGGGACGACCGCGACGGCTACGCGCTCATCGCGGTGCAGGGCCCGGCGGCCGCGGGCATCCTCAAGCAGCTGACCGGCTTCGACGTCGACGGACTGCGCTACTACGCCGGTGAGCGCGACATGGTCGCCGGCAAGTCGGCGCTGATCGCCCGCACGGGATACACCGGCGAGGACGGCTTCGAACTGTTCGTCTCGCCCGGCGACGCCGTCGCGGTCTGGGAGGCGCTGACCGAGGCGGGCCGGGAGGCCGGGCTGACCCCGTGCGGTCTGAGCTGCCGCGACACGCTCCGCCTGGAGGCGGGGATGCCGCTGTACGGGCACGAGCTGTCCACCGCGCTGACCCCGTTCGACGCGGGGCTGGGCCGGATCGTCAAGTTCGAGAAGACCTCGAACGAGGGACGCTTCGTGGGCCGGGACGCGCTGGCGGCGGCCGCCGAGAAGGCCGCGACCGCCCCGCCGCGCAAGCTGGTCGGGCTGGTGTCCGAGGGACGCCGGGTGCCGCGCGCCGGTTACCCGGTGGTCGCCGACGGTGCGGTTGTGGGCGAAGTCACCTCCGGGGCGCCGTCGCCGACGCTGGGCAAGCCGATCGCCATGGCGTACGTGGACGCGGCACACGCCGAACCCGGCACGGAGGGGGTCGCGGTCGACATCCGGGGCTCCCACGAGCCGTACGAGGTCGTGGCGCTGCCCTTCTACAAGCGGGCCTGAGCACCCGCCGCCACCGAAGGGCGGCCCGCGCCCCCCGTTCCACCTGCCAAGACCGTGTTCACTGCACCTTTCGCATCCGGGAGAATCAGACTCATGAGCAACCCCCAGCAGCTCCGCTACAGCAAGGAGCACGAGTGGCTGTCGGCCGCCGATGACGGCGTCGCGACGGTCGGTATCACCGAGCACGCCGCCAACGCCTTGGGCGACGTCGTCTTCGTCCAGCTCCCCGAGGTCGGTGACACCGTGACCGCGGGCGAGACCTGCGGCGAGTTGGAGTCCACCAAGTCCGTCAGCGACCTCTACTCCCCCGCCTCCGGTGAGATCACCGAGATCAACCAGGACGTGGTGGACGACCCGGCGCTGGTCAACTCCGCCCCGCTGGAGGGCGGCTGGCTGTTCAAGGTGAAGGTCGACGCACTGCCGGACGACCTGCTCTCGGCCGACGAGTACGCCGCATTCGCCTCGGGCACCTGAGGCGTCCGCCTCGGGGGACCGAGGCTGCTTGCCCACCCCGCCGCCACTTCCCAGGGACGGTTCTTCCATGTCGCTTCTGAACGGCTCTCTCCACGAGGTCGACCCCGACGTCGCCGCCGCCGTCGACGCCGAACTCAACCGCCAGCAGTCCACCCTCGAGATGATCGCCTCGGAGAACTTCGCTCCGGTCGCCTCCATGGAGGCCCAGGGCTCGGTCCTCACGAACAAGTACGCCGAGGGCTACCCCGGGCGCCGCTACTACGGCGGCTGCGAGTACGTCGACGTGATCGAGGACCTGGCCCGCGACCGGATCAAGGCGCTGTTCGGCGCCGAGGCCGCCAACGTGCAGCCGCACTCCGGCGCCCAGGCGAACGCCGCCGCGATGTTCGCGCTGCTCAAGCCGGGCGACACCATCCTGGGCCTGGATCTGGCGCACGGTGGGCACCTCACCCACGGCATGAAGATCAACTTCTCCGGCAAGCTCTACAACGTCGCCGCCTACAAGGTCGACGAGCAGACCGGCCGGGTCGACATGGACGAGGTCGAGCGGCTGGCCGAGGAGCACCGCCCGCAGCTGATCATCGCGGGCTGGTCCGCCTACCCGCGCCAGCTCGACTTCGCCGCCTTCCGCCGGATCGCCGACGAGGTCGGCGCGCTGCTGATGGTGGACATGGCGCACTTCGCCGGCCTCGTCGCCGCCGGGCTGCACCCGTCCCCGGTGCCGTACGCGGACATCGTCACGACCACCACGCACAAGACCCTCGGCGGTCCGCGCGGCGGGGTGATCCTGTCGAAGAAGGAGTACGCCAAGAAGATCAACTCCGCGGTCTTCCCGGGCCAGCAGGGCGGCCCGCTGGAGCACGTGATCGCCGCGAAGGCCGTCGCCTTCAAGATCGCCGCCGGCGACGACTTCAAGGACCGCCAGCAGCGCACCCTCTCCGGCGCACGGATCCTCGCCGAGCGCCTGCTGCGCGAGGACACCGTCGGCGCCGGCGTCTCGGTGCTCTCCGGCGGCACGGACGTCCACCTGGTCCTGGTCGACCTGCGCAACAGCGAGCTGGACGGGCAGCAGGCCGAGGACCGGCTCCACGATGTCGGCATCACCGTCAACCGCAACGCCGTCCCCAACGACCCGCGGCCCCCGATGGTGACCTCGGGCCTGCGCATCGGGACGCCGGCGCTGGCGACCCGCGGTTTCCAGGACGAGGACTTCGCCGAGGTCGCCGACATCATCGCCGAGGCCCTGCTGCCGGGCTTCGACGACACCAAGGGCAAGGCCCTCGCCGCGCGGGTCACCGCCCTCGCCGAGAAGCACCCGCTGTACCCCACGCTGGGCAAGTAGTCCTCCGCAGGACTCCCCGGAGCCCCCAGCGGGGCTCCCCTCCCGCCGGAGGGGCCGCACCCGGCCCCTCCGGCACCCACCGCTCCGCACCAGGACACAACCCGCTGGCCCGCCAAGGGCTTGGAGCCGCACCATGGCAATCTCGGTCTTCGACCTGTTCTCGATCGGCATCGGCCCCTCCAGTTCCCACACCGTGGGCCCGATGCGCGCCGCCCGCATGTTCGCGCGCCGGCTGAAGAACGAGGGCGCGCTGGCGCACACCGCCTCCGTGCGCGCCGAACTGTTCGGCTCCCTCGGCGCGACCGGCCACGGCCACGGCACCCCCAAGGCCGTCCTGCTGGGCCTGGAGGGCGAGTCCCCGCGCACGGTCGACGTGGAGAACGCCGACGACCGCGTCGCGCGGATCCGCACGGAGGGCCGGCTGCGGCTGCTGGCCACCGAAATAGGCGACACGCACGAGATCCCGTTCGACGAGCGCACCCAACTGGTACTGCACCGGCGCCGCTCTCTCCCGTACCACGCCAACGGCATGACTCTCTTCGCCTACGACGAGGCCGGCACCCCGCTGCTGGAGAAGACCTACTACTCGGTGGGCGGCGGCTTCGTCGTGGACGAGGACGCCGTGGGCGAGGACCGCATCAAACTGGACGACACCGTCCTGCGGCACCCCTTCCGCACCGGCGACGAACTGCTGCGCCTCACCCGGGAGACCGGCCTGTCGGTCTCCCGTCTCATGCTGGAGAACGAGAAGGCCTGGCGCACCGAGGAAGAGATCCGCGCCGGGCTGCTGGAGATCTGGCAGGTCATGCGGGACTGCGTGGCCCGCGGCCTGACCCAGGAGGGCATCCTGCCCGGCGGCCTCAAGGTGCGCCGCCGTGCCGCCACCTCGGCCCGCCAGCTGCGCGCCGAGGGCCAGGTCGAGGCGCACGCCATGGAGTGGACCACCCTCTACGCCATGGCCGTGAACGAGGAGAACGCCGCGGGTGGCCGGGTCGTCACCGCGCCGACCAACGGCGCCGCCGGCATCATCCCCGCCGTCCTGCACTACGCCCACCACTTCGTCCCCGGTACGGACGACGACGCCGTGGTCCGCTTCCTGCTGGCCGCCGGCGCCATCGGCATGCTCTTCAAGCAGAACGCCTCCATCTCCGGAGCCGAGGTCGGCTGCCAGGGCGAGGTCGGCTCGGCCTGCTCCATGGCCGCCGGCGGCCTCGCCGAGATCCTCGGCGGCAGCCCGGAGCAGGTGGAGAACGCGGCGGAGATCGGTATCGAGCACAACCTGGGCCTGACCTGCGACCCGGTCGGCGGGCTGGTCCAGATCCCCTGCATCGAGCGCAACGGCATGGCCGCGGTCAAGGCCGTCACCGCGGCCCGGATGTCCCTGCGCGGCGACGGCCGCCACCACGTCTCCCTCGACAAGGCCATCAAGACCATGCGCGACACCGGCGCCGACATGAAGGTCAAGTACAAGGAGACCGCGCGCGGCGGGCTCGCGGTGAACGTCATCGAGTGCTGAGCGCACCACGCCTGACCAGGTGATCCGCGTCTTTCAGCGCTGTCACGGGCGCACTCTTCCGTACGGCGGAACGTTCCTCGGAAGTCCCTGTGGCAGAGCTGAAAGTCCCTGAAACGTCCCTGCCGGGCCAGCCCGTGACCTGCTCACGGCCAGGGCTTCGGGCCACGAGGAACACGCGCTTCCCGACCACGCCGAAATCGCTGAGCTGTCGCCGATGGCGGGAGGCTCTGCGCGAGGGGGGATGACCGGGGGGGCGGGCTCAGCCGCGCCGCCGCGATACGGCGGCGGCGATCAGGGCGGTGACGTGCTCCCGCTGGTCGTCGTCCCGGCGGGCGATGACCATCCGACTCGGCCCGGCGTCGGGCACAGGGATGCACACGATGCCCTGCGGCACGGGCGTGACGAGCGAGCGGGGCAGGACGGCGACGACGCGGCCGATCCTCACCAGAGCGGTGAGTTCCCCGGCATCGGCGACTTCGGGACCGCTCCCGCCGCCGGGGACACCCGGCCACCGCGGGAAGACCTCGTCACTGAGGTCGTCCAGGGAGATACTGTCGCGCCCGGCGAGCCGGTGGTTCTCGGGGAGGACGGCCACCCGGTCCTCGACGTGGAGGGTCTCGGTGGCCAGCCCGCCGAGGTCGTCGAACGGGGCGTAGAGCAGGCCCACGTCGGCGCGCCCGTCGCGCAGGTGATCGGTACGGTCGGTGGCGCCGCTGAAGAGGATGTCGACCCGCCGGGCACCGGGCCGCTCCGCGTAGGCGGCGAGGATCGCGGAGAGCAGGTTGGCGTCCCCTCCGGGTTTGATCACGAACCTCAACGATGCGTCTTCGGCGGCGCGTTGGGTGTTCTGCACGGCAACCGTCATCGCGTTCAGCGCATGCCGTCCGTGCTCCAGCAGGGCCGTGCCCGCGGGCGTCAGTACGACGCTGCGGCTGGTGCGGTCGAAGAGCGTGACGCGCAGCCGGGCCTCGATGCGCTTTGTCAGCAGTGCGGCCACGGCAACGGATAACGCCGCTGTTCGAACGCGCATGGAATTCCTGGACTGCGAGGGGCTCTCCAAGCTCGTACGACGCGCGCCTGAAGTCACCGAATGGCTGGCTGCGGCAGAAGCCGAGGACATCCGCGTGGTCACCAGCTCCGTCACGCTGGTCGAAACCCGTCACCCCAAGATCCAC
Organism: Streptomyces sp. NPDC007025; assembly: GCF_042869455.1. NCBI lineage: Bacteria > Bacillati > Actinomycetota > Actinomycetes > Kitasatosporales > Streptomycetaceae > Streptomyces > Streptomyces sp. NPDC007025. The sequence continues at coordinate 203,984 of NZ_JBIAFT010000006.1, read as the reverse complement.
CAGTCCCGCTTCGACTTCGCCGTCTCCCGCGTCAACGTCGTTCCACCCACTGAGCGCATCGCCCGGCCCGCCAGCAGACTCCTGACCGCTGCCGACCTGGACGGCCACAAGTACGCCCTCGACGCCATCGTGGCCGCCAACGCGCTCGCCTCACCCACCCCCGTGACCGCCCTGACGTCGGACCCCGAGGACCTTCGCACGCTGTGCGGCACCGGCATCCGGATCGTCAAGGTCTGACTTCCCCGGCAGTGCCTCCCCACACGGCACGGCCCCACACGGCACGGCCCTCCGGTCGTAGCCGCCACCTCGCGCCGCCCGCGGTCGGTCGGCGGAGGGTTCCACCATGGCACCGGTCCCGCCCACGAGGAGACGCCCGGCCGTGACCGGCACGAGAGGCCCAGGCCCCGCAACGGCGTCGGCCTGTGCCGGGCCCGGTTTCGCGGGGCGGACTCGACAGTCCGGCCGGCGTGCCGTGGTGCCGGGCTCAGCCCTTCGCCGCGAACGCCTGGGTCCACCAGGGGCCGCCCGGTGCGTCGTGGTAGCCGACGCCGATCTCCTTGTAGGAGCAGTTGAGGATGTTGGCCCGGTGTCCGGGGCTGTTCATCCAGCCCTCCATCACCTGGGCCGGGGTGCGCTGGCCGCGGGCTATGTTCTCGCCGACGGTGCTCCAGCGGTAGCCGGCCGCCGTGATGCGGTCGCCCGGGCCCTTGCCGTCCGGGCTCTGGTGGGAGAAGTAGTCGCGGGCGTCCATGTCGCGGGAGTGTCCGAGCGCGGCCTTGTCCAGGGTCGCGTTGCTGCTGACGGGGCCGCATCCCTTCTTCGCCCGTTCCGCGTTGACCAGGCTGGTCACCTGCTGCGCGTAGCTCCCGCCGGCCGGGTCGGCGGGCGGGGGCGCCGGGGTGGCGGGCTTACGGCGCGGAGTGCGGCGGGGCGCGGTGCGGGACGGCGAGGGGCTGGCGGAGGTGGACCGGGGGGAGGCGGAGGGCGAGGGGGAGGCGGACGAGGAGCTCGGGGACGGGCTCGCCGACGGGCTGGGCCGGGAGAGGGACCGTATCCCGTCCCCGGAGCGGGTCGGCGAAGCGGTGTCGCGGTCCTCGGGCGGGTCGGGGATGAGCAGGAAGGCTCCGGTGCCGCCCGCCGTGGCCAGCACGGCGGCGACGGCGAGGGCCGTGCGCCGTCGGGCGCGCCGTCCGCGCTGCTGCGCCCGGCGTGCCGACGCCCGGCCGGGCGTGGAGCCCAGGGAGTGTCCGGCCGCGGTCGGCTCGGCCGCCACCTTTGGGTGTTCCAGCCCCCAGCGGGCGCACAGCGCGGCCGACGGCGGGACCAGTGCGAGTCCCACGAGCAGCCGTTCGGCGGGGACGAGTCCGGACGAGTGGCCGGAGCAGACGGTGCACTCGCGGGCGTGCCGGGCGATCCGCTTGCGCCACAGCCCGGACGGTTCGCCGTCCCACCCTTCGAGGAGCGACTGGAGCAGCACGCACGAGGGTTCGGCCGCCAGGGCCCGGACGACGACCCGGCCCACCTCCAGCTGCGCCTTCATCCGCTGGACGCGTACGGCGGTGTGCTGGGGGGTGATCTCCAGTGCGGCGGCGACGTCCGCCCTGGTGAGTTCCCCGGTGCTCTCCAGCCACCACAGGGACAGCAGTGTCCGGTCGTCCGGCTCCAGCCACCGGGTGGCCTCGGCCACCTCCCGGCACTGGCCGGAGAGTCCGAGCCGGTTGATGGTCGCGTCGACGAAGTCGGCGCGGGGGTCGGGGAGTCCGCGGATCTCGTCGGTGTCCTGCAGCACCCCCGGGTCCTGCCGCCGGTGGCCGCGTATCTGGTTCATGGTGATGGCGGCCAGCCAGGACCTGAAGCGGCCGGGGTCGCGCAGGGTGTGCAGCTTGGCGAGCGCGTGCAGCATGGTCTCCTGCGTGACGTCGTCCACGTCGGCATGTCCGGGCAGGCTCCGGCCGACGATGTTGTGGACCAGCGGCAGGGACTTCGCAGCGACCAGTTCCCGTGCCCGTTCGTCCCCGGCCTGCGCCGCCTCGATCACGGCGGCGTCTATGACACTGCTGCTCACGTTCTCTCCACTCTCCCTCTCGGCTCGGACATCTGTCCCCACCTCTATGGAGACGAGCGGATCGGACTTCTATAACAGAAATCTCTGCGCCGAGGCCCGGAGAGGACGGGCGGAAGGGGAGGGAGCGGCCGCGCGGACGGCACCGGACCGGGGAGCGTCGTCCCCGGTCCGGTGGTGGTCAGTCCGCTTCGCGGTGGACGATCGTGAAGTGGCGGTCGGGCCCGGGGGACTCCAACTCGTCGAGCGCGGCCACTGCCAGGTCCTCGGCGCTGATCCACGGCCGGCCGTCGGCGGCGGCCAGCATGGTGTCGGTGCCGCGCCGGTAGCGGCCGGTGCGGTCGCCGGGCTCCAGCAGGCCCGGCGGGCTCAGGTAGACCCAGTCGGCGTGGGCGCTCTCCTGGCACGCCCGCATCTGGGCCACTCCGGCGGTGGCGACGGGCCGCAACGCGTCCGGCACGTACCGGGGGTTGTCGGCCACCAGCAGTCCGGCGTCCTCCGGGCTGCGCAGCGCCCCGGCACCGCCGACGACGAGGACGCGGATGCCGCGCCGCCCGGCGATCTCCAGCACCGTGCGTGTGGTGCCGACCAGGAACTCCCGGTCGGCCGGCTCGGTCCGTACGGTCAGTACGACGGCGTCCGGTGCGCCGGGTCCTGGCGGGTCGGTCAGCACCTCGCCCAGGGCGTGCGCATCGCTCAGGTCCACCGCGACGGGTGTCACGTCCGGGTCGTCGCCCGCGGGCTTCCGGGAGACGGCGAGCACCCGGTGCCCGCGGGCAGCGGCCTCCCGGGCCACTCTGCCGCCGACCATTCCGGTGGCGCCGAGCACGGCGATCGTCATCGTCTTCGTCATCGGGGTTGTCCTTCCGGCAGCCGGTCTTCCCGGACTGCTTGCACGGGATCTTCTGGGACGGTGTGCACCGGGGCGGCCCGGGGCCGCTCCTCCCGGACCGGGACCGCGGCGGGCGAGCCGCGGGGGCGGCGGCCGAACAGGTCGGCGGGCGCGAACTGGGCCGCGAGCATAGCGATCAGGGCGAGGACGAAGCCACCGGTCTGCGGCAGGCTCAGCGACTCGCCCATCACCAGGCCGATGACGGTCGCGACCAGCGGGGAGAGCAGCACCAGCGGCGCCGACGCGCTGACCGGCAGGGTGGCGATGCCACGGAACCACAGTGCGTAGGCGATCAGTCCGCCCATGCTGCCGAGCCACAGGTAGCCGGCGACGGCTCCGGCGTCGATCCGCTCGGGCACCCCCTCGACGGCGAGGGTGAGCGGGAGCAGCAGCAGGCCGCCGACCGCCAACTGCCAGCCGGCCAGCGCCATGGGGCCGACGCCGGGGGGCCGCCCCCAGCGTTTGGTGAGGACGACGCCGCCGGCCATGGCGGTGGTGTGTCCGAGCCCGGAGAGCACTCCGACGGGGTCCAGGCGGGCCTGCGGACCGAGCACGACGAGGGCGACACCGAGCACGCCGAGCAGGCCCCAGGCCAGCCGCCACAGCGTCGGCCGTTCGCGGAGCACGGCGATTCCCGCCGCGGCGACGAGCAGCGGCTGGGCGGCGCCCAGCGTGGCGGCCACACCGCCGGGGAGGCGTTCGGCCGCCACGAACAGCAGCGGCAGGGCGCCGATGTTGAGGGTGCCGAGGACGACGGCCTTCCACCACCAGTGCCCGCGCGGGAGCACCCGGGTGAGGGCCAGGGCGAGCAGCCCGGCGGGCAGGGCGCGCAGCAGCCCGGCGAACAACGGGTGGCCGGGGGGCAGCAGTTCCGTTGTCACGACGTAGGTGGTGCCCCAGGAAGCGGGGGCGAGCGCGGTCAGCGCGACGGTTGCCGCCCGCTGCGCGGAGGGGGGCGGCGCCCCCGGCGACACCTCGGCAGGAGTGTTCATACGAGGAGTGTCGACCCGGCTGGTCATGCATCCAAAGCATGGTTGCGATGACAGCCATGAAGCATAACGATTGCCGAATGGACCTCCAGCAGCTCCGGTACGTCGTCGCTCTCGCCGAGACCCGCAACTTCACCCGCGCCGCCGAGCGATGCCGTGTGGTGCAGTCCTCACTCAGCCACCGGATCGCCGGACTCGAACGGGAACTGGGCGTCACGCTGTTCGCCCGGTCCAGCCGCCGTACCGAACTGACCGGTGCCGGGGCGGCCTTCCTCGTCGGCGCGCGCGAGTGCCTGGCGGCGGCCGACCGCGCGGTCGCCGACGCCGCCGCGGCGGGCGGGTCGGTCCGCGGCCGTCTCGCGGTCGGCATGATCCGGACCACCGCCGCCGTCGACGTGCCCGAACTCCTCCAGCGCTACCGGGCCCGCTATCCGGAGGTGCGGGTGAGCCTGGAGGCGGGCAGCAGCGACGAGTTGGCGGCCGCGGTGCGGAAGGGCGAGCTGGACATCGTCTTCCTCGGCCTGCCGGAGGGCGAACAGCCGGCCGGTGTGGAGACCCTCGTGCTCGACCACGACGAACACGTGCTGGTGCTGCCGTCCGGGCACCGGCTGGCGGGCGCCTCCCGCGTCACCCTGCCCGAACTCGCGGACGAGACGTTCGTGGACTTCCGGGACGGCTCGCCCGGCCGCGCCCAGACCGACCAGGCGTTCGCCGCCGCGGGGCTGGCCCGGGACATCGCGTACGAGGCGGGCGTGGCCGAGCTGATCACCCAGCTCATCGCCCGCGGGCTCGGGATCGCACTGCTGCCGTCGGCGTTCGTGCGGCCGCTGGTCGCCGACGACCCGCAACTGGCGCTGGTCCCCGTGGTCGAGGGGCCGCGCCGCGTCGAGTATCTGGCGTGGAGCCGGTTCAACCCCAGCCCGGCCACCCGCGCGCTGCTCGACGTCCTCGGGGCCGGGCCGTGGAGCTGACGGTCCGCGGGCAGCCGCCCGTACGGGCCTGCGCACCCGCGGGATCCGCGGTTCAGCACCCGGCACTCCCCCGCGAGCCCGGGCCCGGCGCCGCTTCCGGCTCACCCTCGGGCTCCATCCGCGGCAGCAGCCGGTCCAGCCAGGCGGGGAGCCACCAGGCCCGCCGCCCGAGCAGCGTCAGCACCGCGGGTACGAGCAGCAGCCGCACGATCGTGGCGTCGATGAGCACGCTGACGGCCAGTCCGAGGCCCATCATCTTGACCACGATGTTGTCCGTGAGGATGAACGCGGCGAACACGCTGGCCATGATCAGTGCGGCGCAGGTGATGACCCGGGCGGTGCGCTCCAGCCCGTGGGCCACGCTCCCCCTGCTGTCCCCGGTGCGCTCCCACGCGGCCCGCACCCGGGAGAGCAGGAAGACCTCGTAGTCCATGCTCAGCCCGAAGACGATGGCGAACATCATCATCGGGACGTAGCTCTCGATGGGGACCGTGCCCGAGACGCCCAGCGCCGGACCGCCCCAGCCCCACTGGAAGACGGCGACCAGGACGCCGTAGGAGGCGCCGATCGACAGCAGGTTGAGGACGGCCGCCTTGACGGCGACGAGGACGCCGCGGAACACGATCAGGATGATGACCAGGGCGAGCGCGACGACCACCCCGATGATGAGCGGGAGCCGGCCGGAGACGAGCTGGACGAAGTCGAGCTGCGCGGCTGTCGTACCGCTCAGGTAGGTGTGCGCGGGATATCCCCGCACGGCCCGGGGCAGCACCTCGTCCTTCAGCTCGTCGAACAGCCGGGTGGTGGAGGCGTCCTGCGGTCCGCCGCGGGGGACGACGGTGGCGGTCAGGGCGTCGCCGTTCCCGGCGGGCTCCGGCGGGGTGACCCGCGCCGTGCCGGAGGTGCCGTCGAGGGCCTTGCGCACGCTGTCGGAGAGCGCGGCGCGGTCGCCGCCGGGTACCGCGCTCTGGTCGACGACGACGGTCAGCGTGCCGTTCTCCCCCGGGCCGAAGCCCGAGGAGAGGAGGTCGTAGGCCTTCTTGTCGGTGAACCCTGGCGGGTCCGCACCGTCGTCGATGTGCGACAGCCGCATCGAGAACACCGGGACCGCCAGCACCGCGACGACCACGATCCCGCCGAGCAGGAACCACCAGGGCCGCCGTTCGACCCGCTGCGCGTACCGGTGCCAGCCGCCCGCCGCCCGCGCGCCGTCCGCGCCCCCGGGGGCGCCGCTGCCCTCGGCGACGGGGGTGCGCACCCGGTAGCGGTCGATGCGGCCGCCGACCAGGCCGAGCAGCGCCGGCAGCAGGGTGAGGGCCCCGGCGACCGCGCTGACGACCGTGATCCCGGCCGCCAGCCCGAGCTTCCCGATGAACGACACCCGGGAGGCGTACAGCCCGGCGAGGGCGACGACGACCGTGCAGCCCGAGACCACCACCGCGTGGCCGCTGGTGGCCACGGCCCGGCCGGCGGCACGCACCGGGTCGGTCCCGTCGAGCAGGGTCTGCCGGTGCCGGGTGAGCAGGAAGAGCGCGTAGTCGATCCCGACACCGATGCCGATCATCGTCGCCAGCGTCGGGGCCACGTCGGCGAAGGCGGCGGCGCGCGCCACCAGGCCCAGGCACCCGAGCCCGACCAGGACGCCGACCAGCGCGACGACCAGCGGGACACCGGCGGCGAGGACGCTGCCGAAGCCCGCCAGGAGCACCACCACCGCCACGGCGAAGCCGATGGCCTCGCTGCGGACGTCGTCGGCCTGGGGCCGGGCCAGCTCGCCGAGCGGGCCGCCGTACTGGACCTCGACACCCGCCTTCCGCAGCGGTGCCACGGCGCTGTCGACGCCGTCGAGGTACGAGGAGTCCAGCGTGGTCGGGTTGGTGTCGAAGCGGACGGTCAGATAGCCGGTGCGGCCGTTCGAGGAGAGCGCGCCGGTGGGCTTCGACTCCGCGGTTGCGGGCAGCGGGTTCTGCACGGACAGCACGTGCGGCAGCTTCCGGAGCGAGCCGGCCGCGCTGTCGATCTCGTCCGCACTGGCGGTGAGCGAGGGCCCCGTGGAGTGCAGCACGACGTCCGCGGCGACGCCGGCCGCGCCCGGGTCGGCCCTGCCCAGTACCCGGAGCCCCTGCTGCGACTGCGCGCTGGAGACCGTGAAGTCGTCCGAGTAGGTCCCGCCGACGGTGGCCTTCAGAGCTTGCAGTCCGCCCAGGGCGGCCAGCCACAGCACCAGGACCAGGACGCAGTGCCGCGCGCACCACTCGCCCAGCCTGCGCAGCCGACCCGCGCCCGCGGCCTCCGGTGCCGTGCCGCCCTTGCCGCCAGGCGAGACCATGTGTGCTCCCGGTTGGTGCGCCCGCCGCCCGGCGGCGCGGACAGTTCGAGCCTGCTGGTTGCTGGGAACATAGGACGAACCGGGTGGCCTGCCGCAGTGCGACACGCGCCGGGGATCCGGGACGAGCGGGGCGGGGCGACGGCGGAGGGGCGCGGGCGGTGGCGCGCGGGGTCAGTGCGGGGGTTCGCCGGTCCGGTGGGTGGGCCCGTGGGCGTCCTCGGTGCCGGGTGCGCCCCCGGTGCCGTGTCCGCCCTCGCGCGGAGCCCCGGGAGAGTCGTCGATCTGGAGGAGTGCGCCGCTGTCGCCCTCACCGAGGTGATCCACCTGCAGCGTGGTGTGCGTGATGCCCCAGTCCTCGCTCAGCTGCCGCTGGAGGGCGCGGCGCACCCCGTGGCAGTCCCCGTCCGGGACGACCAGGACGTGGGCGGAGAGGGCCGGGCGGTTGGAGGTGATCTGCCAGATGTGCAGGTCGTGGACCTCGGCGACCTGGTCGGCCGCCGCCATGCGGTCGCCGACCGTGGCCGGGTCGATGCCCGCGGGGGCCGCTTCGAGGAAGATCCTCCCGGAGGCGCGGATGAGTCCGCCGCCCGCCCGGAGCATCAGCGCGACCACCGCCAGGGAGGCCAGCGCGTCCGCGCGAGCGAACCCGGTGGTCAGCACGATCAGTCCGGCCACCGCTGTGCCGAGGAACGCGTAGAGGTCGTTGAGGAGGTGCTGGAAGGCCCCTTCGACGTTGAGCGAGGTCCGGTTGGCCCGCGAGACGCACCACGTGGCGGCGACGTTGACCGCGATCCCGGCCAGCGCCGTCACCAGGACCCAGCCGCCCTCGACATCCGGCGGCCGGATCAGCCGGCGGACGGCCTCGTAGCCGAGCCAGACCGCCAGCAGCACCAGCGTGAGGCCGTTGGCCTGCGCGGAGAGGATCTCGGCGCGTTTCAGACCGAAGGTGTAGCCGCCGCGTGCGGGCCGGGCGGCCAGCCGCATCGCCACCAGCGCCAGCACGAGGGAGGCCGCGTCGGTGAGCATGTGCGCCGCGTCGGAGAGCAGCGCCAGCGAACCGGCCGCGAGACCGACGACGACCTCGGCGGCCATGAAGACGACGATCAGCGTCAGCGCGCCCGCCAGCCAGCGGCGATCGGCGTCCGCGCGCACCCCGTGTGCGTGTCCGTCGTCCCGGTGTCCATGGTCCTGGCGTCCGGGTTCCCGGCGTCCGCCGCCGGCCTGCGCGCCGGAAGTCGAAGGGTCGTGGTCCTGCACTCGCGTGCCTCCAGAGCGCTCGCCGCGGTACGGAGCCGGGGAAGCGGGCGGGATGGGCGACCCCGCGGCTCCGGGCACAGCCTCCGCGCCACCCACCAGTATCAGCACCGGCCGCCGCCGCGCGGTATTTCCGCTCCGCCGACCGGGGCGGCCCGGCACGCCCCGGACCTGCCACGGATCAGCCGGTCCGGGGCGCTCCCGGCCCGTCCTGCGCCGGGGAAGGGTCCGTCCCCGAGGACTGCCGTCCCACGGAGCCGAGCAGGGCCCGCTGCTCCTCCAGCTGGCGCTGCTGGGCGCGGATCACCTCGGTCAGCTCGTGGATCTCCTGGCGGGTCGCGGTCCGCTCCTCCGTGCCGGCCGACGAGACGCGTTCGATGAACCAGGAGGCGAGGGAGGCGGAGACCACACCGAGCACCGCGATCCCGGCGATCATCAGCAGCACGGCCACCAGCCGGCCGGTCGTGGTGACCGGGGAGTAGTCCCCGTAGCCGACCGTGGTCACGGTGGCGAAGGCCCACCAGACCGCGTCGGGAAAGCTGTCGATGGTGGCCCCTTCGACGCCGCGCTCGGCATCCAGCACGGCCAGCGCCCCGCAGAACATCAGCAGCCCGGTGGCTCCGGCGGCATAGGTGGTGACCTGGCCGCGCAGCGAGACGGAGGCCCGGCGGTTGAGCACGCTCATCACGGTCAGCAGCCGCAGCATCCGCAGCGGCCGGAAGAACGGCAGGACCACCGTCGCCAGGGCGAAGAGGTTGCGCTTGAAGTAGACCCAGCGGTCCACGGCCCGCACCAGCCGGACCACGTAGTCGAGGGCGAAGAGGCCCCAGGTGATCCAGCTCGCCCAGGTGCAGGCGGTCCGCCACCGAGGGCTCAGGTCCGGCTGCAGGATCGGCCACGCGTACGCCGCGAGGAAGACCAGCACCACGCCCATCAGCAGCACGTCGACCACCGGCAGCGGCTCCGGGGGCTCCGGGGAAGCCTTGTCGGCCGGGAATGCTGTCGGCTCCGAGGTGTCCGTGCGCTCGTTCATCACGCGCACGATACCCAGGCCCGCAGCGCGGCCGGCGGCTGGTGCCCGCCCGTCCCGGGGCCCGGCCCCGGCCTGTCGCTCTCCGGGGTCCGGTCCCCCGTCCGCAGCGTCGGCCCCCGCGGGCCGACCCCCCGCGGCCGGACGTCGCGGCCGGACGCGGTGGGCCGGGAGCGGGAATCGGCTCGGCGGCGGGAGAGCGGGAGAGGCGGGGGCGAGTCGGGTGCTGTACGGCGTGTTGAGGGGCGGGGGAGGCTACGTTGAGGGCATGGCCACTCAGATAGCTGCCACCGAGGAACTGCTCGCCTACATCGAGTCCGTCTCCCGCCCCGAGGACGAGGTGCTGGGCGCGCTGCGCGAGTTGACCGCCGAGCTGCCCGGGGGAACCGCGATGCAGGTGCCGGCCGCCGAGGCCCGGTTCCTGTCGCTGCTGATCCGGTTGACCGGTGCGTCGACCGTGCTGGAGATCGGCACCTTCACCGGGTACAGCACGCTGTGCATGGCGCGCGCCCTCCCCGAGGGGGGCAGGCTGACCACGTGCGAGGTCAACAGGAAGTGGACGGACATCGCCGCCGGGTTCTGGGAACGCGCAGGGGTGGCCGACCGGATCGACCTCCGGCTCGGCGACGCGCACGAGACACTGGCCCGGCTGCGGCAGGAGGACGGCGGCGGAAGCATCGACCTCGTCTTCATCGACGCCGACAAGAAGAGCTATCCCGCCTACTACGAGGCGTCCCTCGAACTGGTCCGGCCGGGCGGGCTGCTGGTGCTCGACAACACCCTCTTCTTCGGCCGGGTCGTCGACCCGGCGGCCGACGACCCGGACACGGTCGCCATCCGCGAGGTGAACGAACTCCTCCGCTCCGACGACCGGGTGGAGCCCGTCGTGCTGCCCGTCGCCGACGGGATCACCCTGGCCCGCAAGAAGGATGCCTAGGCGGCTGTTTGCCGAGTGGGGCCGGCCTCTCGCCGCCCGCCGGCGCGCCCCGACCGCCCAGGAGGCCCGGTCACCCGGCCCGGATCGGTCGGCGACCGGGTAGCTCGCGCCGGTCGAGGGGCCACCACTGCCCGAGCGCCGGGTGACGCGCCTCCACCTCGGCGGTGGACGCTGCGCCCGGGCCGGGCCTCCCGGCCCGGGCGTGGGGTCAGTCCGCGGCCTGCTCCAGGACGGGGGCGGCCAGCGACGGTGCGGTCAGCCGCATGGTGCTCGGCGGGTCGCGGTGCTCGGCCACCAGATGGAGCCGCTGCACTCCCTCGGCTCCGGCGGCGGGCAGCGGGGTGCGGCAGTCGCACTCCTGGTCGTCGAAGCCGGCGAACCGGTAGGCGACCTCCATCATGCGGTTGCGGTCGGTGCGCCGGAAGTCGGCCAGCAGGTGGACCCCCGCGGTGGCCGCCTCGGTCGCCAGCCAGTTCAGCACCGCCGTGCCGACGCCGAAGGAGACCACCCGGCAGGAGGTGGCCAGCAGCTTCAGATGCCAGGCCGCCGAGTGCCGCTCCAGCAGCAGGACGCCGATCGCGCCGTGGGTGCCGAACCGGTCGGAGAGGGTGGCGACGAGCACCTCGTGGTCGTCGTCGGCGAGGAGTGCGCGCAGGGCTTCGTCGGAGTAGTGCACACCGGTGGCGTTCATCTGGCTGGTGCGCAGGGTCAGCTCCTCCACCCTGCTGAGTTCGACGGGCGTCGCGCGGAAGATCTGCAGATCCAGGCCGAGGGTGCGCAGGAACTCCTCGTCGGGGCCGGTGAACTCGGCGCGTTCGGCGTCCCGGCGGAAGTTCGCCCGGTACATCGCACGGCGCTTTCCGGAGTCGACCGTCCTGGTGGCCGGGGTGAACTCGGGCAGCGAGAGGAGGTCGGCGGCCCGCTCGGCCGGGTAGCAGCGGACCTCGGGCAGGTGGAACTCGACCTCGGCGCGTTCGGCGGGCTGGTCGTCGATGAAGGCGAGGGTGCGCGGGGCGAAGTTGAGCTGGTCGGCGATCGAGTGCACCGACTCCGACTTCGGTCCCCAGCCGATGGAGGCGAGCACGAAGTACTCGGCGACCCCCAGCTCCTCCAGCCTGGCCCAGGCGGGTTCGTGATCGTTCTTGCTGGCCACGGCCTGCAGGATGCCGCGCGCGTCGAGTTCGACGACGACCGCGCGGATCTCCTCGGCGAGCCGCACCTCGGCGTCCTCGGACAGGGTGCCCTGCCACAGCGTGTTGTCCAGATCCCAGACCAGGCACTTCACCGTGGTCGTGTGTTCGCTCACCGTCCGGTGTCCTCTCGGGTGGTTGCGGGAGCCGGGCTCCTCAGGTGTAGACGCTCAACGCGTGTTCGGCCAGCAGCAGTTCGCAGATCTCGCTGCTGCCCTCGATGATCTCCATCAGCTTGGCGTCCCGGTAGGCCCGGGCGACCGGATGGCCGTCCCGGGCGCCCGCCGAGGCCAGGACCTGGACCGCGGTGGCGGCGCCTGCCGCCGCCTGCCGGGAGCTCACGTACTTTGCGAGCACCGTGGCCGACACCATCTCCGGGGAGCGGGTGTCCCAGCAGTGGCCGGCGTGCGCGCACGCCCGGGTCGCCGTCTGCTCGGCGGCCAGCAGTTCGGCCACGTGCCGGGCGACGAGTTGGTGTCCGGCCAGCGGCTTGCCGAACTGGTGCCGGGTGCGGGCGTGCCGGGCGACCGCGGCCAGGCAGCCGCGCAGGATGCCGACGCAGCCCCAGGCGACGGACATCCGGCCGTAGGAGAGCGCGGTGCCGACCAGCAGTTCGGTGGACTGCCCGGCACCGCCGAGCACGTCGCCCGCGGGCACCCGCACCCCGTCCAGTCGCAGATGGGCGTGCCCGGCGGCCCGGCAGCCCATGGGCTCGGGCACCCGTTCCACCGTGACGCCGGGAGCCGTCGCGGGCACCACGACCGCGGCGGCGCCGTCGCCGTACCGGCCGAAGAGGACGAGCAGGTCCGCGTAGCAGGCAGCGGTGATCCAGACCTTCTCGCCGGTCACCACCACGCTGTCGCCGTCCGGTTCGATGCGGGTGGCCATGGCGGACAGGTCGCTGCCCGCCTCCGGTTCGCTGAAGGCGACGGCGGCCTGCTCACCGCCCGCCAGGCGAGGCAGCAGCGCCCCGCGCTGCCGCCGTTCGCCGAGCCGCTGGACGGTCCAGGCGGCCATCCCCTGGGAGGTCATCAGACTGCGCAGGGAGCTGCACCGGCTGCCGACGAACGCGGTCAGCTCGCCGTTCTCGGCGCTGCTCAGCCCGGGGCCGCCGTAGCGCCGGGGGATCTGCGCGGACATCAGCCCCTGCGCGCCGGCTGTGCGGACGACCTCCTCGGGGATGCGTCCGGCCCGGTCCCAGGCGTCGGCGGAGGTGTCGTCGACCAGTTCGGCGGCGACGGCCCGGAGCCGGTCCGCTTCCGCCGCGGGGCCGGTCGCCGGGCCGGCGGCGGCCGTTCCGTCAGCCACGCGCCGCTCCGTCCCCGGCGTCCCCGGTCTCCGCTGCGTCCTCGGCGCGCAGCCGCTGGACGAGCGCGGTCATGGCCGTCACCGTGCGCATGTTGTCCAGCCGCAGGTCGCTGCCCGCGATCTCGACATCGAACGCCTCTTCGAGGAAGACCACGAGTTCCATGGCGAAGAGCGAGTTGACCCCGCCGGAGGCGAACACGTCGGTGTCCACCGCGAAGGAGGTCTTGGTGCGCTCCTCCAGGAACCGGGAGATCCGCTCGGCGATGACGTCGGCGGTCGGCTCGGGCGTGGTGGTCATGACGGGTTCCCTCCGTAGTCGTAGAAGCCGCGGCCGGTCTTCCGGCCGAAGTCGCCTGCCCGGACCTTGTCCAGCAGGAGCTGATCCGGCTCGCAGCCCGGGTCTCCGGTCCTCTCGTGGAGGACTCGCAGCGAGTCGGCGAGGTTGTCCAGACCGATCAGGTCGGCGGTGCGCAGCGGCCCGGTGCGGTGGCCGAGGCCGCTCTCGAAGAGCGCGTCCACCGTCTCGGGGGGCGCGGTGCCTTCGCGTACCGTCCGGATCGCGTCGTTGATCATGGGGTGCAGCACCCTGCTGGTCACGAAGCCCGGGGTGTCGGCCACCACCAGCGGGGTGCGGCCCAGCGCGGTCAGCAGCGAGACGAGCGCCGCTTCGGCCGGGTCACCGGTCCGCCCGCCGCGGATCACCTCGACGGTGGGGATCAGGTAGGGCGGGTTCATGAAGTGGGTGCCGAGGAACTCCTGCGGCCGGGCCACGGACGCGGCGAGTTCGTCGATCGGGATGGACGAGGTGTTGGAGACCACCGGGGTCCCGGGGCCGACCAGCGCGGAGACCTCGGCCAGCGCGGCGGCCTTCACCTCGGCCAGTTCGGTGACCGCCTCGATGACGGCGGTGGCCGCCGCGCCGTCCTTCGCCGCGGTGGTGGTGGCCAGTTCGCCGGGTGCGGCGGCATCCGGCAGCGCCCCCATCAGCCGGGCCAGCTTCAGTTCCCGGCGGATCCGCCGCCGCGCCTGTTCGAGCCGGGCCTCGTCGACGTCGACGAGGGTGACCGGGAGTCCGGAGCCGATGCCCAGCGCCGCGATACCGACGCCCATCACCCCGGCTCCCAGGATCATCAGCCTGTGGTTGGTCCGTTCTTCCGACACCACACCTCCATGGAGTGTCACATCCGGTCCGGTCATGAGCCGTTCGACCAGCTCAGTGCGGGCAGTACGACCCCGAGGGCGCCCGCCAGATCCCCGCGGTCCACCGCGCGCCAGAACCCGTCCCCGGCCGCGCCCGGCGCGGCCGGCCCAGCCGCCCCGGGGACGGCGTCCGCTCCGTCCGCGGCGGTCCGGTGCCCGGATGGCGCCGGCAGCGGTCCGGTGGGCAGCTCGATCCGGCCGCGGGAGGCGCAGGCGCTCCCCCAGTCGACCGGCACCCCGGCCACCTGGGCCTCGGCCAGGGAGGTGAGCATCCGCTGCGCCGTGCTCTCCCCCATCCGCAGCGAGCCGACGGCCCGGACATCGGTCCCGGTGTCCGCGGCGATGTCCGCCACCGGGGCGGTCAGCAGCGGATGGGCGGAGGGCTCGACGAAGGTGCTGAATCCCAGGCTCAGCAGGGTCCGCACCGCGCTGTCGAACTCCACCGTCCGGCGCAGGTTCTGGTACCAGTACTCGGTGTCGAGCGCGGCGGGGTCCAGGACGCGGCCGGTCACCGTCGAGCAGAGCAGGGTGTCGGTGGCGTGGTGCCGAAGGGGCCCCACCTCGTCGAGCAGGGGGCCGTGGATCGCTTCGACCTGCGCCGAGTGGGAGGCGAAGTCCGAGACGATGCGGGCCACCCGGACGCCCTCGTCCACGAGTCGCGCGAACAGCTCCTCGATCGCGTCCGGACTGCCGGCCACGCTGGTGGTGGCCGGTCCGTTGACGGCCGCCACGGCGAGCCCGCCGCCGAGTTCCGCCAGCCGTTCGCGGACCTGCGCGGCGGGCAGCGGCACGGACAGCATGGCGCCCTTGCCCGCCAGCGCCCCGGCGATGAGCCGGCTGCGCGCGGCGACCACGCGGGCGGCGTCCGGCAGCGGGAGCGCGCCCGCGACATGGGCCGCGGCGATCTCGCCCTGGGAGTGCCCCAGTACGGCCGCCGGTACCACCCCGAAGGACCGCCAGACAGCGGCGAGCGACACCGTGACGGTGAACAGCGCGGGCTGCACCACCTCGACCCGGTTCAGCGAGGCCGCGCCGCGGCGGCCGCGCACCACGTCGACCAAGGACCAGTCCACGTACGGTGCGAACGCCTCCGCGCAGGCCAGGACACTCTCCCGGAACGCCGGGGAGCTGTCCCACAGCCCGCCGCCCATGCCGCGCCACTGGCCCCCGGCTCCGGGGAACATCATCACCACGCCGCCGGCCGGCCGCGCGGTGCCGCACACCACGCCCTGGTGGTCGTGCCCGGCGGCCAGCGCGTCGAGTCCGGCCAGCAGTTCCTCGCGGTCCGCGCCCACCGCGACCCCGCGGTGCCCGGCGGCGCCCCGGCCGGTCGCCAGGGCGTGTGCGACGTCGTGGCCGTCCAGTTCGGGGCGCTCGCGAAGATGCGCGGCGAGCAGCCGCGCCTCGGTCCGCATCCCGGTCTCCGAGCGGCCGGACACCGGCCAGGGCACCGCACCACTCAGCGCGGGCCGGTCCCGGACGCGGGCGGGCTGGCCCGGTTCGGGGGCGGGCCGGTCCGGGGCGGTGGCAGTCCGCTCCGGGGCGGCGGTCGGCCGCTCCGCAACCGCGGTCGGGGCGAGACGGGTGGTGGCGACCGACGTCGGCTTCTGGAACCGCCGTACGGCGGCGAGCAGTTCGGTGACCCCGGGCCCGGCGTCGCTGCCGGTGGCGAGTTCGAGCAGGCACAGGACCGGCTCCCCGGCGGCCCGCGCGTCGGCCAGGCGCCTGAGCAGCAGCCGGCCGCCCGGCCGCGCGGCGGTACCGGCCACGGCGGTTCGCGCGGCGCCGTCGCGCAGCCAGGAGAGCGCCGCCGCGACGGCGTTGCACAGCGGGGGATCCCCGGCCGGCAGGCGTTCGACCGGCGCGCCCGGCACCGGGTCCGCCTCGGCGCCGCCGGCCGACCCCTCCAGGAACACCGCGGTCGCCCCGGGATCCGGTCGGCCCGGCGCCGCGGGTCCGGGACCGGCGGCGGCCGGGACGGCGCCCCGGAACGCGTCCGGCGCACCGGACACCCCGAGGACCGCGATCGGGTCGCCGCCCTCCGCGGTGCCCTCGGGTACGGGTGACAGCACGAAACTCACTACGGGAAACCTCCGGGAGAACGGAACCGCCGCACCGGGACCGGCGGCCGGTCAGCGGACGGGCTCGCGCCGTCGCGCGTCGAGCAACTCCGCTGTGCCGCCGAGCAGATGTTCGGTAATCGTATCGATGTTGCGCCGCTGCCAGGGTTCGAGTTCGGTGCCCCGCACCCAGTCGTTGAAGGCACCCATCGCGGGGCCGCAGGGGATGTGGTAGTCGACCTTCCGGGTGGCGTCGCCCTGCCGCGCCAGGGCCAGCCCCTGGACGAGGTAGCTCCGGAAGACCGCGGCCATGTCCTGCTTGGGACTGCCGCCCGGCCCGACCTCGGCGAGCACCTCGGCGAACGGGCGGCGCAGATACCGCCGCTCGATCTCGTCCCGGGTGCCGGAGTCGATGTCCTGCCAGCGGTCGTGGGCGCGCCAGAGCTGGTGCAGCTTCGCCGCCTTGGCCGGGTAGAACACCCCCTTGCGGACGACGGTGTTCCGCACTCCCAGCTCGAACATCTCGGGCCAGGGCGCGTCGTCCACGTCGTGCACGGACAGGCCCTGCAGGATGTCCTTGGTGTGCGGGCTGGTGGCCGCCTCGACGGTGCACTGGTTGACCGAACCCGTCAGCAGGAACTCCGCGCCCATGAACAGCGCGGCGGCAGCCGCCTCCGGCGTACCGATCCCGCCTGCCGCGCCCACATGCACCCGCTGCCGGGCACCGGCCGACAGCCGGTCGCGCAGCCGCAGGACCGAGGGCAGCACGGTGGCCACGCTCGCCGGGCTGCTCAGCCATCCGGCGCCGGCCTCGACCACCAGATCCGTCGCGACGGGGACCGAGCCCGCAGCGGCCGCCTCCTCCTCGGTGAGGTGACCGTACTCGCGCAGGTGCCGCACCACGTCCGCCGGGGCGGGCGAGAGCAACTGCTCCGCCAGGTCGGTGCGGTTGACCTTCGCCAGCACCGCTCCGCCCTTGAGCCGGAACTTCACCAGCGCGGGGGTGATCTCCAGATGGCCGGACGCCTCCACCACCCGTACCCCCAGCCGCAGATACAGTTCCGCGAGCGCCATCTCCCGCTCGGGGTCGGCCTGCTGATAGGGCAGCGCGGCGCCGTAGGGGTTGTCCCGGCCGAGCCCGGCGACCACCGTGCCGAGTCCGCTCTCCACCTCGGCCGGGGTGAGGCCGCCCGCGCCGTAGAAGCCCATACCACCCGACTTGGCGAGCCGGGAGAGCAGTTCCGGACCCGAGACCCCGCCGTACATCGAGCCCGCGACGCAGGCGTGCCGCAGTCCGTAGCGCTCGCGGAACGAGGCGGCGCCGAGACCGGTGAACTCCGCGGTCCCGTCCGGGTCCGCCCACCCGGCCGTGCTCCGCGGCGCGGCCTGCGCCGCCGGACCGGCCGCCGGTCCGGCTCCACTCGGCCCGGGGCCGGCGCCCGCCGGTTCCGGGGCCCGAGCGGTCGTTGCGAGGGCCGGAGCCGCCGGTTGCGGAGCCCGGGCACCCGGCCCCGGCCCCGGTGCCGGAGCCGCCGCCTCGGCGAGCGAAGCGGCCCCGGACTTCCCGGCGGGCACGAAGGCGTCCCGCGAACCGTCCGCCGGGGCTGCGCGAGCGGGCTCGTGCGGGGGACCGGCGGGCTCCGCCGCCGCGGAGGGACCAGCCGCGGGCGGACCGGCCGCGGCCGAATCCGCCCCCGGCGCCTCCGCGGACGCCTGCTTCTCGATCCGGGCCACCAGGTTGCGCAGCACCCGGCCCGGGCCCAGCTCGACGAATTCGAACGGGCCGCGCTGCCGCAGATACCGGACCGAGTCGAGCCAGCGGACGGGGTGGTCCATCTGCCGGGTGAGCCGGTGGACGAGTCCCGCCGCGTCGTGCGGCCGGGCGTCGACGTTGGCGATCACCGGGATCCGCGGTTCCCTCAGCGGGAGGCCGGCGAGGAACCGGCGGAACTCCTCGGCGGCTTCGGAGACGAACGGGGAGTGCAGCGCGCCGCCCACCCGCAGCCTGCCGTAGCGCGCCCCGGCCGCCTCGGCCAGCGGCTTGACGGCGTCCAGGCCGCTGTCGGAGCCGGCCAGCACGATCTGGTCGGCGGCGTTGATGTTGGCGATGTGGACGTCGTCGATCCCGGCGATCAGCGACTCGACGGCCGGCAGGTCACAGCCGACGACGGCGGCCATCGAGCCGGTGGCGACCTGTCCCATCAGCTCCCCGCGGCGGGCGACCATGCGCAGTCCGGTCTCGAAGTCGAAGACTCCGGCGGCGAACAGCGCCGCGTACTCGCCCAGACTGTGCCCCACCAGGTAGTCCGGCGGGACCGGATCGTCCGCCAGACGTGCCAGATAGGCGAGCGCCGAGACGGTGTAGAGCGCGGGCTGGGTGTACTCGGTCTGCCGGAGCCGCCCTTGCGGGTTGTGCTCGCACAGCTCGCGGACGGAGTAGCCGAGGACGGCGTCGGCGGCGGCGGTCTCGGCGGGGAACCGGTCGAACAGCTCGGCTCCCATGCCCTGGGACTGGGAGCCCTGTCCCGGGAACCCGTAGACCTTGGCGACCTGCATGGAAGCTCCTTCCGCCGGAGGCGGGGCGGGCCGGACGGGCGGGGCGGGCCGGACGGCCCGCGGCGCGGCGCCGGGCGCGGGCCGGAAGGTGTCCCGCACCTTGGCGAGTTGCCGGCTGTCGTGGCCGAAGATGCTCAGCAGCGGATACGAGCGGCCCCGCGCGGGGCCCAGCAGCGCGGTGGTCAGGTTGTGCAGGGTGCTGGAGGGGCCCAGGTCGAGGTAGCGGTGCGGGCCGGTCCGCTCCAGGCCGCGGACGGCGCGTTCGAACTCGATCGGACCGGACACCACCTGCCAGTAGTGCTCGGCCGTCGGGCGTGCCACCGGCTCCCCGGTGGCGCAGGAGACGAGGGGGATGCGCGGCTCCCGCAGCTCCAGGCCTCCCAGCAGCTCCTGGCAGGCGGCCCGGCGGGCGTCCAGCAGCCGCGAGTGGAAGGCGTACTCGACCGAGACGCGCTGGCAGGGGACCTCCGCCGCGCGCAGCGCCGCCTCGGCCGCGGCCAGTCCGTCCGCGGCCCCGGAGACCACGAAGTGCTCGGGACCGTTGCGCGCGGCCAGGTCGGTGTGATCCCGCAGTTCGGGCATCCGGGCGTGCAGGCCGGGGTCGGCGAGCACGGCGAGCATCCCGCCGGAGGGCAGCCCTTCCAGCGCCCTGGCCTGCTCGACGACCAGCCGCAGGCACTCCGGGACGGTGAGCACGCCGGAGACCGCGGCCGAGGTGAACTCGCCCAGGCTCGACCCGAGGAGCAGATCGGGCACGATGCCGTCGGCGCGCAGCAGTTCGACCGCGGCCAGCTCGATCATCACGATCGCCGGATGGGTGACCAGGGTGTCGGTGAACGGCTCCCCCACCCGGCCGCCGTGGTAGAGCTGGGCCACCACCGAGCGGCCGAGCAGTTCGGCGACCATCGTGTCGAGCCGGTCCAGTTCGGTGCGGAAGACCGGCTCCTGGTGGTAGAGGCTCTCGCCCATCCCGAAGTGCTGGGAGCCCTGGCCGGAGAACATGAAGACGGTCGGGGTGCTCACTGCGCACCTCCGGCGAGCGCGAGGACGTCCTTGATCACGAAGCGCCCCTCCCGGAAGCCGGAGACCGGGCCGGCCGGGGCCGTGGCGCGGCGCGCCGCGGCCAGCAGGTCGCGCACCGGGCCTTCCCCGGCGTCCAGCAGGGCCCGCATGACCTCCGCGTAGGCACCCAGGAGGAAGCGAACGGTCTCGTCGGTGAACAGATCCCGGTAGTAGGACATGTGCAGGGTCATGGTGCTGGTCGGGAAGACGTCGACCCGCAGCGGGAAGCCCATCCGGGTCACGTAGTACCCCGGGGGGAACCGCTCGGAGGTGTCGATCCCGACGTTCTGGAAGACCAGGTAGCTCTCGCAGGGCAGTTGCCCGGGCGGCAGTTCGCCGTGCGCAAGGGCCTCGTCGAGCACGGTGTACTCGTGCGCCCCGACCTCCGCCATGTCGGCCATCACCCGGCGCAGGAGCTCCGGGAGGGGTTCGGCTCCGTCGATCCGGGTGCGCAGCGGCAGGATGTTCAGCGTGGGACCGACCATGGTCTCCAGCCCCTCCAGCGCGGCGGAGCGGCCGTTGAGCAGCATGCCGTGCGCGACGTCGGCCCGGTCGCCGTCTCCGGTGAAGGCGCCGACGGTGAGCGCCCATCCGGCCTGGAAGAGGGTGTTGAGCGTGGTCTTCCGTTCCGGGACCAGTGCGCGCAGTCCGGTGGCCAGGTCGTCGGGAAGGCTGATCCACTGGCGGCCGTAGCCCTCCTCGGCGCCCACCCGGTTGCCGGGGACGCGGGGCGCCAGCGCGACCGGTTCGCGCAGCCCGGCCAGGGCGCGGCGCCAGTGCTCAGCCTCGGCCGCCCGGTCGCGTTCCCGGGTGTGGGCGACGAAGTCGGCGAAGCGCAGACCGGTCTCGGGTGCCGGGGTCCGCCCCGCCGTCAGATCGGCGATCACCGCGTCGAACTGGCGGGCGATGATGTCGTAGGACCAGCCGTCCAGGCACAGGTAGCTGAGGCTGGTCACCATCAGGCAGTGCTCCTCGTCGAGGTCGGCGACGAAGTAGCGCAGCCCCCCGGGTACCGCGGGGTCGACCCCGCGCTCCCGGTCGGCCGCCAGGTGGCGCTCCAGCTCCGCGTCCTGCTCGCCGGGGGACAGCCCCCGCCAGTCGGCGTACTCGGACTCGACCCGGGGTTCGCGGTGCACGACCTGCATCGGCTCCTCGACGCCCTCCCAGACGAAGGAGGTGCGCAGCGCTTCGTGGGCGCGGGCCAGTTCGGTCGCCGCCGCGCTGAACACCTCCGGGTCCACCGTGCCGCGCGGCATGGGGGTGAGCCGGTGCACCTGGAAGGCGCCGGTGGTGGGGTGGGCGAGCAGGGTGCGCAGCGCCCATGACTGGAACGGCGCCAGCGGGTGGACGGCCTCGACGGCGGGATCGGCGCGCAGCCGGTCCAGCACGTCGGCGGACGGGTCGCGGCCGGCGGAGGGGACGTGGTCCGGTCCGGCGGGCTCGGCTCCGTCCGGTTCGGCGTCCGCGTTGACGGCGGCGGCCAGTTCGCCCAGGGTGCCGTGCTGGAAGAGCATCTGCGGGGTGAGTTCGATGCCGCGCTTGCGGGCGGCCGTGACGACCCGGATGGTGTGGATCGAGTCGCCGCCCAGCTGGAAGAAGTTGCTTCCCGCACCGACCCGGCCGGCGCCCAGCACCTCCTGCCAGATCTCGGCGAGCGCGCGCTCGGTCCCGGTGGCGGGTTCGACCACGTCCTCGGCGTCGTCGGCCAGCTCGGGCAGCGGCTCGGGGAGAGCGGTACGGTCCAGCTTGCCGTTGGCGTTGATCGGGAAGCGGGTCAGCGGCACGTACGACGAGGGCACCATGTAGTCGGGCAGCCGGTCCTTCAGGTGCGCACGCAGTTGCGGCAGGAGCGCCGCGGCGGTGTTGGCGAACGCCGGGTCCGTCGAGGTGTCCTCCGCGCGGACGTGTTCGGCGGGCAGGTCGGCGACCCACTGCCGGGCCGTACCGGGAGTGGCGAGCAGGACTGTGTAGCGGCCGTCGGCGGCACCCGGCGTCCAGCTGAGCCGGGCGGTGCGGCCGAGCCGTCCGGCCAGCCGCCACCAGCGCTCCGGGTGCACCGCGTCGCCGTCGGCGGGCCCGGCGCCGTCGGCGGGCAGTGCGGGGGCGGGGTCCTCGGGGCCGGCCCGGTCGAGCGCGGCCCGCGCCGCGGCGATGTCGGCCAGCCGCGCGTTGGGCACGCCGCGCACCGCGACCGCCTCCGGGTCGCGGGTGCGGATCAGCTCCTCGACGGAGGCGAGGGTGGTCCCGTCCGCCGTCCAGTCGAGCACGGTGTCGGGCACCTGCTGGGCCACCGGGGCGCCGGTGTGCAGGACGGCGTCGTAGCGGTAGCGGTTCATCTCGTTGTCCCGCTCGCCGCGCCGCAGCTGCGTCTCGACCCGGCTGATCCCGGGATGGTCGCGGCGCAGCAGTTCGAAGAAGGCCGGGTCCAGGACGAGTTCGCGGTCCTGCGCGGCGGCGTGCCGGATCCGGGTCCGCGCCTGGGCGGCGCCGGGTGCGGCGTCGGCGCGGCGCAGCTCCACGTCGGCGTGGAAGGTGTCGAACACCTGGAGCGCGCGTACGTCGCCGACGAACACCGTGCCGCCGTCGGCGACGACCCGCAGCGCCCCCGCGATCACTTCGCGCAGATAGGCCGGGTCCGGGAAGTACTGGACCACCGAGTTGATGACGACGGTGTCGAACTGTCCGGCTGCGAACGCGGTCAGGTCGTGGGCGGGCAGCACGTGCAGCTCGACGCCCGACAGGTCGGGCCGTGGCTCGACCACGGTCTCGCGCAGGTTCCGGACGGCCGTCGCGGACATGTCGGTGCCGTGGTACTCGGCACAGTGCGGGGCGATCCGGGACAGCAGCAGCCCGGTACCGCAGCCGATCTCCAGCACCCGCTCCGGGCCCAGCTCCAGCACGCGGTCGACCGTGCTGGTCGTCCACTCCCACATGTCCATCGGGGACAGCGGCTCGCCGGTGTAACTGCTGGTCCAGCCGCGGATGTCGAAGCCCGGTTCGACGGCCGGGCCCTCGTCGTAGACCCGGTCGAACACCTCGCGCCACTCCACGCCGCGTTCGCCGGCCCCGGCGGTGGCGTCGGTGGTCCCGTCGGCTTCGGTGCCGGGGTCGGCGTCGGCCTCGGCATCGGCGTCCCGCTGCGGGATCACATAGGCGACCAGCCGGCTGCCGTCCGCATCGGGCAGGACGACGGCATCCCGCACTCCACGGTGCTCGGCGAGCGCCGCGCCGACCTCGCCCAGCTCCACCCGGTGGCCGCGGATCTTGACCTGCTGGTCGGCGCGGCCGATGTACTCCAGTTCGCCACCGGGCAGCCAGCGCACCAGGTCGCCGGAGCGGTACTCGCGCCCGCCGGGGCCCTCGACGAACCGCTCGGCGTTCAGCTCCGGGCGGTCCAGATAGCCCAGGGTCACCCCGTTGCCGCCCACGTACAGCTCGCCGCGCACCCCGATCGGGCTGGGCTCGCCGTAGCCGTCCAGCACCCGCGCCGACAGGTCGGGCATGGGGACGCCGATGGGCGACCCGGACGAGGCCCACTCCAGGTCGGCCCGGGTGATCTCGCGGTAGGTGACGTGCACGGTGGTCTCGGTGATGCCGTACATGTTGACCAGCCGGGGCTGCCGGTCGCCGTGCCGGTCGAACCACGAGCGCAGCCCCGGTACATCCAGCGCCTCGCCGCCGAAGGTCACCACGCGCAGGGCCAGTTCACCCGGCGGCGCCGCCTCCTCGGCCGCGGTCAGGTGCCGGAAGGCCAGCGGTGTCTGGTTGAGGACGGTGACCCGCTCCTCCCGCAGCAGCCGGAGGAAGTCCTCCGGCGAGCGGGTGACGGCGTAGGGGACGACGACGAGGGTGCCGCCGTGGGTGAGCGCGCCGAACAGCTCCCACACCGACATGTCGAAGCTCGCGGAGTGGAACAGGGACCAGATGTCCTGCGGACCGAACCCGAACCAGTGGTCGGTCGCCGCGAACAGCCGGGTGAGGTTGGCGTGGCTGACCTGCACGCCCTTGGGCCTCCCGGTGGAGCCCGAGGTGTAGATGACGTACGCCGGATCCTGCGGCCCCGCGCCGGGCAGCCGCCCCGGTGCCTCCGCGGGCGGATGGCCCTCGACGGTCACCACCGCGGCTCCACCGGCCGCGAGGCGGTCGGTCAGATGCCGTTGGGTGACCACGATCCGCGCCTTGCTGTCGTCGAGCAGATACCGGATCCGCTCGGCGGGGTAGGCCGGATCGATCGGCACATAGGCGCCGCCCGCCTTGAGGATGCCCAGCACGCCGGAGACCAGCTCCGGTGACCGCTCGGTGGCCAGCGCCACCAGCGTGCCGCGCCCCACGCCCCGGTCGCGCAGGACGCGGGCCAGGGCGTCGGACTGCTCGTCGATCTCGCGGTAGGTGAAGCTGGTGCCCTCGTGCCGTACCGCCACCGCCTCGGGGGTACGGCGGGCGTGTTCGGCGAACTGCTCGTGGGCCAGCTCGGCGGGCACGGGAACGGTCTCGGACCGCGGGCCCCACTCGCCCTCGATCCGGGCCCGCTCCTGGTCGGTCATCACCGGCAGCCGGGCGATGGTGGTGCCGGCGTCGCGCCCCACGGCCTCCAGCACGGTGCGGTAGGCGGCCAGCAGCCGGTCGACGGTGTCGTGGTCGAACACCGCGGAGTTGTACTCGACCTCCACCAGCAGGTCGTCGTTGCGGTCGACGATGCTGATCCACAGGTCGAACTTGGAGGTGGAGTTGCGCACGCCGGAGATGCGCTCCACGGTCAGTCCGGCCGGGGAGCGCAGCGGCCGCGCCGGCAGGAAGTTGAAGCAGACCTGGAAGAGCGGGTTCTGGCTGAGGTAGCGCTCGGGCCGCAGATCCTCCACGATCGCCTCGAACGGGACCTCCTGGTTGCGCTGCGCGCCGGATGCGCCCTCCTGCACCGCGGCCACCAGATCGGCGAAGGTCTGCTCACCGCTGACCTGGGTGCGGTGCACCAGGGTGTTGACGAAGAACCCGATCAGCGGCTCGACGTCGGTGTGGGTGCGGTTGGTGACCGGGGAGCCCACCGGGATGTCGTGCTGCCCAGTCCAGCGGTGCAGCAGTGCCTGGAGCGCCGCCAGCAGCACCGTGTACAGGCCGACGCCCTGCTCGCGGGCCAGCACCTGGAGCCCGTCGCGCACCGTGCCGGGGAAGACCAGTTCGGCGTCGCCGCCCTCGAAGTTCTGCACGGCGGGGCGGGGCCGGTCGAAGGGCAGTTCCAGGTGCTCGGTGATGCCGGAGAGCCGCTCACGCCAGTAGGAGAGCTGGTTCTCCAGCCGTTCGCCGCTCAGGTGCTCCCGCTGCCAGAGCGCGAAGTCCGGGTACTGGATCGGCAGTTCCTTGAAAGGGGACGGCCGGCCCGCGTCGTAGGCGTCGTAGAGGGTCAGCAGCTCCTCCCAGAACAGCCCCAGCGACCATCCGTCGACGACCACGTGGTGGGCGTTGAGGAAGACGACCCAGCGCTCCTCGGCCAGCCGGAAGAGCACGACCCGCAGCAGCGGCCCCTCCGCCAGGTCGAACGGCTCCCGGGCGAGTTCGGCGACCCGGTCGTCCAGCCGCTCGGGCTCCGCGCGCAGGTCGTGCGTGACGACCGGCACGGTCAGCTCCTCGGCCACCCGCTGCCACGGCTCGCCGTCCTCGTCCGGCAGCGTGGTGCGCAGCGCCTCGTGCCGGCGCACGATCTCGTCCACCGCGCGGCCGATCAGATCCGGGCGCAGCGGGCCGCTGATGGCGAAGGTCATCACCACGTTGTAGGCGGGGCTGCCGGGCACCATCTGGTCGAGGAACCACAGCCTGCGCTGCGCGAACGACAGCGGGGGCCGGACCCCCGGATCGCGCCGGGGGATGCCGCCGCCCGCCGCGGACCCCGGCTGCCGACGGCCCCCGGCCAGCTTGGCCAGCAGCGCCCGCTTCTGCGGCGACAGCCGATCGCTGCCCGCGCCGGCCTTCTCGTCCAATGACATGGGGAGTGCTCCTTCTGCCGTGTTCGGTGGGGTGGGGGCCGGGGCGCGGGTCAGGCGAGCATGTCGGCGACGACGCTGTCGGGGAGTTCGTCGATCCGGTCGACCAGTTCGGTCTCCACGAGCCGGGCCATCGCGGCGACGGTTCCGGCCTCGAACAGGCCACCGAGGTCGAGTTCGATCGGGAAGTGGTCCCGCAGCCGCGAGATGACCTGCGTGGCGAGGATCGAGTCGCCGCCCAGCTCGTGGAAGTCGTCCGCCGGTGCCACCGAGGCCAGTCCGAGCACCTCGGCGACCGCCTCGGCCACCATGGCCTCCAGCGCGCCGCCCTCGGCGCCGGCCGGTGCGGCCCCGCCGCCGTCCGGTGCCGGAACCGGCGCGGCGCGCCGGTCCGACGCGGCCGCCGCGGGCGCGACCGCCTCGACCGGTGCGGCGGCGTCGGTGGCACCGGCGTTCTCGGCCAACAGCACCGACTCCAGCGCCCGGTCCTCGCGGGTGGCCAGCAGCGAGTAGGCCCGTACCGAGCCCAGTCCGGCCCGCTCCAGCGCCTGCCGCCACATCGGGGCGCTGAGCAGCGGCCCGTTCGGCAGCCGGGTGTCCTCGAACGACCACCAGCCCGGCATCAGCCCGAAGGTCAGGGTCGGGAACGGCTGCACCCGGGTGACCTCCAGCAGGATGAGGATGCCGCCGGGCCGCAGCAGGGACCGCGCGTTGGCCAGCGTGCGGTCGATGCGCGCGGTGGCGTGCAGGACGTTGGTGGCCAGCACCACGTCGTACTCGCCCCCGGCGAACCCCTGTGCCGCCGCCGGACGTTCGATGTCCAGCACGGCGGTGTCCAGGAAGTCGTGCTCGCTGCCGTAGCGGTCGGCCCCGTAGCGGGTGAAGCCGCGGGAGATGTCGGTGTAGGTGTAGCGCACCCGGTCGCGGTGCGGGGACAGCGCGGGCAGCACCGAGGCCGTGGTGCCTCCGGTGCCCGCCCCCACCTCCAGGACCGCCACCGGCACCTGGGGGTCGCGCTCCAGCCGGGCGGCCGTGTAGTCGGCGACCAGCCGGGCGACGAGCGCGTTGGCGTCCTGGTCGCTGTGGTAGACGCCCTCGACCGCGGTGAAGGAGCCGTCGGGGAACAGCACCTCGTGCGCCTTGCGCTTGCCGGTGAGCACGTCCGGATAGGCGTCCAGGCAGGTGGTGAGCAGCTTGGCGAAGCCCGCCATCTCCGGCCTGCGCTCCAGCAGCCCGCCGGTGAGGCGGTCCACCTCGGTCTCCTCCCACTGGAGGGAGGTCGCCGCGCACCGCTCGGTGGTGACGAAACCGTCGCCGTCCTCGGCGAGGTGCCCGGCGTCGACCAGGATCCGCACCAGCCCGGCGAGTTGCCGGTGGTGCTCGGCCACCACGCCGAGCCGCCCGATCAGCTCCTGGACGGTGTACCGCTCCCCCGCCGCGGCGAAGACCCCCATCCGGCGCAGCGACGCCAGGAGCAGCTGCTCGCACAGCGCGGCCAGCTCGTCCGCCAGCTCCTCGGCCTCCAGCGCGGCCCGCAGACTGGTGCGGTCCGGGTGCTCCGCGAGATGCGCGGCCGCCGCGGCGTCCAGCTCCGGCAGCACCGACGGCACTCCGGGCGCGGTCTCCTCGACGGATTCGGCGGGCTGCGCGGAACCCCCGCCGCGGACGCTGCCGGCCGAGGCGGCCGGGGACATCGGTGCCGAGCCGTCGGTGGGGCGTTCGATGGGGGTGCCGTCGGCCCACACGTGCGGGTAGCGGAGGCGCTCGAACGGGTAGCCCGGCAGCCCGATCCGGCGCGGCGCCGCGCCCAGGTGCAACCGCGCCCAGGCCACCGGCTCCCCCGCCGCCCACTGCGCGGCGGGCTCGGCCAGCGGCGGGGCCGGGTCCTGCGGTTCGGTGCTCTCCCCCGCCGCGATCCCCTCCAGCCGGTCGGCCAGCTCGGCGGTGGAGTCCGCGACCACGGCCGCCCGTTGCGCCATCGCCTCCCGCCCGACCTGGAGGGTGTAGGCCACATCGGCCAGATCCGCACCGGCCAGCGGGCCGCGCAGCGCGGTGGCCAGCTCGGCGGCCTTGGCCCGCAGCCGCTCCTCGCTGCGCGCCGAGAGCGGCACCAGATGCCGGCCGGGGCGGGTGGCCTGCGGCCGCGCGGGAGCCGGAAGGTCGGAGAGGACCAGGTGCGCGTTGGTGCCGCTGTAGCCGAAGGAGCTGACCGCGGCGTGCCGGCGGCCGTCCGGTCCCGGCGCCCACCCGGACTCCTCGGTGGCCACCCGGACCGGCGCCGCGGAGAAGTCGATGTGCGGGCTGGGTGTGCTGAAGTTCGCCGCGGGCGGCACCACTCCGGCCCGCATGCTCAGCAGCACCTTAATGACGCCGAGCACGCCGGCGGCGCCCATGGTGTGGCCGATGTTGGCCTTCACCGAGCCGATCGGGCAGTACCCGGTGCGGTCGGTGAGCCCGTCGAAGGCGGAGGTGATGCCTGCGATCTCGATGGGGTCGCCCAGCGTGGTGCCGGTGCCGTGCGCCTCGAAGTAGCCGAGGTCCTCCGCCGCGACGCCGCTGCGGTTCAGCACCCCGCGCAGCAGTCCGGCCTGCGCCTGGGTGCTGGGGGCCGTGATGCCGGAGGTGCGGCCGTCCTGGTTGGTGCCGCTCGCCCGGATCACGCCGTGCACCCGGTCGTTGTCCCGCAGCGCGTCGGACAGCCGCTTGAGGACGAGCATGCCCACGCCCTCCCCGACCAGCATGCCGTCGGCGGCCGCGTCGAAGGGCCGGCACCTGCGGGTGCCCGAGACGGTGCCCAGGCTCTGCATGGTGAGGAACACACCCGGGTGGTTGGCCGTGTACACGCCGCCCGCGAGTACCAGGTCGGCCTCGTCGGACAGCAGCAGCCGGGCGGCCAGGTCCAGGGCCACCAGCGACGAGGAGCACGCGGTGTCCATCGCCAGGGCCGGGCCGACCAGATCGAGGTGGTAGGCCAGCCGGGAGACCATCACGCTGGTGTCGGAGCCGAGCAGGGAGTGCGCGTTGTACTCGGCCTGCGGCGCCAGCCCGGTGGTGCCCACGACGGTGCCCACCCGCTGCCCGCGCAGGGTGGCGGCGTCGATCGCGGCGTCCTCCAGCGCGTGGTAGCTGGACTCCAGCAGCACGCGCTGGGCCGCGTCCATGGCCGCGGCCTCGGTGGGCGCGATCCGGAAGAACCCCGGGTCGAACGCGTCGGTGTCCGGCATCGCTCCGTAGCGGGGCAGCGCCGCACCGGGGAACGCCTCCTGGAACATCCGCACCGCCACCGGGTCGTCGATCTCCCGGGTGACGTCGCGGCCCTCCCGCACCAGGTCCCAGAACTCCTCCGGACCGGCGGCACCGCCGGTCCGGCAGTGCAGCCCGACGATCGCCACCTCCTCCTTGGGGCCCTGCGCGGCCAGCACCGACTCCACGTGTGCGGCGAGCCGGCCGATGTCGGGGTGGTCGGCGACCACCCCGCTGGAGAGGTTCGTCCCCAGCTCCGTGTTGATCGCCTCGACCAGCGAAACCGACCTGGCCAGGTCCAGTCCCGCGACGGTGGTCAGATTCAGTTTGGCCGCGGCCTCCTCGACCACGCGCACAATCTCGGACATGTCTCTCCCTCCCGGTTTCAGGCGCCTGCCCACTCGGTCAGTGCGCGGTGGTTGGCCCGGTCCCTGTCCTCCGCGGCCGTCGCTGCCGCCTTGCGCAGCCGCAGCAGCACCGGGCGGGTCCACCCGCGGCGGGACGGCTCGGCGAGCCCGTCCTGCTCCAGCAGCGGGTCGAGCACGGCGGGCGGTGCGGTGAGCCGCTCGACGACCAGGCGGGCCGAGCCCAGCAGCGACACCCACGAGTCGATGCTGGGCACCAGCACCCCGGCGGACCGGTCGTCGAGGTCGCCGCGCAGCGTGCCGACGTGGTCGGCGAGCAGCATCCGGCCGCCGTCGATCAGTGCGGCGTCGATCCGGGCGAGCAGGTCCCGCTTGCGGCGTACGGTCACCAGCCGGCCCAGGGCGACCACCAGGTCGTAGGTGCCGGGCAGGGCGTCATCGGGGCTCGCGGGTACGGAGTGCAGCACCGCCGTGCCCTGCTCGGCGGCGAGTGCGGCGAGCTGTTCGCCTCCGCCGCCGCCCACGTCGGCGATCGCGCCCACCGCGGCGAGGTTCTCCGGGGCCAGCAGCGCGGCCCAGGAGTCCCCGCCCGCCTCTGCTGTGCCGCGGGCGGAGTGCGGGGCGGCGGCGGTGGCGGTGGCGGGTATCCGGTCGGCCAGCAGCCCCAGCAGATGGCCGGCCAGGGCGCCCGCCGTCGCCTGGTCGAAGACCAGGGTCACCGGCAGCCGCAGACCCGTCGCCTGGTCGAGCCGGTTGCGCAGCTCCACCGCGGTCAGCGAGTCGAATCCGAGCTCGGCGAATCCGCTGTCCGCCTCGATGTGTTCGGGCTCGAAGCCGGGCAGGACCGCCGCGACCTCCTGGGCGACCAGCTCCAGCAGCGGAGCCCGGCGCCGGTCCGGCGCGGCGTTGGCGAGCTGTTCCAGCAGCGGTCCGGGGGCGCCGGTACCGGACGTGGCGGCCGGGCTGCCGGCACCGGTGTCCGCCGCCGGGGCGCCTGCCGCGGGTCCGGTGCCGGACGCCGGATCGTCGGCGCTCGGCGGCGGTGCCGTGCCCGCGGACCCTTCAGTCCCGGCGGTCCCGGGTGTTGCCGTACCGGCGGCGGGGGGCGCCCCGGGGCCGGCGGCCGGGGCCGCGGTGTCCCGGCGTACCAGGCTGCGCAGCACCGGGTGCACGGGAGCGGCGCGCAGCGCCGCGAGGTCCAGCCGCATCGGCACGGCCAGCTCCGCCGGCCCGGCCACGGCCGCGTCGAACAGGGTCGCGCCCTCCTGGTCGGACAGCATCCGGAAGCCGCTGCGGACCATCATGGCGGTGGCCCGCTCGTCCTCCAGCAGGTCCCGGGTGAGGTCGCTGACGCTGGCCCACAGCCCGAACGCGACGGAGAGTCCCGGCACCCCGTCGGTGCGGCGGCGCCGGGCCAGCGCGTCCAGGAACGCGTTGGCGGCCGCGTAGTTGGACTGCCCCGGGTTGCCGAGCACCCCGGCGGCTCCGGAGAAGGTCACGAAGACGTCCGGGTCGGCCGCGCGGGTCAGCTCGTCCAGCACGACGGCCGCGTCCAGCTTGGCCCGCAGCACGGGCGCGAGCCGGGCGCGGGTCTGGCCGGCCAGCATGCCGTCGTCCAGCGCCCCGACCGCCTGCACCACACCGGTGAGCGGGTGCTCGGCGGGGATCCCGGCCAGCACCTCGGCCACTTGGTCCCGGACGGTCGCGTCGCAGCGCGCCAGCCGGACCTCGGCCCCCAGCGCGGTGAGTTCGGCGGCCAGTTCGCGGGCGCCGGGCGCGGCGTCGCCGCGCCGGGAGGCGAGCACCAGGTGCCGCACACCGTGCGCGGTGACCAGATTCCGCGCGATCACCGAGCCCAGCGTGCCGGTGCCGCCCGCGACGAGGACGGTGCCGCCGGGTGCGAAGGTACGGGGGATGGTGAGCACGATCCGGCCGATGTGCCTGCCCCGGCTCATGGTGCGCATCGCGTCCCGGGCGCGGCGGACGTCGAGCACGGTGCGGGTCGGCGGCGGCAGCACGCCGCGCTCGAACAGCGGCAGCAGCGCGTCGAACATGGCGCCGATCCGCTCCGGTCCCGCCTCGACGAGGTCGAACGCCTGGTAGCGGACGCCCGGATGGCTCGACTCGACGTCCTCGGCGGGCCGGATGTCGGTCTTGCCCATCTCGACGAACCGCCCGCCGCGGGGCAGCAGTCGCAGCGAGGCGTCGATGTGCTCGCCGGTCAGCGAGTTGAGGACGACGTCCACGCCGCGGTTGCTGCTCTCGGTCGCGAACGCGGCGGCGTAGCCGGTGTCGCGCGAGGAGCGGATCAGCGAGGCGGGCACGCCCATGGCCCGCACCTCGGCGTGCTTGGCGGGCGCCGCCGTGGCGAACACGTCGGCGCCCAGATGGTCGGCGAGCCGCACCGCGGCGCTGCCCACCCCGCCCGCGGCGGCGTGCACCAGCACCGACTCACCGGCCCGCAGTCCGGCCAGCTCGACCAGTCCGTAGTAGGCGGTCAGGTACGCCACGGGTGCGGAGGCGGCCTCCGCCCAGGTCCAGCCGGCCGGGATGTGCCGCACGGTCCGCGCGTCGGTCACACAGACCGGTCCGATGCCGCCGGGCAGCAGCCCGAACACCCGGTCGCCGACGGCCAGTCCGGTGACGCCGGGGCCGACCTCGGTGACCACACCGGCGCCCTCGGCGCCGAGCACCAGGTCGCCGGGGTACATGCCGAGCGCACCCAGCACGTCGCGGAAGTTGAGCGCGGCGGCGCGGACGGCGACCCGTACCTGTCCGGCGGCGAGCGGCCGGGCGGCGTCCGGGGCGGGTACCAGCGCCAGGTTCTCCAGGGTGCCGGGCGCCGTGGAGTCCAGCCGCCAGGCCGGGGTGCGGGGCACCTCCAGGCCCGGGTCGTCGGCGGCGCGCACCAGCCGCGGCACCAGCACCCGGCCGCCGCGCAGCGCGAGGTGGAACTCGTCGGCGGCGAGCGCCGTCTCGATCGCCGCGGGGACGTCGGCGACCGGCGCGTACCGGTCCAGGTCGACCAGCACGAGCCGGCGCTGGAACTCCGACTGCGCGGCCCGCAGCAGGCCCCAGGCGGGCGCGTTCGCCAGGTCGGGCACCGGCTCCCCCGGCTCGACGGCGATCGCGCCCCTGGTCAGCACGACCAGCCGGCGGCCGCGGTTGGCCGGGTCGGTCAGCCAGTCCCGGACGGTGTCCAGCAGTGCGCCGGTGGCCTCGTGCGCGGCGGGCACGAGCGCCTCGCCGGTGACCGGCAGGTCGCCGGGGCCCTGCAGCGACAGGACGGCGAACTCGCCGCGCTCGGCGGTCCGGACCACCTGGCCGATGCCGTAGGGGTCGGGGCCGAGCAGCGACCAGGTGCCGGTGGACGGGCCGCCGCCCGCGGCCGGGGCCGCCGTCTGCGGCAGCGGCTCCCATGCGAGGGTGAGCAGCGCGTCCCGGGCCGGGTCGGGGCGCTCGCCGGTGGCCGAGCGCAGTACCAGGCAGTCGAGCTGTGCGACGGGCTTCCCGTCGCCGTCGGCGAGTTGCAGCGCGACACCGGAGCCGTCGACTCCGGTCAGCCGTGCGCGGGCCCGGCCTCCGGCCCCGGGGCTGTGGACCGACATCCCCGTCCAGGCGAACGGCAGCAGCCCGCCCCCGCCCTCCGTCCAGGTGCCGAAGCCCATCGCGTGCAGCGCCGAGTCCAGGAGCGCCGGGTGCACGCCGTAGCGCCCGGCCTCGGCGGCCTCGGCCGCGGGCAGTTCGACCTCGGCGAACACCTCGGTTCCGCGCGCCCATACCGCGCGCAGGCTCTGGAACGCCGGGCCGTAGGTGTACCCGGCGGCGTCCATGGCGGCGTAGTAGTCCGCGACGGGAAGCGGCTCGGCTCCCGGCGGCGGCCACTGGACCAGGTCGAAGTCGGGTGTGCCGCGGAGCGGGGCCAGCGTGCCGGTGGCGTGCCGGGACCACGGCCGGTTCGCGGCGGCGCCCGCGGGCCGCGAGGTCACCTCGACGGTGCGCGTGCCGTCCGCGGCCGGGGGCGCGAGCACGAGCCGTACGGCGGTCTCCTGCCCGCCGGTCAGGTCGAGCGGTGCGTGCAGGGTCAGCTCCGTGATCCGGGCGGTGTCCACGGTCTCGCCCGCGCGTCCGACCATGTCCACCAGGGCGGTGCCGGCCAGCAGCACCCGGCCGTTGACGAGATGGTCGCCGAGCCATGGCTGGGCGGCCTGGGAGACGCTGCCGGTGACGGTCAGCGTGCCGTCCGAGCCGGTGGCCGCTGCGGCGAGATCGAGCAGCGGGTGCCGGGCGGCGTCCCCCTGCGCGGCGGCCGGTGCGGGGGTTGCTGCGCCGACCGGTGCGGGGGCCGGTGCCGCGGGCCGGGCGGCGGCACCGGCTCCTGCCGGTACCGGGGACGGTACGGGTGCCGGTGCCGGTGCCGGGGGTGCGGCCGTGGGCCTGGCCGCCGGGGCAGGGGCAGGGGGTGCAGCGGGTGCCGGCGCCGGGGAGGCCTCCGGGGCAGCGGCAGGCGGGGCGATGGCCGGGGGGTCGGCGACGGCCGGAGGGTCGGTCCAGTAGCCGGTGGTGGCGAAGGGGTAGGTGGGCAGCCCGCCCAGCCGCAGCGGCGTGCCCTGCGGATACAGCGAACTCCAGGCGAGCATGCCGCCTTCGGCCCACACCCGGGCCAGCTCCGGCAGCGGCCTGCCCTTGGCGCGCTCGGCGCGGACGGCGGACGCGGGGCGCTTGGCCTCCCCGGTGAGCACGGCGGCGGTGTCGCCCGCACGCCACCGCTCCAGCGCGTCCAGCACCTCCGTCAGCTCCTCGGCCACCACGGCCAGCCGGAACCGCATCGGCTCCCGGCCGACCTGGCTGGTCCAGGCGACCCGCGCCAGGTCCAGGTCCGGGTTGCGGCGCAGGAAGCCGGCCCAGTTCCCGACCGAGTCGGCGAGCTGCTGCGGGGTGCGCGCCGAGAGCACGAACAGGGCCGGTCCCGCGCTCCGCCGGACCTCGGCCTCGGGGGCCTCCTCGACGACGATGTGCGCGTTGGCGCCGCCCGCGCCGATCCCGGTGATCCCGGCCCGCCGCACCTGCGTCCTGCCGTGCACCTGCGGCGGGTCCCAGGGAACCGGCTGATCCGACAGTTCGAAGGGCAGTTTGTCGCGGTCGATCGCGGGGTTGATCTCCTGGGGCAGCCGGGTCGGGGGCAGGGTGCGCTCGGTGAGCGCCAGCACCACCTTGGAGAGCTGCGCCATGCCGGAGGATGCTTCGCCGTGGCCGATGTTGGGCTTGACCGAGCCGAGCCGGAAGCGGCCCGAGGCCCCCTCCCGGCCGCCGAACGCCTGGGTGACCGCGGTCATCTCGACCGCGTCGCCGATCTCCGTGCCGTTGACGGTGGTCTCCAGGTAGCTCACCGTGTCGCCGTCCACGCCCGCCCGCCGCAGCGCGGCCGTGATGACATCGGCCTGCCGCTTGGGGCTGGGGCTGGTGAAGCCGACGGTGCGCCCGTTGTGGTTGACCGCGCTGCCGCGGACGACCGCGCGCACATGGTCGTTGTCGCGCCGCGCGTCGGCCAGCCGCTTGAGCACCACGACGCCGACGCCCTCGCCGGGCACGATGCCGTTGCCGCCGATCCCGAAGGCCGGGCACTCCGGCCGGTTCGACAGCATCTTCACGGCGCCCAGCTCGGCGTAGGTGGAGGGGTGCAGATACAGGTTCACACCGCCGACCAGGGCCATCGCGCACTCGCCGGTACGCAGGCTCTGCACGGCCTCGTGCAGCGCGACCAGCGCCGAGGAGCACGCGGTGTCCACCGGTTTGCTGGGCCCGCCGAGATCGAGCTGGTAGGAGACACGGTTGACCATGTCGCCGAACGAGGTGCGCGGCAGGTCGACCCCGCGGTCCGCGCCGAGCCGGTCGAAGCCCAGCTTGGAGGCGCCCGCGAACACCCCGGTCGCCCGGCGGACCTTGGCGTCGAGGGCGTGCGGGCAGTACCCGGCGTCCTCCATCGCCTTCCAGCACTCCTGGAGGAAGATCCGCTGCTGGGGGTCGGTGTTCCGGGCCTCCTGCTCGGACATCCCGAAGAACTCGGCGTCGAACTGGTCGAAGTCCTCCAGGAACCCGCCCCACCTGGAGTGGCTCTTGCTGATGACCTCCATGCCCTGCGGGTCGGGGGTGTAGTACTGCCGCCAGTCCCAGCGCCGGGCCGGGATCTCGCCGATGGCGCTGCGGTTGGCGGTGACCAGGTCCCAGTAGCTGCGCAGGTCGGGCGCCCCGGGGAAGCGCACGCTCAGTCCGACGATCGCGACCGGCTCCGCCGTGTCCGGTTCGGCCGGCCCGGCGTCGTCGGCGGGCCGCGGCGCGGGAGCGGGCGCGGCGGACGCCGTGCCCGCGGCGGAGGCGGGCGCCGCGGCAGCCGCCGGAGGCGCGGACGAAGCTGCGGCCGGCGCGGCGGGCGCGCCCCGCAGGGCGACCAGGACCGCCTCCGGCGCGTCGTCCTCGTCCACTCCGGGGGGCAGCGGATGGACGCGGATCTCCTCGAACCCGGCCGCGGCCAGCGCGGCGCGCCAGGCGTCGGCCGGAAGCAGCGGCGCATGGGGCAGCCGAGCCCGCTGCGCGCCCGGTTGCGGCCACCACTCGGCGGTCAGCCCGAAGAGCATGATCGAGGGTTCGGGCGCCGAGACGGCCTCGGTCAGCACCAGCGCGCCCCCGGGGCGGAGCAGCGCCGCGGCGTTGGCCAGGGCCGCGTCCGGGTCGGCGGCGGCGTGCAGCACGTTCGCGGCGAGCAGCACATCGGCGCCCCCGGCGGGCAGTTCCGGGGTCGCGGCGGCGACGGCGACGTCGTGGACGGTGAAGTCGGTGAAGCCGTACTGGTGACCGAAGCGCTGCCTGCCGTGCTCGGTGAACCGGGAGGAGGGGTCGGTGTACGCGTAGCGCAGCCGGTCGCCGAAGGGTGCCAGCGCGGGCAGCGTCCGGGCGGCCGTCGCACCGCTGCCGGAGCCCAGTTCGACGACCGAGACGGACGTCGCCGTCTCCAACCGGGTGCGGACGGCCTCAGCGGCCACCGCGGCCACGACGTCACCGCTGTCCGGGGTGCCGCCCGGAGCGGCGCCGGGCGGCTCGGCTCCGGCACCGTCGGGGAAGAGCACCTCGGCGGCGGGACGGCGCCCGGTCAGCACCTCCGGGTAGGCGTCCAGGCAGCTGCGCAGCAGCCGGACGGTGGGCTCCGCGGTGGGGAACTCGGCCACCAGCCCGGCGACCATGGCGTCCGACTCGGCGTGGGAGAGCTCGCGCAGCGGGTAGGCGGCGACCAGCCGCTCACCCTCCCTGCGCAGCGTGCCGGCCGTGACGAGGATGTCCAGCAGCGCCTCGAACAGCCGTCGGTGCTGGTCGACCACCCCGAGCGCCGCGGCCAGTTCGTCCGGCGTGCCGCCCTCGCCCGGCGCGGTGAAGGCGCCCATCCGCCGGAGTGCCCCGGCCAGCATCCGCCGGGCCAGCAGGGTCAGCGCGTCGGTGCCGCGCTGCACCGCGAGTCCGGCGCCGGGGTCGGCTCCGGCGAGCGCGTTCCGGGCCGCGGTGTGCAGCCGCTGCGCGTGCTCGGCCGGACGCCGGCCCTGCTCGGTCGTTGCCGTCGTCGGCGTATTCATCAACGGGTCACCGCCTCGGCGTAGGGGGTGGCCGCGGCGATCCGGGCGCGGTTGCCCGCGCGCCCGGCCGCCGGTCCGGCCGTGCTGTCCTTGCGCAGCCGCAGCAGCAGATACGCCGCCGTACCGCGCTCCAGCGGCACGGCCAGGTCGGTGTGGAACCGCCACCGGTCCTTGGCCCGGGGGTCGAGACCGGCGGTGTGCTGGTCGACGTCGAAGTCGGCGAGGAAGTGCCCGACGCGGGCGCTCGCGTCGACCGCGTCGTCGAGCACGAACCCGGCGTCGGCGAGGTGGTCGGCCCACTGCTCCGGGGTCGGGAGCCGGATGCCCAGCCCAGGGTCGGCCCGCTCGCTGCCGACGGCCAGGAAATCGGCCAGCAGCAGCCTGCCGCCTTCCGGCAGTGCGGCGGCGATCCCGGCCAGGTACCCGGCCTTGTCGGCGACCAGATGGCTGCCCTCGAGGCCCAGCGCCACCTCGTGCCCGGTCGCGGGATCGGTGTGCGCGACGGTGACCCTCGTGTCGAGGCCGTGCTCCTTGGCCGCCCGGGCCGCGGCCTCGGCCTGCGCCGGGTCGGCGGTGCGGATGTGCACCCGCAGGGCGGGGTGGCGGGCCGCGAGGCGCAGTCCGGCGGCGCCCTGTGCGCCGTGCAGGTCGAACAGGCCGCCTACCCGGTCGAGGTCTTCGCCACGGAGCAGTACGTCGAGCAGTTCGGCCTGGTGCTCGCGGACCAGTTGGGTGTCGTCGGGGTCGGCCTCCGGGTGGAGCAGCACCCGGCTGGCGGAGAACCCGATCTCGCGGGCGGGGAACGGCGCGGCCCAGGCCGGTTCGGCGGGCCACTCGGGTACCGGCTCGGCGGGCGGTGCCGGGGGGCCGGGCACCGCGGGGGCGACGCCGGCCGGGCTGCCGGGGAGTGCGCTGCTGTCGGCGGGGAAGTCCGCCGCGAGACTCTCGGCGACCTCGGCCACACAGCCGAACTCGAACAACAACGTCCGCGACGCATCCGGAAACACCTCCGCGATCCGGTGATTCACCCGCGTACGC
>NZ_JBIAFT010000006.1:0-165802 GCF_042869455.1 Streptomyces sp. NPDC007025 | reverse complement strand
AACGCATCCCACGACCGCCACGGATCCACCTCCCCCACAGCAACCCCCGCCTCTTCCCCCACCACACCCGACAACCAACCCACCACATCGCCCCCGCCAGAGGCCGGAACACCAACCGCAGCCCCGGACGGCACCACAGCCGGCTCCACACCAACCGCCCCCGCACCACCGGGGAGTGCGCTGCTGTCGGCGGGGAAGTCCGCCGCCAGGCTCTCGGCGACCTCGGCCACACAGCCGAACTCGAACAACAACGTCCGCGACGCATCCGGAAACACCTCCGCGATCCGGTGATTCACCCGCGTACGCACCACCGAATCAATCCCGAACGCATCCCACGACCGCCACGGATCCACCTCCCCCACAGCAACCCCCGCCTCTTCCCCCACCACACCCGACAACCAACCCACCACATCGCCCCCACCAGAGGCCGGAACACCAACCGCAGCCCCGGACGGCACCACAGCCGGCTCCACACCAACCGCCCCCGCACCACCGGGGAGCTGCACGCCGGGAACCGGGTCCGCGCCGTGCAGAGCAGTCCGGCAGTCGGCGGGGAAGTCCGTGGTCAGAAGGTCGGCGACCTCGTCGATGGTGGGGAACTCGAACAGCAGGGTCCGGGACGCGGCCGGGAACCGCTGGGCGAGGTACTGGTTCACCCGGGTCCGGACCACCGAGTCCACGCCGAACGCGTCGAACCGCTCCCAGCGGTCGACGGCCGCCGGGTCGACACCCACCTCGTCGGCGATCACCCGGGTCAGCCACAGCGCGACGTCCTCCCGCAGCCCGCCGGGCCCGGCAGCGGCCTGCGGCACGGTGTCCGCCGGTGCGTAGGCCGTCGCGGCGGGAGCGTCAGGAGCGGCTGGTGACACGGGGGCTGCGGGTGCTGCTGGGGCCGCGGGGGCCGTGGCAGTGGCCGGGACTGGCGGCCCGGCGGGAGCCACCGGAGCGGCTGGCGGAGCCACCGTCGCAGCAGGAGCCAACGGAGCGGCGGGAGCCGGGGCCGCGGCAGGAGCCACCGGCGCCGCGGGGGCTGCCGGGGCGGTCCGGGGCTCGGCGGCCGGCCGCGGCGCGGGGCCCGGCTGCCCGGCGGGCTGCGGGCGGGCGGCCGGGGCGGCGGCTCCAGCAGCCGGGCGGGGGGCCAGCCGGTCCCTGCCGTGACGGTTGCGCGCGAACGGATACCCGGGAAGCGAGACGCGCCGCCCGCCGGTGGCGGGCCAGGAGACCTCCCCACCCCGGCACCAGGCCGCGGCCAGTTCCGCCGGGGTGCCGCCGGTCGCGCGGGGCGCCCCGGAGCGGGCCCGGCCCACGGCCGTGTCCGCGGTGGGGCGGCCCGCGGCGAGCGCCCGGAGCGCGGCCACCAGTTCGGGCACCGAACCGGCCACCACCACGGCCCGCTCGTCCAGCGCGGCGCGCCCCTGCTGGAGGGTCGCCGCCACATCGGTGAGCGTCGGCGGCGCCCACACCGGCTGCCGCTCGTCCGGCCGGGCGGCCGGGGCCAGTGAGGCGACCAGGCTGTCCACGGTGGGCGCCTCGTAGAGCGTGTCGACCGTCACCTGACGGCCGGTCTGCCGCGTCAGCAGGTTGGCGAGTTGGGCGAGCTGGTGGGGCTCGGCGCCGTGGCTCTCCAGATTCCGGTCGCCGCGCAGTCCGCCGGGGTCGATTCCCAGCAGGTCGGCGATGAGCCGGCGGAGGGTGTCCTGGCCGCTCTCCCCGCCTGTCGTGCAGACCCGTTCGAGATGGTCGGCCAGTTCCCCGGCCAGTACGCCGAGCCGCTCGCGGTCGCGGGCCGAGAGCGGCACCGCCACCGGGCTTGGTGTGCGGTCCGCGGCCGCCGGCCGCGGCGCGGGCTGGTACTCCTCCACCACCAGGTGCGCGTTGGTGCCGCTGTGGCCCATGGAGTTGACTGCCGCGAGCCGCGGTGCGCCCGGGACCGCGGGCCACGGCCTGCCGACGGCGTCGATGGTGATACCCGAACCGTCCAGCTTGATCATCGGGTTCAGGGTGCGGAAGGTGGGCATGCCGGGGAAGCGCTCGTTGCGCATGCTCAGCAGCACCTTCACCAGGCCGATCGCGCCGGCGGCCGCGCCGGTGTGACCGACGTTCGCCTTGGCGCTGCCGAGCACGCACCCGTCCGGGTTCGGCTGCTGCCTGCTGAACGCGCGGGCCAGCGCTCCGGCCTCCACCGGGTCACCGAGCACGGTGCCGGTGCCGTGCGCCTCGACGTAGCCGACCCGGGAGGTGTCGATGCCGTGCCGCCGGTACACCGACTCGACCAGCTTCTCCTGGGCCGGTCCGCTCGGCGCGGTGAGGCCGTTGCTGGCACCGTCGTGGTTGACGCCGGTGGCGCGGATGACGCCGCGGATGTCGTCGCCGGCCGCTTCGGCGTCGGCGAGCCGCTTGAGCACCAGCACCGCCACCCCCTCGGCGAACACGGTGCCGTTGGCGGAGTTGTCGAAGGTGCGGCACTCACCGGACGGCGAGAGCACCCCCATGTCCGCGAGCAGGTTCAGCGAGCTGTGGTCCAGGCCCACGTTGGCACCGCCCGCCAGCGCGATCCCGCAGTCGCCGGCCAGCAGGCTGCGGCAGGCCATGTGGAGGGCGACGACGGACGAGGAGCAGGCGGTGTTGACGACCAGCGCCGGGCCGTGCCAGTCCAGGAAGTAGGACAGCCGGGCCGCGACCAGCGCGTCGGAGGCGCCGGTGAACGACTCGTGCAGATACCCGGCGGGCTCGGCGCCCACGAACATCCCGGTGTCGGAGCCGTAGAGCGAGAACGGGTCGATGCCCGCGTCCTCGACGGCGTGCCACGCCTCCTGGAGCAGCAGCCGCTGGTGCAGGTTCATGGAATCGGCCTCGCGCGGGTCGATCCCGAAGAACTCCGGGTCGAAGCAGTCCCGGTCGGCGATCACCCCGCCCCAGCGATAGCCCCGGGCGCCCTCGCCGAGGATCTCGGC
This sequence comes from Streptomyces sp. NPDC007025, assembly GCF_042869455.1. Taxonomy (NCBI): domain Bacteria; kingdom Bacillati; phylum Actinomycetota; class Actinomycetes; order Kitasatosporales; family Streptomycetaceae; genus Streptomyces; species Streptomyces sp. NPDC007025. The sequence goes on along the minus strand of NZ_JBIAFT010000006.1, from coordinate 162,848 downwards.
AGGCAGCTCGCCGACGCTCTTGCGCCCCGCGGCCAGATTCTCCCAGAACGTGCGGACGTCGTCGGCCCCGGGGAACCTGCCCGCCATCCCGACCACCGCGATGTCCAGTGCGGAGGTCGGGGCGGGCGGCGGCTCCGCTGCGGCGGCCGGGCCGGCGGTGAGGTAGCGATCCACGACGGATCGGAACTCGGTACTCGTCATCGCTGCCCTCCGGAGGCGTTGTCGACAAGATCGGTGAGATGGTCGGTCAACCGGTCGATGGTGGTGTGGTCGTAGAGGAGCGCGGCGTCCAGTTCGAGGCCCAGCTCCTCGCCGAGCTCGGAGACGAAGGACATCCCGGTGATCGAGTCGACGCCGAGTTCCGCGAAGGCGCGGCGGGACGACAGCTCCTCGGGCGGCACGCGCAGTGCCCGGGCGAGCCGCTGAGTGGTCAGCGACCTGATCCGGTCCCGGTCGGCCCCTTGTGCGGGGGGCTCCTGCTCCCGGCCCTGCCCCTCGCCCGCGGCTGCCGTCCCGGGGGCGGCAGGCTCCGGCGGCGTCTGCTGAGCCAGGGGCTGGGGCGCGGGCACGGGTTCCGCGGATCGTGTGGACTCGGCGAGCCCTGGCTCAGCGGTACGGGACGGCCGGGCCTCCACGGACTGCGCGGCATCCCGGGCCGCAGCGGACCCGGCGGTCCCCGCGGATCCCGTTCCGCGTGCCGGTGCGGCGCCGCCGGGGCGCAGGCCGACGGTCTGGGTGGCGCCGCCCGAGGTCAGCAGCCGTACGGCCGCGTCAAAGCAGGCCGCGCCCTCATCGTCGCCGAGGAAGCCGACCCCGGGGTGCTCGGCGGCCGCCGCGCCGAACGAGGAGGCCCAAGCGCCCCAGTTGAGCACCCCGACCGGGAACGGCGCGGCCACGGCGATGGCACGGGCGAACGCGTCCGCGAACGTGATGCCCGCCGCGTACGCCGGGTGGGTCCCGGCGCCGCCGAACGCGAACGCCTGCGCCGAGGAGAAGAAGTACAGGAAGTCCAGTGGCTCGTCCACCAGCGCGCCCGCCACATGGACGGCGCCCCGGGCCTTCACCTCGTAGTGGTGGCGGAACTCGGCGTCGTCGAGCGCGGTCACCTCCCGGGCCTGCTCGGTGATGGTCGAAGCGCCCGCGAACACGACGCCGTGCAGGGCGCCCAGTGCCTCCTTGGCCTCGGCGACCGCGGCACGCACCTGCTCGGGGTCCGTCACATCGGCACGCAGGTAGGCGGGGGCGCGGTCCCCGACGGTCGCGGCGTCGAGCGCAGCGCGGACCGCCGCGTCGTCGCCGGGCCTGCGGCCCACCCAGGCGACCCGGGCCCGGTAGTGCTCGTGCAGGTGCCGGGTGACGGCCTGGCCGACCACTCCCGCACCGCCGATCACCAGGTAGGCACCGTCCGTCCGCAGCCCCGGCTCGCCGCCGGGCGGCTCGACCTCGTCGAACCGCTGCCGGTAGCGCCTGCCCTCGCGCAGCAGGGTCAGTTCGCCCGCCGGGCTGGCCGGTTCGGCGACCAGCGCAGCGGCCAGCGCCGGCAGATCGGTCTCCCGCGCGGAGACGTCCACGTTGCGCACCGCGAACCGCTGCCGCTGCTGGGCCAGGAAGTAGGCGAGCCCGGTCAGTCCGGCACCGGTGGCGTTGGCGGCACGGCCGTCCGTGCCGTGGGTGTCGTGGGTGGTGAGGTGGCAGTCGATTCGCTCACCGCCGTTCCGCTCGGACAGGGCGCGCAGCAGCCGCAGGGCGAGGAGTTGGACGTCCGCGTCCACCCGGGCGTGCGGGTCCTCGGCACCGACGAGGAGGTGCACCCGGTCCACCGGGCCGACGTCGGCGAGGACCGTGCGGAAGGCATCGGGGTCGCCGGGCGAGACCGTGCGCAGCGCACCCGTGCCGACGGTGCCGGCGCCCGTCGTCACCGGCACCACGGTGGCCCCGGCGGCGCGGTGGTGGGCTCCGACGGCCTCGGCCAGGGCACCGGCCCCGGATTCGACGACCAGTACCCGGCCCCCGGCGGCGGCCGGTTCGGGCGCCGGTGAGCGGACTTCCCAGCTGGGCACCCGCAGCATCCCGCGAGAGGGTGCGGTGAGCGCGGCCAACGCGCCCTCCGCGTCCTGTCCCTGTCCCTGTCCCTGTCCCTGTCCACCAACACGACCACGTTCCGGCTCCTGCGACTGCCCGGCGGAGCCGGGTACGGCCTCCGCCGGGGAAGCCGTGTTCGCAGCGGGGCGGTCCGGGGCCGGCGCGCCGGAGTGGTCGGTGAACCAGTAGCGGTCCTGCGCGAAGGGGTAGCCGGGCAGGCTGACCCGGCGGCCGCGGGCGGCGCCCGGCCGGTCCGTCCAGTCGACGGCGGCACCCTCCACCCACCGTTCGGCCAGCGGGCGCAGCGCCGTTTCCGTGCCGTGCACCCGCACCCGGTCGTCGGCGAGGAAGTCGCCGAGGGCCCGGACGAGTCCGGCCAGGTCCGGCACGGCGAACGCGGCCCGCTCGGCCAGTTCCACCCGGCCGTGCTGCAGCGTGTGGGCCACATCGGCGAGCGCGAGGTCCCCGGTGCCCGCCGGCACCAGGGCGGCGGCCTCGGCGACGGTGTGCCCGGCGGTGAGCCGGGGCGGTCGGCCCGACGGCAGCAGCTCGGCCAGTGACCGGGCGACCTGGGTGACCTCGGCGGCCGTGATGCCGTACTCGTGCCACGGCTGCCGGGGGTCGAGGTCGGCCGGGTCGGTGCCCAGCACCCGGGCGAGCCGGGTGGTGACCTCGCGGGCCGGGTCCGCGGCGCCGCCGCGCAGCCGGTCCAGCAGCCGCGCGGCGACCGCCCGCAGTGCCGGCGCCGTGCGGGCCGACAGCGGTACCACCACGGGCCCCGGGGCCGCGGTGGCCGCCGCGGCCTCCCGCCGGCCGGTGTACTCCTCCAGCACCACGTGCGCGTTGGCGCCGGTCGCGCCGAACGAGCTGACCCCGGCGCGGCGCGGCCCGCCGTCGGGCACCGTCCACTCCTCGGCGGCGTACTGGATGCGGAACGGGGAACCGTCCAGCTCCAGCAGCGGATTGGCCGGGTCGGCGTGCAGGGTCGGTGCCAGCGTGCGGTGGTGGAGTTGCAGCACCGCCTTGGTGAGTCCGGAGATGCCCGCCGCGCCCTCCGCGTGGCCGATGTTGGACTTCACCGAACCCAGCGCGCACGACTCGGGCTTCGCCGCGTCCCCGAAGGCGGTCGCCAGGGCGCGCAGTTCGATCGGGTCGCCGAGCGAGGTGCCGGTGCCGTGGGCCTCCAGCACCCCGATGGTGGCCGGGTCGGTGGCCGCGTCCGCCAGCGCCTCGGTGAGCACCGCGGCCTGCGCGGGCGGGCTGGGCACACTGAACCCGCCCGCGGCGCCGCCGTGGTTGACGGCACTGCCGCGGACGACCGCGTAGATGTGGTCGCCGTCGCGCTCGGCCGCCGAGAGCGGTTTGAGGACGACGGCGCCCACGCCCTCGGCGGACACGTAGCCGTCGCCCCCCTCGCCGAAGGAGCGGCAGCGGCCGTCGGTGGAGTGCATGTTGACCAGCCCGTAGCCGACGTACTTGGCCGGGTGCAGGGACAGGTTCACGCCGCCGGCCACCGCCACCGCGCACTCGCCGTCCCGCAGGCTGCGCACGGCCATGTGCACGGCGGTCAGCGACGAGGAGCACAGCGTGTCCACGGCGACGCTGGGGCCGTGGAAGTCACAGAAGAACGACACCCGGTTGGCGATCTGGCCCTGGCTCAGCCCCAGCGGTACGGGGTCGCCACCGCGTGCGGCGTGCTCGACGCCCAGCAGCGGATAGTCCTTGTGCATCACCCCGGCGAACACCCCGCCGCGGCGGCGGCCGCCCGGTCCGGTCGGCGGGCACAGCGACTGCGGGGTGTGCCCGGCGTCCTCGATCGCCGCCCAGCAGGTCTGCAGGAACAGCCGCTCCTGCGGGTCCAGCACGGCGGCCTCGGCGGCGGAGATGCGGAACAGCGCCGCGTCGAAGGCGTCCACGTCCTCCAGGAAGCCGCCCCAGGAGGAGAGCGGACGGCCGGAGGCGCTGCGCAGGTGGGCGAACTCGCGGTGGTCCCAGCGGTCGCCCGGCACCTCGACGACGCTGTCCACGGCGCCGAGCAGGTTGGTCCAGAACCCGTCGAGGTCGGCGGCGCCCGGATAGCGCCCCGCCATGCCGATCACGGCGACCGGTTCGGCCCGGCCGGCGGGTACGGCGGCGGACCCGGCGGGCGCCCCGGACCGCCCCGGAACGGCGGCGGCCCGCACCGGCTCGGGTGCCGGACCCACCGGTGTGCCGGTCGACTCCACGCGGCGCCGGTCCAGGACGGGCCGGGGCAGCGGGGTGCGGCTGCCCCGGTCCCCCATCCAGGCGGCCATGACCACGTGCGCGTTGGTGCCGCCGTCGCCGAAGCTGTTGAGCGCGGCGACCCGCGGCCCCGGCCACGGCGCCTGTTCACGGTCGAAGCGGAACGGCGAGGCGGCGAGGTCGAAGTGCTCCGGCGGCTGCTGCCCGCTCAGATACGGCACCCGCCGCCCGCGCTCCAGCATCAGCGCCACCTTGATGAATCCCGCGATGCCCTCGGCGCACTGGGGGTGGCCGATGTTGGGCTTGACCGAACCGAGCGCGCACTCGGCCGCGGATCCGGAGCGGTACACCTCCCGGACTGCCTTGAGTTCGATCAGGTCGGTCACCGGCGAGCCCGAGGCGTTGGCCTCCAGGTAGCCGATCTCCTCGGGGCGGTGGCCGCTGGCGGCCAGGGCGCGGGAGAGGACCTGCTGCTGGGTCGCCAGGTTCGGGGTGGCGGGACCGGCGGTGCGACCGTCGTTGTTGACGGCGATCCCCTTGACGACGGCCATGATCCGGTCGCCGTCCGCGCGGGCCGCGGCCAGCGGCTTCACCACCACGACGCCCGCGCCCTCGGCGGGGACGAACCCTCCGGCGCGCCGGTCGAAGGCGTGGAACTCCGGTTCGGCGGTGAGCAGCCCGCGCTGCTCGAACACCTGGTGTGCGGCAGCCCCTTCGATGAGCGTGACGCCGCCGACCACCGCCGCCTCGGCCTCCCCGGCGCGCAGCGCCTGCGCGGCCAGGTTGAGCGCCACCAGCGCCGACGAGCACGCGGTGTCGACCACCACGCTGGGCCCGCGCAGGTCGAAGTGGCGGGAGATGTTGGCGGCCAGGTAGTTCTGCCCCAGCACCACCGGGTTCCGGCTGGCCAGCACCGTCTCTCGGGCGGGCAGCCGCGCGGTGCGGCCGCCGATGTAGACACCGATGTCCCGGCCCCTGAGCTCCTCGGCGCGGTATCCGGCCGCGCACCAGGCGAACAGCGTCTCCTCCAGGAGCAGCAGGGACTGCGGGTCCATGGCCGCGGCGTCCGCGTCGCCGATCCGGAAGTGGCCGGGGTCCAGTTCACGGTCGGCGTCGGCCAGCAGTCCCGCGTGGAAGCCGCCGCCCTCGCCGGGCCAGCGGTCCTCGGGCACCCGCGCGATGGCCGACCGGCCCTCGGCCAGCAGCCGCCAGTACGCCTCCGGGTCGGAGGCGCCGGGGAACCGGCAGGACAGCCCGATCACGGCCAGGTCGCCGTCCCGTGCCCCGCCCCCGGCGGCGGGGCCGCCGGGGGTGTCCGAGCGCTCGGCGGCCACCGGGGTTCCGCTCTCCGGCACGACGGTCTGCTGCTCGCCGTCCGGGACGGGGTCGGCGGTCCCGCCGCCCGGCTCGGGGGCGGGTGCCGGAGCGGTCGCGGCGGTCGTCGCCTCCGACACCGCGGTCGCCTCGGGCGCGGCGGGTCCGAACGCGGAGCGTGCGGCCTTGGGGTGGTGCTCCGTCAGCCAGGTGGCGAACTCGTTCGCGGTCGGGTGCTCGATCAGCACGGAAGGGTCCAGTTCGACGCCGAGCCGCGTGGAAGCGGTGCGGGTGAGCTCGACCAGCGTGATCGAGTCCGTGCCGTAGTCGTGGACGGGCGTGTCGGGGTCGAGCCGGTCGCGGTCGAACTCCAGCTGCTCGGCGATCAGATCGAGCAGCCATCCGGCGGCGGACCGGTCGGGGCCGCCCGGCTGCCCGGCCTCCGCGGTGCGGGCGGTCGCGGACGCCGGGTGCGGCGCGGCCGCGGCCGGCACTGCGGACGGCGCCTGCGCCCCGGCGGTGCCGGTGGGCCCGGCGGTGCCCGGCTCCTTCCCGGGCACCGTGCCCAGTTGGCCGAGCGGCCGGTCGTCGGCGGGGACCACGGGCAGCACCACCGGTCCCGTACCGCCGGAGACCACCACGTCGAGCACCCGCAGACCGTCCTGCGCGGGCAGCGGTGCCAGTCCGGCGGCCCGGTAGGCGGGCCCGGTGCCCGCCGCGCCCATGCCGATCCCGTCCCAGCTGGGCCACTGCACGCTGACCACCGGCACCGCCGCGCCCCTGCGGGCGAGGTCGTCGAGGTGGGTGTTGGCCATGGCGTAGTCGCTCTGGCCCACGGCCAGCGCGGGCAGCGCGGAGGCCACCGAGGAGAACAGCACGACGAACCGCACCGGCTGCCCGGCGACCGCGCCCAGCACCGCCTCGGCGCCCTCGGCCTTGGGCGCCAGCACCCGGCGGGCGCTCGCCGGGGTCTTGCGGGCGAAGGAGAGGGTCTCCTCGTCCACCGTGCCCGCAGCGTGCAGCACACCGCCGACGGGGCCGCTCTCGCGCAGCAGCGCGGCCAGCGCCGCCTCGGCGCCGGGTTCGCCCAGCGCGACGGCGGCGGTCCGGATCCGGGCACCGGTCGCGGCGAGGTCGAGCAGCCCGCGCAGCTTGCGGCCGAGCGCGTCGTCCTGCCGGGCGCGCTCGGCCCACCGGGCCCGGTCCGGGAGTTCCTCGCGGCCGACCAGCAGCAGGTCGCGCACGCCCCAGGCGGTCACCGCGTGCCGGGCGGCGGCCAGGCCCACGCCCCGGGTGCCGCCGGTCACCAGCAGCACCTCGTCCGGGCCGAAGACCGGCGTCGCCGGGGTACCGGGCGGAGTGTGCTCGCGCAGCACCGGGGACTGCCGGTCGCCGCCGCGGTACCGCACCCGGCCCGGCCCCTCGGCGGCCGGCAGTTCGGCCAGCACCCGGGCGGCCGCTGCCGCTTCCGGTTCGGCCGGGTCGAGTTCGAGGTGGGTGGCGCGCAGCCGGCGCAGCTCGTGCCCGAGCATTCCGTACAGCCCGGCCACCCGGGAGGCCTGCGGACCGGACCTGCCGGGGCCGCGGGTGACGCCGAGCACCCGGCGCGCACCGGCGCAGGCGCGTTGCAGCCACGGCAGCCAGGCCTCCAGGAGGTCGCCGGGGTCGCCGTCCGGGGAGCATCCGGTCAGGTCGACGACGGTGTCCGCCGCGGGCTCGGCCCCGGCGACCCCGGTCACCTCCGGCGCGGTCACGTCCAGCGCGGTGGCGCCGGGCAGTTCCCGCAGCAGGCGGTCGGCCAGCGCCGCGGTGCCGGGAGCGGTCAGTACGGCGATCCGGCCCGCGTCGGCGGCGGCCGGGCCGGGCGCCGGCAGGGGTGCGGACTGCCAGTCCTCGGTCAGCAGCCGCACCGGAGAGTCCTCGGCCGCCCCCGCCGTCGCCACGACGACCTCGGCGAACGCCTCGTCGCGCGCCGTGGGCCGGGCGACCGCGCCGAACCCGTGCTCGTGCAGCAGCCGCTGCCAGCCGTCCGCTGTCAGCAGCGGCGCACCGGGGATGCGCAGCTCCTCGTCGTGGTACAGCCACCATCCGTCCAGGAGTCCGAAGGTCAAGGTGAGCAGCGCGGACTTGCGGGTCACTTCGTTGATCACCAGCAGTCCGCCGGGCCGCAGCGCGCCGGCCAGGTTGGCGGCGACGGTGCGCAGATCACCCGTGGCGTGCAGCACGTTCGAGGCGACGACGACGTCGAACCTGCCGCCCGCCAGCTTCTCGCCGGCGCCCGGCTCCTCCACGTTCCAGCGGCCGTAGCGCAGATAGCCGCGGCCGGGGCCGAACCGGTCCTCGGCCTTGCTCAGGAACGCCGGTGACAGGTCGGTGAACCAGTACTCGGCCGGTCCGCCGACGGCGTCCAGCTCGGGCAGCACGACCGCGGTGGTCCCACCCGTCCCGGCGCCGATCTCGGCGATCCGCACCGGGTCGGCGCTGTCCCGGACGAACGCGGCGACGGTCTCGGCGACGGTCCGGTTCAGCCCGTCGGCGATGGCGTTGCCCTGATAGGCGGCCGTCATCCGGTCCAGCGAACCGCCGGGGAAGAGGATCTCGGTGACCGGCCGGACTCCTGTGAGGACGGCGGGCAGTCCGGCGACGCAGTCCTCGACGAGCGCGAGCTGCGCCTGCCAGTACGGGTCGGCCGCCAGCCGGGAACGCAGCTGCGCCCACTCCGGGTCGGCGGCCGGGTCGGCGGCGCGGCGGCCGGCCTCCCGCAGGGCGACCGGGTCGGCGTCGTCGGTGAACCCGGCGGCCGCCAGCAGCCGCAGCGCCTCCTCCAGCCACCGGTGGTACTTCTCCACGACCGCGTACCGGGCGGCGAGCCCGGCCCGGGGCTCGGGCCCGTCCGCGAACAGGCCGAGCTCCCGCAGCCGCACCAGCACTTCGCGGGCCACCCACCGGTCGGCGTCGTCGGGCGTCAGCCCGTCCGCCCAGTCGGGGGCCGCGGTGCCGGACGCCGCCGGTGCGCCGGCAGAGTGCGTCACCGGTACGGCGGCCGCTTCCGCGGCGGGTGTGCGGGGGGCTGTCCCGTCGAACACGTGCGGATAGCGGGGCGCGAGGTGTGCCGCGAGGGCGCGGACGCTCGTGTACTCGAACAGCAGGGTCGGCGGCTGGCTCTCGCCGACGAGTTCCCCCACCGCGGCGACGAGTTCGAGGACCTGTGCCGACTCGATGCCGAGATCGAAGTATCCGGACCGGACGTCGAGGGACTCGGGCTCGCGGTCCAGCCGGGCCGCGAACACCCCGCGCAGCAGCGCCTCGTCGGCGCTCACGGACCCGGGCGCCTCCGGTGCGGCGCCGGCCGCGGGGCTCCGGTCCGCACGGTCGACCAGCTTGCTGGACAGCCCGCTGATCTCGGCCACCTGGCGGCCGAGCGCGTCGAAGAGCTGCACGTCGAGGGTGACCAGCTCCGGACCGCGGCGCACGGCGGCGGTGTCGATCCGGGCGAAGCAGCGCGCGGGCAGCGGGCCGGCGGCGCGGAACGCGGCCACGTGCACCGGCAGATAGGGTCCGGGCCCGTCGGTCATCAGCAGGCCCGGTGCCACGGCGCTCGCCAGCAGCAGCGCCGGGTCGAAGTCGGGGACCCGGTCCCGTCCCGCCACTCGGGGCGCGACGAGTTCGGCGACCAGCCCATCCGGGCACTCCCAGACCTCGCCCTCGGCGCGCGCGGCACCGGTGTAGACCTGGCCCGCTCCCTCGTCGGCGGCGTAGACGTCGGCCAGCGGCAGCCGCCGGGTCGCCGCCGCCCGCGCCGCCGGCACGTCGAGCGTGCCGGTGAGCGCGGCCGGCTCGGCGGCAAGTTCGGCGGTGGCGAAGCTGCCGGTCGCGTCGGCGACGGTGACGTTCCAGCGGCGGCCGTCTGCCTGGGGGACGCCCTCGACGGTCAGCCGCACCGGGCGGTCGTCGGTGACCTCCAGCGGGCGCAGGGCCGTCAGATCGGACATCCGCAGGGTGCCGGCCGGGTGTCCGTGCGCGGCGAACACCTCGTGGATGAGGTCCACGTACCCGAGCGCGGGCATCAGCGCCCGGCCGTCGACGCGGTGTCCGGCGATGCAGGGCGTGTCCATGGACAGCACGGTCTCGCCGCGCAGCACTCCGCCGGACCGTCCGTTCTCCGCGGCGCGGGCCCCTGCGGCCCCGCCGGAGGCGGGCCCGGCCGCGGGCGGCGCGGCGTCCGTCGGCACGACCGGGGCAGGTCCGGCCGCGGGCGGCGCGGAGGGCACCGGTCCGGCCGCGGTGTCCGTGGTCCCGGGTTCCGCGGACGCGGCGTCCGCGGTCCCGGTGGTGTGGCGCGGGCCCGCCAGGTCCTCGGCGGCCTCCGGCAGCCAGCAGCGGTCCCGCTCGAACGGGTAGCCCGGCAGCGGGACCGGGGCGGGCGGACGGGCGCCCCAGGCGGCCCGCCAGTCCACCGCGGCGCCGTGCACCCAGGCGGCGGGGTCGGTCTCGGCCGCGCGCTTGCGGTCCGCCACGCCCGCGGCCAACAGGTGCGAGCCGTCGAGGTGGCCGCGCAGGGCCCGCACCAGCTCGGCGGTGTCGGCGAACTCGGCGGTGAGCCGGTGCGGCAGATGCTCCCGGCCGGCCTGCAGCGTGTAGGCCAGCGCCGCCGGGTCGGTGTCGCGGCCGACTCCGTCGAGGAAGTCGGCCAGCCGGCGCGCGGACTCGGTGAGCCGCTCCGCGCTCCGGGCCGAGAGCACCGCCCGGTACGGCGGGCGGTGCACGGGTGCGGGGCGCTCGGCCGGCACGTACTCCTGGAGGACGACGTGGGCGTTGCTGCCGCCCGCGCCGAACGCGCTGACCCCGGCGAGCCGGGGCAGTTCCCGGCCGTCCGGGCCGGTGCGTGCGGGCCAGCGGGCCGACTCGCGCTGCACCCGGAACGGGGTGCCCGCGAAGTCGATGTCGGGGTTCGGCGGGTCGGAGTGCAGCGAGGGCACCAGGGTGCGGTGCCGGAACTGGAGCAGCACCTTGGTCACCGCGGCGATACCGGCGGCCGACTCGGCGTGCCCGATGTTGGACTTGACCGAGCCGATCGGGACGGTACGCGCCGCTGCCGCGGCGTCGTCCGCGAAGGCCCGGGACAGGCCGTTGATCTCGATCGGGTCGCCGAGCGAGGTGCCGGTGCCGTGCGCCTCCAGGTAGTCGAGTTCACCGGGCCGCACCCCGGCCCTGGCCAGCGCTTCGGAGACGAGCGTGCCCTGCGCCCGCGGGTTGGGCACGCTGTAGCCCTTGCTCGCGCCGCCGTGGTTGACGGCCGAGCCGCGGACGACGGCCAGGATCCGGTCCCCGTCGGCCTCCGCCGCGGACAGCCGCTTGAGCAGCACGGCACCTGCACCGTCGGCCGGGACGAAGCCGTCGCCGCCGTCGCCGAAGCTGCGGCACGCGCCGGAGGGCGCCAGGAAGCCGCTGCGGGACAGTTGGAGGTACTTCACCGGGTGGCTGGTGATGTTGACCCCGCCCGCGATGGCGACGTCGCAGTCCCCGGTGCGGATGGCCTGGCAGCCGAGGTGGATGGAGGCGAGCGACGAGGAGCACATGGTGTCCACCGCGATGCTCGGCCCGTCGAGTCCGTAGAAGTAGGAGACCCGGTTGGCCACCGCGGCGTACGAGGAGGAGGTGGCGGCTCCCCCGCGGTGCAGCGCCGCGTCCACGCCGTAGAGCTGGTAGTGGCCGTACATCATGCCGACGAACACGCCGGTGCGGACGGCCGCCAGGTCGGCGCGGGTGCGGCCGGCGTCCTCCAGCAGGTGCCAGACGGTCTCCAGGAAGATCCGCTCCTGCGGATCGAGATGCCGGGCCTCGACCGGGGACATCCGGAAGAACATCGGGTCGAACTTGTCGATGTCACGCAGGAATCCGCCGGTGCGGGTCGCGGTGCGGCCCGGTGTACCGGGCTCGGGGTCGTACCAGCGGTCGTGGTCCCAGCGGTCGGCGGGCACCTCCTCGACGCAGTCGCGGCCGGCGCGCAGGTTCTCCCAGAACTCCCACAGGTCCTCGGCCTGCGGGTAGCGCCCGGCGACGCCGATGATCGCGATGTCCTCCTCGGCGCGCGCGCCGGGGCCCGCGGCGGCTGCGGGTGCGGCGGAATCCGCCGTGCCGGTGGGCGCGTTCGGCACCTCGGCGACCGCGGGGGTGCCGGAGGACGCCGTCACCGCCGGGGTTGCGGGTACCGCCGCGGCCGCGGGGGGCCCGGACGGTGCCGCGGCCGCGGGGGCCTGCGCCGCCCCGCCGTCGCCGAGCGCCGCGGCCAGCGCGCCCGCGTGTTCCGCGGCGAAGTGGTCGGCCAGTTCGCCCAGGGTGACGTACTCGAAGAACAGCGTCTTGGACAGCGGCCCGAAGTGCTTCTCCAGGGCCGTGGTGGCGCTCATCACGATCAGCGAGTCGACCCCGTAGCTGTCGAAGTCCTCCTCGGGGTCGATGTCGTCCGCGGGCATCCGGAGCTGCTCGGCCAGCAGACCGGCGAGGAACCCCCGGGCCCGCGCCCGCAGGTCGTCGGGCCCGGCCCCGGGCTGCTGGATCCCGGCCGCCTGCACCTCGGGGGAGCCGGCACGGCCCGCGGAGCGGGCGTGCGCCGCGTGAGCCGGGCGCTCCGTCCCGGGGAGCGGCGCCGCGGTGCCGCCGAGGGCGGCGGCGATCCGGCCGGCGTCGCCGGGTGCCAGCAGGACCGACGGCGCCGCACCGGCCAGGGCCCGCTCCAGGGCCGCCATCGCGGGCCCGGTGCGGACGGGGCGCATGCCGAACCGGTCGGCCATCGCGCTGACGACGGCGGGCTCGGCCGCCACTCCGCCGTCGGTCCACAGCGGCCACTGCACCGACAGGCTCGCTCCGGACCGCTCACCGGCCGCCGCGCGTGCGGCGCGGCGGGCCGCGAGCCGGTCCAGGTAGCCGCTGGCGGTGGCGTGGTCGGCCTGGCCGACGTTGCCGAACGCGGCGGCGGTCGAGGAGTAGGCCAGGAAGTAGCGCAGCGGGTCGTGCCGGGTGGCCTGGTCCAGCCAGGCGGCGCCCAGCACCTTGGGCCGCAGCACGGCGTCGGCCTCGGCGCGGCTCTTCCGCAACAGGAAGGAGTCGTGCAGGGTGCCGGCCAGATGGGCGACGCCCACCAGCTCGCCCGCCTCGCGGGCCTGCTCGACCGCGCTGCGGACGCCGTCGCGGGTGGCGAGATCGGCGCGGACGAACCGGACGTCGGCGCCGGTGCCGCGCAGCCGGTCCAGTACGGCGGGCTCGGGCGCGGTCCGGCCGGCCAGCAGCACGGTGGCGGCCGGGTCCCGCTCGGCCAGCCGGGCGGCGAAGGCCACTCCGAGGGCACCGGTGCCGCCGGTGACCAGGTGGACGCCCGGACCGCCGGTGAGCGCCCCGGGGCCCGCCGGGAGTTCGACGGGCTCCCAGCCGCGGACCAGCCGCGCCCCGGGCTCCACCAGGACCTCGGCGGGCCCGGCCTGGGTCAGCTCGGCGCTCAGCACGGCCGCGGGGTCCGGACCCGCGTAACCGATCACGCGCATCGCCAGGTCCGGATGTTCCCAGCCCAGCGAGCGGGCGAAGCCGGCCATGGCGCCGTGGAGTTCGGGGTGGTCGGCGGCGCTGTCGTACAGGTACAGCCAGCGGGCGCTCCCCCGGCGTGCGGCGACCCAGGCGGCCGCCGTCTCCCGGGCCAGGTGGAAGCCGTCGTCCAGCGCGTCCTCCAGGTCGGCGCGGCCGGGCGGCGTCTGCACCAGGACGAGCGGCGCGGGCGCGGGCGCCAGCCGTGCGACCAGCGCGGCGACCGGTTCGCCCGGGCGGCGGGTGACCACCTCGGCCGGGGCCGCGGCGGCGGCGAGCCCGGCGGGGGCCTCGCCGAGGAAGACCACGGTGCCCGGGGCCGGTGCGGGCTCCTCGGCGGCGGGCTTCCAGACGGGGACGAAGGCGTGCGGCGCCTCGGCGGCGCTGTCGGAGGGCCGGCCACCGGTGGAGACGCGGCCCTCGTCGGCGGCACGGCCGGCGCCCGGAGTGCGGGCGCGCAGCGCGAAGCCGTCGACCCGGCACACCACCCGGCCGCCCTCGTCGGTCAGCGTCAGGTCGAACACCTGCACTCCGGCGGCCGAGCGCACCCGGACGGCGTGCACCAGGCAGCGGTCGGGCAGCGCGTCCAGCAGCCGTATCTCCTCCACGGAGAAGGGCAGATAGGGCACCGGCCGCCCGTCCTCGGCGCGGGCCGCCGCGGTGTCCACGATCCAGCCGACGACCTGGAGCGCGCCGTCCAGCAGCGCGGGCTCGAAGCGGTAGCCGGCGGTGTCGGTGCGCCGGGGCGCGGGCAGTTCGAGAGTGGCCAGCGCCTCGTCGGCGGAGTGCCGCACCTCCTGGACCGCGCGCAGGCTCGGCCCGTAGTCGAACCCGAGCGCCCCGAACCGGTCGTAGCACTCCTGGCGGGTGCGCACGGTGTCGCAGCGGGCCCGCACAGCGGCCACATCCACCCCGGGCTGCGGCGCCGGGGCGCCGGGGCGCAGCACCCCGCCGGCGTGCCGCACCGCGCCGCCGCCCGGCGCGTCCTCGTTCCCTTCGTGGTTCCCTTCGCCGTTCCCGTCCCCGGTGGAGACGACCTCGAACGGCACGCCCCCGTCGTCCGCGATGCTCTCGTCCAGCCGGACCCGCAGCCGCAGTCCGCCCGGTCCCGGGCGCACGGGGCTGCCCCACACCAGGCCGCCGATGGCGTGCACCGGCCCCCGGCCGGAGAGTTCGCCCGCCAGCCGGGCCAGCTCCAGGTGGACGACACCGGGCAGCACGGGCTCTCCCCCGACCTGGTGGTCGGCGAGGTAGAAGGCGTCCGGCAGCAGATGCTTCTCGAAGGCCGGGCCGTCCGCGGTGGAGACCTCCGTGTCCAGCAGGGTCGGGTGCAGCGGCGCGGGGTGCGGCTTCCCCGGCGCGGGTGCCGCGGCGGACGCCCAGTGCCGGACGCGCTCGAACGGATATGTGGGCAGCGGCACGCGCTGTCCCCCTTCCGCGCAGGTCAGATCGGCCGGGCCGGCTTCGACCCAGCGGCGGGCACGGTCGGGCAGGGTGCCGGTGGTGGGGTCCGGGGGTGCGGCCGGGGCGGCTGCCGCCGCCCGCCTGCCGCGCTTGCGGGCGCGGCCGCGCACCAGCCCGGCTCGCTCCTCGCCGTCGGCGAGGGCCCGCAGCGCCCCGATCAGCTCCGCGCGGTCCGCGGCGACGGCGACGGCGCGCTCGGCCATCTCCTCGCGTCCGGTCAGCAGGGTGTGCGCGATGTCGAGGAGCCGCACGTCCGCGGCGTCCGGGCGCTCCAGGTACGCGGCGAGCGCGCGGGCCCGGCCGGCGAGCGCATCCGCGGTGCGCGCCGACAGCGGGAACGCCAGCGGTCCGGTGGTCCCGGGTGCCGGTGCGTGGCGCCCGGCCGGTTCCTGGAGGACGAGGTGGGCGTTGGCGCCGCCCACGCCGAACGAGCTGAGCCCGGCGATCCGCGGCCGCCCGGCCCGCCGCGGCCACGGCGTCGGGGTGTCGAGCACCCGGAACGGCCCGCCGTCCAGCTCCAGATACGGGTTCTGCTCCGTGTAGTGCAGGTTGCCGGGGAGCAGTTCGTGCCGCATGGCCAGGACGACCTTGAACAGCCCGGCCATGCCCGCCGCGGTCTCCAGGTGGCCGATGTTCGACTTGACGGAGCCGATGCGGCAGTACGGCTCGGCGGGCAGCGGTGCGCCGCGCCGCCGGGCGAGCTCCGCGAACGCCGCGCGCATGCCCGACACCTCGACGGGGTCGCCCAGTTCGGTGCCCGTGCCGTGCGCCTCCAGGTAGTCCACCTCGGCGGGGTCGACACCGGCGGCGGTGTAGGCGTCCACCAGCAGGGCGCTCTGCGCCTCGGTGTTGGGCGCGGTCAGCGACGAGCTGAGCCCGCCGTGGTTGGTCGCGATCCCCTTGAGCACGGCGTGCACGACGTCTCCGCGGCGCTCGGCCTCGGCGCGGTCGCGCAGCACGACCACGCCGACGCCCTCGCCGCGCACATAGCCGTCGGCGCCGCTGTCGAAGGTCTTGCAGCGGCCGTCCTCGCTGAGCATCCGGCCGTCGGCCATCGCGGGGTACACCTCGGGCGACAGCAGCAGGTTCACCCCGCCCGCTACGGCCAGGTCGCAGGCGCCGGTCCGCAGCGCGGCGGCCGCCTGCGCGACCGCGGTCAGCGAGGAGGAGCACGCCGTGTCGACGGCCACGCTGGGGCCGCGGAAGTCGAAGAAGTAGGAGACCCGGTTGGGCACCAGGGACTGGGCCACGCCGGTCCCCGCGTGTCCTTCGAGGTGCCGTCCGCCGTCCCGCTGGAGCTGCGCGTACTCCACGCCGGAGACGCCGATGAACACGCCGACCCGGGTTCCCGCGAGCGCGGAGGGCCGCAGCCCGGCGTCCTCCAGCGCGGTCCACACCGCCTCCAGCACCAGCCGCTGCTGCGGGTCCATCAGTTCGGCCTCGCGCGGTGAGATCCCGAAGAACGCCGCGTCGAACCGGTCGACGTCGTCGAGGTAGCCGCCCCAGCGGGCGGCCCGGCCGGTCCGCTCGCCGTGTGCGCGGCCCAGTGCGCGCCAGTCCCACCGGTCGGCGGGGGTCTCGCTGATCAGGTCGTCCCCGGCGGCCAGGTGCCGCCAGAACGCGTCCAGGTCGGGCGAGCCGGGCAGCCGCCCGGCCATGCCGATCACCGCGGTCTCCGCCGCCCGGTGCGCGTCCGGCGCGGCGGCCCCGGAGAGCTCCGCCGGGTGCCGCGCGGGCTGTTCGGGTCCGGCCGCGGCGAAGACGTCGGGGTGGGTCTCCAGCAGGTGCGCGGCGGCGGCCCGCGGGGTGGGGTGCGTGAAGAACGCGGGCGGCGCCAGCTCCACCCCCCAGGTGCGCCGGATGCGGACGCTCAGCTCGGTCAGCCGCACCGAGTCCACACCCAGCGCGCCGAACCGGTCGGTGACCTCCACCTCGTCGGCGGGGACGCCGAGCAGCTCGGCGACGAGGTCGGCGAGCTGCCCGGCGAGCGCCTCGACGGCTGCGGCCGGGGTGTCGCCGTCCGCCGGTGCGGAGGACGCCGGCCCTGCCGGTGCCGCGGGGTCCTGCCGCGCCCTGGACGGGCGGGGCAGCGCGGCCAGCCGGCCGCGGTCGAGCTTGTCGTTGGCGGTTCTGGGCAGTTCGGCCAGCTCGATCAGTTCGTCCGGAACCATGTAGTCCGGCAACCGGGTGCCCAGGTCCGCGCGTTCGGGGCGCGGCCCGCCGGGCGCCGGGGTGTAGAAGCAGCGCAGTACCGCGGCCCCCGCACCGGTCCGGGCCAGGACGACGGCCGCGTCGGCCACCCCCGGCAGCTCCCGCGCCGCCTGCTCGATCTCGCCGGGCTCGACGCGGTGGCCGCGGATCTTGAGCTGGGCGTCGATCCGTCCGAGGTACTCCAGCATCCCGTCGGCGGTGCGCCGCACCAGGTCGCCGGTGCGGTAGAGCAGCGGCGCGGTCTGCGGGTCGACCGGGTTGGCCACGAACCGCTCGGCGGTCAGCTCCGGCCGGCCCAGATAGCCGGCTGCCAGCCCGTCGCCGCCGATGTGCAGTTCGGCGGGGACTCCGGCGGGCACCGCACGCCCCGCGCCGTCCAGCAGCCGCAGGACGGTGTTGGCGACGGGCCGGCCCAGGGTGATCGGTTCGCCGTCCCGGACCCGGGCCACAGAGGACCAGATGGTGGTCTCGGTGGGGCCGTAGAGGTTCCACACCTCGGCGGTACGGGCCAGCAGCGCGCGGGCCGTCTCCCGGTCCAGTGCCTCGCCGCCGCAGAACGCGCGCAGCCCGCGGCCGCCGTCCCATCCCGCGGCCACCAGCATCCGCCAGGTCGCCGGGGTCGCCTGCATGACCGTCGCACCGCCGGCTTCCAGCGTCCGCCGCAGCGCGAGGCCGTTCCGGGTGACGGCCGACGGCGCGATCTCCACGCTGCCGCCGGTGACCAGCGGCAGGAAGAGTTCCAGCGCCGCGATGTCGAACGAGACGGTGGTGACGGCCAGGATCCGGTCGCGGTCGGTGAAGCCGGGCTCGTGCCGCATCGACCACAGCAGGTTGACCAGCGCCCGGTGCCCGACCCGCACCCCCTTGGGGCGCCCGGTGGAGCCGGAGGTGTAGATGACATACGCGTCGTCGTCGGGGCCGGGGCCCGCGTCGGGCGCCGCCGCCGCGGACAAGCCGGACGGATCGGTCCCGTCGGACGGGGCGTCGTGCGGGTCGGAGTCGAGCCGCAGCACGGGCGCGTCGACGCCGTCGGCCGCCTCGCTCGTCCCCCGCTGGGCGACCACCAGCCGGACGGCCGCGTCGTCGGTCATGTGCCGCAGCCGCTCGGCCGGGTAGCCGGGGTCCAGGGGGACGTAGGCGGCGCCGGAGGCCAGCACGCCGAGCAGCGCGGCCACCAGGTCGGGGCCCCGGTCCAGGAGGACGGCGACGGTGTCGCCGCGCCGCACCCCGCGGGAGCGCAGCCGGACCGCCAGCGCCGAGGCCCGGGTGTGCAGTTCGCGGTAGCCGACTTCCTCTCCCCCGCAGACCACAGCGGTCCGGTCGGGGTGCAGTGCGGCCTGCTCGGCGACCAGGTCGACGACCGTGTGTTCGTGCGGGTAGTCGCGGCGCGCGGCCCGCCGCTCGGCGGCGGCCAGCTCCCGCTCGGCGGCGGTGCGCGGGTCCAGGTCCGCGAGCGGGCGGCCGGGGTCGGCCAGGCATCCGGCCAGCAGGGTGCGGAACCGCTCGGCGAAGTCGTCCACCGTGGCCCGGTCGAAGAGCTGCGGGTCGTACTTGAGCGTCAGTTTGCAGCCGTCGGCCGACCGCACCACGTCCGCGGTCAGCTCGAACTCGCCCTCCTGGTGTACGCCGTCCACCAGCCCGCGCACCAGGGCGGGTCCGGAGCGCTCCGCGAGCCAGTTCTGGAAGTAGAACGCGGTGCTGACCAGCGGCCCGCCGTGGTCCTCGGCGATGCGGAGGAACGGGTGGTCGCCGTGCTCGACCGCGTCCAGCGTCTCGGCCCGCACCTGGCGCAGCAGGGTGCCGAAGGTGTCCCGGGGGCCGGGCTCCACGGTGACCGGGACGAGGTTCACGAAGTAGCCGACGGTGCCCGCGAACCGTCCCTCGGGCCGCCCGGCGACCGGGGTGCCGACGGTGATCCGGCGCTGTTCGACGTGCCGGTCGAGCATCGCGATCCAGGCGGTGAACAGCACCGCGAACAGCGACACTCCCGCCTCGGCCGAGTACCGCTCGGCAGCTGCGATCAGCTCAGCGTCCAGCTGGTGCTCGGTGCTGGCCCCGTCCAGCGAAGGGGCCTCGGTACGCGGCCGGTCGGTCGGCAGCCGGAGCAGTTCGGCTCCCGCCGTCCGCTCGCGCCAGAAATCCCGCAGCCGGTCACCGCCCGGCCCGGCGAGCATGCCGCGCTGCCAGTCCGCGAAGTCGGCGTAGTCGGCCGCCGGTTGCGGCTGTGGGACGGGGCGGCCGTCGCGCAGGGCCAGGTAGGCGTCGGTGAGCTCGTCGAGCAGGACGGATATGGAGGTTCCGTCGAACACCGCATGGTGCAGGGTGAGCAGCAGCGCGTGCCGCCCGTCGGGGACGGTGTGCACCTCGGCCCGCAGCAGCGGCCCCTCGGCCAGGTCGAACGGCTCCCGCACCCGGGCGCGCAGCCGACGGGCCGGCGCGTCCGCCTCGGCGGCGGGTACCCGCTCGTGGCTGAAGGCGAACGCGGCCTCCGGGCGCACGATCTGCACCGGGGTGCCGTCCTCGTCCGCGAGCACCGTGCGCAGCGCGGGGTGCCGCGCCACCACGATCTCCAGCGCCGCGCGCAGGGTCGCGAGGTCGGTGTCCGCGTCCAGCCACACCGCCACGGGCAGGTTGTAGGCCGCGTTGCCGGGCGCGGTCTGCTCGATCACCCACAGCGCCCGCTGCCCCTCGGACACGGCGCGCCGCTCCTCGCCGCCGCGGGGCGCGACCGGAGCCGGTGCGGAGCCGGGCGCGGCCGGCGGTTCCTGGTCCGGTGCCGGGGCGGATGCTGCGGACGGGGCCGGGGCTGGTTCGGGGTTCGGCGCCGGCTCCGGAACCGCCGCCGGTTCCCGGGGCGCGGCGTCGGACGGCTCGGCGGAGGAGCCGGAGGGCGGGGTTCCGGCAGGCAGGACGCCCGCCTCGGACAGGTGGGCCGCCAGGCGGCGCAGGGTGGTGTGCTCCAGGATGTCGACCAGCCGCACCTCGGCGCCGTAGGTCTCGGCGATCCCGGTGACGACCTGCATCCCGGTGAGGGAGTCGAACCCGTACTCGGCGAGCGGGCGGTCCGGGTCGATGTGCTCGTCCAGCTTGAGCCGGCCCTCCACCAGTGCCCGCAGGCCGGCGGGCACCTCGTCGGTGCTGGCGGCCGCGGGGTTCGTCCTGGGCCGGGCCGGTGCCGGCATGGAGACCGGGCCGGTGCCCGCCTCGGCGACCAGCACGGTCTGTCCCAGGTCCGGGCCGCCGGAGGCGGCGGCCACCTCGGCGAATCCGGCCTCGCGCAGCAGCCGGGTCCAGGTGGCGGGCTCGGCCAGCGGCGAGTCGGGGATCCGCACCCCGCCGTCGCGGAAGGACCACCAGCCGTCCAGCACACCGCCTGCCACGGTGACCGAACCGCGGGGCTCGGTGAGTTCGTTGAGCACGAGCCATCCGCCGGGACGCAGCAGCGAGCGCACCGAGCGGAGCGTCTCGGCCAGGTCGGGCGTGGCGTGCACGACGTTGGTCGCCACGACCACGTCGTGGCCGCCGGGCGTGAAGCCCTGCTGCGCGGCGTCGGCGCGCAGATCCAGCAGGCGGAAGCCCAGGTGCGGACGGTGCGCGCCGAACCGGGTGCGACCGTGCTCCAGGAACCGCGGCGAGACGTCGGTGTAGACGTACTCGACCCGGGCGGCCTCGGCGTCCAGCGCGGGCAGCACTCGCTCGGTGGTCGCGCCGGTCCCGGCGCCCAGTTCGACGACGGACACCTTCTCGCCCGGCGTCAGGTGCGGCAGCCGGGCGCGCAGCCGCTCGGCGACCGCTTCCCGCACCAGGTCGTTGTAGTGGTCGGTGAGCGGGTTGCCCTGGTAGAAGCCGACGGCCAGGTCGAGCGAGGCGTCGGGGAAGAGGATCTCGGTCGCGTTGGCCCGGCCGCGCAGCACCTCGGGGTAGGCGGCGAGGAACCGCTGGACCGGGAGGATCGTTGAGGCGACCTCGGGGTGCTCGGCGCGCAGCCGGTCGAGCGCGGCGTCGATCCCGGCGCTGTCCCAGGCGTCCGCCGTGGCACCGAAGGCGGGCAGCGCCCGCACCGAGGAGCCCTCCTCGGCCAGATAGCCGGCCCGCACCAGCAGGGTGAGCAGCGCGTCGGTCTGCCGGACGTGCGCAGGCACGATGCCGAGCCGCTCCGCCAGCTCGGCGCGGGCGACCGGCTCGTCCGTGCCGAACGCGCCCATCCGGCGCAGCGCGACGACCAGACCGCGGGCGACGAGGGGTTCCAGCGCCGCGTAGGCGGCCCGTACCCGGTCGACACCGGCGCGGTTCCGCGGTGCGGCGTCGAGCAGGCTGCGGACGGCCGCGAGCCCGCCGCCCCCGGACACCGGGACGCCGGTGCCGGACGACGAGCGGGCGTCGGAGGCGCCGGACTGGTGCGGGATGCCGCCCGGTGCTTCCGCACGGCCCGTGACCGTCGCCGGGCCGGCGCTGCCCGCCGGGCCGGCCGTCCCCGCGGGGTCCGCCGCGTCCGCGGTCTCCGCGGTGTCCGCCAGCGCGGCCAGTGCGCCGGGTTCGGCGCGGATCACCATGACCTGCGGCTCGGATCCGGCCAGTACGCCGGCGAGTTCCGCGAGGCCCTCGTCCGGGGCGAGCTCGCCGATGCCCAGCGCGCGGAAGATCGCGGGCAGTCCGGCCCGGGCTCCGGAGCCGACCGCGCCCCAGTAGCCCCAGTTGACGACGCGCACCGGGTAGCGGCGGGTGGCGTCCAGGTACCGGCCCAGCGCGTCCTGGCAGGCCGAGGCCGCGGTGTAGCCGCTGTTGCCGGAGCTGGAGCCGAACGACCCGGTGGAGGAGAACAGCACCAGGAAGTCGGGGTCCGCGGCGGCGGCCGCCGCGTCGAGGGCGAGGGTGCCGTCGGCCTTGGCGGCGAGCGCGGAACGGAACTCCGCGCGGGTGAGTTCGGCCATCGGCCGGTCGTCGAAGGTCATCGCGAGGTGGAACACCCCGTGCACGGCGCCGAACCGGTCCCTGACCCGGTCGAACGCGGCAGCAACAGCCGCGGGGTCGGAGACGTCGGCGCGCAACTGCACCAGCTCGCCGCCGTGCCGCCGGGCCCGCTCCCGCTCCGCGTGGTGCGCGGGGCCGGGTTCGGTGCGGCCGAGCACGACGACGGTGGCCCGGAACCGTTCGGTGAGGTGCCGGGTGAGCAGGGTGCCGATGCCGCCGGTCCCCCCGGCGAGCACGTACACCCCGCCCTCCCGGTAGGGCGGCGCGGCGGTGCCGGAGGCCGGGACCAGGGTGCGCGTGTACCGGTGCCCGGAGCGCACCGCGACGGCCCGGCCCTTGGGGTGCGGGCGCTCCGCGAGGACCGCGGCGGCCCGGTCGGCGACCGGATCGAGGCGGCCGACGTCCACGCAGACCACCCGGGTGTCGGGGAACTCGGCGGAGGCGACCTGCGCCAGCCCGTGCAGCGCGGCCCCCATCGGGTTGTCGCCGGGGCCGCCGGCGACGGGGTGCACGTCCGAGGTGACCACGCGCAGCTCGTGCGCCCGCACCCGGGTCAGTACGTCGAACAGCGAGGCCGCGCCCCGCTCCAGGTCGGCAGCGCCGGGAGGTTCCGCGCCGTCGCGCACCCCGCCGAGATGGATCACGGTCCCGGCCCGGTCCGGCAGCGGGGCGGGCAGCGGGTCCGGCTGGTCCAGCCACACGAGCCGGACGTCCCCGGCGGTCGCCGCGAGGGCGGCGGCGAGGTCCCGCGCCGCTTCGGTGGCCAGCACCAGGACGGGCCCCTCGGGCGGCGCGGCGGCGGACACCGGGCCCGCGGGCTGCCAGCGCGGCACGAACCGGCCGAGCTGATCGCGCTGTTCCGCGGCGGACCCGTCGGCGGCGGACGGCTCGGCTGCGGCCGCCGGGCCGGTTCCGGGGCGCACCGGCCCCGGGGGGAGGGCGGGTATCCAGCAGCGCTTGCGGGCGAACGGGTAGGTCGGCAGCGCGATCCGGCGGGGTGCCCGGCATCCCGCGGCGGGGCCGGGCAGCCGGCTCCAGTCCACGGTCGCTCCGCGGGCCCACAGCGCGCCCAGCGCGGCCAGGTCGGCGTCCCCCAGCGCCCGTTCCAGCTCGGCGTCGTCCCCGGCGCCCGGTCCGGCACCGTCTCCGGCCCCCGGTCCGGTGCCCGCGCCCTGCGGACCGTGCAGGGCCGCGGCCCGGTCACCGGACCAGTGCGGGCAGGCGGGTTCCCGGCCCTCGGCGGCGGCGCGCAGCGCCCGGTAGAGCGCGCCGGTGTCGGCGACCAGGAGGGCCAGCCGGACGTCCATCGGGGCGCGGCCGACCCGCAGGGTGTGGGCGATGTCGGCGAGTTCGGCCTTGGTGCGCGGCAGCTCGTCCGCCTGCCGCGCGGCCTGTGCGGCCAGTGCGGCGACGGTGCCGTCCGCGGGGGGCGCGGCGGGCAGCGGCAGCCGGTCGGCCAGCAGCCGGCGCAGCCGCGGCCATTCGGCCGCGGTCAGCCCCAGGTCGCGCAGTTCGGCGCCGGGGTCGATGTCCTCGGAGGCGACGCCGAGCACCTCGGCCACCGCGGCCGCGCAGCTGCGTTCGGCCGCGCCGTTGACGGGGTGCGGCTCGCCGTCGTCGAGGAAGTCCGCGAGCCGGCCGGCGGACTGCCGGAGCTGCTCGCCGGTGCGTGCGGAGACCACCACGAGCTGCGGGGCGCGGTCCGGGCGTTCGGCGGGCGGCGCCCCGGCTGCGGCGGCCGGCTCCGGCACGTACTCGGCCACGACGAGGTGCGCGTTGGCGCCGCCCCCGCCGAAGGAGCTGATCCCGGCCACCCGGGGCCGGGCGATGCCGCCGACGACGGGGGACGGCCACGGCTGCGCCTCGCGGGGGATGTGGAAGGGGGTGTCCCGCAGGTCGATCTCCGGGTTGAGCGGTTCGGCGTGCGGCGACGGCGCCAGGGTGCGATGCCGGAACTGGAGCAGCACCTTGGTGAGCGCGGCGATGCCCGCGGCCGACTCCAGGTGGCCGATGGTGGACTTGACCGAGCCGAGCGCGCAGCTCCCCGCGGGCAGCCCGCCGAAGACCTCGCGCAGTCCGGCGATCTCCAGCGGGTCGCCGAGCGGGGTGCCGGTGCCGTGCGCCTCCAGGCAGCCGACCTCGGCCGGGTCCACCCCGGCGCGGCGCAGCGCCTCGGAGATCACGGCGGCCTGGCTGCCGGGGTCGGGGACGGTGTAACCGCTGGTGCGTCCCCCGGCGTTGAGCGCGCTGCCGCGGATCACGCCGAGCACCCGGTCGCCGTCGGCGACCGCGGCAGCCAGCGGTTTGAGCAGCACGACTCCGACGCCCTCCCCGTCGACGAAGCCGTCGGCACCGGCCCCGAAGGCGCGGTTGTGCCGTCCGGGGGAGATCATCCGCCGGTCGGAGAGGTGCCACAGGTGGGAGGGGTGCAGGATCAGGTTGACGCCGCCCGCGAGGGCGAGCGCCGACTCGCCGCTGCGCAGGCTCTGCACGGCGAGGTGGAGGGCGGTGAGCGACGAGGAGCAGGCGGTGTCCACGGTCAGGCTGGGGCCGTGCAGGTCGAGCGTGTAGGACACCCGGTTGGCCACCGACCAGTGGTTGGAGCGCGCGTGGGTGAACACGCCCCGGGCTTCCGCCTCGCCCCCGATCCACTCGTAGTCGTTGTTCATGACCCCGGCGAACACGCCGACCGGGCCGCCGTCCCCCAGGGACCGCGGCGGGTATCCGGCGTCCTCGGCGGCGGCCCAGGCGGTCTCCAGGAACAGCCGCTCCTGGGGGTCCATGTCCTCGGCGTCGCTCGGCGAGATCTGGAACAGCAGCGGGTCGAAGGCGTCCACGTCGTCGAGGAATCCGGCCCACTTGCTGTAGCTGCGGCCGGGCCCGCCCGCCGGGTCGTAGTGGTCGGCCGCCGACCACCGGTCGGCGGGGACCTCGCGTATGCAGTCGCGTCCGGCGCGCAGGTTGTGCCAGAACTGGCCGGGGTCGTCGGCCAGCGGGTAGCGGCCCGCGACGCCGATGATCGCGACCTCGGTCGCGGGCGCGGCGGCGAGGCCGAGGTCGGCGAGGATCCGCGCGAGCAGTTCGCGGCGGTCGGCCGGGGCCTGTCCGGTGTCGGGGCGGCCGGGCTCGGACGGCGCTGTCATGCGGTATCGCCCTTCTCGTCGGTCGTGGTGGCGAGAGCGCCCAGGAGCGTGAGCATCCGGTCGACCTCGGCGTCGGACAGTCGGTCAACGGCGGCCCGCAGCGGGCCCTCCACCGGCGCGGGGACCGCTGCCGGGGCGGCGGGCCGCGGGTCCGGCCGCGGTGCGGGCGGGGGCGCGGCAGCCGGCGCGGGAGCGGCGGTGTGCGCGGCCCGGGGCGGCGCGGCGGCGGTTTCGGCCGGGGCGGGCCGTGCGGGCGCGGGCGGCTCCGGTGCTGCGGCCGCCGGGCCGCCCGCGCGGGAGTGCAGATGGTCCGCGAGCCGCCGGATCGTCGTCCGCTCGAACAGCAGCGTCGCGGGCAGCGAACCGTGGTCGGCCTCCAGTGCCTTGGTGAGTTCCAGGGCCACCAGGGAGTCGACCCCCAGGTCGGCGAAGGCCGCGTCGGGGGCGAGCCGGTCGGGGGGCAGTTCCAGTACGCGGGCGAAGACCTCGGTCACCTGCCGCTCGGTCGCCTCCCGCGACGTGCGGGCCGGTGCGGCGGACGCCTCGGCGCGGCGCGGTCCGGTGTGCTCCGTGTGATCCGCCGCTCCGGTCTGCTGCTGCGGCCCGGGCTGCTCCGGTGCTCCGGTGTGCCCCGGTGCTCCGGTATGCTGCGCGGCTCCATCGGGCGGGGCCGGGCGCGTCCGCAGCCCGTCGGCGCGGCCGACGATCAGGCGCTGGTCGGCGGGTTCGTCGGGCAGCGCCAGTTCGGCGGTGGGCGCGAATCCGGCCGCGGTCAGCGCGTCCAGCCAGCGGGGCGCGCTGAGCACGGGCGCGGCGGGCAGCCGCAGCGCGGTGTCCTCGGGCAGCCACCAGCCGCTGGTCAGACCGAAGACGAGGGTCAGATAGGCGGCGGGCCGGACGCCCTCGTCGACCACGAGCAGACCACCGGGCACCAACAGGTCCTTGACGTGGTCGAGGGTCGTCCCGATCCGCCGTGTCGCGTGCAGCACGTTGGCGGCCAGCACGACGTCGTAGCCCGCCTCGTCGTCGAACCCCTGCTCGCCGGGCGGACGTTCGATGTCGAGGACACGGAAGGAGGTGCCCTCCCGGTCGCCGAACACGCGGCGGCCGTGCCGGACGAAGGCGGACGACAGGTCGGTGAACGTGTAGTGCACCCGGTCGCCGAACGGTGCCAGCGCGGCCAGTGCGGCACGCGTGGTGGCACCGGTGCCCGCGCCGACCTCCAGGACGCGGACCGGATCGCCCGCCCGCTCCCGCGGTACGGTCCGGACCACTTCGGCCAGCAGCAGGCCCAGCAGTTCGTTGTACTGCTCCATGACGGGGTCCGCCTGGTAGAAGCGGGAGACCAGGTCGGAGGAGCCGTCGGGGAAGAGCACGTCGACCCCGTCGCGGCGGCCGGTGAGCACCTCGGGCAGCGCCCGTACGCAGCGCACCAGCAGTTCGGCGGCCGGCCGCGCACCGGGATGACCGGCCACCAGGGCAGCGGCGGCCCGGTCGGGGTCGGCGCAGGCCGCGGCGACGTCCTCGGTCTGCGCCTGCGCGGTGCCCTCGAACAGGCCGCCGGTCAGCCGGGCGAGGCCCGCCGCGGTCAGCATCTCCAGGGCTGCGTCGAACAGCGCGTGGTGCCCGGGCACCACGCCGAGCCGGCCGGCGAGCGCGTGCCGGTCCTCCGGGTGCCCGGGGTCGAGGCGGGCGCCGAGGTCGCGCAGCGCACCGGTCAGCAGCTGGGCCGCCAGCGTGTCGAGCGCTCGGTCGGCGCGCAGATGCGCCGCGGCCCGCCCGGCCCGGACCGGGTCGGAGGCCACCGGCGGCACGGGCAGCGGGGCCGCCTCGGCGTGCCCGATCTGCTCCACGCCCGGGCCGGGTTCGACCCCGATCCCCGCCAGCACCCGCTGCTCGGCCTTGCTGGCCACCACCTGCGGCAGCGAACCGCCCGCGACCAGCTCCAGCGCCCGCATGCCCTCGGCGGCGCCGATCGGGGTGACGCCGGAGGCCGACAGCCGCTCCAGGGCGCGCTGCCGGTCCGGGTCGCCGCCGTCGTGCCAGAAGCCCCAGTTGACCACCCGCACCGGGAAGGGCGCGGTGCGGCCGAAGGCCAGCGCGTACGCGTCCTGGTAGCCGCTGCCCGCCGCGTACCCGGCCTGGCCCTGGTTCCCGCCGAAGGAGATGCCCGAGGAGTGGAAGAGCGCCAGGTCCAGCGGCTCGCCGGCGATCACGTCGCACAGCACCCGGGTGCCCTCGGACTTGACGCGCAGCGCGGCGCCGAAGCGCTCCGCGTCCAGCTCCCCGAAGGGGGTGGTGACCAGCACCATGGCGGCGTCGAGCACGCCGTGCAGGGCGCCGAACCGGCGTTTGGCCTCGGCCACGGCGGCGGCCGTCTGCGCGGGGTCGGTGATGTCGGCGGTCAGGTACACCGCTTCGCCACCGGCCTGTGCGATCCGCTCCAGCTGCGCCCGCCTGCGGTCGTCGAGCGGACCGCGGCCGACCAGCACGAGGCGGGCGGCGTAGCGGCCGGCCAGGTGCAGGGCGGTGTCGAAGCCGACGGTGCCGAGCCCGCCCACCAGCAGATACACCCCGCCCTCGCGGAACGCGGGCCGCTCGGGTGCGGTCAGCCGGGCCCTGCGCAGCCTGCGGGTCCAGCGGACCCCGTCCCGCAGCAGCACCTGGCGCACCCGCGGCGCGCACGGTTCGGCGACGATCGCCGCCGCCACCCGCTCCGGTGCGGCCACCGCCTCGGTGCCGCGCACGTCCAGCAGCGCGGTACCCAGCTCGCCGAACTCGCTGTCCACGGTCATCGCCAGCCCGGCCAGGCCCGCGGCGCCGGGCCGGGCGGCGTCCCGCTCGCCCAGCGGGCAGGCGTCCCCGGTGATCACCTTCAGCCGCAGCGGCCCCGGCAGCAGGCCGCTGCCGTGCAGCTGGGCGAGGAGCCCGTAGAGCGCCAGCACCGACTCGTCCCGCCGGTCGTCGGGGCCGGTCACCGAGCCGAGGAAGTAGACCAGGCCCCGGTGCGCGCCCGGCAGTCCGCAGAAGTCCGCGGCCGACTCGCCCGGTGCGCGGCGCAGCACTTCGGCGTCCGGGTGCGCGGCGGCGATCCGGTCGGCGAGCGCGTTGTCGGCCGCCCCGGCGACGATCAGCACCGGCCGCCCGTGCGCCGGGTCCTCGTGCACCGGGTGCTGCGCCGCCGGGTCGTGCGGTGCCACCGTCCAGGCCGGCACGTGCAGGAAGTCGGGTCCGGCCGCGGCGCGGGCGCGCAGCACCAGCCCGGCGACGGTCAGGCAGACGGTGCCCTCGTCGTCGAACACTGTGACGTCGCACCTTCCGTCGCGCACGGCCGCGTGCACGTGGCAGGCGTGCGGCAGCGGCCGGTGGACGGTCACCCGGTCGGCGGCGAACGGCATCGGCGGCGCGTCCTCGGTGGCCACCACCGCGGCCAGTACGTGCAGCGCCGCGTCCAGCAGCCCGGGGTGCACGGCGTACCCGGGCGGCGTCGGCGCCTCGGCGCGCAGCCGGGCCAGCACTTCGCCGTCGCCGGTGCGGACGGACTCGGCGAGCCGGAAGAACGGCCCGTAGCGCAGCCCGTCCCGGCGCAGCCGCGCATACATCCCCGCCGGGTCCACCTCGGTGGCGCACCGGGCGGTGAGCGCCGCGCGGTCGACCCGGGCCGGCTCGGGGGACGGCTCGGTGTGCAGCACGCCGCGGGAGCGGACGCCGTCCCCTTCGCGCAGTTCGTAGGCGATCCCGTCGTCCGCGGGCGCGGCCGACAGCTCCAGCCGCGCGGCCCGGTCGCCGACCACCACGGGTGCCTGCCAGCGCACCGCGCTCACCGCGAACGCGGTCCGGCCCGGCGCGAGGGCCTGTGCGGCCAGGGCGAGATGCGCGGCGCCGGGCAGCACCCGCTCCCCCGCCACCTCGTGCTCGGCGACGACCGGTTCGGCGGGCGGTACCACCAGCGGCGGCACCTCCGCGGCGGCCCGGGGCGCGAGGGAGCCGGGCGCGGCGGCGCGGGGCGCGGTGTCGGCAGGGGTGGCGGCGGTGGTGGCGGCGGTGGTCAGCCAGTGGCGCTCGGGCTCGAAGGGGTAGGTCGGCAGCGACACGATGCGCGGCGGCACCGGACCGGTGGGCAGCGCCGACCAGTCCAGGTCGGCGCCGGAGGCCCACAGCCGCGCCAGCCGATCAGGGTGCCCCTCGCGCAGCAGCCCCCGGACGAACTCCGCTCCGGCCGCGGTGCCGGCCAGCACGTCCCCGAGCGCGTGCGGCGCGTCCGCGTCGCCGGTGAAGACGTCCTCGGGCTGCTCCCCCGCCGCGAAGGCGCGCAGCAGCGCCGCGGCCCGTGCGGTGTCCCGGGCGGTCAGCGCCAACCGGTGGCGCATCGCGGTCCGGCCGGCGGTCAGGGTGTGGGCCACGTCCGCGAGCGGGGGCGGGTCGTCGGTGGACAGCGCGGCTGCCAGCCGCCCGGCGTACACGCGCAGCCGCTCCTCGGTGAGTGCGGAGAGCACCAGGACCTCGGGCTGGTCGCGGGGCGCGGGCGGCACCCGGTCGTCGCGGTACTCCTCGACGACCAGGTGCGCGTTGGCGCCGCCCGCGCCGAAGGAGCTGATCCCGGCGCGCCGCGGCCGGCCCGGTGCGGTCCGCGGCCAGGCCGCCGACTCCTGCTGCACGGCGAACACCGACCGGGTGAAGTCGATGTTCGGGTTGGTGGCGGCCGAGTGCAGCGAGGGCACCAGGGTCCGGTGCCGCAGTTGCAGCACCACCTTGGTGAGCGCCGCGATGCCCGCAGCGCCCTCCAGGTGGCCGACGTTGGACTTGACCGAGCC
The DNA here is from genome assembly GCF_042869455.1 of Streptomyces sp. NPDC007025. Classification (NCBI taxonomy): domain Bacteria; kingdom Bacillati; phylum Actinomycetota; class Actinomycetes; order Kitasatosporales; family Streptomycetaceae; genus Streptomyces; species Streptomyces sp. NPDC007025. The sequence continues at coordinate 133,048 of NZ_JBIAFT010000006.1, read as the reverse complement.
CAGCGCGCGGCTGCCGGGGGCCAGTCCGCGCCCGGCGACGGCGCGCTCCAGCGCCGCGTGCTCGATCGGGTCGCCGAGCGCGGTGCCGGTGCCGTGCGCCTCGACGTAGCCGGCGTCGGCCGGGTCGAGTCCCGCCGCGTGCCAGGCCCGCTCGATCAGCGCCTGCTGGGCGGCCGGGTTGGGCACGGTGTAGCCGTTGGTGCGGCCGCCGTGGTTGACGGCGTCGCCCCGGATGACCGCGTGGATGCGGTCGCCGTCGGCGCGCGCCGCCGCGAGCGGCTTGAGCAGCACGGCGCCCACGCCCTCGCCGGGCACGTATCCGGTGCCGCCCGCGCCGAAGGAGCGGCACCGTCCGTCGGCGGCGAGCATGTTCATCCGGCTGAGGTTCACGTATTTCAGCGGGTGCGCCAGGACGTTGACCCCGCCGGCCAGCGCGTAGGCGCACTCGCCGCGGCGCAGGCTCTCCGCCGCCAGATGGACGGCGACCAGCGAGGAGGAGCAGGCCGTGTCGACGGTGAGGCTGGGGCCGCGGAAGTCGCCGAAGTAGGAGACCTGGTTGGCGACGGAGGCGCGGTTCGCGGGCACGGAGACGGGGTTGCCGCGGAAGGACTCCTCGGCGGCGAGGGTGGCGTAGTCGCCCCACATCACCCCGGCGAACACGCCGACGTCCAGGCCGGAGTCCGCGTGGTGGGCCGCGGGCAGCCGGCTCGGCGGGTATCCGGCGTCCTCCAGCGCCGCCCAGGCGGTCTCCAGGAACAGCCGCTCCTGGGGGTCCATCGCGCGGGCCTGCGGCGGGGACATCCGGAAGAACCGCGAGTCGAAGGTGTCGACGGCGGACAGGAAACCGCCCCAGCGGCCGGTGACCGAGTCCGGCGCGCGGCCTTCGGGGTCGTGGTGGGCCCAGGCGTCCCAGCGGTCGCCGGGGATCTCGGTGATCTCGTCGGATCCGGCCCGCAGCCGGGACCAGAACGCGTCGAGGTCGTCGGCGCCGGGATAGCGGCCGCTGAGGCCGACGATCGCGATGTCGTCCGCTTCGGCGGCACGCGCGGACGAGTGCGGCGGCGCGGGCGCGGCGGCTGCCGTGGGGACCGGGGTGGGGGCCGGGGTGCCGGGCGCGGCCGGGTCCGGTGCCGCCGGATCCACCGCCGGCTCCGGGACCGGTGCCGGGCTCGGCGTCGGCAGCAGCCGCCGCAGCTCCGCGGAGTGGTGTGCGGTCAGGTGGTCGGCGAGTGCGCCGAGGGTGCGGTGCTCGAAGAACAGCGTCTGCGGCAGGTCCGGCAGCGAGTCGGCCAGGGCCGCGTTCAGCTCCATGATCATCACGGAGTCGATGCCGAACCGGTCCAGGGTCTCGGTCTCGGTGATCCGCTCCGCCGGCACCTTCAGGACGGCCGACAGCCGGGTGCGCAGCATCCCGACCGCGACGGCGCGCAGTTCGGGGCCGGTGGTCGCGCGCCCGGAGTCCGGCGCGGGCCCGGCGCCCGCGGGCGCCTCGGGCGGCGGCGCGGTGGTGCCGGGGGCGCTCAGGGTACGGGCGATCCGGTCCTGGTCGCCCACCGCGGGTACCAGCCACGGCTCGTCGGCGGCCAGCGCCTGCTCCAGCGCCGCCCAGCCGGTGTCCGGATCGAACGGGACGAAGCCCAGCGCCCGGTAGGCCGCCCACTGCGCCTCGTCCAGCCGCTCGTCCAGCCCGCCGACCGTCCACAGCGGCCAGGCCAGCGAGAGCGCGCCGGGCCGGCGCAGGGCGCAGGCGTCCGCGAACCGGTTGGCGGTGCCGTAGCCGGCGCCGCCGAAGTCGCCCAGCAGCGAGGCCAGCGAGGAGAAGACGACGAACAGCGCGGACGGCAGGTCCGCGGTCGCGGCGGCGAGCTGCGCGGTCCCCTCGGCCTTGGCCGCCATCCCGGCGGCGAAGCGACCCGGGTCCACTTCGGTGGGCGGCGTGCCGTCGGAGACCCCGGCGAGGTGGAAGACCCCGTCCGGCGGGCCGAACCGCGCCGTGGCCTCGGCCACCGCGCGCCGTGCTCCCGCCGGGTCGCCCACGTCGGCGGAGACCAGCTCCGCCGCACCGCCCAGCTCGGCCACCCGGCGGGCCAGTTCGGGGTGCCGTTCGGCACCGCGCGAGACCAGCACCAGGCGGGCGGCGTACCGCCGGGCGAGCTCGCCGGCCAGCCAGCGGCCGAGCGCCCCGGTGGCACCGGTGATCAGATAGCTGCCGCCGGGCCGCAGCGGTGCGGGCCGGACGGCGGGCAGTTCGGCCAACCGCTCCACGGACCGCACGAACCGACCGTCCGTACGGCGGAGCAGCTCGGCGCCGTGCGGAGCGCCGAACTCCTCGACGGCGACCCGGGCGGCGTCGACTCCCGGGCCGACCCGCAGGGTGGCCAGCCGGAAGGTGGGGAAGTGCCGGCCGCTGGACCGGGCGAACCCGGCGACGGCCTCCTGCTCGGGCCGGCCGTCCTCCGGGGCCACCGCCAGGCAGCGCACCCGCCGGCCGGCAGCGGCCTGGGCCAGTCCGAGTGCGGCGAGCGCCCCGTGCTCGGCGCCGGAGCCGTCCTCCAGCCCCCATGCCAGCAGCACGTCCAGCGGGCCCTCGGTGTGCCGCACGGCAGCCGCCAGGTCCGCGGGCTCGGCGACCCGCTCCACCCGCGGCCACGGCCCGTCGACGGTGCGGTCGGGGTCGGCGGTGCACAGCAGCAGGGTCGGCGCGGGATCCACGGGTGCCGCCGGTTCCGCGGGCCGCCACACCGGCCGGTACCAGGCGGTCGCCGGCCGCGGACGGTCGGCGGCACCCGGCGGGCCGCTCACCGCGGGAGCCGGTTCCATCCGGTCGCTCTCCCGGGGGTCGCGTTCCCGCACGGCGGGCTGCCTCAGGTCCGGCCCGGTGCTGTCCGGTCCTGTCACCGGCACCGGCACCGGCACCGGCCGGTTCAGCGTGCGGAGGGCGAAGTCCGCCACGTGCAGCACCTCGTGGCCGTCCGCGCCGGTGACCGTCACGTCGTAACGCAACTGCGCCGGGTCCGTACCCGGCCGCACGACCGCGTGCGCCCAGCAGACCTCCGGCAGCGGGCCGCGGAAGTGCACGGCACCGGTGCTGAACGGGACGGCGGGCTCGCCCTCGGGCGGGCCGCCGACCCAGTGGCACACCCGCAGCGCCCCGTCGAGCCGGGCCGGGTCCAGCAGCCCGGCACCCCCGGGCGTGCCGTCCCCCGGCGCCACGAGCCGCAGCAGTGCCTCGTGCGGCCCGCTGCGCACCTCCTCGACCACGTCGAACGCGGGCCCGTAGCGGAACCCGGCGGCCCGGTACCAGGCGTGCACCTCGGAGCGGGTCCGGCGCTCGGCGCAGCGGCCGCGGACCGCAGCGAGGTCGAGCGGCGCGGGGGCGGGCTCGGGCGGGCCGAAGTCGACGGTGCCGCGTACGTGCACGCCGCCGTCCTCGCCGACGACTTCGAAAGCCGTCCGCTCCTCGGCTCCGGACCCGGTTCCGGCGCCGAGGACCACCCGGATCCGGTGCTCGCCGTCCTCCGCGGTGATCGGGCTGCCCCAGGTGATCGAGGACAGTCCGCGTACCGGCCCGCGGCGTTGCGCCCCGGCTGCGGCGCGCACCAGTTCCAGACAGGCGCTGCCGGGCAGCAGCCGTACTCCGCGGATGAGGTGGTCGCGCAGCAGCGGGTCGTCGGTACGCACGACATGCTCGGTGCCGTGCGCTGCGGTCGGTGCGTCGGCGTGCTGCGGCAGGTCGACCCAGTAGCGCTCCTCGGCGAACGGGTACAGCGGCAGCGACACCCGGCGTCCGCCGGGGCGCCGTACGGGCAGTTCGGCCCCGCCGACCCAGGCGCGGGCCTGCGCGGACAGTTCGGCGGCGGAGTCCGGTCCGGTTCCCGGGTCCGGTCCGGCTGCGGCGGCCGGGGCGGCACCCGTGCGCGGGGCCCCGGTACGCGGAGCGCGGCCGGTCAGCAGCCCGTCCGCACCGTCCCGGCTCGCGGCGAACGCCTCCAGTGCGGCGACCAGTTCGGCGCCGCTGCCGGTCACGACGGCGAGCCGGTGCTCCATCGGCTCCCGGCCGGCCCGCAGGGTGTGGGCGATGTCCGCCAGTTCGGTGCGGGAGGTGCGCAGAAACGCCGCCAGCCGGGCGGCGTAGGCGCGCAGCCGGTCCTCCTCGCGGGCCGAGAGCACGAACAGCAGGGGCTCCCGGCGCTGCCGTCCGGCCGGCTCCGCGGCCGCGGGTACCGGGTCCGCCTCCTCGACGACGAGATGGCAGTTGACGCCGCCCGCGCCGAAGCTGCTGAGCCCGGCCCGGCGCGGCCCGTCCTGCGCAGCCGGCCACTCGGCTGCCGCGCGCTGGACGGCGAACGGGGTGCGCGAGAGGTCGATGTCCGGGTTGGGGGGATCGGCGTGCAGCGAGGGCACCAGCCTGCGGTGCCGCATCTGGAGCAGCACCTTGGTCAGACCGGCGATCCCGGCGGCGGACTCCAGGTGACCGACACCCGACTTGACCGACCCGAGGGCGATGCTCTCCGCGCCCGCGTACGCCTTGGCCAGGCCGGAGACCTCGATCGGGTCGCCGAGCCCGGTACCGGTGCCGTGGGCCTCCACGTAGGAGACGGCGGCGGGGTCGACGCCCGCGGACTCCAGCGCCGCGGCCACGACCCGGTGCTGGGCCTCCGGGCTGGGCACGGTGTAGCCGTTGGTGCGGCCGCCGTGTGCCGCCGCGTGCCCGGTGATCACCCCGTGGATGTGGTCCCCGTCGGCGAGCGCCCGGTCCAGCGGCTTGAGCAGGACGGCTCCGACGCCCTCGCCGGGCACGTAGCCGTCGCCGCCCGCCCCGAAGGCGCGGCATCTGCCGTCGGTGGACAGGAACCTGCCCTGGCTGAGGAAGACGTACTTGTACGGGTGCGGCGAGAGGTTGACCCCGCCGGCCAGCGCGAGCTCCGACTCCCCCGAGCGCAGCGACGCGCAGGCCAGGTGGAGCGCGGTCAGCGACGAGGAGCACATCGTGTCGACCCCGACGCTGGGGCCGCGCAGGTCGAGCGTGTACGAGACCCGGTTGGCGACGCCCGCGTGCGAGGAGCCCGGCACGGGCTTGCCCGCGCGCATCGCGTCGACGCCGTAGAGCTGGTAATGGCCGTGCATCACTCCGGCGAACACCCCGACCGGGCGTCGGGCCAGGTCGGCCGCCCGGTACCCGGCCTCCTCCACCGCGTGCCAGGCGGTCTGCAGGAACAGCCGCTCCTGCGGATCCATCAGCGCGGCCTCGCGCGGGGAGATGTCGAAGAACAGCGGGTCGAACAGGTCGGCGCCGTCGAGGAAGGCACCCCACCGCGAGTAGCTGGCCCCGGGGGTGCCCCGCTCGGGGTGGAAGTCCCGGTCCGGGTCCCAGCGTCGGGCGGGGATCTCGGTGACGGCGTCGCGGCCCGCCACCAGGTTGGCCCAGAAGGCGTCCAGGTCCGCGGCGCCCGGATAGCGTCCGCTGAGTCCGATGACCGCGACGGGGAAGGCCCCGGCCTGCGCGGAGCGCGGTGCGGTCGTCGCCGGGGACCGGTGCCCGCCGCCCGGCGCGGACGACTCGGACGGCGCGAGCGGCTCCATCGGCCCGGCGGCTGCGGGCGGTTCGGGGACGGCGGCGGAGTGCTCGGACGGCTCCGGCCGCAGGCGGGTGAGCGCGTCCGGGTACGCGACGGCCAGGTGGTCGGCGAGTTCGGCGAGGGTGGGGTGCGCGTAGAAGAGCGTCTTGTCGAACCCGGTGGCCAGCCTGATCTCCAGTTCGGCGGAGAGCTGGGTGACCATCAGCGAGTCCAGCCCGTAGCGCTCCAGCGGCACGGTGTCCTCGACCTGGTCGGGTGCCAGCCTGGTCTGCTCGGCGACCAGGGCGCGCAGCAGCACCCGGGCCGCTTCCGCCGGGTCCCGGTCCGTTTCGTGCCGTCCGGCGCCGTCGGCCCCCTCGGCGGACGTGCCGGCCGGGTCCGCGGGATGCGCCGGGTCCGCGAGCCCGGCGGGGTCGCCGCCCGGTGCGTGCTGCCCGCTCGCGGGCGACGGCTCGACCCGGACGGCGTCCAGCGCGGTGCGGGTGGCCGCCGGATCGCCCGGTACCACCAGCAGCGCGCCGGGAGCACCGTCGAGCGCGGCGGCGAACGCCGCCGCCGCCTCCCGGCCGGACAGGTCGCCGAGGCCGTAGCGCGCCCGCAGCCGCGCGGCGGACCGCTCCGCCTGCCGCATCCCGGCGTCCCGCCAGCGCGGCCAGGCCAGCGCCACCGTGCGGCCGGGTGCACCGGTCGCGGCACGCCGCTCGGCCAGCGCGTCCAGCACCGCGTTGGCGTAGGCGTAGCCGGCCTGGCCGGGGTTGCCGACGACGCCGGCGACCGAGGTGAACAGCGCGAAGAACTCCAGCGGCTCGTCCAGCGTCGCCGCGTGCAGGGCCTCGGCGCCGCGCACCTTGGGGGCCAGCACGGCGTCGAGATCGGCGTCGGTGGTGTCGGCCAGCAGTGCGTCGCGCAGCACCCCGGCGGCGTGCACCACTCCGGTGATCCCGCCGTGCTCCGCCCGCACCTGCGCGACCAGTTCCGCCACCCGGGCCCGGTCGGTGACATCGACGGCCCGGTAGGTCACCGACAGGGCGCTGTCCGCCAGCGCGTCGAGCGCCGCGCCGGCCTCCGCGCGCGGCTCGGCCGAGCGGCCCGTCAGCACCAGGTGGACGCGGGCCCGTTCGGCGAGGCTTGCGGCGATGCGCAGTCCGACACCGCCCGCGCCGCCGGTGATCAGGTACACCCCACCGTCCCGCGGCGCCCACGGGGTGCCGTCCGCCGCGGCCTGCCGGTGGCGGCGCACCTGCCGCACTCCGTCCCGGTGGCGCACCACCGGGTCGCTCGCGGCGAACTCAGCGGGCAGCACCGCGTCCGGCCCCTCGACCAGGCTGATCCGCAGCCGGGGGTCCTCGGCGGCGGCGGTGCGGGCGAGTCCGTCCAGGCCGAGCGCGGACGGGGCGCCGTCGTGCGCCACCACGATCCGGATCGGTCCGGGTGGCGCGGTGGCGAGCAGGGCGCGGCACAGGTGCAGCAGCGAGCGGACGCCGCGGTCCAGGTCGCCGTCCCGGGCGGTGTCCGGGTCCGCGCCCCGCGCCCAGGTGTGCAGGATCCGGTCGGGGGTGAGGCCGTCCTCGGCGAGGGCGGCCAGCAGCCGGGTGCAGTGCTCGGCGCGGCCGGGTGCGATCTCGTAGCGCAGCCGGTCCACCCGCCGGAAGGCGGCGCCTTCGGTGACCGTGACCACCTGGGTGCCCAGCGTCCGCAGGGCTGCGGCGTCCCCGGCGGCCGCGGACCCGGCGAACAGCAGGCAGGTGCCGGTCAGTTGTCCGGGCTCCGGCACCGCCGGAGCGGTCTCCCAGTGCCGGGCGACCAGGGCGGCGCCGCGGCTCGGTGCGGTGCGGAGCGCGACGCCTCCCAGCCGGGCCACGGCCGACCCGTGCCGGTCCAGCACTTGGATGTCGGCCCGGGCCAGTCCCTCGTCCTCCGTGGTGCGCAGGGCCACGGTGCGGGCGGCGGCGACGGGGGCCTCGATCACGAGGGTGTCCACGGCGACGGGCAGCAGCAGGGTGCCCGGCTCGGCGGTGTGCAGGACGGACACGGCCGCGGCCTGGATCGCCAGGTCCAGCACGGCCGCCTCGCGGTCGAACCGGGAGGCGCCCGCGGGGGGCGCGAGGCCGGCGACGGCGGTGCCGTCCCCGACGGTGACCGTGCGCAGGCCGCGCAGTCCGGGACCGTACTCCAGCCCGCCCGCGCCCAGCAGCGCGTAGCAGCGGTCGTGGTCGAGGACGGTCCCGCCGTCGGCGCGTGCGGGTTCCCCCGGTGCGGGGGCGGGCCCGGTGAGCGCGCTGCCCGCGCTGCAGGTGACGCCGTCGGCGCCGAGCGCGAACCGGCCGCCGTCGGCCGCCCGCGCGGTCACCGTCAGCGTCCGCGGCCCCGGCACCTCCAACGGATGGTCGAACCGGACCCGGTGCAGTCCGGTGACGCCGGGGTCGAGCGCGCGGAGGGCGGCGAGGCCCAGCAGGCTGCCCGCGGCGGCCGACAGGGTCGGCACCCCCCGGACCACATGGTCGGCGAGGAACGGCTCGGTACCGGTGACGGCGATCTCGCGGGTCTGCGCGGCGACCGTGCCCGGCTCCCCGGCGTCCCCGCGGCGTGCCGGCCCGGCGGCGCCGCCGGCGTCGAGCCGGTAGGGCGCGGTCTCGAACGGGTATGTCGGCAGGACGACGCCGCGTCCCGGCCGCTGGGCGAAGACGGCCGTCCAGTCCGGGGCGGCCCCGGCCTCCCAGGCACGGCACAGCGACTCCACCGGCGGCTCGTCGGCCAGCGCGACCGCGTCCGGCGGCAGTTCGGCCAGCGGACGGACGGGGAAGGACGCACCGGTGAGCCCGTCGGCGGCGGCGGGCTCGTCCCACACCCGGCGCGCCGTCGCCAGGTCGCACCCGCCGGCGGCGGCGTGGGCGAGGCCGGCCGAGACGGGGCACGCGTAGCCGGCCTCCGGCAGCAGGCCCCAGCTCAGCCGCAGCCGGGCCAGGGTGTGCAGCAGGGTGAAGGCGGCGGGCGCGTCGGCGCCGCATTCGGCGGCGAACGCCTCGGCGGCGGGCTCGGACGCCAGCAGCGCGGCCAGCCGCGCCTCCGGCTCCGGGACGCGGGCGTCGAAGGCGAACACCACCGGTGCCGCGGTGCCCGGCTCCTGCGGTGCGGACAGTTGCCGCAGCAGGTCCTCGCGGTCCGCGGCCAGGACGGCGCGCCGGTTGCGGTGCGCGGCCCGGCCGCAGGCCAGGGTGCGGGCCGTGTCGGCCAGGCCGGTCTCCGGGTGGCTGCGCAGGTGCGCGGCGAGGTCCGCGGCCGTACGCCGCAGCGCGGAGGGGGTCGCGGCGGACAGCACGACCGGCACCGGCCCGGCCGCCCGCGCCGGCGCGTCGGGGTGCCCCTCCTCGGGCCCGTCCTGTTGCTCGTCGGCCTGCTCCAGGATCAGATGGGCGTTGGTGCCGCTGATGCCGAAAGCCGAGACAGCGGCCCGGCGGGGTCCCCCGGTCTCCGGCCACGGCCGCGCCTCGGTCAGCAGCCGCACCGGGCCGTCCGCCCACTCCACCTCCGGCGTGGGCCGGTCGACGTGCAGGGTGCGCGGCAGCACTCCGTGCCGCAGCGCCATCACCGTCTTGATCACGCCGCCGACGCCGGCCGCCGCCTGGGCGTGGCCTATGTTGGACTTCAGGGAGCCCAGCCACAGCGGCCGGTCGGTGGGGCGGTCCGCGTATCCGGCGCGCAGCGCCTCCACTTCGATCGGGTCGCCGAGGGTGGTGCCGGTGCCGTGCCCCTCGACCAGTTCGACGTCGCCGGGGCCCAGCCGCGCGTCGGCGAGCGCGTCGGCGATCAGACGCTGCTGCGCGGGTCCGCTCGGTGCGGTGAGCCCGTTGCTGGCGCCGTCGGAGTTGACGGCGCCGCCGCGCACCACGGCCAGCACCGGATGGCCGTTTTGCCGGGCGTCGGAGAGCCGCTCCAGCAGCAGCAGACCGGCGCCCTCCGCCCAGCCGGTGCCGTCGGCCGCCGCCGCGTAGGACTTGCACCGCCCGTCCCGGGACAGGCCCCGCTGCTGGGCGAATTCGACGAACACGCCCGGTGAGGTCAGCACCGTGGCGCCACCGGCCAGGGCCAGGTCGCACTCGCCCAGCCGCAGCGCGCGTACCGCCTGGTGCACCGCGACCAGCGACGAGGAGCAGGCCGTGTCCACGGTGACGGCCTGGCCGTGCAGCCCGTAGCGGAACGCCAGCCGTCCGGAGGCGATGCTGAGCGAGGTGCCGGTGAGCAGGTATCCGGCGGCGTCGCCGTCCGCGTCGCTCAGCCGCGGCCCGTACTCGCCGCCCATGGCGCCGACGAACACGGCCGTGGCGCTGGAGCGCAGCGAGTCCGGGTCCACGGCCGCACGTTCCAGGACCTCCCAGGAGACTTCCAGCAGCAGCCGCTGCTGCGGGTCCATGGCCGCCGCCTCGCGCGGGCTGATGCCGAAGAACACCGGGTCGAACAGGTAGGGGTCGTCGAGGAAGCCGCCCGCCGACGCGTAGGTCCGGCCGGGTGTTCCGGGCTCCGGGTCGACCAGCGCGTCCAGGTCCCAGCCGCGGTCGTCGGGCAGCGGGCCGACGGCGTCGCTCTCCTCGGCCACCAGCCGCCACAGGTCCTCGGGACCGCGCACCCCGCCGGGGTAGCGGCAGCCCATGGAGACGATCGCGACGGGCTCGTGCGCCGCCTCGGTGACCGCGTGCAGCCGCTGCCTGGTCTGCTGGAGCTTGGCCGTCGCCCGGCGCAGGTAGGCGACGAGTTCCTGCTCATCGGCCATCGGGGCTCCTTCCGGGGGAGACCGCGCCGTCGAGGGCGCCGGAGTCGTCGAGGGCAGCGGGTTCGCCGGGCCCGGGGTCGGGGTCGGCGTCGATCAGTGCGAAGAGCTCGCCGACGTCGGCGTCGGTCAGGATGTGCGCGATCTCCTCGGCGCCGGTGCGCGGCGGCGCGGCCGCGCCGGTCGGAGCGGGGCCGCCGGGCGCGGACGCCGGGCCGGGCCCGGCGGTGCCCTCCGGTGCGGCGGCCGGTGCGTCCGGGGCCGGCGGGGTGTCCTCCGCGGGGCGTGCGGGCTGTGCGTCGTCCGCGGGTGGCGCCAACTGGTCGAGCAGCCAGTCGGCGAGCTGGGCGGGCGTGGGGTGGCTGAAGACGACGGTGGCGGGCAGCCGCAGCCCGGTCGCCGCGGCGAGCCGGTTGCGCACCTCGACGGCGATCAGGGAGTCGCAGCCGAGCGCCTTGAACGAGGTGTCGGCGTCGACGGTGTGCGAGGCGCTGTGCCCGAGCGCCGCAGCGGTGTGCGTGCCGACGAGCGCCACCATCCGGGAGCGCCGCTGCGCCGCGGGCAGTCCGGCCAGCTCCTCGGTGACCGAGCGGACCGGTTCCTGGCGCGCGGCCGGGCGGGGCCGCGCGGGCGCGATGCCGCGCAGCAGGCCGGAGGTGCCCGAGCCGTGCAGCCGGGCGGCCACCACCAGCGGTGCGGAACCCCGCAGCGCGGCGCCGAACAGCCGCAGTCCGGCGTCGGTCTCCAGCTCTCCGATGCCCGCGGCCGCCAGCCGGCGCACGGCGGTGTCGTCCAATTGACCGGTCATGCCGCTGCGCCGGGACCACAGCCCCCAGGCGATCGACGTCGCGGGCAGCCCGGCGGCGTGCCGGGTCCTGGCCAGCGCGTCGAGCGCGCCGTTGGCCGCCGCGTAGTTGGCCTGCCCGGCGGTGCCCAGCAGGCCCGCGACCGAGGAGAACAGCACGAACGCGGTGACCGAGGGGAGCTGCGCGGTCAGCTCGTGCAGGGCCTGCGCTGCCGCCGCCTTGGGCCGCATCACGCGGTGCAGTGCGTCGGTGTCCATGGCGGACACCAGACCGTCCTCCAGCACGCCCGCGGCGTGCACCACCGTGGTGAGCGGGCAGCCGTCCGGGACGGCTGCCAGCACCCGGGCCAGCGCGTCGCGGTCCGCGGCGTCGCAGGCCACCGCCTCGGCGTCGGCGCCCAGCGCGGCCAGTTCGGCGACGAGTCCGGTCGCGCCGGGTGCGTCCGGGCCGCGCCTGCTGAGCAGCAGGAGCCGGTGCACGCCGTGCGCGGTGACGAGTTCGCGGGCGACGAGCGCGCCGAGCCCGCCGGTCCCGCCGGTGATCAGCGCGGTGCCGCCGAGCGTCGGGGCCGGGGACGACTGCTGCGACGCCGTGCTGCGGCGCAGCACCGGGGTCTCGAACCGGCCGTCGCGGTCGCGCAGCTGGGCCTCACCGGTGGCCAGCGCGGCGGTGACCCGTGCCGGATCGGGCGCTGCTTGGGGGGTGTCCAGCAGCACGAAGCGGCCCGGGTGTTCGGTCTGGGCCGACCGCATCAGTCCCCACACGGCGGCGTGGCCGGGATCGGACAGCTCGCCGTCGCCGCCGGTGGTCAGCACGGCGAGCCGGGACGCCGCGAACCGTTCGTCGCCCGTCCAGGCGCGCACCCGCTCCAGCACGCGGGCGGCCGCGGCCGCGGGGTCCTCCCCGGCCGGGCAGGTCAGGACGGCGACGGCAGGCGCCGCGGCGGGCAGTTCCGCCCCGAGGACGACGGGGGCCTCCTCCCCCGCGCCGGTGGCGGGGGCGGTGTCCGGCTCGGCGGCCCGCGTCCAGCCCGGGGAGTACAGTCCGGCGTCCGCGGTGAGCAGTTCCGGGGAGACCGGGCGCAGCGCGAGGGCCTCGACGGTGAGCACCGGGGCCCCGTCCTCGTCCCAGGCGGACAGCGCCACCGCGCCGTCCTGGTCCGCGGCTGCGAGCCGCACCCGCAGGGTGGTGGCGGCGGTCGTGGACAGTCGCACCCCGCTCCAGGAGAAGGGCAGCCGGCAGGTCCCCTCGTCGCCGTCGCGCAGCCAGATCCCGTGCAGCGCCGCGTCCAGCAGCGCCGGGTGCACGGCGAACCCGTGCGGCGCGCCCTGCGGGGTCTCGGGCAGGGCGACCTCCAGCCACAGGTCCCCGTCTCGGGACCAGGCCGAGCGCAGGCCGCGGAAGACCGGTCCGTAGTCCAGCCCGAGGGTTCGGAGCCGCGGGTAGTGCCCGGCCACCGGTACCGGGGTGGCCTCCGGCGGCGGCCACGCGGCGGGCGGGGCCGCCGCGTCCGGGGTGTCCGCGGTGTCCGGTGCGGCGACCGCGGTGGCGTGCCGGATCCACTGCGCGCCCGCGGCGTCGGCGCGGGTGTGCAGGGTGACCGGGCGGCGGCCCTCCGCGTCGGGCTCGGCCACCACCAGCTGGGTGGTCAGCGCGCCTTCGGCGGGCAGCACGACCGGCTGGTCCAGGACCAGTTCGGTGACCGTGGGGCAGCCGGAGCGGCGGGCGGCGCACAGTACCAGTTCCAGGCAGGCCGTACCGGGCAGCACCACGGTGTCGAGCACCGCGTGGTCGGCCAGCCAGGGCGCATCCTCGACCGAGAGGGTCCCGGTCAGCACGAGGGTGCCGCTGTCGGCGAGTTCCACGGCGGCTCCCAGCAGGGGGTGCGCCGCGGGCTCCAGTCCGGCGGCCGACAGGTCGCCGGCGCCCGCCGGGACCGGGAGCCAGTGGGACTCCCGCTGGAAGGGGTAGGTCGGCAGCGGGACCGCGGTGCCCCGCACGGTCTCGGACCAGTCCACCGGAAGGCCGTGCGCGTCCGCCTTGGCCAGTGACCGCAGGAACCGCTCCGGCCCGCCCTCGTCACGGGTCAACGTCTCCACGAGGGCGACATCCGCGGCTGCTTCGTCGGCGCACTCGGCGATTCCGGAGAGCGCCACCGGGTGCGGGCTGACCTCGACGAAGGCGCGGTGCCCGGCGTCGAGGAGGGCGCCGACGGCCTCGTCGAAGCGGACCGTCTCGCGCAGATTGCGGTACCAGTAGCCGGAGTCGAGGCCGGCGTCCCGCACGAAGGCGGCGTCCACGGTGGACATCAGCGGAATCCGGGGGGTGGCCGGGCGGATGTCGGCCAGGTCGGTGCGCAGCCGCTCCTCCAACTCGGCCACCTGCGCGGAGTGCGAGGCATAGTCGACCGCGACGAGCTTGGCGCGGTGGCCGTCGGCGACGCAGCGCTCCACGACCTCGGCGACCGCTTCGGGCTCCCCGGAGACGGTGGTGGCGCCGGGACCGTTGCGCACGGCGACCGACACCCGCTCCCCCCAGGGCGACAGCAGCGCGCGCACCCGGTCGGTCGGCAGCGCTACGGAGGCCATGGCGCCCCGCCCGGCCAGTGCCACCAGGGCCTGCGAGCGGCGGGCGACGATCAGCGCGGCGTCCTCCAGGCTCAGCGCCCCGGCGGTGCACGCGGCGGCGATCTCGCCCTGGCTGTTGCCGACCACGGCGGCCGGTTCCACGCCGTGCGCGCGCCACAGTTCGGCGAGCGCGACCATGGTGGCGAACAGCACGGGCTGCACCACGTCGACCCGGTCCAGTCCGGGCTGCCCCGGTTCGCCGCGCAGCACTCCGGTCAGGCTCCAGTCCACATGGGGGGCCAGGGCCTGCTCGCAGCGGGCGATGGAGGCGGCGAAGGGCGGCTTCGTGTCGAGCAGTTCGCGGCCCATGCCGGCCCACTGCGCGCCCTGGCCGCCGAAGACGAGGACGGGACGGTGCTCCTCGGTGGCGCTGCCCAGCACGACGGAGGGGTCGGCGGTGCCCTCGGCGACGGCGGTCAGGCCGCGCAGCAGCGCGTCCCGGCCGGTGCCGGTGACCGCGGCGCGCTGCCGGAACCGGGTGCGGGTGGTCAGCAGCGAGTGGGCGACATCGGCCGGCCGCCAGTCGGTGCGGGCGGCCAGTTCGGTGTGCAGCCGGGCGGCCTGGTCGCGCAGCGCCTGCTCGGTGCGGCCGGAGAGCGCGAACGCCACGGGGTGGCCGGGGCCGGGCTGCTGCGGGTCGGGCGGGGACGGCTCGGCGCGGGGCGGCTGCTCCAGGACGATGTGCGCGTTGGTGCCGCTGATGCCGAAGGACGAGATCCCGGCCCGCCGGGGCCGGTCGGCGGACGGCCAGGGCACGGCCCGGGTGAGCAGTTCCAGGCCGCCGGACGTCCAGTCGATGTGCGGCGAGGGGTCCTCGGCGTGCAGGGTGGCGGGGAGTTCGCCGTACCGGAGCGCCAGCACCATCTTGATCAGCCCGGCCAGTCCGGCGGCGGCCTGGGTGTGCCCGATGTTGGACTTGACCGAGCCGAGCAGCAGCGGCCGGCCGGCGGGCCGGCCGGTCCCGTAGGCGGCCAGCAGCGCGGATGCCTCGACGGGGTCGCCGAGCGCGGTACCGGTGCCGTGCGCCTCGACGGCGTCCACCTCGTGCGGGAGCACTCCCGCGTCGGCGAGCGCGTCGGCGATCACCTGCCGCTGGGCCAGTCCGCTGGGGGCGGTGAGCCCGTTGCTGGCACCGTCGGAGTTCAGCGCCGTACCGCGCACCACCGCCAGTACCGGGTGACCGTTGCGGCGCGCGTCGGAGAGCCTCTCCAGCAGCACGGCTCCCGCGCCCTCGGCCCAGCCGGTGCCGTCGGCCGCGGCGCCGAACGCCCGGCAGCGGCCGTCCGCCGACAGCCCGCCCTGGCGGGCGAACTCGGTGAACATTCCCGGCAGCGGCATCACGGTGACCCCGCCGGCGAGGGCGAGACTGGACTCCCCGGTGCGCAGCGACCGGCAGGCCAGGTGAACCGCGGCCAGCGACGAGGAGCAGGCGGTGTCGACGGTGAGCGCGGGGCCCGAGAGGCCGAGCACATAGGCGAGCCGTCCGGACAGCACGCTCGGGGTGCCGCCGGTGAGGAGGAAGCCGCCCGCCGCGTCGGCCTGTTCGTGCAGCCGGGCGCCGTAGTCCTGGGCCGTGGCGCCCGCGAAGACCGCGGTGCGGGTGGCGCGCAGCGTACCGGGGACGAGGCCCGCGCGTTCGACGGCCTCCCAGGCCACTTCGAGGAACAGCCGCTGCTGCGGGTCCATCGCGGCCGCCTCCCGGGGGGAGATGCCGAAGAACTCCGCGTCGAACCGGTCGATGCCGGTGAGGAATCCGCCGGGACGCAGGCCGCTGACGTCCATCCGCTGCCAGCCGCGTTCGGCGGGCGGCGGGGTGATCGCGTCGACGCGGTCGGCCAGCAGCCGCCACAGGTCCTCCGGGTTCTCCACTCCGCCGGGGAAGCGGCAGCCCATGCCGACGACCACCACCGGGTCGGCAACCTCCTCGGGCGCGGCCGGGTCGGCCGCCGCTGCCGCCGGTCCGCTCGTCGGTCCCGTCACCGGTCCGCTCGTCGGTCCCGTCGTCGCCGGGGCGGCCGCGGCCGGATCCTGGTCCGGGGGGCCGGCGAGATGCTCCGCCAGCGCGGCGGGGGTGGGGTGGTCGTAGAGCAGGGCGACTGACAGGTCGGCGCCGATCCGCTCCTCGACGAGATCGCGCAACTCCAGGCCCATCATCGAGTCGAAGCCCTGGTCCCGGAAGGGGATGTCGGGCGCGACCGCCGCGCCCAGCACTCCGGCTGCCAGCTCCAGTACCGCGGCCAGCGGCGGGTCCTGGGCGCCGGACGCGGCTCCGGCGGCCCGCGTCGGCGCGGGCCGCGCCGCCGTGGCGTCCTCGGCTCCGGGCACGGTTGCGCCCAGCCCGGCGGGCCAGTGGCGGCGGCGCTGGAACGGATAGCCCGGCAGCGGCACCCGGACCGGTGCGTACTGCTCGAACACTGCACGCCAGTCGGCCTGTTCACCGGCCAGGAAGCGGTCGGCGCACTCCTGGACGGGCGGGGCGGCGGGAGCGCCGTCGCCGACGGCGGCACCGACCGGGTCGGCGGCACCGGCCAGTTCGTCCAGTCCGGCCAGCAGGGCCGCTCGGTCGTGGGCGAGGACGACCGCGCGGCAGGGGTGCGCGGTGCGGGCTGTGGCGAGTGTGCCGGCCACGTCCACCCGGCGCAGCCCGGGGCGGGCGGTCAGGTGGGCGCGCAGTGCGCGGGCCGCGGCGGCAAGGGCCGCGGGCGTCCGCGCGGACAGCGGGAAGGGCAGCGACTCCGCGGCGTCGCCGTCGTCGCCGCCGGGGACGGGCGGGGCGTCCCCGGCGTGCGCGGCGAGGACGACATGGCAGTTGGTGCCGCCCATGCCGAACGCGCTGACGCCCGCCACCAGCGGCGCTTCGGGACGGGGCCACTGAGAGGTCGCCGTCTGCACCCGCAGGCCGTGCGCATCCAGCGGGAGCCGGTCGGCGGGCGCGGTGAAGTGCAGGCTGGCGGGCAGTTCTCGGTGGTGGAGCGCCAGGGCCGTCTTGACCAGCCCCGCGATCCCGGCGGCGCCCTCCAGGTGGCCGATGTTCGTCTTCACCGAGCCCACGGCCAGGGGACCGCCGGGGCGGTCGGCGAAGACCGCGCCGAGCGCGTCCGCCTCGGCCGCGTCGCCGGCCGGTGTCCCGGTGCCGTGCAGTTCCACGTACTGCACGTCCGCGGGGTCCGTCCCGGCGGCCCGGTGCGCGGCCCTGATGAGTTCTCCCTGGGCCCGCGGGTCGGGCGCGGCCATCTCCCGGCCCGCGCCGTCGTGGTTGACCGCGGCGGCGCGGATCACGCAGTACACCCGGTCGCCGTCGGCGAGCGCGGCGGCGAGCGGCTTGAGCACGACGAGTGCGCCGCCCTCGCCGCGGACGAACCCGTCGGCGTCCCGGTCGAAGACCCGGCAGCGGCCCCGCGGGGAGAGCACGCCCAACCGGGCGGCCGCCAGTTGGGTGTCCGGCGCCAGGGCCAGGTTCACCCCGCCGGCCAGTGCCAGTTCGCACTCCCCGGCGCGCAGACTCGCGCACGCCAACTGGACCGAGACCAGCGAGGAGGACTGCCCGGTGTCCACCAGCAGGCTGGGGCCGCGCACCCCCAGGTGGTGCGAGATCCGGTTGGCGATCACGCCGCGCTGCAGTCCGGTCATGGCGTGGTGGGACAGCCCCGCCGAGCCGTGCCGGGAGGCCAGCAGCGCGTAGTCGTCGGACAGCGAGCCGACGAACACGCCGACCGGCCGGTGGCGCAGTGCGCCGGGCACGACCCCGGCGTCCTCCATCGCCTCCCAGGCCAGCTCCAGCGCCAGGCGCTGCTGCGGGTCCATGGCCGCCGCCTCGCGGTCGGGGATCCCGAAGAAGTCCGCGTCGAACTCGTCGACGGTGTCCAGGAAGCCGCCCTCGTCCGGCAGCCCGGGCCCGGCCGGGACCGGCGCGGTGCGGCGGCGCGCCGACGGACGGGCCACGCTGTCGGTTCCGGCCGCCAGGTTGTCCCAGAACTGTGCCGGGCCGGCGGCTCCGGGCACACGGCACCCCACCCCGACGACCGCGATCCGGTCGACGGGTGCGTTCTCCCGCGTCATCCGGTGATCCCTCCTGGGTGCGGCGGACCGTCCGCCGCCCCCCGGTCGGCGCCCGGGGCCGGCCCCGGGCGCGGGCCGGGGGGCGGCTGCGGACCGTCGGCGCGGCCGCCGGGGGCCGGGGCCTGCTCCTGGGTGACGGGGCAGGTCCGGTGCAGGTAGTTGGGGCGCAGATCGCCCTCGTCGTAGTAGCGGTGGAAGACGAGGGTGGCCGAGCCGGAGAGCGGCGGCACGATCCACGACCAGTCCGCCGGGCAGCTGCGGCCCGCCTCCTCCTCGCGCTCGACGTGGGTGAGGAAGCGCTTGGCCTCGGTGTGGTGGTCGGTGATCTTGACGCCGGCCCGGGCGAAGGAGTGCAGGACGGCGACGTTCAGCTCGACCATCGCCCGGTCCCGCCACAGCGAGGTGTCGGAACTGGTGTCCAGCGCCATCTTCGCCGCGACGACGGGCAGCATGTCGTAGCGGTCGGTGTCCCCGAAGTTGCGTGCGCCGATCTCGGTGCCCATGTACCAGCCGTTGAACGGCGCCGCCGGGTAGCGGATGCCGCCGATCTCCAGGTCCATGGCGGAGATCACGGGCACCGCGTGCCAGCGCAGCCCCAGCCCGGCGAACCAGGGGTACCGCGGGTGGGACAGCTCGACCTCCAGCACCGCCTCCGGGGGGAGTTCGAACACCTCGACCCCGTCCTGCGGGGTCTCGATGACCAGCGGCAGCACGTCGAACCGGGTGCCGGGGCCGCCGGGCCAGCCGTGCCGCAGCGCCAGTTCGGTCAGGCCGGTGTTCATCGGGTCGCCGAGGACCGTGCCGTCCGGCTGCCGGTATCCGGCGTACCGGATGAGCTGCTCGTTGTGGAAGCGCGGTCCGGGCGCTTCGGGCCCGTCCGGGGCGAACACGGTGATGGTGGGCCGGATCCGGCCGCCGCCGCCCGCCTCCGTCAGATGCTTGACCGACTCGGCCGCGATGTCCGCCGCGTCCCGGGTGGCGCGCCGGTCGCGCACCCGCAGGCTGCGCCAGTACAGCCTGCCGATGCAGCGGTTGCTGTTGCGCCAGGCCACCCGCGCCCCGAAGGCGAGTTCCGCCTGGGTGTGGGTGTATGTGCCGGTGGCGTCCACCTCGGCGCGGATGTCGGCCAGCCGCCGGGCGGCCGAACCGCCCTGCCCCTCGCCCTCGCTGTGGAAGAGGCCGACGAACCGCTCCGCTTCGTCCAGCAGCCGGGCCGTGTCCCGGCCGGGCGAGGCGGCCGGCGCCTCCGCCGCGGACGGAGCGGCGCCGGTGGAGCGTTCGACGGCACGCCGAAAGAGACTTTCACTGAGCAAGGCTTCCCCGTTCCCGTGCCCCCGCTGTTCCCCGTCAGTGCGCCGCTCCCCTGGCCCTCGCTCACGGCCGGCGGAGCGGCTCGCTCAGTGCAGCCGGATCGGCAGTGTGCTCAGGCCGCGGACCAGCAGACTGTTGCGCCACTGGAGGGTCTCCGGCTCCCGGGCCAGGCTCAGGTCCGGGAAGCGGGCCAGCAGCCTGCTCAGCGCCACCTCGATCTCCACCCGCGAGAGCGGTGCGCCGAGGCAGTAGTGGATGCCGTGGCCGAAGGCGAGGCTGCCGCCCAGCGGCCGGGTGAAGTCCAGCCGGGCCGGCTCGGGGAACTTCTCACCGTCGCGGTTGGCGGCGATCAGCGAGACCAGGACGAACTGGCCCTTGGGGATGGTGGTGCCGGCGACGGTCACGTCGGTGGCGGTGGAGCGCAGGGTGGCCACGTTGACCGGGCCGTCGAACCGCAGCAGTTCGTCCACCGCGTTGGGCATCAGCGACGGGTCCGCCTTGAGTTCGGCCAGCTTGTCGGGGTTCTTCAGCAGCGCGAGCACGGCGTTGCCGACCATGCTGGCGGTGGTCTCGTAACCGGCGACGAACATCAGCGCGCAGGTCGAGACCAGTTCGCGGTCGCTGAGCCGGTCGCCGTCCTCGCGGGCGTTGATCAGCGCGGTGATCAGATCGTCGGCCGGGTCGGCCCGCTTGGCCTCGATGACGTCGACCAGGTACTGGTCGACCCCGCGCACCGCCTCGTTCATCCGGGCCGGGTCGTTGGTGGTGAAGATCGTCTCGGTCCAGGTGCGGAAGGCGTCCTCGTCGGCCGGCGGGATCCCCAGCAGCCGGCAGGTCACGGCCATCGACATCGGGAACGAGAGGGAGCGCAGCAGGTCGACCTCGCCCGTGGCGGAGATCGTGTCCAGCAGGCCGTCGACGATCTGCTGGATCTCGGGGCGCAGGGCCTCGACCCGGCGGCGGGTGAACGCCTTGGCCGCCAGTTCGCGCAGCCGGGTGTGGTCCGGCGGGTCGGCGAAGAGCATGTGCTTGGTGAGGATGTCGGTGTACCCCTCGTGCGCCGACACACCGGTGCTCTGCTGCGCGAAGATGTCCGGAACACCGGAGAAGTCCTTGGTGAACCGGGCGTCGGAGAGGGCCTCCTTGGCCTCCTCGTAGCGGGTGATCACCCAGACGTCGATACCGTCGGGGGTCCGCATCGCGTGGACGGGTCCTTCCACCCGGAGGCGGTCGTAGACCGCGTACGGATCCTGGAAGAACGACATGTCGAGGACTTCGCGGCCGGGCCCGGTCAAGGTCGTCATACGCTTCCACCTCTCCTGTCCCTCAAGGGCGTCTCGAACCTATGGGCCGGTACGCGAACCTGCCAATAACGAGAATCAGTTACCCCCGCCCGCGGGTACGGCCGCCCGGTCGGACGCCGCCGTCGACTCCGCGAGCATGACCACCCGGGCGACCGCCACCCGCGAACCGACCCGCAGCTTGCGCAGGATGCGGCCGACGTGGACCTGGACGGTGTTCAGCTTGATGTCGAGTGCACTGGCGATCTGCTGGTTCGAGCTGCCGCGCGCGATCAGCCGGGCCACCTGCAGCTCCCGCGGGGACAGGCACTCGATCGGCCCCGGGCCCGCGTCGCCGGCGGGGGCCGACCGCCCGGCCGCCCGCAGCAGCCGGACGTTGTCCGCCGCGACCGGTGCGGCGGAGGCCCGGTAGAGCTCCTCCGACCGGGCCAGCGCCGACTGGGAAGCGCGGCGGCGGCCCTTCCGGCCGTGCGCCGCCCCGGCCATCAGATACGCGGCGGCCAGCCCCAGCCGGGCCCGGCCGCGCTCGAAGGCCACACACGCGGCGTCGGCCGCGCGCTGCGCGCCGTCCGGGTCGGAGCCGAGCACCGCCTCGGCGTGGGCGAGTTGGGCGTAGCCGTGGGCCCGGTTCATGCCACAGGCCAGCGCGCTGCTCATGGCCAGCCTGCTCCACTCGCGGGCCTCGCCGTGCTGGTCGAGCGAGGAGTCCGCCGAGGCCAGCACCGCGTAGACGCGGGCCCGGCCGACGAACGGGACCAGCGGCAGCCGCTTGCCGCCCACCGCCTCCAGCACCGTGTCCCGGCCGTCCCGCAGCGACCCGGTGCGCAGCATCGTCATCCCGATCAGCACCAGCGCCGCGTCCTCGAACGGGCCGCGGAACGGGGTGACGGTCCGCGCCTGTTCGGCCAGTTCACGGGCGCGCTCGTTGTCGCCCGCCTCCAGTGCGATCTCGCTGAGCGCGATCAGCGCCGTCTCCACCAGGTCCGGGTGGCCGCGGGTCTCCGCGGTCCGCAGGGCATGCAGGGTGTGCCGCTCGGCCTCGCCGAGCCGGCCGAGCTCGCGCAGTGTGGCGCCGTGCAGGACGCGGAGCAGGAGTGCGTGCCGCCACTCCTGCAGCGCCTCGGCGACCCGCATGCCGCGGCGCTGGTGCGCCTCGGCCTCGGGGAACCGCTGGAGCTGGCTCTCCACCCAGGACAGGTCGGTGAGTAAGGGCAGCAGCCGGCCGACGGCGGTGTCGTCGGCACGGTCGAGGTGGGCGGCCACCCGGTCGGCGTGCACCCGGGCCGTGTAGAGCCCGCCGGTCCAGCAGCCGGACAGCGCCAGCGACATGCCCGCCTCGGCGACGGCACCGCGGTCATCGAAGGCGACCGCGCGCTCGAACGCCTGCGCGGCGTAGTACTCCTGCCGCAGATGGTCGTTCTTCTGCAGATAGCACCTGCTCGCCTCCAGCAGGAGTGCCAGTGCGCCCGGGTCGCAGGTACCGATTCTGGCCAGCTCCCCGTTGATCTCGGCGAGCCGGTGGTCCGGACCGGCGAGCTGCTCGTGCAGCACCGCGTCGAAGTCGGGGACGCCGTGGTCGGGGACGCTGCGGTCGGGGACATCGTGGTCGAGGACAGGGACATCCTCCCGGCGGAAGGATCGCGCCATGGAGAAGGGTATGTACGCCTCCATAAGGGCATCTTCGACCAGCTTCGCGATGCGCATGCACCGGCGGGCCGGGAGTGTATCCCTGATCACATACCGATCGGTACGGGAACTGGAACTCCTGTATAGACCAAGCAAGTTGCTCGCCTGGTCCGCCGGAGGCGGCGACGCCCGGCAGAGCGCCGGTCCCGGTCCGCAGCGCCTCCGGCAGCCGTTGACACGCCGGGTGGGTGCTTGTTTCCATGCGGCAGCGAGCACCGCCCGCCGGTCGCCGGCCGGCGCGGGCACTCCGGGCGCACGTCGCCCCTCGCGGACGGGGGTGGAGTCATGGCCGGAAGGCTGCTGGCGGTCAGCGACCTGCACGTCGCCTTCCGCGAGAACCGCACCGTGCTGGAGTCCCTCCGCCCCGGCAGCGACGACGACTGGCTGATCGTCGCCGGGGACGTCGCGGAACGGTTCACGGACGTCGAACAGGCTCTGCGGCTGCTGAGCGCGCGGTTCGCCAAAGTGCTCTGGGCCCCCGGCAACCACGAGTTGTGGACCCATCCCGCCGATCCGGTGACCCTGCGCGGCGACCGCCGCTACCGGCGGCTGGTGGAGATGTGCCGCGGCCTCGGCGTGGCCACGCCCGAGGACCCCTACCCGGTGTGGCACGGCGCGGGCGGACCGGTCACCGTGGCGCCGCTGTTCGTCCTCTACGACTACTCCTTCCGCGCCCCGGGAACGGCGACCAAGGAGGAGTCGCTGCGCCGGGCGCACGAGGCCGGCGTGGTCTGCACGGACGAGTACCTGCTGCACCCCGACCCCTACCCGAGCCCGGACGCCTGGTGCCGGGCCCGCGCCGAGTGGACCCGGCGCCGGCTCGAAGCCCTCACGACCGGGCAGCGGACGGTACTGGTCAACCACTGGCCGCTGGTCCGGGAACCCACCAGGATCCTGCGCCATCCGGAATTCGCGCAGTGGTGCGGCACCGAACTGACCGCCGACTGGCACCGCCGCTTCCGGGCGGCGGCCGTCGTCTACGGCCATCTGCACATCCCCCGTGTCAGCTGGCACGACGGAATCAGGTTCGAGGAAGTCTCGGTGGGCTACCCGCGCGAGTGGCAGCCCCGCGAACCGCGGGAGCCGCTGCGCCCGGTGCTGCCCGCCACCGTCCCACCACCGCCCTCGCCCGCCACCGCTCCGGCAGCGGGTCCTGCGATCGGGGCGGCTCCGGCCGCGGAGGCTCCGCTCGCGGCGACGGCTCCGGCCGGGGAGAGCACCTTGCTGCGCGCGCTGCTGCCCGCCACGGTGGCCACCGCCGAGGCGTTCACCGACCTGCCCGGAGCGCCCGCCGACCATCTCCACCCGCGGGAGGCGCAGGTGATCGACCACGCGGTGCCGCGCCGGCAGCGGGAATTCGCCACCGTGCGGCACTGCGCCCGGCGGGCCGCGGGCAGCCTCGGCGTACGGCCCGTCCCCCTGCTGCCCGACCGGCGCGGCGCCCCGCAGTGGCCGGAGGGCGTGGTGGGCGCCATGACCCACTGCGAGGGCTACCGGGCCGCCGCCGTGGCCCGCAGCCGGGAGGTCATCGGCGTCGGGATCGACGCCGAACCCAACGAACCCTGCCCGGCCGGGGTCCTGGATCTCATCTCGCTGGAGCGCGAACGGGAGTGGGTGGCCGCGCACACCCGCGCCGCGCCCGGAGTCCGCTGGGACAGGCTGCTGTTCAGCGCCAAGGAGTCGGTGTTCAAGGTGTGGTATCCGCTCACCCGCCGCGAACTGGACTTCGAGGAGGCGCACATCGAGATCGACCGGGAGAACGGGACCTTCACGGCCCGGCTTCTGGTCCCGGGGCCGACGGTCGGCGGCAGGCCCCTGGGCGGGTTCACCGGGCACTGGCTGTGCCGCGACAACCTGCTGATCACCGCGATCACCCTGCCGGCCACCACACCCGGACACGACCGGCCGGCCCCGGCACCCGGCGCCACCGGCCGCGGCCGGGACGCCGACGGCATGCCCCCGCTCACCGTCCCCTGACGGCCCGCCCGTGGACGGCCGGGCCGGCGGTCAGCGCGCGGCCGCGCCGCGGACGGCCCGGTCCTGTCCCCGGGGAGCCGCCGGTTCCCCGTCCGGCCCGGCGGTCTCCGGCACCTCGATCGCGTACCCGCGCAGCGGCTGGGACGTGCGCCAGCCGCCGCAGCCCAGCTGGAAGCGCAGATCCCAGGTGCCGGGGGCCAGCGCCCGACCGTGGTCGGCCGTGGCCGGATCGACGGTGAACTCCGACTCCCACCGCAGGGTGCGCAACTCCCGGCGGTCGCGCCCCGCGCCGCGCAGCCGGGCAGCAGCCCGCGCCGCCGCTCCGGCGAGCGCTCCGGGCGCCTTCGCCGCCACCGCCGCCGGCACCCGCGCCATCACCCGCGACAGCCGGGCGGGCCATCCCGCCGGCCGCCCCGGGCGGTACGGCTCCTCCACGACGTGCCGGCTGGCCGGCAGGTTCAGCACCGTTCCGCCCTCCCGGTGGCGCAGTTGGCCGCGCACATTGCTGCGCCGCACGGCCTTGGCGAAGTCGGCCCGCTCGGCAGCGGCGGGCAGCGCCGCCACCCGCTCCGGCAGCCGCAGCAGCCGCCCCTCGCCCTCCCGGGTGCGGGCGAAGGCGAGCGGCGCGGTGCCCCGGGCCCGGCCGCGGCGCCGTACCAGCCCGGTCGAGCACCGGACGGTGAGCTGCCCGTCCGTCCACCGGGCCGAGGTCACCCGCGGCCGGTGCACGACACCGGCCTCGAACCCGGCCTGTTCCTCCAGCAGCGCGCGGTCCCCGTGCCGGGCGAGGGCGGCGACGATCCGCAGCCGGGTGGGCAGGGCCGCGTCCGTCTCCGGGGGCAGCTCGGCGGCCAGCGCGCCGACCGCCTCGCACCACGCGGTCCTGCGGTCCGCCGGCTGGTCCAGCAGGCGCCTGCCCGCTATCCGGTCGAGTGCCTTCTTGCCGTACCACCTGGCCACCAGCCGGTTCCGCAGCGGGCCCGGCGGCACCCGGGTGTCGGCGGCGTCCAGGACGGCCAGCACCCGCCGGACGCTGTCGATGTAGGAGTACGGCTCGATCTGCGCGTAGCTGACGTTCTGCTTCCCGTCGGCATGGCGCACCCAGTGGTAGCAGGTGTAGTCGTGCACGGTGGCCACCCGGCCGGTGAGGAGATACGCGCGCAGGGTGAACAGGTGGTCCTCCAACCGCACCCTGCCCTCCGCGAACCGCAGTCCGTGTTCCCGCAGGAAGGCCCGGCGGAAGAGCTTGTGCACCGTCATCGAGCCCAGCAGCGCGGGGTCGGTCCGCAGGTCGGCCGCGGCCCGCGGCTGTTCGAACAGAGCGCGCGGCGCCGGGCGGCCGTGTCCGGCCATCCGTCCCACGACGATGTCCGCGCCGGTCTCCCGGGCCCGCGCGTACAACCGCTCCAGCGCCTCCGGCGCGAGCCGGTCGTCGTCGTCCACGTAGTGCACGAACTCGCCGCGGGCCAGGTCCGTGCCGATGTTGCGGGGACGCCCGGGCCAGCCGGAGTGCGCGGCCCGCACCACGCGGACGGTCGCCTCCGCGCCACGCTTTGCCGTCTCCTCCTCCAGCAGCGCCACTGTGTCGTCGTCGGACGCGTCGTCGACGTAGATGACCTCGAACTCGGAGCGGGGCATCGTCTGCGCCAGGAGCGAGCGCAGCCCCGTCAGTACCGCGTCACCCGTGTTGTACGCGGGGACGACGACGCTGACCTTGAGGGGCTGTGCGGGGGTATGGGATATCGCGGTGTCCAACTGCGGCCTTCCGTCCGGTCCTGGGCGCCCGTGCTGGTCGGGGCGATGAACCGGGCCCGGGTGCCCGCGAGCCGCCGGGCCATGCGCCCCGGAGCACCGCGGCGGAGGCCGGCCGGTTCGCGCCCGGCGCCGGACGGCACCCGCCTTGCGCTCCCCGGTCCCCGGGCCGGCCGGGGAGGGGTCACCCCAGGTGGAGCGGCACGCGTGTGGCCGCGGCGCCGAGTTCGGCACGCTCGGCAGCGGTCGGGGCCCGGCGGCCGGTGCCGATCAGGAGCGCGTCCCGGTCGCCGAGCGAGGCCGGGAACGCGGCACCGGCGATCTCCTCCAGCGCGGCGCGGGACCGGGCCAGGCACTCGGCGGGCGGCCCCGCCACGTGCGGCAGATGGGCGACCAGGTCGAGGTGGTGCAGCGTCCACTCCAGGACGTAGGCCGCGAGATAGTCGCCCGCGGTGAGAACCTGGCCACGGGTGCGCACCCGCAGCAGCGGGTCGGCCAGTGCGGCGGCGCGGCCGGCGGCGGAGCCGACGTCGTCGAGGTGGAAGGTGAGCAGGTGCGGCTCCCGGTACGCCGCGGCCAGCCGGACGATGAGCGCGTCCAGCGGGTCCTCGCCGGTCGGCGGCCGGTCGGCGACCTCCCAGTAGGTCACCGCGTCGGCGGTCGGCTCGCTCCCGGTCGGGGTGGCGAGGGTGATCAGGACGTCCTGCGCGTCGATGACCAGATGGCACACCAGGTCCCGCACGAGCCAGCCGGCGCACCCGGAGGGCTGCGCGAAGTCGGCGTCCGGGAGTGTGGCGACCGCCGTCCGCAGCGCCGTCCACGAGCAGGCGAAGAGATCCACGCCGGCACGCTAGTGCGGCACGCACCCGGCGGACAACCGGATTCGGGGCGATGTTCTCGATCGCCGAGCGATGGCATATCCCGGCGTGTCCGGCGAGGTGAGCAGTCCTCAGGTGCTCCCTCAGCGGGTGCGCCCTCATCCGCAGGGCGGAGACGGTCCGCCGTAGCGGACGAAGCGCGGCTGACGAGTCCAGGGCCAGCATGTCCATCATGACGACAGCGACCGTTCCACTCCCCGGCTCCGCATCGGCGCCTGCCTGGGCTCGCCGCGCCGCCCACGCCGTCGCTCTGTGCGCAGTTCCGTCCGGCCTGTGGCGCATCGCCATGGCATCCGGTGTCCAAGTGGGCTACAGCGACCAGGTGCTGCGCGACGTCTACGACATCCCGGGCTGGGGCATCGCATACGTCGTCGGTCTCTCCGTCCTTGCCGAGCTGGCCGCTCTGTTTCCGCTGCTGCTCGTCAGCAACCGGTGGCGGCCGCTGCACCCCAGGATCCTCGCCCCGCTGGCCTGGACCGCCTCGGGCATCCTGGTCCTGGTGGCAGTGTGGCAACTCGTGGTCGCTTTCACCGTCGAGAGCCGGACGTACATGTCGAGTGGTGCAGCACAGACCGTCTGGGGCTTTGCTTTCGCCCCGCTGTTCGCCATCCCGGCCCTGATGACTGCGGTGACTTGGTCGTACGCACGACGGCACCGGGCACGAGGGCAGGCAGCGCGCCTGCCTCGACCTTGACATCGGCTGCTCCTGTCCCGGCGCTTCCCGGCCCCACAAGCGTGACCGGTGCCCGAGCTGCCCAGTGAGCGTCTCCGGTCACAGCACTAGTGTGCGTTCAGCGGGATCTCGCACCAGACGCGCTTGCCGTTGCCACGCGGTTCGACGCCCCAGTCGGTGGCCAGCTCCTCGATGAGCATCAGGCCGCGCCCCGAGGTGGACTGCTCGGTGGCGGCCCGGCGGTAGGGGTTGTCCGGCGAGGTGTCGGTGACCGCGATGCGCAGGGCGCGGCTGCCGTTGCGCACCGGCCGGGCCGTGAGGGTGGCGTCGCCCTCGGTGTGCAGCAGCGCGTTGGTGGCCATCTCGCTGGCGAGCAGCTCGGCGGTGTCGGCGAGGGAGTCCAGGGACCAGCGGTGCAGGGCGGTGCGCAGCGCCTGCCGGGCCGCGTGCAGGGACTGCGGGTCGCTGGAGGAGATGGTGACGGCCATCTGCGGCGCGGCCGGACGCCGGCCCGAGGCACGGCGCAGCAGCAGCAGCGCGACATCGTCCTCTTCGCCGGTGAAGTCGCCCATGGTGCGCAGCAGGTGGTCGGCGAGGTCGTCGGGGCGCACGGGGCCGTGCCGCACCGCCTCCAGCAGTCTCGCGCGCCCCTCGTCGAGGTCCTGGGTGCGGGACTCGATGAGGCCGTCGGTGCACATCACCAGTGAGGAACCGGGCTCCACCAGCGTCTCGGAGAGCGCGTAGGGGGGCTGGGCCGAGGGCGCGGCGAGCCCGAGCGGCAGCCCGACGGGGGTGTCCACCCATACGCAGCTCCCGTCGGGGCGGCGCAGGACCGGTTCCGGGTGACCGGCCCGGACGGTCACGGCGACGCCGGTGCGGGGGTCGAACAGCACCAGCAGGCAGGTGGCGAACCGGTCGGTGTCCAGTTCGGCGAGGAAGGCCGAGGCCCGGGCCATGACGGTCAGCGGCGGGTGCCCCTCGGCCGCGTAGGCACGCAGCGCGATCCGCAGCTGCCCCATGACGGCGGCGGCGGTCACGTCGTGCCCCTGGACGTCGCCCACGACGGCGGCGATCCGGCCGTCCGGCAGCGTGACGGCGTCGTACCAGTCGCCGCCGATTCCACCGCGGGCCCGCGCCGGACGGTAGCGGGTCGCGATGGCCAGGCCGGGGACGTGCGGGATGTGTCCGGGCAGCATCGCCGTCTGGAGTCCGGCGGCGAGCTCGTGCTCCTGGTCGAAGAGCAGGGCCCGTTGGAGGGACTGGGCGATGGTGTTGCTGAGCGCGGTCAGCACGGTGCGCTCGTCGTGGGTGAAGCGGTCCTTGCCCTCGTAGGTGAGGCCCACGGCGCCGATGGGGGTGTCGTGCGCGATCAGCGGAAAGTAGACCGCCGCGGTGGCACGGGGCACCAGGCCCAGGTACTGGCCCAGCCCCGGGTAGCGCCGGGCGAACTCCGCGCGGCTGGTGACGAAGACCGGCTCCCGGGTGCGGACCGCCTCGGTGAGCGGCAGCGGGGCCCCGATCCGGGCCAGATGGAAGTCGCGGATGATCTCGTCCGGCACCCCGTTGGAGCCCACCAGTCCCATCCGCCCGCCGTCCACCAGGCCGAGGGTGATGCTGGCCGCCCCCAGCCGCTGCACCAGCCGGGTGGTGGTGAGGGCCTCGGCGACGTCCTCGACGGTGACGGTGGGGGCGAGGGCGTCGTTGACGTGACCCACGAGGTCGGCCTGCCGCCGCCGGTCGCTCTTGGCCTGCCGCAGTTCCCTCGTCTGGTCGACCGCCTGGAGTTCCTGGCTGGCGTCCCGGATGATCCCCACGACCTGCACCGGGCTGCCGGTGTCGTCGCACACGACGGTCGCCTGGGAGTGTGTCCAGCGCAGCGAGCCGTCGGGGTGGCGTACCCGGAAGTAGATGCTGTAGCCCGTCCGGGCCTTCAGCGCGCGGCCGACCTGCGCCTGGACCCCGGGCAGTTCCTGGGGCACCATCCGGTCGGCGACGGTGGCCGGGCGGTCGTCGTACTCCTCCGGCTTGAACCCCAGTACGGCGAGTCCGGCGTCGTCGTACTTCATCTCGCCCGACTGCAGGTCCCAGCAGAAGCTGCCCATACCGTTGACGGCCAGCGCGACATGGGCGGCGACCGGCGGTTCGCCGTGACCGGCGGGCTCCGTGTTCGGTTCGCGGAAGCGGTGCATCGCTGTCTCCCGATCGCGTGGCCCCGGTGCCTGCGCCCCGCTCAGCGACAGCCGCGGCAGCGCCTGGCGAGGCCACCTCCCCATCATGCGGGGAGCCGACCGGTACCGCGCGTCGAGAGGCGCGGCGGCGGCCCGGACGCGTGAGGGGGCGGCAGGGCGGCGGGCGGCAGAGCGGTCAGGGGAGGTGGGCGGGCCGGTCGGGCGGCCCAGGGGCGGCGGGAGTGGGACCCCGGCGCCGGAGCGCCGGGGTCCTGACGGGGACGCGCGTGCGGGGCCCGCGGTCAGGGCTTTCCGCGTGCCTGGCCGGCGGCCTTCTCGGCGGCGGCCGACTCGGAGTCGTGCGGGCCCGTCGCGAGCTTGCCGCCGGAGCTCTCGATGTGTGCGCGCACGAACCACTGGAACAGCTCCAGCTTGCGCAGATGCTCGATGAGCAGGTCCTGGGTGACCGGGTCGGAGCTGTCGGTCGCCTGGACGGCCTTGCGGTGGTCCTCGATCACGCCGGTGTAGACGACGTCGAGGGCGCCGAGGTGTTCGATGGCCTCGGCGCGTCCGAGCGTGTAGTCGTGCCAGGTCCGCTCGGCGACCAGTACACCCGGGGTGCCCCAGGGGGAACCGCCCAGGGTGGAGATGCGCTCGGCCGTGTTGTCGATCATCTCGCGGACGGCGTCGACCTGCGGGTCGAGCATCTCGTGGACGGCGATGAAGTGCGGTCCGATCACGTTCCAGTGCACGTGCTTCAGCGTCAGCGCCAGGTCGTTGAGCGCGTGCAGCCGCATGCGCAGCAGTTGGATGACGCTGCCGCCCTCTGCCGTGGTCATGCCGGGAACGGTGTAGGACGGGGTCGAGCCCTCGTTGGACGCGTGAGCTGCCACGGTGCGCTCCAATCCTCGGATGTGGTCGGGAGGGGCGGGGCGGGCGCGACGGGCCGTCGCCCTCCCAGCGGGTACGGCGCCACGGAGTGGGCGTACGTGAGCTGTTCCCGTCCCGGGGTTTCCGCCGAGCACAAGGTCAAACCTTGCCGAACTCCCGTTCGAGTACCTGCCGCCGGGCCGGCCCGGAACCGTGCGCGGGTCCCTGCCCCCGGGCCCGGGGGCAGGGACCGGGGGTGCGGGGACCGAGGGAGCGCGGGACCCGGGAGGGGCGGAGGGGCGGTCCGGTACGCGCGGGGTGTCCGGATGTGCCCGGTGCCCGGGTGCGACGAGTGGCGTTCAGCGGCCGAGAGCGCGCTGGAGCTGGGCCTTGGTCATCTGCGAGCGGCCCCGGACGCCGCGCTGCCGGGCCTCGTTGTAGAGCTGCTCGCGAGTGGGACCGCCGGGGCCCATGCGGTTGCCGGAGCGCCGACCGCCGCGCCGGGAGGGGGCGGCGTCGCGCACCGAGGTACGGCTGGCGCTCTTGGCCTCACCGTGCCGGGCGCGCTCCTTGTTCACCGTGCGGGCCGCGATCTCCTTGGCCCGCGCGGGTGAGGCGCCCTGCCGCCGGGCCCCTTCCTTGATGTGCTCGTACTGGCGTTCGCGCTTGCGGTCGGACCCTGCGGGCATGGCTTCCTCCGTACGTCGACAGCGCCCCCGCCGGAGCCGCGCACCGGCTCGGGGGCACGCCTTCGTGGTGGTTTCACGCCGGGTTCCCCGCGCCCGGGGCGCCACACCTCGGCGGACGGCGCGTCCGAAGGGCGGACGGGACGGCGGGCCCGCACCCCGTCAGGGCCGCGGGGACGGCGGGGCCGCGGGGAAGGCGGGGCCGCGCGAAGGTCAGCTCGTGGCCCGCATCTCGAACCACGTCGTCTTGCCCCGCGGCAGCAGATCCACACCCCACCGCTCGGCCAGCGTGTCCACGAGGAAGAGCCCCCGGCCGCTGGTGTCCAGCTCGCCGACCGGCAGCAGGCACGGCAGTCCGCGGGAGGGATCCCGCACCTCGACGCGGATCCACCCCGAGCGCCGCAGCATCCGGATACCGATGGTGTGCGCGCCGGTGTGCCGCACGGCGTTGCCGACCAGCTCGGAGACGAGCAGCACGGTGTATTCCGTGCGCTCCGCCGGGAGGGCCCACCGCTCCTGCAGCACGGCCTGGGTGAGGCGACGGGCCAGCCGGGCGGACTCCGGAAGGTTGGGGAGCGGCACCTCCCGTACGGTCGGATCGCCCGCCCGTTCGAGAACCGTGCGCACCGGCTCGGCGTCCCACTTCCCCGCTGGGTCTTCCGGAACCCGTTCGGTCACGCTCGCCACATCTCCCTGACCCGCCATGCCTCCATCATGGCGGCAGGGGAATGCCGCTGGGGGCGGTTCGCGGGTATCCACCAAGGCGGAACAACCCCCTCCAGCGCGCCGCGACCGCCGCCACCGGGCACCCCGAGACCCGGCGGATGCGCACTGACCTGGGACGACCCGGGATGACAAGCCGTGCGCAGATGATCACAACGCGCCACGTCCCACCCACGAACGGGGGAGGACCGGCCCCGGCGGATTCCCCCACACGGTGGGGTGTCCGGCCTGTGCTGCGCTTTACGCCACCCCCAACCACCCCACCCCGGCGCCCTCTTGCCACGTATCGGAGCGGCCGGGCGGCCGGGCGGGCGGGCGGGCGGGCGACCGGTCAGCCGTCTCGGGGCAGCGGCGGCCGGACCCCCGTGCCGCACCCGGTCGGGTGCGGGTCCCTCAGCGGAACCGGGCCTTGCCGGGGCCGTCCTCCACGAAGCTGCGCATGCCGATCTGCCGGTCCTCCGTCGCGAACAGCCCGGCGAACCAGTTCCTTTCGAGTGCCAGGCCGGTCTCGATGTCCGCCTCCAGACCGAAGTCGACCGACTCCTTGGCCGCACGCAGCGCGAGCGCCGGCCCCCGCGCCAGCCGTGCGGCCCAGGCGTGCGCCTGCTCGTACACCTCGGCGTCCGGTACCACGTGGTCGACCAGGCCGATCCGGGCGGCCTCGGCCGCCGGCACCGTCCGCCCGGTGAAGATCAGGTCCTTGGCCTTGGCCGGGCCGACCAGCCGGGACAGCCGCTGGGTGCCGCCAGCGCCGGGGATCAGGCCGAGCAGGATCTCCGGCTGCCCCAACGTGGCGCCCTCGCCCGCGAACCGGACGTCCGCGCACAGCGCCAGCTCGCAGCCGCCACCGAGGGCGTAGCCCGTGACCGCCGCGGCCACCGGCTTGGGGATGCGAGCCACCGCGGTGAACGCCTCCTGGAGACCGCGGGAGCGCAGGACCATCGCGGAGTGGTCCATCTCGCGCATCTCCTTGATGTCCGCACCGGCCGCGAACACCTTCTCGCCGCCGTAGAGCACCACGGCGCGCACGTCCTCGCGGCAGGCGGCCTCCTCGGCGAGTTCGCGCAGCAGGTCCTGGGTGGCGATGTCGAGGGCGTTCATCTTCGGCCGGTCGAGCCGGATGGTGCCGACGCCGTCGGCGACCTCGAGGCGCGCGGTGGCGCCGCTGGATTCGTCAGTCGTCATGCCGGGAAGGTTAACGGCCGTTCCGCGCCGCGGACCCGGTGCCCTTCCTCACAACCCCGGCCCGGTCCTCCGCCGCGCTGGGGCGCCGGGGCGCTGCCGCCCCGGGCACTCCGCGCGGCGGGCCGCCGGCCGACGGGCCCGCTACTGCTTCGCCGTCCACTTCTCCCAGGACATGTTCCAGCCGTTGAGACCGTTGTCCGGCTCGATGGTCTCGTCCTGCGAGTTCTCGACCTCGACCACGTCGCCGACCATGGAGTGGCTGAAGAACCAGGCGCCCGGCGTCCCGTTGGCGCCGCCGCCGCGCAGGTCGAACAGGCCCACACAGCCGTGGCTGCTGTTGACCTTGCCGAACTGGTACTTGGCCATCCAGTAGTTGCCGTGGATGAAGGTGCCCGAGGTGCTCAGCCGCATCGCGTGCGGGACGTCCTTGATGTCGTACTCGCCGCCGAACCCCACGGTGTCCCCGTTCATCCGGGTGACCTCGTGCTTCTCGCTGATGACCATCACACCGTTGTAGGTGGGGTTGGCCGGGCGCCCGGAGCTGATGGGGAAGGTCTTGATCTTCTCGCCGTCGCGGGTCACGGTCATCGTCTTCTTCTTCGCGTCCACCACGCTGACCTGCTGCCTGCCGACGGTGAACCGCACGGTCTTGCGCTGCGTCCCGTAGACGCCCTCGGCGCCCTCGACGCCGCTGAGGTTGAGGTCGACGGCGACCTTCGTCCCGGCCTTCCAGTACTTCTCGGGCCGGAAGTCGAGGCGCTGGTTGCCGAACCAGTGGCCCGCCACCTCGACCTCAGGGTCCGCGGAGACGGATATCGCCTTCTCCACGGCCTCCCGGTGGGCGACGGGACGGTTGAAGTTGATGGAGAACGGCATCCCGGCGCCGACCTTGTCGCCGTTCTCCGGCGTGAAGTAGCCCACGAAGGTGTTCTGCGGCACGAACGTGGTGAACGCGGCGTGCTTGGCCGCGGCACGTCCCTCGGAGTCCTCGGCCACGGCGTCCACCGTGTACTTGGTACCGGCCGCCAGGTGGGTGGCGGGGCGCCAGACCGTGCCGCCGTCGGCGAGTTTCCCCTCGATCTTCGCGCCCTTGGCGTCCTTGACCGTCACCTTCGTCAGCTTGCCCTTGGCAGCCCGGACCTGAAGGACACCCGAGGTCTTCACGTCGTCGGCGCCGTCCTTCGGGGCGACGGTCAGCACGGCCCGGGAGGGACCCTTGGCGGGCTTGTCCCGGTCGTCGTCCCCGCTGTTCGCGCGGGCGCCGGTGCCGCCACCGCCGCCGCAGGTGGTCAACGTGAGCAGCAGCACCACGAGCAGTACCACGAAGCCGACGGCTGAGCCTCCGATGACCCGGGCACGGCTGTCCCCCCGGATCGCCTTCCACGTGAACTTGTCCCCGGCCACGGTCTTCAGATCCAAGACGGCCCCATCCCTCGTCCTCACACGGCTTCGCGCACCCGTGTGCGCCCCCGAAAACGCGACATCGCGCCGCCCGGCCGTGAACGGCACATGAACGGCGGCGCGCATCCGCATTGTTAGATAACCACACCGCAATGACGGCGAACCGCACTCCGTGGTCACCATTCGGTCGCGTTTTTGGGAAGGCCCGGAGGAGAGAGAGCGCCCGTGCACCGGCGCCGGGACGCCACGCCCACCGGGCAGGCCGGCGCACCGCCGGGGTCGCCCGCAGCCCCGCAGCACCACGGGCTCGCGGGGCTACGGGACCGGGGCTGCGCAGGCCCGCCGCGAACGGGACGAAGCGGACCGGAGGGGGCGGGATGCACGGCAGGGAGGCGGGGCGCTTCCCCGGCCGCGGTCAGTTCAGGGCCGAACCCCCGACCCAGGTCGCCCAGGGCATGTTCCAGCCGCCCAGCCCGTTGTCCGCCGCAACGGTCCGGTCGTGCGAACCGCGCACGGTGACCAGGTCACCGATCAGCGAGCGGTGGAAGAACCGCCCGGCGGGCGACTTGTCGTCCCCGCCGCGCTCGTCCTCCAGGCCGACGCAGCCGTGACTGGTGTTCTTCTTGCCGAACGTCCGTTCGGAGGCCCAGTAGTTGCCGTGCAGAAAGGTGCCGCTGCGGGTGAGCCGCATCGCGTGCGGCACGTCCTTGATGTCGTACTCGCCGCCGAACCCCACGGTGTCCCCGTTCATCCGGGTCTCCTGGAACTTCTCGCTGATGACCATGCGGCCGTTGTAGGTCGGGGTCTTCTTCGTGCCCGCCGTGATGTCCAGCCGGTCGACCCGGCGGCCGCCCTGCCGCACGGTCAGGGTGCCGCGGCCCACGTCCACGACGCTGCGCTGGTCGCGGCCGATGGTGAACGTCACCTGCTTGCGCTGCGTCCCGTAGACCCCGGGCGCCCCGCGCACATCGCGCAGCCGCAGATCGAGGGTCACCTCCGTACCGGGCTGCCAGTAGGTGCGGGGCCGGAAGTCGAGCCTGTTGCGGCCGAACCAGTGGGGGGCGATCTCCACGCGGGGAGTGGAGGTGACGTCGATGGCGCGCTCGACTGCCGCCCGGTCGGCGATGGGCCGGCTGAATTCCAGCGAGACGATCATCGCGGTACCGACGGTCTGGCCGTCCTCGGGACGGAAGTAGCCCACGAAGCGGTGCGGCGGAACCCGGGTGGAGAAGGTGGCGTGCCGGATCACCCGGTCGCCCTCGCCGTCGACGGCCACCACGTCCACCTCGTAGGTGCCGGCCAACTCCAGCACCGTGCCCTTGCCGTGCCCGGCTCCGCGCCCGGAGGCGTTCTCCTCGGAGGCGGGCAGCGGGCGCCAGCTCCGCCGGTCGGCGGAGAACCGGCCCGCGATGGCGCGCCCGGCGTCCTTGCCCTTGTGCTGCATCCGGACGCTGCGCAGCTTCCCCTCGGCGACCGAGACCTCCACCCGGGCGTCGGTGGGCACATCGCTGGCACCGTCCTCGGGCGTCACCCGGATGGCGCCCCCCGGCGGCTTGGAGTCGTCCACGACGGCGCATCCGGCAGGTGCGGTGCACAGCAGCGCGAGCACCACGACGGCCAGCACAGCGCGCACCGTCCGGCGCATGCCACCCGCGTGGTACAGCAGTGCCCGGACTCGCCGTGCCGTCGTGCCCCGTCCCATGCCGTCCCCGCTCCTGTGCGTCGCCTGCTGTCGAGGGCGTTCAGCCGCCTCACCCGGACGAACGGACCAACGAAGCGCGTGCGGGAGGGACACCGGGCTCACACGAGTGAACGAGGAATCCCCGCGGCGGCCGAGCCGCCCCGGAGCACGACACAGCCGCGGGCGCCGTGCGAAATCCGTTCGCTCCGGACCGCACCCTTGGCCACACTGGCTGGACGTGACCCCTTCCGGTGCCGCGACGGCCGCTCTGCGTTCCCGCAACTTCGCTCTGTTCTTCACCGGCCGGGCCGTCGCCAAGCTCGGTGACGCGATGCTGCCCATCGCGCTGTCCGCCGGGCTGATCCAGCACGGCCACGGGCCCGGCGCGATCGGGGTGGCGCTGGCCTCGCTGACGGTGTTCCTGGCGGGCTTCGTCATCTTCGGCGGCGTCTTCTGCGACCGGTTCGACACCCGGAGGCTGATGATCGGCTCGGATCTGGTGCGGGTGGTCACCCAGGCCGGCATGTCGGCGCTCTTCCTGAGCGGGCACGTGGTGCTGTGGCAGGTGTGCGCGATCGGGGCCGTCAACGGCATCTGCGCGGGCCTGTTCCAGCCGGGGGTCGCCAGCACCGTCCCCCGGGTGGCCGACGACGTGCAGGGCGCCAACGGGCTGATCCGCACGGCGGAGTCCCTGGCCATGCTGCTGGGCCCGGCCCTCGCCGGTGCGCTGGTGGGCGGCTTCTCCCCGGGCGGGGTGTTCGCCGCGCACGCCGGGACCTATCTGCTCAGCGCGGTGTGCCTGGCGCTGCTGCGGCTGCCGGCCGCCCGGACCCGCCCCGTCCAGCGCACCCGCTACCGTGCCGATCTGGCCGAGGGCTGGCGCGAGTTCCGGGCCCGCACCTGGATGTGGAGCGTCATCCTCATCTGGATGGTCTACATGGTCACCGTCTCCGGGCCGCTGGTGCCGCTGACCGCCGCCGAGATCATCCCGTCGGACGGGCCGGGGGTCTTCGGGCTGGTCAACTCGGCGCTGGGCGGCGGCACCGCGCTGGGCGGGCTGCTGGCGCTGCGCTTCCGGCCCGAACGGCAGCTGCGTGCCGGGGCGTTCGCACTGCTCGGGTGCTGCTGCTACCCCGCCGCCGTCGGCATGGGCCTGCCGCCCGCCGCCATGATGGCGGCCGCGGCCGTCTGGGGCGTGGGCGGCGGCGTGTGGAGCGTGATGTGGGCGACCAGTGTGCAGACCCAGGTTCCCGGTCGGATCCTCAACCGCATCCACGCCTACGAGGTGGCCGGCTCGCTCGCCATGATGCCCGCGGGTCAGGCGCTGGCGGGCCCGGCGGCACAACTGCTCGGGGCCCGGATGGTGCTGCTGGCGGGCGGCGTGATCATGATCGGGATCAGTGCGGCACTGCTGTCGGTCCCGGCCGTCCGCACGCTGCGCGCGGTGCCCCGCCGGGCTCCGGCCCGCGGGGAGCCGTCCGCGGAGCGCGGCGCGGCGACCCACGACGTCGACGCCTGAGCCCGCTCCCGCGCGGAGCACCGGCGGCGCCCGGTGCGTTCCGGTGCCGGCCGGGCACCGGGACGGCGCGGTGGGGGCGGTGGGGGCGGCGGAGCGCGGTAGCGCGCGGTGGGCGGGCGCAGGACGGCGGAAGCGCTTCTGCCAGTTGTCCGCTATGCGGGCACGGGTTTCGTATCAACGAACAGAATCTGGCCAACCTCTGATCAGACGTCGATGCGCCGATGACATGTCCATGCTGAGAGTGGCAGGCTCACGAGCACGTCACACGGGATGCGTACAGCAGCACGAACCCCGTCCGTACTTTCGCGTGGCGCACCGCAGTTCAGTTCTGCCCGGACGGTTGATCAGTCATGCCGTCCGGCCCCCACGGCAGAAGGAGTCACTGACGTGAGATTCACCTCCAAGCAGCGGATATCCGCCCTCGCCGCCACGGCGGCCCTGGTCGCGGCAGGAGTCACCGCCGGAACCGCCGGAGCGGCCCCGGCCGCCGAGACCACCGCGAACGGCGCGCTGCCCGCGCAGCTGACCGCGAGCCAGCACACCGAGCTGGTCAAGACGGCGGACAGCGAGGCGGCGAAGTCCGCCGACGCCCGCGCACTGGGTCTCGGTTCCAAGGAGAAGCTCCACGTCAAGGATGTCGTCAAGAACAAGGACGGCTCCACACACGTCCGTTACGAGCGCACCTACGACGGGCTGCCCGTCCTCGGCGGCGACCTCGTGGTGCACAAATCCGCCTCCGGCAAGCGCACCGGCGCCTCCAAGGCCACCCGCGCGAAGATCGCGGTGAAGACGTCGGCCCCCACCGCGCACAAGCCCGTCACGGCCGAGGCCAAGGGCAGCAAGGCGCCCCGGAAGATCGTCTGGGCGGGCGCGGGCGAGCCGGTACTCGCCTGGGAGACCGTCGTCGGCGGCGTGCAGAAGTCCGGGGCGCCCAACCAGCTCCACGTGATCACGGACGCGAAGACCGGCAAGAAGCTCTTCGAGTTCCAGGGCATCAAGGAGGGCACCGGCAACAGCCAGTACAGCGGCAAGGTCGAGATCGGCACCTCGGGCTCGTCCGGCTCGTTCACGATGAAGGACGACGCGCGCGGCGGCAACCGCACCTCCGACCTCAACGGCGGCCAGAGCGGCGAGGGCACGCTCTTCACCGACGACGACGACGTCTGGGGCGACGGCACCGCCGACGACCGGGCCACCGCGGGCGTGGACGCGCACTACGGCGCCGGGCAGACCTGGGACTACTACAAGCAGGTGCACGGCCGCGAGGGCATCGCGGGCGACGGCAAGGGCGCCCTCAGCCGGGTCCACTACGGCGACAACTATGTCAACGCCTTCTGGGACGACTCCTGCTTCTGCATGACCTACGGCGACGGCCAGGGCAACAAGAACCCGCTGACCTCGCTGGACGTCGCGGCGCACGAGATGTCGCACGGGGTCACCTCGACCACGGCCGACCTGGTCTACGCGGGCGAGTCGGGCGGCCTGAACGAGGCCACCTCCGACATCTTCGCCGCCGCGGTCGAGTTCCACGCCGACAGCCCGGACGACGTGCCGGACTACCTCGTGGGCGAGAAGATCGACATCAACGGCGACGGCACCCCGCTGCGCTACATGGACGAGCCCAGCAAGGACGGCAGCTCGCTGGACTACTGGAGCCCCGAGGCCGGGGACGTGGACGTCCACTACTCCTCCGGCATCGCCAACCACTTCTTCTTCCTGCTGTCCGTGGGCAGCGGGGAGCGCGAGGT
The DNA here is from genome assembly GCF_042869455.1 of Streptomyces sp. NPDC007025. NCBI lineage: Bacteria > Bacillati > Actinomycetota > Actinomycetes > Kitasatosporales > Streptomycetaceae > Streptomyces > Streptomyces sp. NPDC007025. Next base: position 93,653 of record NZ_JBIAFT010000006.1, on the reverse strand, counting down.
GAACGGCGTGCAGTACAACTCTCCGACCAAGAACGGCGAGAAGCTGGACGGGATCGGCATCGAGAAGGCCGAGCAGATCTGGTTCAAGGCGCTGACCGAGCAGATGACGTCGACGACGGACTACGCGGACGCGCGCAAGGCGACAGTGCAGTCGGCCACCGACCTCTACGGTGCGGACAGCGCCGAGGTCGAGGCGGTCGAGGCCGCCTGGACCGGGGTGAACGTGACCGGTAGCTGACCTGCGGCGGCGCCGCCCGCGGGGCTTCGCCCCGCCCCCGCCGGGATGCGGCGGAGGTGGTGCCCACGCCGGCATGACAACGGCTCCCAGGACCTGTCGAGGTCCTGGGAGCCGTTGCCGTTCCGCGAGCACGCGGATGCGGGTCGGTACCGGCGCACCGCGCGGGCGCTCCGTGGCCGCCGGGAGGGTCCGGGTGGCGACCGCCGGCGCACCACACCCACGCGGGGGCGAAGTCGTTGAACAGCTCGCGCTTCGCATCCGGACCGTGTGCCGCTCAGTTGAGCGGACCCCAATCCTGCCGGTACGCGCCGCGTGCGCCGAACAGCCCGATCACTGGGGCAGGGAGGGCGGCGTGCGGCTCCTGCGGGGGAGGTGAGTCCTCCGGCCGGCCCGCGCCCGCACCCTGCGACCGTCCTCACCGACCGGAGGGTCACCCACACATGAGCGTCAACGAGCCCGTCCCCGACACCTTCGAGGACACCCCCGCCCGGGACCGCGATCCCGACTGGTTCAAGCGCGCCGTCTTCTACGAGGTGCTCGTCCGCTCCTTCCAGGACAGCGACGGCGACGGCATCGGGGATCTGCGAGGGCTCACCGCGAAGCTGGACTACCTCCAATGGCTCGGCGTGGACTGCCTGTGGCTGCCGCCGTTCTTCGAGTCCCCGCTCAAGGACGGCGGCTACGACGTCTCCGACTACACCTCCGTGCTCCCCGAGTTCGGCGACCTCGCGGACTTCGTGGAGTTCGTGGACGCCGCGCACCAGCGCGGCATGCGCGTGATCATCGACTTCGTCATGAACCACACCAGCGACCAGCACCCGTGGTTCCAGGAGTCCCGGCGCGACCCGGAAGGGGCGTGGGGCGACTACTACATCTGGGCCGACGACGACAAGCAGTTCCAGGACGCACGCGTCATCTTCGTCGACACCGAGGTGTCCAACTGGACCTTCGACCCGGTGCGCAGGCAGTACTTCTGGCACCGCTTCTTCTCCCACCAGCCGGATCTCAACTACGACAACCCGCTGGTCCAGGACGAGATGATCTCCGCCCTGCGGTTCTGGCTGGACCTGGGCATCGACGGCTTCCGGCTGGACGCGGTCCCCTACCTGTACGCCGAGGAGGGCACCAGCTGCGAGAACCTTCCGCAGTCGCACGCCTTCCTCAAACGGGTCCGCCGGATGGTCGACGCCCACTACCCCGACACCGTGCTGCTGGCCGAGGCCAACCAGTGGCCGGAGGACGTCGTCGACTACTTCGGCGACTACGCGACGGGCGGCGACGAGTGCCACATGGCCTTCCACTTCCCGGTCATGCCGCGCATCTTCATGGCCGTGCGCCGCGAGTCGCGCTACCCCGTCTCCGAGATCCTCGCCAAGACGCCCGCGATCCCCTCCCGCTGCCAGTGGGGCGTCTTCCTGCGCAACCACGACGAGCTGACCCTGGAGATGGTCACCGACGAGGAACGCGACTACATGTACGCGGAGTACGCCAAGGACCCGCGGATGCGGGCCAACATCGGCATCCGCCGCCGGCTGGCGCCGCTGCTGGACAACGACCGCAAGCAGATCGAACTGTTCACCGCGCTGCTGCTGTCGCTGCCCGGCTCGCCCATCCTCTACTACGGCGACGAGATCGGCATGGGCGACAACATCTGGCTCGGCGACCGGGACGCCGTCCGCACTCCGATGCAGTGGACGCCCGACCGCAACGCCGGGTTCTCCTCCTGCGATCCGGGGCGGCTGTTCCTGCCGACCGTCATGGACCCGGTGCACGGCTACCAGGCCACCAACGTCGAGGCCGCCATGAGCTCGCCGAGTTCGCTGCTGCACTGGACCCGGCGGGTGATCGAGGTGCGCAAGCAGAACCCCGCCTTCGGGCTGGGGTCCTACCAGGAGCTCTCCTCCTCCAACCCGTGCGTCCTGGCCTTCCTGCGGGAGCTGGCGCTCCCCGGCGGCGGTGACGACCTGGTGATGTGCGTGCACAATTTCTCGCGGTTCCCGCAGCCGACCGAGCTGGATCTGCGGGAGTGGCAGGGGCGGGTCCCCGTGGAACTGATCGGCGGCGTCCGCTTCCCCGCCATCGTCGGCCTGCCCTATCTGCTGACGCTCGCGGGGCACGGCTTCTACTGGTTCCGGCTGCGCAGGACCTGATCCGGTACCCGGACCGCGCCGACCGCCCGCGCCCGCCGGGGCCCGGAGCGGGCGGGACGCCGCCGCCCCCGCTCCGGCGGCTGCGGGGCGGGGGCGGGGCGAGGCGGCCTCGGGAGGCCGGGCGGACCGGGGCCGGGCGGAGCCGGGCGGCGTCCGGATCAGCTCTTGGTGGCCGCGGCGGCGCGCTCCTGCGGCGGGACCTGCTCGGCCGCGCTCTCCTCCGGCCGGTCCGGGGCGGGCTCGTGGGCGGCCTCCAGGGTCCGCTCGTCGAAGGGCAGCGCACCGCGCAGCACCTCGCCGACGCGCTCCCGGTCGATCTCCTTGGTCCAGGTGCCGACCAGCACGGTGGCCACGGCGTTCCCGGCGAAGTTGGTCAGCGCGCGGGCCTCGCTCATGAACCGGTCGATGCCGACGATCAGGCCGACGCCGTCCACCAGTTCGGGACGGTGCGACTGGAGGCCGCCGGCCAGGGTGGCCAGCCCGGCGCCGGTGACCCCGGCGGCGCCCTTGGACGCGACGAACATGAAGATCAGCAGCGAGATCTGCTCGCCGATGCCGAGCGGGTTGCCCATGGCCTCGGCGACGAAGATCGAGGCCATGGTCAGGTAGATCATGGTGCCGTCGAGGTTGAAGGAGTAGCCGGTGGGCACGGTGATGCCCACGACGGGTCGGCTGACGCCCAGGTGCTCCATCTTCGCGATCAGCCGGGGCAGTGCCGACTCGGACGAGGAGGTGGACAGGATCAGCAGGAACTCCCGCCCCAGGTACTTCAGCAGCTTGAAGATGTTCACGCCGGTGAACACCCGCAGGATCGTCCCGAGCACGGCGAAGACGAACACGAAGCAGGTCAGATAGAAGCCGATCATGATGACGGCGAGGGACTTCAGCGCGTCCACCCCCGTCTCGCCGACCACTGCCGCCATCGCACCGAAGGCGCCGACCGGGGCCACCCACATGATCATCGCCAGCACCCGGAAGACGACCTTCTGCAGGTGCCCGATACCGCGCAGCACCGGCTCCCCCGCCGAGCCCATGGCCTGCAGCGCGAAGCCGACCAGCAGCGCGATGAGCAGGGTCTGCAGCACCTCGCCACCGGTGAAGGCGGAGACCATGGTGGTGGGGATCATGCCGAGCAGGAAGTCGGTCAGGCCCTCACCGCCCTCGGCCTGCGAGGCGCCCGCGTCCCGGGCCGCGTCGGTGAGCTGCAGCCCGTGGCCCGGCTCCAGGACGTTGCCGACGACCAGCCCGATCGCCAGCGCGACCAGCGACATCACCAGGAAGTAGCCGAGTGCCAGGCCGCCGACCGCGCCGACCTTGGCCGCCTTGCGGACCGAGCCGATGCCGAGCACGATCGTGCAGAAGATGATCGGGGAGATCATCATCTTGATGAGATTGACGAACCCCGTGCCGAGCGGTTTCAGCTCGGTGGCCACACCAGGTGCCGTCAGTCCCAGCACCACGCCCAGCACCACGGCGCCGATCACCGCGATGTACAGGTAATGGGTGCGGTCCCGCTTGGGCCCCGGCTGCTGCGGGGTGTCCGGCGCAGCACCCGCTGCGGCCTGCTGCGGTGTCTTCTTCGACACGTCGGCGGCTCCTCGTCCATGGGTCACGTCACGATGTCTCCGCCACAACGCCCTGGTGGACGCTCGATTGCGAATTCCGATCGTGTTGAGTCCCGGCGACTATGCAACACGGTGCGATGTGCGTCACCCTTACGTGCATTACGTGCACGAAACAAGCCACGGCAGACTGAGACGATGCGCGTCCCCCGACCCCGCTTCCCCCTGCGGTCCCGCCCGCGCAGCCTGGCCGGACAGCTCTTCGCCATGCAGGTGGTGCTGGTCGCCCTGGTGGTCGCCGGATGCGCGGTGTTCGCGTACGTTTCCGGAAAGTCACAGGCCAGGGAGGCGGCGACGCACCGCGCCCGGGCCACGACCCAGGCCGTGGCCGATTCCCCCTCCGTACGGGCGGCCATCGGCTCCACCGATCCCAGCGCGCGTCTGCAGCCCTACGCGGAGCAGGTGCGCCGGGACACCGGCGTCAGCTTTGTGACGATCATGGATCCGGACGGCAAACGCTGGACGCACCCCGACCCCGACCGGATCGGCGAGCAGTTCGTCGGCCACATCGGGCCCGCGCTGCGGGGCCACACCTTCGACGAGACCTACACCGGCACGCTGGGCCCGTCGGTACGCGTGGTGACTCCCGTCCGGGAAGCCGGGCACGGCGGGCGGGAGGGCCGGATCATCGGCCTGGTCAGCGCCGGGATCACCATCGACACCATCAGCAGGCAGGTCGGCGAGCAGCTCACCGCGGTGCTCGCGGTGGCGGGCGGGGCCCTGGGGCTGGGCGCCGTCGGCACGTATCTGACCAACGCCCGGCTGCGCCGCCACACCCACGGGATGAACGCGGTCGAACTCAGCCGGCTGCACGACTACCACCAGGCGACACTGCACGCGGTGCGCGAGGGACTGCTGCTGCTCGACGGGGAGGGGCGGGTCGCGCTCGTCAACGACGGTGCCCGCCTGCTGCTGGGCCGGGACGGACCCCGGGACCTGGTGGGCCGGACCGTCGCCGACCTCGGGCTGCCCGCCGAGCTGACCGAGGCACTGCTGGCCGAGGAGCCGCGCCGGGACGAGGTCCATCTGACCGGCGAGCGGGTCGTGGTCGTCAACACCGCGCCGGTGGACGGCGGGGAGCACCGGGGCACGGTGGTGACCCTGCGCGACCACACCGAGCTGCGGGCGCTGGCCGGTGAGCTGGACTCGGTGCGCGGCTTCGCCGAGGCGCTGCGCTCACAGGCCCACGAGGCCGCGAACCGGCTGCACACCGTCGTCTCCCTGATCGAACTGGGCCGGGTGACGGAGGCCGTGCGCTTCGCGACCGAGGAACTGGAGCTGGCGCAGGCGCTGACCGACCGGGTGGTGAGCGCGGTGCGGGAGCCGGTGCTGGCCGCGCTGCTGCTGGGCAAGGCCGCGCAGGCCAAGGAGCGCGGCGTCGAGCTGACCCTCGCGCCGGACTCCGGCGCCGAGGACGTGCCGGGCATCCCGGGCCGGGACCTGGTGACGGTACTGGGCAATCTGATCGACAACGCGGTGGAGGCAGTCGCGGCCCCGCCCGCCGGCCGGGTGCCGGGCCCGGCCGGTGAGGAGCGGGCCCCGGACAGCCCGCGGGTGACGGTCACGGTCCGGTGCGACCGCTCCGGCGTCCTGCTGCTGCGCGTGGCCGACACCGGACCCGGCCTGCCGCCCGGGGCCGGGGACCGGCTCTTCGAGCGGAACTGGTCCACCAAACCCGGCCGGGGCGGCGGCATCGGCCTGGCCCTGGTGCGGCAGACCGCACGCCGGCACGGGGGCGAGGTACAGGCCCGCGATCTCCCCGGCGCGGGCGCCGAGTTCGAGGTGCGGCTGCCGCTTCCGCGGGAGGCAGGAGCTCAGGAGGTACTGCGATGACACTCCGTGTCCTGGTCGTCGAGGACGATCCCGTGGCGGCTGACGCGCACGCCCTGTACGTCAGCCGGGTGCCGGGCTTCGAGGTGGCCGGGAAGGCGCACTCCCGGGCCGAGGCGCTCCGCGCCCTGGAGGACGCAGCGGGCCGGGGCGGCGGCGTCGATCTGATCCTGCTCGATCTGTATCTGCCCGACGGCAGCGGGCTGGACCTGCTGCGTGCCCTGCGTGCGGCGGGGCACTCGGAGGACGTCTTCGCCGTGACGTCGGCCCGCGATCTGACGATGATCCGGGAGGGGGTCGCGCTCGGAGTCGTCCAGCATGTGCTGAAGCCGTTCACGTTCCGGACGCTCAGCGACCGGCTGCTGCGCTACGCGGACTTCCGTGCCACGGCCGAGGCCGGGGGCGAGGCGGTCAGTCAGGACGAGGTGGACCGGACGCTGTCGGTGCTGCGGGCCGCTCCCACCGCCTCGGCGCTGCCGAAGGGGCTGAGCTCCCCGACGCTGGCGCGGGTGACGGACCGGCTGCGGGAGGCGGCCCGGGAGGGGCTGACGGCGAGTGAGGCGGCGGCGGCGCTCGGCGTGAACCGGATCACCGCACGCCGCTATCTCGAACACCTCGTCACCACCGGCTCCGCGGAGCGGCGGCAGCGGTACGGGCAGGTGGGGCGCCCCGAGCACCACTATCTGTGGCGCGGGGGCCCGGCGTCCGGCGGGCCCTAGGGTCCCGCCCCGTGTGGGTCCCGTCGGCGGAACGCCGCGCTGCGGGGCGGGGGGCCGGGGCCCGTGCCGCCCGGCGGCCGGCCGAGGCGGGCCGCCGGGCGGTGGTGCGGGCTGTCCGTCAACCGTCCGAACGAACGGTCCGGGGCTGCACGGGGGACAGCCCCGGTGGATCAGCTCTGCGAGGAGCGGCGCTTGCGCGCGAAGGCGACGAGGCCCCCGCCTGCGATGACCACGGCGGCCGCGATGCCTGCGATCATCGGGGTGTTGCTGGAGGAACCCGTCTCGGCAAGGTCGTCACCGCCGCCCTGCGGCTTCTCCGCCGGGGCGCTGGAGCTGGACTCGGGCGCGCTCGGCTCCGGCTTCTCGCTGGGGCTCTGCGAGGGGCTGGGAGAGGAGGGCGGGGTGGACTCCGACTCGCTGGGCGTCGGGGTGGGCGTCGGCTTGTCGCAGACCGGGGACGTCTTGGTCTCCGGGCCCCACGAGAACCGGTCGCCGTCCGAGGCCACGACCTGAGCGGTGACCTTCAGCGGCTCGCCGTGCTCGGGCAGGTCGACCTTCTTCTGGAAGCTGCGGCCGAAGGTCTCGCTGATCAGCGTCTCGCCACCGGCCTTGACGGTGACCTTGTTGTCCTTGGGCGCGTACATCTTCAGGTCGATCGAGACCGAGTCGCAGGTCACCGACCATGAAGGGGTGTGTGCCTGGGCGGGGGCGGCCGCTATCGCGGTACCGACGAACGCCGCGGCACCGGTCGCCGCGATGGCGACCGACCGCTGCCATCTGAGGCGCAGTGCTGTCATCGTTTTCCTTCCGGTAGGACCGTCGTACGAGATGCACGCACGACGGGTGACAGCACGGTACTCGCATCCTCAACCCGGAGCACACGCGCCCCGGAATATCCAAGTGTTCCCGTCCGTGGTCCAGTTCGCCGGGTCCCGGTCCCGACGGCGAGACCGCAGGTCGCAGCGGGGATGGCGGGCGCCGCGGGAAGAAGGTTGCGATTGGGTGAAGTTGGACATCCGCTTCCGGTCGCGTGCCCCCGGCGGCGGGCGGCCGCGATCCTCAGCAGGGCCCCGGCACCGCCGAAGCCGGGGGGACCGTACCGGCGGAGTCGACCACGGCCCGCACGAACGCCCGCTGCAACACGCTGCCGTGGCCGCCCTGCGTCACCACGGCCAGCTCCGACAGCGGCAGTCCGTCGACCGGTACGAAGACGAGGTCCGCACGGGCGTGTGTCTCGGCCGTGGGGCGGCACAGCAGCAGGCCCCCGCGCCCCGCGGCGGCGTTGGCCAGCCCCTCCTGGAGAGTGGTCACCGCCGGGCCCCGGGCGATGGGGCGACCGCCCGGTGTGCACGGCGGGGCCTGATGGTCGCGCCAGTAGCCGGGGGCGGGCGGCGCGGCGGCGATGAGCCGGCAGTCCACGAGATCGTCGGCACTCAGCGCGGACCGGGCGGCGAAAGGGTGGCCGGAGGAGACGGCGAGTGTCCACGGCTGTGCCCCGAATCCGGGCCCCACCACCAGACCGGACTCCGCGACCGGCAGCAGCACCACGGCGGCGTCCACCTCACCGCGCCGCAGCGGTCCGAACGGATCCGCCATGGTGATCTCCACGACGACGGTCTCCACCTGGGGATGGCGGGCGTGGAAGAGGCCGAGGGCCGCCGTGGTGCGATGGTCGGCGCTGCCCAGGAACCCCAGCCGCAGCCGCCCGGTCACGCTCCGGGCCGCGGCACGTGCCTCGTCCACGGCTTCTCCCAGCAATCCGTAGGCGGGCCGCAGCCGTTCGAGGAACCGGGAACCGAGCTCCGTCAGCGCCACCCGGCGGCTGGTGCGCTCCACCAGCCGCGCCCCGATCCGGTTCTCCAGCGCGCGCAGCAGTTGGCTGACCCTGCTCTGCGACACATACAGCCGCTCCCCGGCGCGCCCGAAGTGGAGTTCCTCGGCGAGGACGAGAAAGCACTCCAGCTCCCGCATCTCCAGCGACCGGATCCGGGTACCGCCACCGCTGTCCAACTCCGCCTCCCGCACTCCGCTCCGCGCGCCCGCCCGCCGCCGTGTCGACGAGCCCTCCGCCCCGCTCGGGGAGGAGCGATGAGCCCCGCTCATGGAAGGATGAGAAGTCCGCCGTTGTTCCCGGGCGGCCGGGCGCGAAGTCTTGAACCATGACTGAGACCCCCACCTGCACGGATCCCCCAGGACACGACCCCGGCGGAAGAGAGCGCACGCCGCTGCGGGCGTGGCTCGGCGTCGCCTCGCTCACGTCCGTCACCTTCGCGGTCACCGCGTCCGAGATGCTGCCCGTCGGGCTGCTCACCCCGGTCAGCGGGAGCCTCGCTGTCTCGGAGGGCTCGGCGGGGCTGACCGTCTCCCTCACCGGCGTCGTCGCGGCCCTCGCCGCGCCCCTCGTCCCACCCGCCGCGGGCCGGCTCGACCGCCGTACCGTGCTGGCGGCGCTGGCGCTGCTGCTGGCCGCCGCCAACACCCTCTCGGCGGCGGCGCCCTCCCTCGCCGTGCTGCTGTTCGCCCGCGTCCTGGTGGGTGTCGCGCTCGGCGGCGTATGGGCGCTGGCGGCCACCCTGCCGGTACGGCTGGTGCCGCAGCGCTCGCTGAGCACGGCGCTGGCAGCCGTCTTCGGCGGCATCGGTCTGGCCAGTGTGCTGGCGGTGCCCGCGGGCACCATGCTGGGCGAAGCGGTCGGCTGGCGGGCCGCGTTCGGCGCGGCGGCGGGGCTGTCGGCCGGGGTGGCGCCGGCCCTCGCGCTGCTGCTGCCCGCGCTGCCCGCCGACCGCCCGGTACGCCCCGGCACACTGCCGCGGCTGCTGCGGAATGCCCGGCTGCGCACCGGATTCGTCTTCCTCGCCCTGCTGGTGACCGGGCACTTCGCCGCCTACACCTATGTACGGCCGGTGCTGGAGCAGCTCTCCGGCGTCGCGCCCGCACTGGTCGGGGTGCTGCTGCTGGCGTACGGTGCGGCGGGCGTCGCCGGGAACTTCGTGGCGGGCGCCCGCGCGGCCCGGCGGCCCAGGAGCACGCTGCTGACGCTGGCAGGGGGCATCGCGGTGACGACCCTGCTGCTGGCCGCGGCGGGCCCGGCCACCGGAGCGGCCGTCGCGGCGCTGCTGCTGTGGGGGCTGGCCTACGGCGGGGTCTCGGTGAGCAGCCAGAGCTGGGTGCTGGCCGCGGCGCCGCTCGAACGCGAGGCGGCGGGTGCCCTGTTCGCCTCCGTCTTCAACGCCGCCATCGCGCTGGGCGCCTTCGTCGGCGGCCGCGTGGTGGACGCCGCACCGCTGCGCACGGTGCTGCTGGTGGGCGCCGCGCTGGCCGGCTGCGCGGCGGTGGTGCTGGCCTTCGTGCGGGCCCCGGCCGGCCGGCAACGGGTGGCGGTCGGCCCGCGCCCGGAGGCCGGGGGGAGCCGGGCGGCGGTGCGGACCGCGCCCAGCGCAGCGCACACCGGGGCCGCGGAACCGTCCGGGGAGCCGCACGGCCGGTGACCTGGCGCCGACACCGGCCGTGCGGGGGTGTCGGGGGACCGGGCGGTTCGAGCAGCGGTACGAGCCCGGTCGAGCCTCCCGGCTCCGGCGGCGGGCTGCCGGACTCGGCGAGGCTCCGCGCCGGCCCGGGCACTCGCGCCGCGCGGGAACGCGGCGCGCGACGGCTCAGAAGACCGCTTCGGTCTCGTCCATGCGGTCCTGCGGAACCCGCTTGAGCTCGGAGACCGCGTCGGCGAGCGGGGCCATCACGATCCGGGTGCCGCGCAGGGCTGTCATCCGGCCGAACTCTCCGCGGTGCGCCGCCTCGACGGCGTGCCAGCCGAAGCGGGTGGCGAGCACCCGGTCGTAGGCCGTGGGGGTGCCGCCACGCTGGATGTGGCCGAGGATGACGGGCCGTGCCTCCTTGCCGAGCCGGTGCTCCAGCTCGACCGCGAGCCGGTTGCCGATGCCGGTGAAGCGCTCGTGACCGTACTGGTCGATCACGCCCTTCTCGTACGGCATGGAGCCCTCGGCCGGGTGCGCGCCCTCGGCGACGCAGACGATGGCGAACTTCTTGTCCCGCGCGAACCGCTCCTCGACCATCTTGGCCAGGTCGTCGACCTCGAAGTTGCGCTCGGGGATGCAGATGGCGTGCGCGCCCGCCGCCATGCCCGCCTCCAGCGCGATCCAGCCCGCGTGCCGGCCCATGACCTCCACGACCATCACCCGCTGATGGGACTCGGCGGTGGTCTTGAGGCGGTCCATGGCCTCGGTGGCGACACCGACGGCGGTGTCGAAGCCGAAGGTGCGGTCGGTGGCGGAGATGTCGTTGTCGATGGTCTTGGGGACGCCGACGACCGGCAGCCCGATCTCGGCGAGCATCCGCGCGGCGGTCAGGGTGCCCTCGCCGCCGATCGGGATCAGCGCGTCCAGGCCGAGCCGGTCGATCAGCTCCTCGGAGTTGTTGCACGCCTCCCGCAGCCGGTCCCGCTCCAGCCGGGCCGAGCCGAGGATGGTGCCGCCGCGGGCGAGGATGCCGCTGACGGAGTTTATGTCCAGGGGCCGGTGGCGGCCCTCCAGCAGGCCCTTGAATCCGTCCTCGAATCCGATGACCTCGTCGCCGCGGTCGTGTACGGCGCGGTGCACGACGGATCGGATCACGGCGTTGAGACCGGGGCAGTCTCCGCCCGCGGTGAGCACTCCGATACGCATGGGGTTCGCTTCTCCTGCTCCGTAGATGCCCGCCGGGGAGGCAGGCCGCTTGGGGCACGGTCGGACCTCACTGTCCGGGGGTGCCGCTGGTCCCTGAGCCGGTGCGATTGTTTCACGTCTTGAAGGCGAGGGAAGGGGCCCCGCTCAGCATCCGGACCGCTGCGGGCACCCTCCGGCGGAGCCGCACCGGCCCCCCTCCTGGCGCGCGTGCTCACCAGAGGCACAGGTAGTGTCAAGGGTATAGCCCTACCCTTACGGGTGCTTTCCAGGCGGAACTGCTCAAGAGATCCCCGAGGCGCTCCCGACCGCGACCGGAGGAGACAGCGCGTGGCGCGCAGCGTGTACGTGACCGGCATCGGCCGCAGCGACGGCCGCCAGGTGGTCGAGCTGGGAGTCATGGAGCTCCTGACCCGCCAGGTGGACCGCGTCGGGGTGTTCCGGCCTCTGGTGCACGACGAGCCCGACGAGCTCTACGACCTGCTGCGCAGCCGCTACCGGCTCACCCAGCCCGCCTCCTCGGTCTTCGGCATGCGGTACGAGGAGGCGGCGGCGCTCCAGGCCGAGCAGGGCACGGACGAGCTGATCTCCCGCCTGGTGGACCGCTACCACCAGGTCTCCGACGCCTACGAGGCCGTCCTCGTGCTCGGCACCGACTTCGCCGACACCGGACTGCCCGCCGAACTCGCGCTCAACGCGCGGCTCGCGAACGAGTTCGGGGCCGCCGTGCTGCCGGTCGTCGCCGCCCGCGACCAGTCGCCCGAGGCCGTGGTCGCCGAGGTGCGCAACGCGCACGACGCCTACGCCTCACTGGGCGCCGACCTGATCGCCATGGTCGCCAACCGGGTGGCCGACCCCGAGGGTGCGGCAGCCGTGCGCGGACTGGCCGAGCGGCTGCCCGAGCCGGTCTTCGTGCTGCCGGAGGAGCCCGCGCTGGCCGCACCCACGGTGGCCCAGGTCAAGGAGGCGACGGCGGCGAAGGTCCTGCTCGGCGACCACGCCGGACTCTCCCGCGACGTCCGCAACCTGGTCTTCGGCGGCGCCCACCTGCCCGTCTTCCTGCCCGCGCTCACCGAGGGCTGCCTGGTGGTCACGCCCGGCGACCGCTCGGACCTGCTCATCGGGGCGCTGGCCGCGCACTCCGCCGGCTCCCCGGCCATCGCCGGTGTGCTGCTCACGCTGGACGAGCGCCCCGACGACCAGACCCTGGCGCTGGCCGCGCGGCTGGCGCCCGGCACGCCGGTGCTGGTGGTCCCGGAGGGGTCGATGCCGACCGCCGACGCGCTGCTGTCCCTGGAGGGCAAGCTGACCGCCGCCACCCCGCGGAAGGCCGAGATCGCGCTGGGGCTGTTCGAGACCCATGTGGACGCCGCCCAGCTCTCTGCGCAGCTCTCGGTGGAGCGCAGCGAGCGGGTCACGCCGATGATGTTCGAGCACGAGCTGGTGGAGCGCTCACGCGCGGCACGGCGGCACATCGTGCTGCCGGAGGGCACCGAGGAGCGGGTGCTGCGTGCGGCCGAGGTGCTGCTGCGGCGCAACATCTGTGACCTGACGCTGCTGGGCGACCCGGCGGTGATCCGCAAGCGCGCCGCCGAGCTGAGCATCGGCCTCGATCTGCCGGCCGGCGACGAGGTCCCCGCGGACCCGGTCGCAGGCCCGGGTGGCGCCACCGCGCGCATCGTCGATCCGCAGACCTCCCCGCTGCGGGAGCGCTTCGCCGAGGTGTACGCGGCGCTGCGCGCGCACAAGGGCGTCACCTACGAGCTGGCCCACGACGTGGTCTCCGACGCGTCCTACTTCGGCACGCTCATGGTCAACGAGGGGCTGGCCGACGGCATGGTCTCCGGTGCCGTGCACTCGACGGCGGCGACGGTCCGCCCGGCCTTCGAGATCATCCGCACCCGGCCGGACGCCTCGATCGTCTCCTCGGTGTTCTTCATGTGCCTGGCCGACCGGGTGCTGGTCTACGGGGACTGCGCCGTGGTGCCGGACCCGGGCGCCGAGCAGCTCGCCGACATCGCCATCCAGTCGGCGACCACCGCGGCCCGGTTCGGGGTGGAGCCGCGAGTCGCGATGCTCTCGTACTCGACGGGCACCTCCGGCTCGGGCGCCGACGTGGACAAGGTGCGGCGGGCCACCGAACTGGTCCGCGAGCGCCGCCCGGACCTCCTCACGGAGGGGCCGATCCAGTACGACGCGGCCGTGGAGCCCTCGGTGGCCGCCACCAAGCTGCCCGGCTCCGCGGTGGCGGGGCAGGCGACCGTGCTGGTCTTCCCCGATCTGAACACCGGCAACAACACCTACAAGGCCGTGCAGCGCTCGGCCGGGGCCATCGCCGTGGGCCCCGTGCTCCAGGGGCTGCGCAAGCCGGTCAACGACCTGAGCCGCGGCGCGCTGGTGCAGGACATCGTCAACACGGTCGCGATCACCGCGGTCCAGGCGCAGGACGCGTTCCCGCACGGCTCCGGCGGCTGAGCGTCGCACCCGTCCCCCCGTACCCGCACAGAGAGCACCCTGCCGTGAGCCCCACCCGGATCCTCGTCCTCAACTCCGGCTCGTCGTCGGTGAAGTACCAGCTGATCGACATGGCGGACCGCAGCCGGCTGGCCGCGGGCCTCGCCGAGCGGATCGGCGAGGAGACCTCGGCCGTCACCCACCAGCCGCTCGCCGCCGGGGGCGAGCGGCGCACCCGCGCGGGGAGGCTGGCCGATCACGGAGCGGCGCTGAAAGCCGTCGCCGAGGAGCTGGCCACCGACGGGCTCGGCCTGGACTCCCCCGAGCTGGCCGCGATCGGCCACCGGGTGGTGCACGGCGGGCTGCGGCTGACCGAGCCGACGGTGGTGGACGACGCGGTGCTCCAGGAGATCGAGCGGCTGGTCCCGGTGGCGCCGCTGCACAATCCGGCGAACCTCACCGGCATCCGCACCGCGCAGCGGCTGCGCCCCGATCTGCCGCAGGTCGCCGTCTTCGACACCGCGTTCCACTCCACGATGCCGGAGCACGCGGCCCGCTACGCCATCGACACGGAGACCGCCGACGCGCACCGGGTGCGCCGCTACGGCTTCCACGGCACCTCGCACGCCTATGTGTCGCGCAGGGCCGCCGAGCTGCTGGGCAAGGACCCGGGCGAGGTGAACCTGATCGTGCTGCACCTGGGCAACGGCGCATCGGCCTCCGCCGTGCGCGGCGGGCGGTGCGAGGACACCTCCATGGGACTGACCCCCTTGGAGGGGCTGGTGATGGGAACCCGGTCGGGGGACATCGACCCGGCAGTGGTCTTCCACCTCAAGCGGGTGGCCGGAATGGACGCGGACGCGGTGGACGAGCTGCTGAACAAGCGCAGCGGCCTGCTGGGGCTGTGCGGCGACAACGACATGCGGGAGATCCGCCGCCGGATCGAGGCGGGTGACCGGGCCGCGGCGCTGGCCTTCGACATCTACATCCACCGGCTGAAGAAGTACATCGGCGCCTACTACGCCGTGCTGGGCAGGGTCGACGCCGTGGTCTTCACCGCGGGCGTCGGCGAGAACGCCGCACCGGTGCGTGAGGCCGCCGTGGCGGGGCTGGCGGAGCTGGGGCTGGCCGTGGACGGCGAGCTGAACGCGGCGCGGGAGAAGGAGGCGCGGCTGATCTCACCCGCGTACGCGAGAGTGGCCGTGGCCGTGGTACCGACCGACGAGGAACTGGAGATCGCAGAGCAGACCTACGCGCTGGTCGCCCCGAGCCGGACGGCCCCGTCGCCCGGGGGCACCGCCCCCGAATCGTTCAGTACCTAAACAAAACGATAGGATCGCCACCATGCGCCGTTCCAAAATCGTCTGCACCCTGGGCCCCGCCGTCGACTCCTACGAACAGCTGAAGACGCTGATCGAGGCGGGTATGAACGTGGCCCGGTTCAACATGAGCCACGGCTCCCACGCCGAGCACGAGGAGCGGTACCACCGCACCCGCAAAGCCGCCGGGGAGACCGGCCGCGCCGTGGGTGTCCTCGCCGACCTCCAGGGCCCCAAGATCCGGCTGGAGACCTTCGCCGAGGGACCCGTCGAGCTGGTCCGCGGCGAGGAGTTCACCATCACGACCGAGGACGTGGCGGGCGACAAGAGCATCTGCGGCACCACCTACAAGGGGCTGCCCGGCGACGTCTCCAAGGGCGACCCGGTGCTGATCAACGACGGGAACGTCGCGCTCCAGGTCGTCGAGGTCGAGGGCCCCCGGGTCCGCACGATCGTCATCGAGGGCGGTGTCATCTCCGACCACAAGGGGATCAACCTCCCCGGCGCCGCGGTGAACGTGCCGGCGCTCAGCGAGAAGGACATCGAGGACCTGAAGTTCGCGCTCCGGATGGGCGCCGACATGATCGCCCTCTCGTTCGTGCGCAACGCCTCCGACGTGCGCGACGTGCACCGCGTGATGGACGAGGTGGGCCGCCGGGTCCCGGTGATCGCCAAGGTCGAGAAGCCGCAGGCGGTCGCCAACATGGAGGAGGTCGTGCTGGCCTTCGACGGCGTGATGGTGGCGCGCGGCGACCTGGCCGTGGAGTACCCGCTGGAGCAGGTCCCGATGGTGCAGAAGCGGCTGGTGGAGCTGTGCCGCCGCAACGCCAAGCCGGTGATCGTGGCGACCCAGATGATGGAGTCCATGATCACCAACTCCCGGCCCACCCGCGCGGAGGCCAGCGACGTCGCCAACGCGGTGCTGGACGGCGCCGACGCGGTGATGCTCTCGGCCGAGTCCTCGGTGGGCCAGTACCCCGTCGAGACAGTCAAGACCATGTCGAAGATCGTGCAGGCCGCCGAGGAGGAGCTGCTCGGCCGCGGGCTGCAGCCGCTGGTGCCCGGCAAGAAGCCGCGCACCCAGGGCGGTTCGGTCGCCCGCGCGGCGTGCGAGATGGCCGACTTCCTGGACGGCAAGGCCCTGGTGGCCTTCACCAAGTCCGGCGACACGGCCCGACGGCTGTCCCGCTACCGGGTCGGCCAGCCCATCCTCGCCTTCACCACGGAGGCGGCCACCGCCAACCAGCTGACGCTGAGCTGGGGTGTGGAGACGTTCGTGGTCAAGCACGTCGACCACACCGACGAGATGGTCGAGCTCGTCGACGCCGAACTGCTGCGGCTGCAGCGGTTCGAGACCGGCGACACGATGCTGATCACCGCGGGCTCCCCGCCCGGCGTCCCCGGCACCACCAACATGGTCCGCGTCCACCACCTGGGCACCGCCTGATCCGCTGACGGGATGCCCGCATCCGACGCCCCCGGGCGCCGGATGCGCAGGCGCCCGGCCGGACCGACGCGAAGTCCCGCACCCCGGGCAGGGTGCGGGACTTCGCGTGCGGGGCTCGGCCGTCCGGGGCCTACTTGCTGACGTACTGGTGCAGTCCGGGAATCGTCAGGGTGCCGCCGAACTGGCCCGCCTGCCGCACCGACACGTCGGTGAAGTAGGCGAAGGGCACATTGATCGGCGGGGGCGTCTCGGGGCTGAAGGTGATCGGGATCAGCCCGAACAGGTTGCCCTTCAGCTCCTCGGTGTACATGGTCACCTTGCCGCCGCGGATGGTCGACCTGGATCCCTCGGCCGCCTGCACGTGGTAGGTCACCCCGTCGGCCTGCACCGTCTGGTGCAGATCGCCGATGTCCAGCGCGTCGGCGGTGAACTTGAGGGCCTGCTTGGTCTTCCCGTTCGGCATGGTGATGTTGACGACCCCCTCGTAGTCGAGGCCCATCAGCGTCAGCGAGGACGCCTCCAGGTTCCAGGGGTCGTTGGGGACCTGGGCCGGGGTCTGCTCACCGGTGCCCTGGACGTCCATCTTCTCGGGGCACGGGAAAGGCTTGCCGGCGTCCTTCTCGGGGTCGTAGTCGCGGGCGGTGCCGTCCTTCGCGTCGGCGCCGACCCCCGAGTCCTCGCCCGACTCGTCGCCCTTGCCGTCCTTCTCGTCCCCGGTGTTCTTGCCTCCGTCGGCCTTGCCGTCGTCGGCCTTGCCGGAGCCGCTCGCGGCACCGCTCCCGTCGGCCTTCCCGGTCCGGTCGGCGGTGTTGTCGCCGTCCGATCCGCGCCCGGACTTCGCGCCACCGCCGGACGGGGAGGTGTCCTCGTCATCGGCGTCACCGGTGTCCCCGGAGCCCTTCGAAGGGCTGGGCGTGGGGCTGTCGGCGGGCTCGTCGGCGGGCTCGCCCTTGTCCTCGCCCTTGTCCGGGTGGAGCAGGTCGTCGAGCGTCTTGCCCACCCCGAGCGGGTCGTACCAGGGGTTCTCCTCCTCGTCGTCCGGCGCGCTGTCCTCGGACTTCGCGGACGGCGAGGGCGAGGTGGCGGGCTCCTCGGAAGTGGTCTTCCCGGAGGAACCGGAGGAACCGGAGGAACCGGACGGCTTGTCGCCGCCGGATCCGCTACCGGAGGCGCCGTCCCCGGGCTTGCCGCCGGCCTTCTCGTCGGACTTCTCGCCGTCGGCCTTCCCGGCGGCTTCCTCGGCCTCCTTCTCCCGCTCGGCCTGCTTGCGGGCCAGCTCCTTCTTGAGCTTCTCGGCCCGCTCTTTGCGCTCGGCCTTCTCCTCCTCGGTCTCCTGCTGCTCGGATATGGAGACGCAGGAGTCGCCCTTGAAGGGGTTCTTGGGGAGCGGCTTGGCGTTGGCGAGCTGCGGGGTGATCCCGACTCCCAGCAGGACGGCCGAGGGCATCGCGGCCAGCGCCACCGCCTTGCCGGCCGGCAGGTGGAACCGGGTCAGCAACGGCTTCCTGGGGGCGGCGTGCCGGGGCCCGGCTCTTCCCCGGGCACCCGACGCGGCGCCCGGGCGCGCGCGCTCCCCTTCGTGGACCTCGTCACCCGGCACGGTGCCTCCCGTTCCCGTCATGCGCGTCGACCCCGTCCGCGGGGGACGCTCCAGAGACTGCTGTGTTGTCGCTCGCCGGCCCCGTTCCGGCGTCCGCACCGGCATTCTCCGCGGGATGCCCGGCCCCCTCGGCCTGCTCGCTGCGCTCGGCCCGTTCGGCCGGCGCGGCGGGCTCGGCCACGGCGGTCTTGCCCGGGACCCAGGAGACGCCCAGCGCTCCACCGATCAGTCCGAGCAGGAAACCGATCAGGAAGGCGCCGAAGTTGGAGACGACGAGGGAGACCAGCGCGAGGAGGATCGCGGCCACGCCTGCGAACACCCGCGACTGGGGCTGGAACCACATGGTCAGTCCGAGGACGACCAGCAGCACGCCGATGATCAGCGACCCCGCGCCCGCGGTGGTCGACATCCGGATGGTCAAGGACCCCAGGGTGAGGTTCTGGTAGGGGACGTACATGATCGGGATGCCCGCCAGCAGCGTCAGCATCCCGCCCCAGAACGGGCGCTGGCCGCGCCAGTGCCGGAAGGACTGCCTCTTGTGGCCGAATCCGGTCGTCAGACTCTGTCGCGTGTCGGCGCTCATGGTACGGGGCTCCTCGGAACTGGCACAGAACTTGCTGGTGTGGAGCGGACCCTACGGGTGCGGAGGTGCGGTCGGAGCGGGTGCCCTCGCCCTCCGCACCCGTGGGAGGCTCACATCAGTAGCACTCGGACTTGCCCTTCTTGACGCTCATGTGCAGACCGCTGAGCTTGAAGGTGCCGGCGGTGGTCGCCCACGCGCGCTGCTTGACGTCGGTGAACCGGACGCTCTCCGCCTGCTGGGCGAAGGAGCCCTTGGCGTAGGCGTCGCCCTTGTGCGGACCGGGACCCTTGGTGGTCTTGTCCGTGCTGACGCCGATGTCGATGTTCTTGAACGTGGCGTTGGCGTACAGGTCGTCGGCGTCGATGTAGAGCTTCTTCGCCTCGACCTTGGGGCCACCTGCGCCGCCGGCGCTCAGCTTCATCGAGACGTCGCCGAAGACCGGGACCGGAACGACGACCGACTGGCAGAGATTGCGTATCTTCGCCGAGTTCATGCCGACGACGGCGACGGGCTTCTTGCCCTTCTCCGTGCTGTCGAGCGCGCCGTACTGGACGAACCCGCTGCCGTCCAGCTGATCCGCCGTGACCTTGAACTGCTGGCCGGAGACGCTGAACGACGCCGCCAGCGCACCCTGCGAGAGGGCGACGCCGATCGCTGCCGTAGCGGCCACGCTCGGCACCATGACTACGGCGAACCGCTTCCATCTGGTCCCGCCACGAGCCAGGGACTCCATGACTTTCCTCCTTCTCGGACGTACATCTCCGGCTCGGAGAGCCGTGCCGCCTGTGCTCAGCGGGCCGCTCCTGCCGTGGGGGTACCTCCCGGCCACGTGGCTGGGGAGGGAGACGAGCTACGTCCTCGGAACGGAGAGCGCCAACGTCGTCCATGCCGTCCTCACGCACGTCACGTCCGAGTTGTTGACGATCACCCCCGAGCGACAACCACGGGCCACGCTCTCGCGCAACCTTGCTTTGCAAGGACAGGCCCTGCCGTGGAGCAGGGACCCCCCTGTCCTGAGGACCGGCGGGTGAAACGGATGTTGGGTGATGCAAGTGGTGCAAATGGTGCGATGCCGGTCCACTCGGTGGGGAACCATCGACCGCGGCGCCGAATGGATGCCGGGCTGCGGGGCGATGGACCGAGCGTGGCCGATCGTGGTGCATCTGAGCCCGACGCACAAGGGGGTTCGTTACTTACGAGTAACGGCTGGATAACCCGGAAGCCGTCGCAAGGTACCGTTCGGCCACGGAGGGTTGCGGGTGGGGGTGGGCGCGGAACCGCCTCAACCGGGCAAGCCGGGAGGTTTCCGCGAGATGTCGCTACAGCGCGTAAAGGCGGCCGCGATTACCAAGTTTTGGTAAAGCGCGGCCGCCGATGTCGCTAAATCAATGAGTGGCGACGCCTGTGTGACCGTCGGTACGGGCAGGTCAGAACAGCGCCCGAGCGAGGGCGGCGCGCGCGCTCACGACGCGCGGATCCTCCGGGCCGATGACCTCGAACAGCTCCAGCAGTCGCACCCGCGCCGCGTCCCGGTCCTCACCGGCCGTTCGTCGCACCGTGTCCACCAACCGGCTGAAGGAGTCCTCGACATGGCCGCCGGCCATGTCGAGATCGGCCACCCGCAGCTGCGCGGCCACGTCGTCCGGACGGTCGGCGGCGTCCTTGCGCACCTGCCGGGCATCCATGTCCTGCACCCGGGAGAGCAGTTCGGCCATCGCCAGACCGACCTTGGCCTCCACGTTCGCCGGCTCGTCCGCCAGCTTGTTGCGGTACGCCTGGACGGCACCGGGCAGATCGCCCGAGTCCAGCGCCTGCTGGGCGGCGGCCAGCACCGGGTCCTCCGGGACCTGCGGCTCGGCCGGCTCGGCGGCGGCCTCCTCCTGCTGGGGGACGCCCTGGAGGCCGGTGATGCCGAAGCGCTGCTCGGCGACCTGGACGAGCTGGTCCAGCGTGGCGCGGATCTGCTGTTCGGGGGCCGCCCCCTGGAACAGCGGCAGCGCCTGCCCGGCCACCACGGCGAAGACCGCCGGGATGCCCTGGACGCCGAACTGCTGCATCAGCATCTGGTTCCGGTCGACGTCGATCTTGGCCAGCAGCAGCCGGCCCGCGTACTCCTGGGTGAGCCGCTCCAGGAGCGGTGAGAGCTGCTTGCACGGCTCGCACCACTCCGCCCAGAAGTCGATGACGACCGGCACCTCGGCGGAGCGCTCCAGCACCTCCGCCTCGAAGTCGGCCTCCCCGACATCGAGCACCAGGCCGGCCGGACCCGGCGCCCCGTTCCCCTCGGCGGCGCGGGCTCTCCCCTGCTCCGCCTTCTGCTTGGCCTCACCGGCCGCCTTCACCGCGGCGAGGTCGACGACTCCGCTCATGGACATGTTGCGTGGCTGCATGAGTCCAGTCTCCCCCCTTTGCGGCGGCCTCGTGTGCAGTGGTCGCCAGGTCCCCACCCGGCGCGTGATCGTCGCGGGAGTCATTCCGCTACGAGTCGTAGCGTAACTTGTGCGCCCCGCGCCCCCGCAAGACGCAAGCACCCCGGCGCGCAGTGATCCACCTCACTCTGCACCGCCCGTACCGATCGGTAGGGTCTGCGCATGGCCGTCCCCGACCCCCTGCCCTCAGCCCAGCGCCGCGGCCGTCCGCGCAGCGCCGCGGCCGACCGGGCGATCCTCGCCGCCACGCGCGCCGCGCTGGTCGAGGTCGGCTGGAGCAGGCTGACGATGGGCGAGATCGCCCAGCGCGCCGGAGTCGCCAAGACCACCCTCTACCGGCGCTGGGCCGCCAAGAGCGAGCTGGTGATCGACGCGGTCGCCGTCCTCTTCGACGAGTTGCAGCTGCCCGACCGGGGCTGCCTGCGTGCCGACGTGGAAGGCGTCGTGCTCTCCTTCGCGGCCCTGCTGCGCCGCCCCGAGGCCAAGACGGCGCTGATGGCCGTGCTCGCCGAGTCCACCACCGACGAGGCACTCCGGCCCCGCATCCGCGAGGCGATCGTGGACCGCCAGAAGCGGCTGGTGCTGGACGGCCGCTCGCGGGCGCAGCGGCGTGGAGAGCTGCCTCCCGACCCGGCCGACTCCGCCGAGACCGCACGTGTCGTCGACCTGATCTTCGATGTGATCGCGGGCGCTGTGGTGCACCGCTCGCTGGTGAGCGACTGCCCGGTGGACGAGGCGTGGGCCCGCCTGTTCACCACCCTGCTGCTGGAGGGCCTGGGCGCGGTCTCGCCCCCGCCGGACGCCGGCGGCGCGGCAGCGCCCGACGGGACGGAGCCGCCCGGTGGCAGCCACGGGTAGCCGGCCGGCACCCGGGAGCAGCCCGCCGCGGACTGCCGGCGCCGCTGCACAGCGCCTCGCAGGCGTGGGCTGCCGGGCCCCGCTCCCGCCGCCGGGTCCGGTCCCGGGAAATCCCCGGTGAGCGGCTGCCGCGCCCTGTCAGAATGCGGCGGTGACCGCACAGGAAGCACCACAGCCCCTCCCCTCCTCGCCGCTCGCCCCGCTGCTCCGCGGCCCTCAGGAAGGAGAGACGATCGAGGTGGCCGGCGTCGAGCACTTCTTCCGGCTGACGGCCGAGCACACCGAAGGGCGCTTCTCCTTCGAGGAGTTCACCCTGGCCCCGGGCATCGTCGGCGCCCGTCCGCACGTCCACCACGGACACGACGAATACTTCTACGTGCTCGAGGGCGAACTGACCCTCCACACCGGTGAGGAGGAGGTGACCGCGGGACCCGGCGCCCTGCTGGCGGCCGTACGCGGCACCCCGCACGGCTTCCGCAACGCGGGCATCCGCACGGCACGCGCCCTGTGCCTCTACACCCCCGCCGGTTACGAGGGCTACTTCCGCGACGTGCACGAGGCGGTGGCCGCGGGCGCCGAGGTGACCGACGCGCTGCTGGCGGAGTTCCGCAGCCGCTACCGCACCACCTCCGCGGACCCGGCCTGACCCGCCGGGCCCTCGGGGCCCGGCGGGTCAGGGCTCAGAAGACCGGCGGCTCGGTGTAGGTGCCCCACTCGTCCCGCAGGGCTCCGCAGATCTCCCCGAGCGTGGCCTCGGCCCGGACCGCCTCCAGCATGGGCGCGATCATGTTGCCCTCGCCCCGCGCGGCCTGCACGAGCGTGCTGAGTGCGGCGCGCACGGCGGCGTCGTCCCGCGCGGCGCGCCGGTCGGTGAGCGCCGCCACCTGCTCGCGCTCCACCTCGTGGCTCACCCGCAGGATCTCCAGGTCGCCGGTGACCGACCCGGGGTGGCAGTTGACGCCGACGACCTTCTTGTCGTTCTTCTCCAGCGCCTGCTGGTAGCGGAAGGCGGACTCGGCGATCTCACCGGTGAACCAGCCGTCCTCGATGCCGCGCAGGATGCCGGAGGTGATCGGGCCGATCGGGTGCTGCCCGTCGGGCACGGCGCGCCGTCCCCGCTCGCGGATCTGCTCGAAGATCTTCTCGGCGTCGGCCTCGATGCGGTCCGTCAGGTCCTCGATGTACCAGGAACCGCCCAGCGGGTCGGCGACGTTGGTGACGCCGGTCTCCTCCATCAGCACCTGCTGGGTGCGCAGCGCGATCTCGGCGGCCTGCTCGCTGGGGAGCGCGAGGGTCTCGTCCAGCGCGTTGGTGTGCAGCGAGTTGGTGCCGCCCAGAATCGCGGAGAGCGCCTCCACGGCGGTGCGGACCACGTTGTTGTAGGGCTGCTGGGCGGTCAGCGAGACGCCCGCGGTCTGCGTGTGGAAACGCAGCCACTGCGCCTTCTCGCTGGTGGCGCCGTACACGTCGCGCATCCAGCGGGCCCAGATGCGGCGCGCCGCACGGAACTTGGCGATCTCCTCGAAGAAGTCGAGGTGGGCGTCGAAGAAGAAGGAGAGTCCGGGCGCGAAGGTGTTGACGTCCAGGCCGCGGCTGAGCCCCAGTTCGACGTAGCCGAAACCGTCGGCCAGCGTGTAGGCGAGCTCCTGCGCAGCGGTCGCCCCGGCCTCGCGGATGTGGTAGCCGGAGACCGACAGCGGCTTGTAGGCGGGGATGCCCGCCGCGCAGTGCTCCATCAGGTCGCCGATGAGCCGCAGATGGGGCTCCGGCTGGAAGAGCCACTCCTTCTGCGCGATGTACTCCTTGAAGATGTCGGTCTGCAGGGTGCCGTTGAGGACGGCCGGGTCGACGCCCTGCCGTTCGGCGGCGACCAGGTACATGCAGAAGACGGGGACGGCGGGACCGGAGATCGTCATGGAGGTGGTGACCTCCCCCAGCGGGATGTCCCGGAAGAGGACCTCCATGTCGGCGGCGGAGTCGATGGCGACACCGCAGTGGCCGACCTCGCCCAGCGAGCGCGGGTCGTCCGAGTCCCGTCCCATGAGCGTGGGCATGTCGAAGGCGACGGAGAGTCCGCCGCCGCCGGCCTCGAGGATCATCTTGTAGCGCTCATTGGTCTGCTCGGCGTTGCCGAACCCGGCGAACTGCCGGATGGTCCAGGTCCGGCCCCGGTAGCCGGTCGGGTAGAGGCCGCGGGTGAAGGGGAACTCACCCGGCCACCCGATGCGCTCGAAGCCCGCGACGGTGTCGCCGTCCCGGGGCCCGTAGGCCGGCTCCACGGGGTCGCCGCTGAGCGTGGTGAAATCGGCGTCCCGCTTGCGCGCGGAGTCGTAGCGCTCCTGCCAGCGGCGGCGGCCTTGTGCGATGGCGTCAGCTTCCATACCACCGAATTTACTAGGACGTCCAAGTAAATGTCGATGACAAAGCGCCGGGTGTGGCCCACCCGACCCCGACCGGAGGGCCGGAACCGTCGGGGCCCGGAAGCGGGCCGGGCCGCGCTCAGGCGCCGGCCGGGGCCGCCGTCCCGTCCTCGACCAGCGGCGCGACCTCCCGGGTGACCTTGCGCTCCACGAAGAAGGCGGCGGTGGGAACGGTGCCGGCCAGCAGCACCCACAGCTGCTTGCCCAGCGGCCACTTCGCCTTCTGGCCCAGATCGAAGGCGAAGATCAGATACAGGATGTAGAGCCAGCCGTGCGCGATCCCGACCACGCTGGTGAAGCCCTCGGCGCCGTCCATACCCAGCAGGTACTTGCCGATCACGCCGAGCGTCAGCAGGACGAGGAGCACAGCGGTGACGTACGCCATGACGCGGTAGCGGGTCAGCACGCTTCGTTTCATGGAAACGAGCGTAACCGCCGCTCCGGCGCGTCCCGCCACCGCCCCGGACCCCGCACCGCTCCCCCGGTGGACGCGTCCCGCCGCCTCCTGGGACGGCCCGGCTCAGTGTCCGGGCTCCTCGGGGAAGTCACCGGCGGCCACCCGCAGCGGACGCAGCAGGGCGAAGATGTCACCGAGCTGCCCGACGTCGTAGGCGCCGAGGCCGAAGTCCATCGCCATCAGGTCCTCGGTGGCCGCGTCGCACACCTCGCGGCCCTTGTCGGTGATCGCCGCCAGGGTGCCGCGGCCGTCGTTCGGGTTGGGCCGCTTCTCCACGAAGCCCGCCGACTGCAGCCGGTCCACGGTGTTGGTCACCGACGTCGGATGCACCATCAGCCGCTCGCCGATCTTCGACATCGGCAGCTCGCCCTTCTGCGAGAAGGTGAGCAGCACCAGGGCCTCGTACCGCGCGAACGTCAGCCCGTAGGGCTTGACCACCGCGTCGACCTCGGACAGCAGGATCTGATGTGCGCGCATGATCGAAGTGATCGCGGCCATGGAGGGGACCGAGCCCCATCGCTGCTTCCAGTGCTCATCGGCACGGGCGATCGGATCGAACGTCAGACTGAGCGGCTTGGACACCCTACGACCCTACCGGCCGGTCATGTACCGGCTGAAGCTGTCTCACTCTCCGGGCGTTCCACACCACGCACCCGGTGCCCACCACCCCGGTCGATGCGATCACGATGTGTGCCGGCACGGTCTCGGCCAGCGCACCGCCCAGCGCCATCCCCAGGCCCTGGGAGCTCATCAGGCCCGCCGTCATCAGCGTCAGCGCCCGGCCGCGCAGTTCCTCGGGAGCCGCGTCGAAGAACCACCGGTCCAGGCCCAGGGTGTAGCCGATGCCCGCGCCCGAGAGGCACAGCGCGGCCAGCGCCAGCGGCAGCC
Organism: Streptomyces sp. NPDC007025; assembly: GCF_042869455.1. NCBI lineage: Bacteria > Bacillati > Actinomycetota > Actinomycetes > Kitasatosporales > Streptomycetaceae > Streptomyces > Streptomyces sp. NPDC007025. The sequence goes on along the minus strand of NZ_JBIAFT010000006.1, from coordinate 67,963 downwards.
CGGGGCGCAGGACGAAGACGAGCAGTGGGAGCAGGAGCGTGGCGGCGAGCGGCAGGACGATGCGCTCGCGGGCCGCCGGGGACAGCAGCGAACCGACGGCCAGCTCGCCCGCCACGCTGCCCACCGGCGCCGCGGCCAGCAGCAGACCCACCCCGACGGGCCCGGCCCCCAGCGCGTCCGCGTACGGCGCCGCCAGCCCCTCGGGGACCACCGCGAACAGCGGCGGGAGCCAGCACAGCAGCAGCAGCGCCCGCACCCGCGGATCGGCCAGCAGCCGACGGGTGCCGCCCCTGGTGTGCGCGGCCGCGCGCACCAGCGCCGGCCGCAGCCGGGTGCCGGTCCGCAGGATCAGCGCCGAGCCCAGGAACCCGGCGACGGTGAGCACCAGCGCGGTGCGCGGCGCGATGACGACCAGCAGCAGCCCGGTGGCCGCGTTGCCGACGATCAGAGTGCTCTGCGCGACGACGCGCAGCAGCGAGCGGCCGAGCACGAACGCGTCCTGGCCCGGCAGGATCGCGCCCAGACTGGCGGCCCGCACCCCGGTGAAGAGGGGCTGCACGAAAGCGGCCGCGGCCCGCAGCGCGAGCAGCAGCGCCACGTGCGCCCCGGGCAGCAGCATCGCGGCGACGCAGGCCGCGCTGAACACATCGCAGGCCACCAGTACCCGGCGGGCGCTGAACCGGTCCGCGACCGAGGCCAGGGCGGCGCCGCCCACCGCGTTCGGGAGGAAGCCGAGCGCGAAGGTCAGGGCGCTCAGCAGCGGTGAGGAGGTCTCCGCGTAGATCATCACGGGCAGCGCGAGTCCCGCCACGACCGTGCCCAGCAGGGACAGCACATGCGCCGCGAACACGGCGCGGAATTCCGGCACGCGGAAGAGCCCCGCATACCGCGCCCGCTGCGGGACCGCTTCGGCCCGCCCGCTGCCCGCGCCGCTGTCCGCGCCGCTGTCCGCCCGCTGCGGGACCACGTCCGGCCGCGCGCTGTCCGACGGGGGGCTCAGTTCGTTGTCCGGTGGCATGGAACGAGCCTGGACCACTCGACCCGCGCCGGACAGGGGTTCGCCTGGGTCCGGGCCCACCTCGCGGCTGCGCGGCGCGGAGCTGCCGGCCTCGTCGCGGGGCCGGCCGCCGGGTGCTGTACGGGCGCACCCCGCCGGGCCCGGCACCGGCAGCCGGCCGGGAAGGGGACGCCCCCGCTCCCGGCCGCCCGGTCAGCTCCCGTCGAGGTACCGGTCGACCGTCGCGACCTTCGAGGTGAGTCCGTCGGTGACGCCGGGCCGGATGTCGGCCTTGAGGACGAGCGAGACCCGGGGCGCCCGCGCCTCGACCGCCGCGACCGCCTGCCGTACGACCGTCATGCACTCCTCCCAGTCGCCCTCCAGCGAGGTGAACATGGCGTCGGTCCGGTGCGGCAGCCCGGATTCGCGGACCACCCGCACCGCGTCGGCGACGTACTCCCCCACGTCCTCGCCGACTCCCAGCGGCGTGACGGAGAAGGCGACGATCACGAGTTGACCGCGCTGGGCGAGGTCTGCTCCTTGCGGGCGCGCGCCGCGATCACTCCCGCCTCCTCCTCCTTGCGGAGCATCTTGTCCGCGAAGAAGCCGCCGGTCGGGAGCACCGAGAGGACGAAGTAGAGCGCGGCGCGGTTCCTGTCCCACTTGTTCCGGTTCCAGGCGTCCAGCCAGAAAAGGACGTAGAGGATGAACAGGACTCCGTGGATGGGCCCCATCACCTTCACGGCGCCCGGCGCCCAGCCGATGTCCGTCGTCCACTTCAGCACCGAGCAGGGGATCAGGATGAGGAAGGAGATCGCCTCGGGCACCGAGGTGAGTCGCAGACGGCGCAGGGCGGAGACCGCCTTGGGCGGCAGGCCGCTAGGAGTTTCCAGTATGGCCACGGCAGGTCCTCAGATCGTGTGGGTCGAGCGGGGTCGGATGCGCGGGGACGACGGCGCCCGGCGTTTGTGAAGGAACGCACAAGCTCTTCCATTGTGGCAGCCCTGCAATGGATCACCGGCCGCAGGGTAGGTTCGTCGCGTGGCTCAGTTCCGACTCGACGGCACCAAGGTGCTGGCCGTCACGCTCGAGGGCGGCGGCGACGCGGTCAAGGCGAAGAACGGCTCGATGGTCGCCTACGACGGCGAGATGGCGTTCAAGAAGTTGAGCGGCGGCGGCGAGGGCGTGCGCGGCATGGTCACGCGGCGGCTCACCGGCGAACAGCTGACGGTGATGGAGGTGAAGGGCCGGGGCACCTGCTACTTCGCCGACCGGGCCTGCGACATCAACCTCGTCCGGCTGAACGGCGAGAAGCTGCATGTCGAGGCGAGCAACCTGCTGTGCACGGACAGCGGGCTGCGCACCGGCACCAGCTTCACCGGGCTGCGCGGGGCCTCCCAGGGCAACGGGCTGTTCACCACCTCCGTCGAGGGCACCGGCCAGGCGGCGCTGATGTCGGCGGGTCCCGCGGTGCTGCTGCGGGTCGGCCCGAAGACGCCGCTCCAGGTCGACCCCGGCGCCTACGTCGCACACCAGGGGGACCTGCGGCAGAGCTTCCAGTCCGGGGTGAACTTCCGCACGCTGCTGGGCGAGGGCTCCGGCGAGGCGTTCCAGATCCGCTTCGAGGGCACGGGCCTGGTCTACGTGCAGCCGAGCGAGCGCAACACGCTGGGAGGGGACGTCTGATGCCGTTCCGGGAGTTGTCCGGCAAGCTGGTGGAGGCCCGCATCGCCCCCGGGCAGCGGATGTTCAGCCAGCGCGGCGCCATGGTCGGCTACCGGGGCGAGGTCTCCTTCACGCCCAACGTCCAGGGCGGCCAGGGCGGGGTGATGTCGATGATCGGCCGCCGGGTGGCGGGCGAGGCCGCGCCCCTGATGACCGTGGAGGGCGACGGCACCGTGATGTTCGGCCACGGCGGCCACCACATCCAGGTGATCGACCTCGACGGCGACACGCTGTGCGTCGAGTCGGACCGCCTCCTCGCCTTCGACGGCACCCTCCAGCAGGGCACCCTCTTCCTCGGCAGGGACGGCGGGGTGATGGGCATGGTGCGCGGCCAGGTCTCCGGGCAGGGCCTGTTCACCACCACGCTCTCCGGGCGGGGTTCGGCGGCCGTGCTGGCGCACGGCGGCATCGTCCAGCTCACCATCGCGCCCGGGCACCCCGTCCATGTGGACCCCCAGGCGTATGTGGCGCACTTCGGCGACGTACGCAACAAGCTGTCCTCGGCGCTGGGCTGGCGGGACATGGTGGGGCGCGGCTCGGGCGAGGCGTTCCAGCTCGAACTGTCCGGCAGCGGCGCCGTCTTCGTGCAGGCCAGTGAGGAGAAGCTGTGATGTCCCAGCCGCCGCAGGGGGGCGCCCCGCAGGACTACCGGGTGTACGACGCGGTGTCGCTGCCCGCGAACGACAACGTCAACCCCTATGCCTTCTGCGTCGAGCTGGACGGCCGGTGGTTCCTGCAGAAGGGGAAGATGATCGCCTACTACGGGCAGATCGACTTCCACGGCATCGGGCACGGACCGCTGGACGGACTCGTCGCGAGCAGCTTCCACTCGCCGCTGCACGCCGCGGACTGGGTGGTCGCCCAGGGGCGCGGCAAACTGCTGCTGGCCGACCGCGCCTTCGACATCAACTCCTACGACCTGGAGGACGGCAACCTGACCGTCCGGTCCGGCAACCTGCTCGCCTTCGACCCGTCCCTCTCGCTGAAGCAGTCCATCATCCCGGGCTTCCTCACCCTGATCGGCACCGGCTCCTTCGTGGCCGCCTCGAACGGGGAGGTGCACTTCGTGGAGCCGCCGGTGCGGGTCGATCCGCAGGCGCTGGTCGGCTGGGCGGACTGCCCCTCGCCGTGCCACCACTACGACCACCGGTACCTCAAGGGCGTCATGGGCGGGCTGCGCGCCCTGACGGGGGTGGGCGGCGCCTCCGGCGAGGAGCACCAGTTCGAGTTCGTCGGAGCGGGCACCGTGCTGATCCAGTCGTCCGAGGTGCTCATGGACGAGCGCGACACCGGCGCCGTCCCGCAGCAGGCCGGGGTGCCCGGGGGCGGCCACGGGGGCGACGGCGGCCACGGCGGGCAGCAGGGGCCGCAACTGCCGGGCCAGTTCGGCAGTCTCCAGCGCCGGCTGGGGCTGTGAAGAGCCGTCCGGCAACGCTGCGGAGCACAAATACCACGCGGCGTAAGCACGCCTGTACGGGCCTGGGTAGAGTCTCACGGTATGGACACCGATGACGGCACCCGTTGGCTCACCGAGGACGAGCAGCGCGCCTGGCGCACCCACCTCGACGTCGGCAGGCTGCTCAGCTATCAGCTCGAGCGCGATCTGCAACCGTTCGGGTTGACCCTCAACGACTACGAGATACTCGTGAATCTCTCGGAGTCGCCCGAGCACCGCATGCGGATGACCGACCTGGCCACGGCGACGCTCCAGTCCAAGAGCCGGCTGTCGCACCAGATCACCAGGATGGAGAAGGCCGGGCTGGTGCGGCGGGAGTCCTGCGAGTCGGACAAGAGAGGGCTGTTCGCGGTGCTCACCGAGCACGGCTGGGAGACCATGCGCACGGTGGCACCGCACCATGTCGCCTCGGTGCGGCGGCACTTCATCGACGGGGTCTCCCCTTCGGACCTCGCCCACCTGGAGCGCATCCTGCGTCCCATGGCGGAGAAGCTCCGCGCCGAACGGGGACGCGTCTAGCGCTCCCGCACGGATCGGCCCCCACTCGCCGGCCCCGCCCGCCGGCCTCCCCGTCCGTCCCACGCGTCGGCGAGCGGCAACCGCAGGACGCACCAACCCCCTCCCCCGGAGGGGGCGCGGAGGGTGCGCGGAGGGTGCGGCCATGGTGCTCCGCGACGTCCCGGGCGGCGGCCGGCCCCGGACCGGCCGGCCGCCGTCGCGGGTGCGCACGGCATCCAGTCGCACAGAGCGTTCGAAGATCCGTCCTTCCCGCACCGAGACCCGCACCCCCGCGGCGGCGTGCCGCTGGGCGATGTCCGGCAGCTCGGCCCGGTCAGGGCGTCACCCCTCGGTGACGCCCTCGACCAGTTCGTCGGCCGCGGTGTAGGGGTCCAGCGTCCCCTCGAGCACGCGCGCGGCCAGCGCGTCGAGCCGCTTGCCGCCCCGCAGCTCGCCGATCCGGCGGCGCAGCGCGGTGACCGCGATGGTCTCGATCTCCTTCGCGGCACGCGCCGCACGGCGCTCGGCCAGCACGCCGCGCTCCTCCATCCAGCCGCGGTGCTTGTCCAGGGCCGCGACCATCTCCTCCAGCCCCTCGCCGCGCGCGGCCACGGTCCTGACCACCGGCGGCCGCCAGTCGCCGGGACCGCGGGCCTCGCCCAGCCCGAGCATGTGGTTGAGCTCGCGGACGGTGGCGTCGGCGCCGTCCCGGTCGGCCTTGTTGACGACGTAGACGTCGCCGATCTCCAGGATTCCGGCCTTCGCCGCCTGGATGCCGTCGCCCATGCCGGGCGCGAGCAGCACCACGCTGGTGTCCGCCTGCGCCGCGATCTCGACCTCGGACTGCCCCACACCGACGGTCTCGACCAGGACCACGTCGCAACCCGCCGCGTCCAGCATCCGGATCGCCTGCGGGGCGGCCCAGGCCAGGCCGCCCAGGTGGCCGCGGGTGGCCATCGACCGGATGTAGACGCCCGGGTCGGAGGCGTGCTCCCCCATCCGCACCCGGTCGCCCAGCAGGGCGCCGCCGGAGAACGGCGAGGACGGGTCCACGGCCAGCACGCCCACCCGCCTGCCCTGCGCGCGGTACGCGGTGACCAGCGCGGAGGTGGTGGTGGACTTGCCGACACCGGGCGACCCCGTCAGGCCGACCACGTAGGCGTTGCCGCAGTGGGGCGCGACGGCCGCCATGGCCTCGCGAAGCTGCGGGGAGGCTCCCTCGACGAGGGAGATCAGCCGCGCCACGGCCCGCGGCGCGCCCTCCCGGGCCGCCGCCACCAGCGCTGCGACATCCGCCATGTCAAACCGCTCCGTTCTGGGCTGTCACCGTCTGTCCGTTCCTCCTACCCGGTTGCGGCGGGATCTCCGCCCCGGGGCCCGCCGCCGGCGGACGGAGGGCACCCGCCGGGCGGCCGCCCGGCCCGGGAGCGAACTGCTTCCCGGGCCCCGGCGGGGAGCCGTCGTCAGGGGACGCGGATGAGCAGGGCGTCGCCCTGTCCGCCCCCGCCGCAGAGGGCGGCGGCGCCCAGCCCGCCCCCGCGCCGCTTCAACTCCAGCGCGAGGTGGAGGACCAGGCGCGCCCCGGACATCCCGATGGGGTGCCCCAGGGCGATGGCACCACCGTTCACGTTCACCTTTTCGGGGCCGATTTCCAGGTCCTTCATGGACTGGTGCGCCACGGCCGCGAACGCCTCGTTGATCTCGACCAGATCGAGGTCGGCGACCGCGCGCCCCGCCTTCTTCAGCGCGTGCTGAATGGCGTTCGAGGGCTGCGACTGGAGCGAGTTGTCCGGCCCGGCGACGTTGCCGTGTGCACCGATCTCGGCGATCCACTCCACCCCGAGCTCCTCGGCCTTCGCCTTGCTCATCACGACGACCGCCGCGGCGCCGTCGGAGATCTGGGAGGCGGAACCGGCGGTGATCGTGCCGTCCTTGGCGAAGGCCGGCCGCAGCTTGCCCAGCGACTCGGCGGTGGATTCGCCCCGGATGCCCTCGTCCTCGGAGAAGAGCACCGGGTCGCCCTTGCGCTGCGGGATCTCCACGGGGGTGATCTCCGCCTGGAAGAGCCCGTCGCGCTGCGCGGCGGCGGCCCGCTGGTGGGAGCGGGCGGCGATCTCGTCCTGCACCTCGCGCGGGATGCCGAGGCGGGTGTTGTGCTTCTCGGTGGAGGCGCCCATGGCCACGCCGTCGAAGGAGTCGGTCAGGCCGTCGTGCGCCATGGAGTCGAGCACCTCGAGGGAGCCGTACTTGTAGCCCTCGCGCGACTTGGGCATCAGGTGCGGGGCGTTGGTCATCGACTCCTGGCCGCCCGCGACGACGACGTCGAACTCGCCCGCGCGCACCAGCTGGTCGGCGAGCGCGATGGCGTCGAGCCCGGAGAGGCACACCTTGTTCACGGTCAGTGCCGGGACGTTCATCGGGATACCGGCCTTGACCGCGGCCTGCCGCGCCGGGATCTGCCCGGCCCCGGCCTGCAGGACCTGGCCCATGATCACGTACTCGACCTGGTCGCCGCCGATCCCCGCCCGCTCCAGGGCCGCCCTGATGGCGAAACCGCCCAAGTCCGCCCCCGAGAAGGACTTCAGCGAACCGAGCAGCCGCCCCATGGGCGTACGGGCTCCGGAGACGATCACGGATGTGGTGCTGCTGGGGGTGGGAGTCATGAGGAGTTTCCTTCCGGGGGGAAGTTAACGAGGGTTACCACTCAAGATACTGAGCGGTACCACCCGCGGTCACCGGTCGGTGGGTGTGACCGTGCGCACGTTGCGTAACCGGGCGGAGAGCGCTGCACTGTTCCCCATGCTGACGCGTATCGACCACATCGGAATCGCCTGCCGGGACCTGGAGGCCACCGTGGACTTCTACTCTCGCACCTACGGCTTCCAGGTGTTCCACACCGAGGTCAACCAGGAGCAGGGCGTCCGCGAGGCCATGCTGCGGATCAACGGCACGGACGACGGGGGCGCCTCCTACCTCCAGCTCCTGGAGCCCATCCGGGAGGACTCGGCGGTCGCCAAGTGGCTGGCCAAGAACGGCGAGGGCGTCCACCACATCGCGTTCGGCACCGCGGACGTGGACGGCGAGGCGGAGGCCATCCGCGACAAGGGCGTCCGCGTGCTGTACGACGAGCCCCGCAGGGGCAGCATGGACTCGCGGATCACCTTCCTGCACCCCAAGGACTGCCACGGAGTGCTCACCGAACTGGTCACCGCGGCGACGCCCGGCGACGGGGAGCACTGAGTCCCGGCCCGCCACGCGCACCGGTCCCGGTCCGGCGGGGCACCGCGCGCCGTCCGGGCGACGGCCCGGCAAGCCCCCCCGGGGGATCGGCACCCGGAGGATCCGCGGACCTCGGCGCTCCGATCCGGTCACACTCCGCCACGCCCGGCGCACCGCCCCGTACCCCCCTGGACCACAGCAGCACCAACGGACCACTGACGTCGGCTTCCAGGCCCGGTAGAGTGGCCCCTCGGCCGGGGCGGGCCCTCCCCACCGTACGGAGATCTCCGGGCTGGGGGCTCGGTCCACGTTCCGCCGATGATCTGACACCATTTCCGGGAGACGTGTCCACTCAAGTCCGGGAGAGGGCTCGGATCATCTCCACGACTACCAGGGGACGGATGGGACCGCGCAGTGCGGGGCTACGACCGCTACGAGGCTGACGATCACCTCTCGCAGTTCGAGGCCGAGATGGAGCGGCTGAAGAAGGAGCGGGAGAAGGCCGTCGAGCATGCCGACGACCTCGGCTACCAGGTCGAAGTGCTGCGCGCCAAGCTGCACGAGGCGCGCCGCGCCCTGGCCACGCGCCCGGCGGGATACGACAATCTCTCCCATCAGGCCGAGCAGTTGCTGCGCAACGCCCAGCTCCAGGCCGACCAGATGCGCGCCGACGCCGAACGCGAACTGCGCGAGGCGCGCGCCCAGACCCAGCGGGTGCTCCAGGAGCAGGCCGAGCAGCAGGCGCGGCTGGAGGCCGAGCTGCATGCCGAGGCGGTACGCCGCCGCCAGCAGCTCGACCAGGAGCTGGCCGACCGCCGCGCGACGGTGGAGACCCACGTCAACGAGAACGTGGCCTGGGCCGAGCAGCTCCGCTCCCGCACCGAGCAGCAGGCCCGCCGGCTGATGGAGGAGACCCGCGCCGAGACGGAGCAGGCGCTCTCCCAGGCGCGCGCCGAGGCGCAGCGGCTGACGGAGGAGTCGCGGCAGCGGCTGACCAGCGAGGCCGAGCAGGCCCGCAGCGAAGCCGAGTCGATCCTGCGGCGGGCCCGCGCCGACGCCGAGCGGCTGCTGACCGCCGCCTCCACCCAGGCGCAGGAGGCCACCGACCACGCCGAGCAGCTCCGCAGCTCCACCGCCGGGGAGGTGGAGAGCAGCCGCCGGGAGTCCGCCGAGCTGATGCGCGGCGCCGAGGAGCGGATGCGGGAGGCCGAGGAGGCCCTGCGCGAGGCCCGGGAGCAGGCCGCCGAGAAGCTCCAGGAGGCCGAGGAGGAGGCGGGAAAGCGGCTCAGCGACACCGAGTCGGTCAACGAGCAGCGCACCCGTACCGCCAAGGCGGAGGTGGCCCGGCTGGTGGGCCAGGCCACCAAGGACGCCGAGGCCATCACCACCGAGGCGGAGCAGGTCCGCGAGGACGCCCGGGCCGAGGGCGAGCGGCTGATCGCCGAGGCCCGCGAGAAGGCCCGCACCACCACGGCCGAGGAGTCCGCGAACCAGCTCGCCGAGGCGGCCCGCACGGCCGAGGACGTCCTCAACCGCGCCTCGGACGAGGCCCAGGCCACCACGAAGTCGGCCGCCGAGGAAGCGGAGCGGCTGCGCCGGGAGGCCGAGGAGGAGGCTGACCGGCTGCGCGCCGAGGCGCACGACGTGGCCGCGGAGCTCAAGGGCGCCGCCAAGGACGACACCAAGGAGTACCGGGCCAAGACGGTCGAGCTCCAGGAGGAGGCCCGCAGGCTGCGCGGCGAGGCCGAGCAACTGCGCGCCGAGGCGGTCGAGGAGGGCGAGAAGATCCGCGGCGAGGCCCGCCGCGACGCCGTCCAGCAGATCGAGGAGGCCGCCAACCGGGCCGAGGAGCTGCTGGGCAAGGCCAAGGCGGACGCCGAGGAGACCCGCACCGACGCCGCCACGGAGAGCGAGCGCGTGCGCACGGAGGCGATCGAGCGGGCCACGGCGCTGCGCACCCAGGCCGAGGAGGCGCTGGAGCGGGCCCGCACGGAGGCCGAGGAGACGCGTACCGAGGCCGAGGAGCACGCCGAGCAGGCGCGCACCGAGGCGGACGAGGCCGCCCGGCGCACCCGCGAGGAGGCCGAGGAGGCGGTCCGCGAGCGGAAGGCCGAGACCGAGGCGGAGCTGACCCGGCTGCGCGAGGAGGCCGAGGCCAGGCTGGCGGAGGCCGAGTCCGGGCTGGCCGAGGCCCGCACCGAGGCCGAGCGGCTGCGCGAGGAGGCCAGGACCGAGACCGAGCGGCTGCGCAGCGAGGCCGCTGAGCGGGTGCGCACGCTGCGTGAGCAGGCGGAGGAGGAGGCGGAGCGGCTGCGCACCGAGGCCGCCTCGGACGCCTCGCAGGCCCGCGCGGAGGGCGAGTCGGTCGCCGTCCAGCTGCGCAGCGAGGCGACGGCGGAGGCCGAGCGGCTGCGCGAGGAGGCCAGGACGACGGCCGACCGGGTGCGCGCCGAGGCGGACGCGGCGGCCGAACGGACGAACACGGAGGCTGCCGAGGCGCTCAGTGCCGCCCAGGAGGAGGCCGCCCGGCGCCGGCGCGAGGCCGAGGAGCTGCTGACCTCCGCCCGCGAGGAGGCGCATCAGGAGCGCACGGCGGCCCGCGAGCAGAGCGAGGAGCTGCTGGCGGCGGCCCGCAAGCGGGTGGCCGACGCACAGGAGGAGGCCGAGCGGCTGACGGAGGAGGCGGAGCGGCGCGCTGCCGAACTCGTCGCGTCGGCCGAGGAGACGGCCCAGCAGGTGCGGGACTCGGTCGCGGGCCTGCGCGAGGAGGCCGAGGAGGAGATCGCCGGGCTGCGGTCGGCGGCCGAACTCGCGGCGCAGACGCTGCGCAGCGAGGCGCAGGAGGAGGCCGACGCGGCCAAGTCGCTGGCCGAGCGCACGGTCTCGGAGGCGGCCGAGGAGGCCGAGCGCACCCGTGCCGACGCCCAGCGCGGCAGCGAGGAGGCCCGCGCGGAGGCCGACCGGCTGCGGGACGAGGCGCGCGAGGAGGCCGCCAAGAAGCGCGCCGAGGCCGCCGAGCAGGCCGACCAGCTCCTCACCGAGGCCCGGCAGGAGGCGGACCGCACGCGTGGCGAGGCGGAGCAGTACAGCACGGAGACCCGCACCGGCGCCGACCGGTACAGCGCCGAGACCCATGCCGGAGCCGACCGGTACAGCCAGGAGACCCGCGCCGAGGCCGAGCGGGTCGGCGCCGAGCTGCGGGCGAAGGCGGAGCGGTTCAGCGAGGAGACGCACGCCGCGGCCGAGCGGATCGCCGAGGAGGCCCGTACGGAGGCCGACCGGCTGCGGGACGAGGCGCGCGAGGAGGCCGCCAAGAAGCGCGCCGAGGCCGCCGAGCAGGCCGACCAGCTCCTCGCCAAGGCACAGGAGGAGGCATTGCGCACGCAGGCCACCGCAGAGGAGCAGGCGGATTCGATGGTCGGTGCCGCGCGTGGGGAGTCCGACCGGCTGGTGACCGAGGCGCAGGCCGAGGGCCGGGAGCTGGTCGAGAAGGCGCGCTCGGACGCGGACACGATGCTGGAGGAGGCGCGCAGCGACTCGGGGGCGATCCGGGAGCGCGCCGAGGAGCTGCGCACCCGCGTCGAGGCGGAGGTCGAGGAGCTGCACGAGCGGGCCCGCCGGGAGGCCGCCGAGGCGATGCAGTCGGCGGGCGAGCGGTGCGACAAGCTGGTGGCGGCCGCCGAGGAGCAGCTCGCCGAGGCGCGGAAGAAGGCCGAGGAGGTGCGTGCGGACGCCGATGCCGAGGCGGGCAAGGTGCGCATCGCCGCCGTCCGGAAGGCCGAGGGGCTGCTGAAGGAGGCCGAGCAGAAGAAGGCCGCCATGCTCCAGGAGGCCGAGCGGATGCGGGAGGAAGCCTCGGAGGAGGCTCGGCACACGGTCGAGACGGGGCAGCAGGAGCTGGATGTGCTGATGCGCCGTCAGGAGGACATCAACGCGGAGATCTCCCGGGTGCAGGACGTGCTGGAGGCGCTGGAGTCGTTCGAGACGCCGGGTGCGGCGTCAGCGGCCGGGGCGGACTCCGGACCGGAGTCCGAGGAGGATTCCGCTTCCGGCTCCGGGGGCGGCTCCGGCTCGGGTTCGGGGTCGGGACGCAACGGGGGGTCCGGCCGGAAGAGTGGACGTGACACCGGCGCAAAGGGTGGTGTGACAGCGGGCGTTGGCGCTGGTACAACTCGTTCGAGTGGCAAGAGTTCGGAGAGTTAGCCACTCGAACGAGGGCACATTCTCCAGATCAAACCCGCATAAGCTCGATGACACGCCGCTTCGGCCCCTAGGATTCCCTCTATCACTCCCCCGTCTGATAACCCGTCTGACTCGACAGGAACCCCATGAGCGACACTTCCTCCCCCTTCGGCTTCGAGCTCGTGCGGCGTGGCTACGACCGCGGGCAGGTGGACGACCGCATCACGAAGCTCGTCGCCGACCGTGACAGCGCCCTGGCCCGTATCACCTCTCTGGAAAAGCGCATCGAGGAGCTGCACCTCGAAACGCAGAACGCCCAGGCTCAGGTCAACGACTCGGAGCCGTCGTACGCCGGGCTGGGCGCCCGTGTCGAGAAGATCCTCCGGCTCGCGGAGGAAGAGGCCAAGGACCTGCGTGAGGAGGCCCGTCGCGCCGCCGAGCAGCACCGCGAGCTCGCCGAGGGCGCCGCCCAGCAGGTGCGCAACGATGCCGAGGCGTTCGCCGCCGAGCGCAAGGCGAAGGCCGAGGAAGAGGGCTCGGGCATCGTCGACAAGGCGAAGACCGAGGCCGCCTCGCTGCGCAGCGAGGCCGAGAAGGACGCCCAGTCCAAGCGCGAGGAAGCCGACTCGCTCTTCGAGGACACCCGCGCCAAGGCGGCCCAGGCCGCCGCGGACTTCGAGACGAACCTCGCCAAGCGGCGCGAGCAGTCCGAGCGCGACCTCGCCTCCCGGCAGGCCAAGGCCGAGAAGCGGCTGGCCGAGATCGAGCACCGCGCCGAGCAGCTCCGGCTGGAGGCCGAGAAGCTGCGCACGGACGCGGAGCGGCGCGCCCGGCAGACCGTCGAGACCGCGCAGCGCCAGGCCGAGGACATCGTGGCGGACGCCAACGCGAAGGCCGACCGGGTGCGCAGCGAGTCCGAGCGCGAGCTGGCCGCCCTCACCAACCGCCGCGACAGCATCAACGCGCAGCTCACCAACGTGCGCGAGATGCTGGCCACGCTCACCGGCGCGGCCGTGGCGGCCGCGGGTCAGCCCGGCGCCGAGGAAGCCACCGACGAGGAGGCCGCGGGCCGCTCGGTGCCGGCTCAGCAGTCCCGCTGAGCGTCCACGCCGGGGGCGCCGTCCTCCGTCGCGTTCGCTGCGTGACGCGGCCGTACGACGTGCCCGTCCGCCGATCCCGCCGCGCGGGGCCGGTGGGGTTCCAGCAGCCCCGCCGGCCCCGCGCGGCGTGTGTGCGTGTCTACGACACACGGCACACGCCGACCGGCCGACTCCGGAGCGATGCGTTTCGCGTGTGCGGATGATGTGCGGATAATGCGCACGAGTGGCGGGAGCGGGGAGCGGCCCTTAGCGTCGAAGAATGATCGAGTTGCGGGATCTCACCAAGAGATACGGTGACAAGTTGGCCGTCGACGGCCTCAGCTTCACCGTACGTCCCGGTACGGTCACCGGATTCCTGGGCCCGAACGGCGCGGGCAAGTCGACGACCATGCGCATGGTGCTGGGACTCGACGAGCCGACCCGAGGAGACGTCCGGATCGAGGGAAAGCGCTACCCGGAGCTGCGCGAGCCGCTGCACAGCATCGGCGCACTGCTGGAGGCCAAGGGCGTCCACGGCGGGCGCCGGGCCCACGACCACCTGCTGTGCCTGGCGCAGTCCAACGGCATCCCCGAGCGCCGGGTCGGCGAGGTGCTGGAGATGGTGGGCCTGCGGGAGGTGGCGCGCAAGCGGCCCAAGGGGTTCTCCCTGGGCATGGGGCAGCGGCTGGGGATCGCGGCGGCGCTGCTGGGCGATCCGCGCATCCTGATGTTCGACGAACCCGTCAACGGGCTGGATCCGGAGGGCATCCACTGGATCCGCACGCTGATGCAGCAGCTGGCCCGGGAGGGCCGGACGGTGTTCGTCTCCAGCCATCTGATGAGCGAGATGGCCCAGACCGCCGAGCACCTGGTCGTCATCGGCCAGGGCAAGCTGCTGGCGGACACCTCGATGTCGCAGTTCATCGCCGAGAACTCGCGTACCCACGTCCGGGTGCGCACCCCGGAGCCGGAGCGGATGCGGGACCTCCTCACCGAGGCCGGGCTGCGTCCGGCGCCGGGTGCGGAGGGCACCCTGGAGGTGGACGACGGGGACGCACCCCGGATCGGCGAACTGGCCGCCGAGCACGGCGTGGTGCTGCACGAGCTGAGCACCCAGCGGGCCTCCCTGGAGGAGGCGTTCATGCGGCTGACGGCCCAGAGCGTCGAGTACCACGCCGCCGCACCCGGCGGCGCGCCCCCGCCGCCGGTGCCGCAGGAGGGGACGGCGCCGCCTCCGGACGGCGCACAGACCCCTCCGGGCCCGGCCGGGCCGCCCGGGGCGTGGGGCGAGGGCTGGCAGGACCGGAAGGGGCGCCGAGGATGAGCCACAGCACGCGGGTACTCAAGTCCGAGTGGACCAAGGTCCGCTCCGTCCGCTCCACCGTCTGGACACTGGCCACCGCGCTGCTCGTCTCGGTCGGCCTGGGCGCCCTGATCTGCGGGGTGACCGCGTCCACCTTCGACGACATGTCCGGCTCGGAGCGGATGACGTTCGACGCCACCTACACCAGCTTCGCGGGGATGGGCATCGGACAGCTCGCGATGATCGCGTTCGGTGTGCTCATCGTCTCGGCCGAGTACAGCACCGGCATGATCCGCAACTCGCTGGCCGCGGTTCCGCAGCGGGGCACGTTCCTGTGGAGCAAGGTGCTGATCGCCGGGGCGCTGGTCCTGGTCGTCGGGATGGTCACCAGCTTCTGCGCGTTCTTCCTCGGCCAGGCGCTGCTCGGCTCGCACGGGGTGGGCATCGGCGACGAGGGCGTGCTGCGCGCCGTGGTCGGCGGCGGCCTCTACATGGCGCTGATCGCGATGTTCGCCGTGGGGATCACCTTCGTGCTGCGCAGTCCGCTGCTGGCGTTCGCGATCCTGATGCCGTTCTTCTTCCTGATCTCGAACATCCTGGGCAACGTCGAGGCGACGAAGAAGGTCGGCCAGTACCTTCCGGACCAGGCCGGGACGACGGTGATGGCCGTGGTGCCGGACACCCTGAACCGGCCGTACGGGCCGTGGGAAGGACTGCTGATCATGGTGGCCTGGACGGCCGCCGCACTGCTGGCGGGCTTCTTCGTCCTCAAGAAGCGCGACGCCTGAGCCCCGCGGATGGCCGGGCCCGGACACCGGCCGGCCACCGGGGCCCGGAGGCGCCTCGCCCCGCCGGGCCTGGGTGCGCGTCGGCCCCGGTGTGCGCTGTCCCCGGCGTGCGCGCGGCGGGCGGGGGTGCGCACGTTGCCGAAGGGCGCCGGGCCGGGGGCGTGCGCGCTGCCAGGGGGCGCCGTAGGGAACCGATTCCCCGCCCCGTAGCCTCCTAGCCCATGTCCGGGGGCGAACGAGCCCCGAACTGCGTCCAGGGGCAAAGGATGATCGAGGCGTACGGCCTGACGAAGCGCTACGGCGCCAAGACGGCCGTCTACAACCTGTCCTTCCAGGTTCGGCCGGGAGCCGTGACCGGATTCCTGGGGCCCAACGGCTCCGGGAAATCGACCACCATGCGCATGATCCTGGGGTTGGACACACCGACGTCCGGCCAGGTCACCGTGGGCGGCCACGCGTTCCGCGGGCTGCCCAACGCTCCCCGCCAGGTCGGCGCGCTCCTCGACGCGAAGGCGGTGCACGGCGGGCGCAGCGCCCGCAACCACCTGCTCTCCCTCACCCAGCTCTCCGGCATCCCGGCCCGCCGGGTCGACGAGGTGCTGGGCGTGGTGGGACTGCAGGACGTCGGCCGGAAGCGATCCAAGGGGTTCTCGCTGGGCATGGGCCAGCGGCTGGGCATCGCCGCGGCGCTGCTCGGTGACCCGCAGGTGCTGCTCTTCGACGAGCCGGTCAACGGCCTGGACCCGGAGGGCATCCTGTGGGTCCGCAACCTGATGCGACAGCTCGCCGCCGAGGGCCGGACGGTGTTCGTCTCCAGCCATCTGATGAGCGAGATGGCCCAGACCGCCGACCACCTCATCGTCATCGGCCGCGGGCAGTTGATGGCCGACATGTCGGTGCGGGAGTTCATCGAGCACAACTCCATCGGCTTCGCACGGGTGCGCACCCCCGACGGTGAGCCGGAGCAGCGGGAGAAGCTGCTGACGGCGCTCCAGGAGGCGGGCGGCCAGGCGCAGCCCGAGGAGGACGGGGCGCTGCGCGTCACCGGGCTCCCGCTGCCCCGCATCAGCGATCTGGCGCACGGCGCCGACGTACGGCTGTGGGAGCTGTCGCCGCACCAGGCGTCGCTGGAGGAGGCGTACATGCGCCTCACGCAGGGCTCGGTGGACTACCGCTCGACGGCCGACATGCGCTCCGGCCTGCAGCAGCCGATGGGAGCGCCGGGAGCGGCCGGCCCGGGAGCGGTGCCGCCGCAGGCGGCAGCGGTTCCGGGGATGGCCGCGGCGCCGCAGATGCCGCCGGCGCCGCAGGGTGCCCCGCAGCCGGCTCCGTACGGCCCGCCGCAGCAGCAGAGCGCCCCCATGCAGCAGGGCGCCCCGCTGCAGCCCGGCACTCCCGCGCCGCAGGGCCCGCCGCCCGCGGTTCCGCCGCAGCCCCGCGCCCCCGAGGGGGGCACGCTCCAGATGCGGGCGCCGCAGGCCCCGGCGGGCGGCCCAGGCGCCCCGAATCCGTACGCGACCGACAGCCCCGCGCCCCCGGTCGGCCCACCGGCCGGAAACCCGCCCGCCCCCGGCAGCACGGCCGACAGCGCCAAGAACGAAGGCGAGGACGCCTGATGAGCATCCAGCAGCACCACGGCCAGGCGGCTCCGGGTGCGCCGCAGCAGCAGGCGGCGCAGGCGAACTGGCCGAACGGAATCGCCCCCTACAGCTCGCCCATTCCGATGGCGCGCACTCACCTCGGCCACGCGCTGGTCTCGGAGTGGACGAAGATCCGCACCGTCCGCTCCACCGTGTGGACGCTCAGTCTGATGTTCGCACTCGTCGTGGGGATCGGTTTCCTGACGGCGCTGGGACTGAGCGGTGACGACTTCACCGGCCAGCCGCTGCTGGCCGGGGGCCTGTTCGGGCTGATGCTCGGGCAGATCTGCGTGATCACGCTCGGCGTACTCGTGGTCACCTCCGAGTACGGCACCGGCATGATCCGCACCACCCTCACCGCCTGCCCGCAGCGCGGCAGGGTGCTGCTGGCCAAGGCGGTGGTCTTCTTCGGACTGGCCTTCGTGACCACGACGCTGGCCTGCACGCTCACCGCGCTGATCAACTCCGCGCTGCTGGGCGACCAGACCCGTCCCTCGTACGTGAACGCCGAGGACTTCAGCGGGTCATTCGAAGGAGGGAAGGTCGTCGCCTCGGGCGGCGAATGGCTGGGCGCCACGGTCGGCGCGGGGCTCTACGTGGCACTGCTGGGGCTGCTGTCGCTGGCGGTGGGCGCGTTGCTGCGGCACTCGGCGGGCGCGATCACCACGATGCTGGGTGTGGTGCTGCTGCCGCTGGTGATGGCGCTGTTCATGGTGGGCGAGGCACTGCAGGACGTCCGCAGGATGCTGCTGGAGTACTCGCCCCTCAACGGGCTGGCCTCCCTCTACCGGATCCCGATGAGCGACGACCAGGACACGACCGGATGGCCGCTGCTGGGCGGCCTGGCGGTCGTCACGCTGATCGTCCTCGCGGCGGCTTACGCGCTGCTCAACAAGCGCGACGTGTAGGCCCGCGCGGCGGCGCCCCGCGCGGGCCCCGCTGCCTCCGCGTATCCGCGTTCAGTAGCGCGGTGCGTTGCGGGACCGCTGGAGCCTGGCGCTCCGGCGGTCCCGCGCGTTCCAGCAGGCACGGTGCCAGTGCCGGCGGTCGGCCACATCACCTTCCAGGGGCCAGACCACCACATGCGGGACGCCGGGCGGGATCTCCTGGTCGCAGCCGGGGCACCGGTAGTGCTTGACCGCGGCGCCCCCGCTTATCTGCCGGACGGCCCACTCCTCGCCCTGCCAGTCCTCCGTGCGCTGCAGCCCGAACCGCTCCCGCCCCTCGTGCTCCCCGCCGCCGGGGGTCCCGGATCCGGTGCGGGCGGCCTTGGCTGACTTGACGGCGCCGCTGCGGGAGCGGTTACGACGCGGGGACACGGGGGCACCTCGGGGGTCGACGGCGATGGGCGCGTGCCCGGCCGGTCACGCCACGGTGTGCGATACGCGCGGTTCTGCTGCCGTGTGGCACGGCGGCCGGGTATTTTCCAGCCTACGCAGAGGACCGACGACCGCACGCCCCCGTCCACAGGTGCGAACGAGTCGGCGTTCATCCGATGAACAGCACTACGGACCGTGCCTTCGGCACCCCGGCCGCCGTTAGTGCTGGATGGGGTGTCCGGTCCTGCCGAACGCCCGGCCCGGACCGGACCGGCCGCGGGCAGCCATGAGAGCGGTGGGGAATGCAGGTTGGAGCTTTCGTCCTGGGCGCGCAGTTCCCGGGCCAGCAGCAGGGAGAGGCGCTGGAGAGGGCCGTGGGGGTCGCGGAGACCGCCGAGCGGGCGGGGCTGGACCACATCTGGCTCGCCGAGCACCACTTCGTGTCGTACGGCGTATGCCCCTCGGCGGTGACGCTCGCCGCGCTGCTGCTGGGACGCACCCGGCGGATCGGCGTCGGCACCGCGGTCAGCGTGCTGCCCAACGCGCACCCGGTCGCGCTCGGGGAGCAGACCGCGCTGCTGCACCTGCTCTCCGAGGGGCGCTTCACGCTCGGGGTCGGGCGCGGCGGGCCGTGGGTGGATCTGGAGGTCTTCGGCGGCGGGACCCGCGCGTTCGAGGAGGGCTTCCCGGAAGCGCTGGACCTGCTGCTGCGCTGGCTGCGCGAGCCGCGGGTGGGCGCGGACGGCGAGCACTACCGCTTCCGCGAGGTGGCCGTGGTGCCGCGCCCGGAACCGGCCGGGCACCCCGGTACCGGTGCGGGTGGCGGGCCCGGCGTGGTCGTCGCCTGCACCTCGCCGGGAACCGTCCGGCTGGCCGCGGAACGGCTGCTGCCGATGCTACTGGGCATGCACGCCGGGGACGCGGACAAGGCGGACATGACGCGGCTGTGGCGCACTGCGGCGCTGGCGGCCGGCCATCCTCCGGAAGCGGTCGCGGCCACCGCCCGGCGGCATGTGTCGGCCGGGGTCGTGCAGGTGGGCGACTCCCGCGAGGAGGCGCGGCAGGCGCTGACCAAGGCGATGCCCGGCTGGTTGCAGGAGGGCCTGGGGCAGCATGTGACCGTGGACGGCCGCCCCCGCTCCATGCGCGACCCGCTCGCGTACACGGAACTGCTGTGCGAGCTGCACGCGGTGGGCTCGCCCCGGCTGTGCGCCGAGCGGCTCGCGGCGACGGCCGAGCGCACCGGGATCGAGCGGTTCGCGCTGCTGGTCGAGGGTACCGGCGAGCGGGACGGCACCCTGCGGAACGTCCAGCGGCTGGCCGGCGAGGTGCTGCCGCTGCTCGCCTGAAGCCGGGCTGCGGTCCGGCATCCGATCCCTGGCGCGGCCTCCCGCAAAGGCCGAAAAACGTTGCAGCCGGACGGTGTTGCCCGACGGCGCCGGACTGCCGCAGGGCACAGCGGCGTTGCGGCGGTGGGTCCCCACCGCCGCAACGGACACGGCCGTACCCGCCCGACGCCCAGCGGCCCCGCGGGCCGCTCAGCAGTCGCGCAGCTCCGGCGACTGGTTGAGGAGCTGCCCGCGTATGGAGGTGAAGCGGGCGAGCCGGTCGTCAGCCGACGTGTCCAACGGGAAGACCGCCACCCGGTGGCAGTTCTGGAAGGCGAGCCGCACCCCGAAGTGCCGCTCCAGGGCACCGCGGATCGCGTCGCTGGCCAGCGCGCGGAGCAGCTGGCCACGGTGCTGCTCGTCCGGGGGTGGCGTCTGGTTGTCGGCGAACTCCCCGCCGTCCACCTTCAACTGCGCGACGAGCGAACTGACCATCTCCCACGCGTACGGGAGGGAAGTGCGGACGCAGTCGACGAACGCCGCCTCATCCACCTCGCCACGCTCTGCCTGGTCCAGAAGCGCAGGTGGGACGTCGAGCGACATGGGGTTCTCCTCTCGCGACCCGGGCCCTGGGGCCGAGGTCTCTTGGGGGTGAAAGGACATCACCGTGTAGTCGCGCAACCTCGCACGGCGACGTCCAGCCTTACCGTACGGCTCCGGACGTGAGGGCAGCACGAGAATGGGAATACTCGCGCCACTGCCGAACACCTCATCCGGGGGCGAATCGCGCGCGGTGGCGGCGGTCGAGTAGCGTGACCGACCATGCGTCTCGTCATCGCCCGCTGCTCGGTCGACTACGCCGGCAGGCTCACCGCGCATCTGCCCGCCGCACCCAGGCTGATCCTGGTCAAGGCGGACGGCTCGGTGTCCGTCCATGCCGACGACCGGGCGTACAAGCCCCTCAACTGGATGTCTCCCCCGTGCACCCTGAAAGAGGGGGACGACCAGCGCTGGACGGTGGAGAACAAGGCGGGCGAGAAACTGATCATCACGATGGAGGAGATACTGCACGACTCCTCCCACGAACTGGGCACCGATCCGGGGCTGATCAAGGATGGCGTGGAAGCGCACCTCCAGGAGCTCCTCGCCGACCGCATGGAGACGCTGGGCGAGGGCTGGTCCCTGATCCGCCGTGAGTTCCCCACCGCGATCGGCCCCGTCGACATCCTGGGCCGCGACAGCGACGGGACGACGGTCGCCGTGGAGATCAAGCGCCGCGGGGAGATCGACGGCGTGGAACAGCTCACCCGTTATCTGGAGCTGCTCAACCGCGATCCCCACCTCGCCCCCGTCAAGGGCGTCTTCGCAGCACAGGAGATCAAGCCCCAGGCCAGGGTGCTGGCCGCGGACCGCGGCATCTCCTGCGTCACCCTCGACTACGACGGTCTGCGCGGCATCGAGGACGACAAACTCCGGCTGTTCTGAGCCCACACCGCGGCGCTCACCGGCCTCGGGGGGCTCACCGGCCGTCGAGGGCGGCCGGTGAGCCCGGCGACGCGCCCGCAGCCGGTTTCCGGCACCCGCACCCGGGGCGCGAGCGGTACCCGCCGGGCGGCCCGTGCGGGGCGCCCGTACGGCGCGTCAGGACGCCGAGGGCTCGGGCGCGCTCGCATCCGCACTGCCGCTGGGCGACCGCTCCGGTTCGCCACCGGTCTGGGTGGTGGTGTTGTCCGCGCCGCCGGAGGGCGTCTTCGGCGGGTCCTCGGAGGTCGGGTCGTCGCTGGGGGTGGGCGAGGGGTCCTCGGAAGTGGGCGGGTCCTCCGGCGAGGAGGACGGGGGCCGGTGCGAGGACGGCGGATCGTCCGGCGAGGACGGCGGCTCGTGCGGGCTGCCGGGGTCGTCGGGAGCTTCGGAGGAGCTCTTGGAGGAGCTGGGCTCCTCCCCCGGTTTCCCGGCCTCCCGCGAGGAGGCAGGACTGTCCGTGCCCGGCGAGGGCCGGCCCGCGACGGGCCGCTGGTCCGGCTGCCCGCTCCGGCCGCCGTCTCCGGGCGCAGCGTCGCCGGGGGCGTTGTCCTCGTCGTCCTGCGAGGTCGCCGAGTCCGGCTGCACGGAGTCCGGCGGGCTCTCGTCGGAGACGGTGCCCAGAGTGACGACGGTGCCGAGCACGGCCGCCAGCAGGGCGCCGGCACCGGCCGCCGCCAGGTTCCGCTTGCTGCTCGTGAAGGCGCGCCAGCCGCGCGCGGTGCCGTGCCGGCCGCTCGCGGAGGCGGTGCCGCCGACCGGGGGTGCCGCGTCCTGCGCGCCGTCCGAGGGGGAGACGAGTGTCGCGCCCGGCTGCTGCTGGGCGGCGGCGGTCGAGAGCACCGGAGTGGTGGTGGCGTCCGCGGCGGCCCGCGCTGTGCCCGGCGCCGGCGCACCGGCCGGGGCGGAGAGCTGGTCGGTGACCAGTGCGAGGGCCCTGCGGCCCGCGACCGTCCCCCGCTGCTCGGCCAGCGTGCCGCGCAGCCCCAGCGCCGTCTCCAGTTCGGAGCGGGCCCGCTCGGCGTTGCCCGCGGCCAGGGCCAGCACGCCCAGCTCGTGGTGGAAATAGGCTTCCTCGGCGACCTCCCCGGAGGCCCGTGCCGCCTCCTGGCCGGCGCGCAGCACCCGCTCCCAGGCGCTCCAGCGCATCGCCGCGGCCAGCACCGGCGCCGCGGTGCGGGCGAGCAGTACGGCGGCGCTGGCGCTGCCCGTGCGCTGTGCGCCGCGCACGGCGGCGAGCAGCGGGTCGGCCTCCAGCGCGACGCGGTCCGCGTTGACGGTGGTCTGCCCGGCCCACCAGCTGTAGTGCTGAGCGGCGGTGAGGGCGTAGGGGGTGGCCGTCTCGGCGTGTCCGGCCTCGGTCAGCTCGGCGGCGCAGCCCGCGGCGAGCTTGAAGTGGTCGCCCGCCGGGCTGAGCAGTCCGGCGGCCAGCAGTTCGTCCTGGCAGTCCGCGGCCTGTGGATCGCCGACCAGGGCCGGCAGGTGTTCGGCGTGCGGCAGCTCTCCGCCGAGCGCGAGGGCGAGCCGCAGCGTCTCGCGGCCCGGCTCGGAGAGGGCCGCGGCCAGCAGGGGGGCGAGTGCCACGTCGTCCGGCAGATCGGCGACGACGCTCTCGCTGCCCTGCAGCCGCAGCAGCGCGCCGGCCTGGACGAAGCGGAGCGGCAGCCCCTCGGAGCCGAACCACAGGTCGGCGGCCCAGTCGGCCTCACCGTCGGTGGCCTGGCGGTGCACGGCCCGCTCCAGCAGCTCCAGGCAGGCGGTGCGGCTGAGTCCGGGCAGGAACACCTCTTCGAGGCCGGAGCCGGGAGCGGGCGCGGGTACCTCGGGCGTGGCGGTGAACAGGAAGGCGCATTCGGGGGTGGCCCGCAGCATCTCGTCGAGCGCCGCGCCGCCGAACTCCAGGTCGTCGACGAGCACGACGGCGCCGATCCGGCCCAGCGCGCTGTCCAGCTCGGCCTTCCCCGGGCGGTGCTGGGGGGCGCTGTGGACCGCGGCGAACAGGTCGTACAGCAGATCGCTGGGGGTGCGACGGTACCCGTTGAGCCGGACCACTCCGTCGGGGGCCAGGGTGTCGACGTCCTCGGCGACGGCGTCGAGGAGGACGGTGCGCCCGGATCCGGCGGGTCCGGTGAGCCGGACCGAGCGGCCGCGGGAGAGCAGCCGGGAGAGCCTCTCGCGCTCCTCGTCGCGCTCCAGGAGGCTGCCAGGGGGCAGCGCAGCGGCGACGGTGGCCTCCTGGACCGGACGGTCCCGGAGGGCGCGCTTGCGGGGGGCCTCGTGCTCGGTGCCGGGCGGGCGGGGTTCCACCTCGCTGCCGTCGACCGGGTTGACCGTCACGAGGTACCGGTCGGCGACGAGCCGGACGGCCCGGACCTGTTCGCCGCTGGTCCCACCGCTGGTGGACGGTTGCTCGTCGCCGTGTGCGGGACGGTCGCTGCCGTGCCGTTCCATCGTCATGTCTCCCAAGAGCAGGTGGCGCGATCGGCCGACCGGGAGGGGCCGGTCCGGCGCACGGCCCCCATTGTCCAGGAAGCGACGGCGCGTGAGGGCGGTACCGGCCCGGCTGTCATGGCTTCGCCAGGATACCGGGCTGCCCGGGGCGGGATCCGACGGCCGGGGAGGCGCCCGGCGCGGCGGTCTCGATGGCCAGGATCCGGTGCAGCCGGGTGGCCACCAGCAGGCGCCGCATCTGCGGGGGCACCTTGCGCAGGACGAGTCTGCGGCCGCAGCGTCCCGCGCGGCGGTGTGCGCCCATGATGACCCCGAGCCCCGTGGCGTCCCACGAGTCGAGCTCGGCGAGGTCCAGCACGAGGTCGCCGTCGCCCGAGTCGACGGCTGCGTGCAGGACCGTACGGGCGTCCGCCGCGCTGCGGACGTCGAGACGACCTCCGACGACCAGCTCGGCGTGGTCGCCCCTGATATGCATATGTGCTCCCGGCGTGGTGTCCGTGGCGTGGTTCCTCATGCTGGTGCAGTCCCACTGCGGATGACTGGTGCCACAGCGGCGGAGTTGCCGTCCGTTTCCGGACCGATACCGAGTTTCACCCCCACGGGTGCCCCGGGCGACGATCCGGCCGCCGTCCGGCCCGGCCTCCCCGCTCCGGCGCGGCCGTGCGCGCCGCTCCAGGCCGGGCCGCGCGCGGCGGGGTGCCGGTACGGCCGAGGGGCGGATCGGCGCCGCCCCGCACCGCACCGGCCCCGGGGTCAGTGCTGGTAGAAGCCCTGCCCGGCCTTGCGGCCCAGGTCCCCGGCGTCGACCATGCGGCGCATCAGCTCGGGCGGGGCGAACTTGCCGTCCTGGGACTCGGTGTGGATGTTCTCCGTGGCGTGCAGAAGGATGTCCACGCCGGTCAGGTCGGCGGTCGCCAGCGGGCCCATGGCGTGGCCGAAGCCGAGCCGGCAGGCGGTGTCGATGTCCTCGGCCGAGGCGACGCCGGACTCGTAGAGCTTCGCGGCCTCCACCACGAGCGCCGAGATCAGGCGGGTGGTGACGAAGCCTGCGACATCCCGGTTGACGACGACGCAGGTCTTGCCGACCGACTCGGCGAACTCCCGTGCGGTGGCCAGGGTTTCGTCGCTCGTCTTGAGGCCGCGGACCAGCTCGCACAGCGCCATCATGGGCACGGGCGAGAAGAAGTGCGTGCCCACGACCCGCTCCGGCCGGGCGGTGGCCGCCGCGATCTTGGTGATCGGGATGGCGGAGGTGTTGGAGGCGAGGACGGCCTCGTCGCGAGCGAGCTTGTCGACGGCCGCGAAGATCTCTCGCTTGACCTCGATCCGCTCGAAGACGGCCTCGACGACGACATCCGCCTCGGACACCGCCTCCAGGTCCGTGGTGGTGGTGATGCGGCCGAGGGCGGCCTCCGCGTCCGCCGCGTCGAGCCGGCCTTTGGAGACGAACTTGTCGTACGACGCCTCGATCCCGTCCCTGCCGCGGGCGAGCGCCTCGTCCGTCACATCGCGGAGCGTCACGTCCCAGCCCGCCTGAGCGGAGACCTGTGCGATTCCGGAACCCATGAGTCCGGCTCCGATGACGGCGAGCTTCTTCGCCACGTTCTTCACCCTCACTTCGTCGCGCCGGCCCGCACGCCCGCTGCGGCGGCGTGCCCGGCGCCTTGTGAATGACCGTTCGTTGGGCGGACATTAGCGTCTCCCGGCGGGGCGTGGGAGACGAAGAGACACGTATCACGTCTCACATGGCGGACGTCACACCCCGCGCGCCGCAGCCCGCCGCCGGTCCCATCAGCCGGGCCGCACCGCGTACTTGAGGAAGCGCTCGGAGACGAGCCCCTCGTAGGTGTCGAGCTTCCCGAGGGCGGCGAGCGCCGCCCGTTCGGGTGACATCCCGGCGGCGATCGCCCGGGTCGCGCCCCGGAAGAGCTGGTTGGAGATGTGGACGAGCTCGCCCGCGACCAACTGGGGCATGGGGTCCTCGGGGTCGTCGCCGGTCTCCTCGGCGAGGGTCTCGGTGAGCCGCTCGGCCGTCCGGTACTGCATGAGCATCATCCGGGCCAGCAGGGAGGGCGCCCCGTGGATGCAGCGCATGAAGGCGTCATAGCCCTCCATCACCCCGGCGTAGACGCTGCGGTCCTCGATCTCGGCGCGCAGCCTGCCCAGCACCGCGTCCGCAGCCGACTGGCCCGGCAGCCGCTCGCGCACGAACCGGGAGGGGCGGTCGATCACCTCCTCGGCGCGGTCGAAGAAGAGGTCCTCCTTGGTCGGGAAGTAGTTGTAGACCGTGTTCACCGAGACGTCCGCGGCCTCCGCGATCTCGGCGATGGTCACGGCGTCGAAGCCGCGGTCGAGGAAGAGTCCCGTGGCGATGTCGGAGATCCGCAGCCGGGTCTCGCGCTTCTTCCGTTCCCTGCGGCCCTCCTGAGGTGCGGTGCTGGTCATGGCTCCATCGTAGGCCGGGCATGGTGGCGGTGAAATTTTGGAGGGATTGCAAATTTTAAGTCACTCTGTTTTTCTGGGTGCCATGCCAGCAGCCATCCGGACTTCCGGGCTGACCCGGATGTTCCGTATCAAGTCCGCCATGTCTCGTGCACCCCGCACGTCCCGCCCATTCCGCACGCCCCGCACGCCCCGCACCGTCGAAGCCGTCCGCGGCATCGACCTCACCGTCGAGCAGGGCGAGATCCTCGGCTTCCTCGGCCCCAACGGAGCGGGCAAGACCACCACGCTCCGGATGCTCACCACGCTGCTGCCGCCCAGCTCCGGCACGGCGACCGTCGCCGGGCACGACCTGCGGACGGATCCCCGCGGGGTACGGCGGCGCATCGGATACGTGGCACAGTCCGGCGGCACCGACCCCGCCGTGCGCGTCCGCGAGGAACTGACCACCCAGGCCAGGCTCTACCGGCTGGCCGGCAGCGCAGCCGACCGCCGCACCCGGGAGCTGGCGGCGGACCTCGACCTGACCGGTCTGCTCGACCGCCCCTGCGGCGCGCTCTCCGGCGGGCAGCGGCGCCGGCTCGACATCGCCATGGCCCTCACCCACGACCCGGAGCTGATCTTCCTCGACGAACCCACGACCGGACTCGACCCCGGCAGCCGCGCCGAGGTGTGGCGGCTGGTGCGGCGGCTGCGCGACGAACGCGGCGTCACCGTCTTCCTGACCACGCACTACCTGGACGAGGCCGACGCACTCGCCGACCGGCTGGTGATCGTGGCCGAGGGGCGGATCGCGGCCCAGGGCAGCTCCGCGGAGCTGCGGCGCACCTACGGCGGCTCGGCCGAGGCCGGGCTGCAGGACGCCTTCCTCGCCGTCACCGGGCGGCCCGTGCCGCGCGAGGAACAGGCCCCCGTCGCCGTCTGACGCTCCCCGACCGCCTCCGCAGAGAACGGACCACCCCGCTGTGCACCACCTGCTGACCGACACCCGGATCATCGCCGGCCGCTGCCTCCGGCAGACGGCCGCATCGAAGCTCGGACTGCTCTTCGGCCTCCTCCAACCCCTGCTCTTCCTGCTGTTCTTCGGCCCCCTGCTGGAGGACCTGAGCATCGGCGGGGACGGCGACTCCTGGCAGACCCTGGTGCCGGGACTCCTCGTCCAGCTCAGCCTCTTCTCCTCGGCCTTCGCCGGATTCACCCTCCTGATGGAGAAGCACCACGGCGTGGTCGAGAGGATGCGGGTCACCCCGGTGAGCAGGCTCGCGCTGCTGCTGGGCCGACTCGTGCGCGACGTCCTCCAGCTGTCTGTGCAATCGGCCCTGCTCGTCCTGGCCGGCGTCGCGATGGGACTGCGCGCGCCGCTGACCGGGATCCTGCTCGGCTTCGCCCTGGTCGGCCTGCTCGCCGCGGCCCTCGCCGCACTGTCCTACGCGCTGGCGATGCGGGTCAGCACCCCGCAGGAGTTCGCACCGGTGATCAACTCCCTGAACATGCCCGCGATGCTGCTCTCCGGTGTCCTGCTGCCGATGACGCTGGCGCCGGGCTGGCTGGACGCGGTCTCGCGCTGCGTACCGTTCCGGTACGTCGTCGAGGCCGTGCGCGACGCCTACACCGGGGACTACGCGGACGGCACCCTGGCCCTCGGCACGGCGGTGGCCGTGGCACTGGCCGCCGCCGCGCTGGCGCTGGGCACCCGGGTGTTCCGCAGAGCGGGCGCCTAGGGACTCCCCGGACTCCCCCGGCGGCGCCCTTCCCCGGCGGCGGGTGCGGGCTACGCTCGCTGCATGGTTAACCTCACGCGGATCTACACCCGGACCGGCGACAAGGGCACGACGGCGCTCGGCGACATGAGCCGCACCGCCAAGACCGACACCCGGATCGCGGCGTACGCCGACGCCAACGAGGCGAACGCCGCGATCGGCGTCGCGCTGGCCATGGGCGGACTGGACGAGCCGGTCCGCAGCGTCCTGCTGCGGGTGCAGAACGACCTGTTCGACGTCGGCGCCGACCTGTCCACGCCCGTCGTGGACGACCCCGAGTTCCCACCGCTGCGAGTCGAGCAGACCTACATCGACAAGCTGGAAGCCGACTGCGACCGCTTCCTGGAGGAGCTGGAGAAACTCCGCTCGTTCATCCTTCCGGGCGGCACCCCGGGCGCGGCGCTGCTGCACCAGGCGTGCACCGTCGTACGGCGGGCGGAGCGCTCCACCTGGGCGGCCATGGAGGAGCACGGCGAGACGATGAACCCGCTTCCGGCGACCTACCTCAACCGGCTGTCCGACCTGCTGTTCATCCTGGCCCGGACGGCCAACAAGCCGGTCGGCGACGTGCTGTGGGTGCCGGGCGGCGAGCGGTGAACGCACCCGGCGCCCGGCCCGCGCGGGGACGGCCCGCACTGCTGATGGATCTGGGCGGGGTGCTGGTGGCCGACAAGTTGCCGGCCGCCGCCGAGAAGTGGGCGGCGCGGCTGGGCCGCTCCGAGCGGGACATCGTCACGGCCGTCTACGCGGGCAACGACACCGAGGTGCTCGTGGGGCGGATGAGCGGCGCCGCGTGGTGGTCCGTCGTCCGCGAGCGGCTCGGCCTGGACGCGGCAGCCGTGGCCGAACTGCGCCACGATCTGGCCGGCGACCCGGCGTGGGACACGGCACTGCTGGGCGCGGTGGCCGCGCTGCGGGGCCGCGCGCGTACGGCGTTCGTCAGCAACGCCTGGCCGGACGCCCGCGTGAACCTCGCCCCGCACCTGCCGGTCGCCGACGCGGTCGTGCTCTCCTGCGAGGTGGGCGTCGCCAAACCCGATCCGCGCATCTACACCCACACCCTGGACCTGCTCGGCGCCGCCGCCGAGGACGCGCTGTTCGTCGACGACGTCGCGGAGAACGTCGAGGCCGCCCGGGCGCTGGGGATGGCCGGTCATCTGCACACCGGCACCGACGGCAGCCTCGCCGTCCTGGAGGCGTTCACCGCCCGGCTTCCGCAGGTCACAGACCTGTAGCCAGCGGTCTGCCGCCGAGGGGAACCGGGTACTGTGCGTGCATGGCCATACCGGGGGCACAGCCGCAGCAGCCGTTCTCACAGCAGCCCACATCCATCGGGACACCCGCGTACCAGTTCAACCCGTACGCGCAGCCGCCCGGTCCGCCCGGGCAGCCCCCGACGGGGCAGGGACGCGGCGGCGGGCCACGCTGGCTGTGGGCGCTGGGCGGGGTGGTGGTCGCCTCGGTCACCTGGGCGGCGACGCTGATGGCGACCGGGGCGCTGGAGAAGGACACCGCCGACTTCCGCGGCTACCGCTTCCACCACGACATGTGCGAGACCGCGGAACTCGCCTCGTTCAAGGAGGACTACGAACTCAAGGACACCTCCTCGGACTACCCCGACGGCTACTCCTCCCGCCAGAAGGGGTACGACATCAGCCAGTGCAGCCGCACGATGACCAAGAAGGGCGAGACGTCCAGCACGCCGCCCACCACGTACGTGAGCACCACCGTGGAGTGGCACAAGAAGTCCGATCCCACCGGGGAGTTCGCCTCCGAGCAGCAAGTGTGGGAGGACCAGAAGTCCCGTACGTACAAGTACGAGGTCTCCTCCGTGGACGGCTTCGGCGACGAGGCGTACCTGATCAAGGAAGAGCGGGGCAGCAGCCTGGGCAGCCTCAAGCTGACCGTGCGCGCGGGGTGGATGACCTACGAGATGCGCTGGAGCTGGTTCGGCGGCGGCATCGACGAGGACACCGACCCGCCGTCCGCCGACACGGTCACCGAGTGGCTGAAGACCGACACCCGCGCCACCCTGAAGGCCCTGGAGAAGCCCGACTCCAAGGACGTCCCCGGCCGCGACCCCGACGCCTGACGCGCTCGCGGCGCCCTGCGCCGCGGCACGGGTGAGCCTCCGAGCGGCGAAGACCCGCGGTCGGCGGTTACTCCCGGACCCGCGCGGCCGACGGGTCCGCCCGCCCCTCGGGATGCCGATGGGCGGCCGACGAGGGCCTCGCTTCGGACTCCCGCTCCGTGCGTCCGGGCCCGGCATCGGACTGCGCGGGCCGGGGCTCGGACCCGGACTCCGCGTGACCTGGCCCGCGCGCCGGCCGGGGCGGCCCGGAGCACTCCAACCGCTCGGCCCACTGCCCGTATCCGTGCTCGTGTCCGTCCGCACGCTTCGGCCGCCTGGGCCAGATCGTGTAGCTGACCGCGATCAGCAGGCTGATGCCGGCCACCACACCCATCCGGCTCTGCCACTCGCGCAGCGGCGCCGCCTGCGACGCGTCGTCGACATACCAGATCGCAGCCTGCAACAGGACGGCGGCGATGGCGGCGCCGCCGATGGCACGCCCGCACATCTTCCACTCGTGCACGGTGTGCGCCATGCCATGGCGGGGCGGCTTGGCCGGGCGCCGCCCCTTGCCGAGCAGGTGCGCCGCGTGGCCGTCCGCCCACCTGACCATGTAGTGGCCGTGGGTGGCGGTGAACCCGATGTACACGGCGGCCAGCCCGTGCTTCCAGTCCGGCTCCGCACCGTTGCGCAGGTCGACCGCGGTGACGAGCAGCAGCACGACCTCCAGCAGCGGTTCGCACAGCAGCACGGCGGCACCGGCACGGGGCAGCTTCGCGAGATAGCGCAGGGCGAGGCCCAGGGCGAGCAGCACCCAGAAGGCCACCTCGCAGATGACGATCAGAGTCACGATCACAGGCGGAGCCTTTCTCGACACGGACCTTGGGCGAGGGGAATGCGACGGCGGCGCGACCGGCCGCCGGTCCCCCGGTACACGGCGGGGGACGGTCCGGACACGCCTCACCACTGTGGCGCCGGTAGCCGCCCGCGGCGTCGTCGCGCACGACGATTCGGGGCGCCCAGGACTGCATCTTTCGATGCAGTCCCCGGCCTCCGGTTGTTCACTCCGGCGGACGAGGGCCGCCGGAGCGGACCCGGATAGGCTGAGCCCGCAGGGGGACGGAATCCGGAAGAGTCCCACCGGGAAGTCCGGAAGGGTCCCACCGGCCGGGGTCCGGAACCGCGAGCCCGGCAGCCGCACCGTCGCGCCGGACGGACACCCGGAAGGGTGCTCTCCCCTCGGTGGGAGGGATGCTCGCCCTGCGGAAGGGACGCTCTCCCTCCCGGAGGGCCGTGACCTGTTGGAGTCGTGATCGCCGCCGCAGCCATACCCCGGGCCGCTCGTACCCCGCGCGTCCCCCGCCCGCACCGGGACGACGTGCTGGTCGCGGCCGCCGGTGCCGCCGGGGGGCTGTTGCTGTGGGCGTTCGAGCTGAACAGCCGACCGCTGTGGCAGACCGGCCCGCGCTGGCTGGTCCTGCTGCCGCTCGCCGCGATGTGCCTGGCCACGCTGTCCCGGCGGTTCGGGCAGCCGTACCCGCTGCTGCTGGGCACGGTCGCCGAGGTCGCCGACCTGACGGTGGGGTCGCTGCTGGCGACCATGGTGCTGTTCACCGATGTCCTCTACGCCGCGGTGCTCTATGGCTCGGCCCGGCTCTCCCGCCTGGTGCTGCGGACCTCGGTCGTGGTCAGCGTGCTGGTCTCGGCCGGATTGCTGATCGTGTTCCGGGACGCGGAGATGCTGCTGGTCGGAGCGGCCTGCGTCGGGATCCTCGTGGTGCCCACCACCTCGGGCGAGATGATCCGCAACCACCGCGACAAGGCGGCCGCCGAGCGGCTGCGGGCGGAGCAGACCGCACTGCTGGCGGAGCTGGACCGCAAGCAGGCGGTCGGCGCCGAACGCGCCCGGATGGCCCGGGAACTGCACGACGTCGTCGCCAACCACCTCTCGGCCATCGCCATCCACTCCACGGCGGCGCTCTCCTTCCCGGAGGCGGGCGCCGGCGGCGCCACCCGGGACGCACTGGGCGTCATCCGGGAGAACAGCGTGCAGGGCCTTGCCGAGATGCGCCGCCTCATCGGGCTGCTGCGCAACGCGGACGGTCCCGAGGAGCCGACGGCGACGCCCTCGTTGGAGGGGCTGGAGGCGCTGCTGCGGCGGGCCCGGGCCATGGCGGGCGACGGCCGCACCTTCGCCCTGGCCGACCACCGGCCCCGCGGCGAGCGCCTTCCGGCCCCCGTGGAGCTGGCCGCCTACCGCGTCGTCCAGGAGGCCGTCACCAACGCGCTGAAGCACGCGGCCCCCGGCGCCGTCACCGTGGCACTCGACCGGGACGCGGCCCGCCCGGACACCCTCGGCATCCGTGTCCGCAGTCCGCTGGGCGACACTCCGGTGGACGACGGCGCCCCGCGCGCACCCGGCGCGGGCGCGGGCCTGGTCGGGATGCGGGAGCGGGTCGAACTGTTGGCGGGCGAGCTGACCGCGGGGCCCGAGGACGGCGCGGGAGGGGAACGGATCTGGCAGGTGCACGCGGTGCTGCCCGCCCCGCACGAGGCGGAACCGGCCACCGACGGCTCCGGCGTCGACGGCTCCGGCGCCGCACGCCGGCCCGGGAAGCACAGGACATCCGAGAAGCACGAGCAGAGGGAGGCGGAGCGTGACCGCTGAACGGACCATCCGCGTACTGATCGCCGAGGATCAGCAGGCCGTACGCGCGGGGCTCGTGCTCATCCTCCGCAACGCCGCCGGAATCGATGTCGTCGGTGAGGCGGGGGACGGCGAGGAGGCCGTCCGGCTGGCCCGGGAGCTGGCCCCGGACGTGGTGCTGATGGACATCCAGATGCCGCGCCTGGACGGGGTGACGGCCACCGGGCAGATCACCGGCGACCGGCTCGCCGACGTTCTGGTGCTCACCACCTTCGACCTGGACTCCTACGTCTTCGGGGCGCTGCGCGCGGGCGCCGCCGGGTTCCTGCTCAAGGACAGCGAGGCGGCGGAGGTGGTGGCGGCGGTGCGCACGGTCGCACGCGGCGAGGGCATGATCGCACCTGCCGTGACCCGGAGGCTGATCGCCGAGTTCGCCGGCTCCGCGGCGCCGGGCAGCACCCGCGCCTCCGGCGCACCGGCCGCACCGCCGCCCGGGCTGGCCGAACTCACCCGCCGGGAGCGGGAGGTGCTCGGCTGCCTGGGCGGGGGCCTGTCCAACGCCGAGATCGCCGACCGCCTCACCATGGCGGAGGGCACCGTCAAGACCCATGTGAGCAGGCTGCTCGCCAAGCTGGAGCTGCGCAGCCGCACCCAGGCCGCCGTACGCGCCCAGGAGTGGGGTGTCGGGGCAGAGTAGCCGCGGCGATCCCGGCGGACCTCCGGCCCGGATCGGGGGCCGGGGCGTGTGCGCCCGGCGCGGCCGTACGACCGGGGTCAGGCCACGTTCACCCGCTGGCCGGGAGGTGCCGCCTCCAGCCAGGCGAGGAAGCCGGTGAGCGCGTCCTCGCTCAGGGCGAGCTCGACCCGCACCCGGTCGGGGCCGACGGCGCAGGCCAGCACCACCGCGTCGGAGAGCAGCGCCTGCTCCTCCTCGCCCAGCGGGGAGCGCCGCTCCAGAACGTCGATGGCCCCGCGCACCAGATGGCGGCGGGGCCTGGGGGCATAGGAGAAGATGCGGAACCATTCGATCCGGTCTCCGTTGTAGCGGGCGATCCCGTACGCCCAGCCTTTTCCTTTGGGATCGTCGGCCTCTCCCTCGGAGACCGCCCAGCGCAGATTGCAGTCGAACGTTCCGCCGGACCGCTGGATGAGCCGCCGGCGTACGCCGAAGGCGAGGAGTCCCGCCACCACCAGCAGGACGACCACGCCGCACAGCAGCAGAGCAAGGGCCATCGTCTCCGACCTCCTCGCTCTCTTCGGGACCTGCCGCGCGACAAGTCTCTCAAACCCTGCGGTATGGCTTCAGCCGCGGGCGGACCCGGGAAATTCCGGGACCGCCCGCGGCTGAGGGTCGTCGTGCGCCGAATGTGACGCGACTGACGTCAGCGTGCGGCCGTCACCGACCGCAGCCGGACATCGGCGCGCTTCTCGGCGTCGGCGTCCGCCTGGGACTTCGCGTCCTCCAGCGCACGCTCCGCCCGCTCGACGTCGATCTCGTCGGTCAGCTCGGCGACCTCGGCGAGCAGCGAGAGCTGGTTGTCGGCGAAGGAGATGAACCCGCCGTGCACCGCGGCGACGACGGTGCCGTTGCCGCTCTCGCCCGTCGTACGGATGGTGACCGGGCCGGACTCCAGCACACCGAGCAGCGGCTGGTGGCCGGGCATGACGCCGATATCACCCGAGGAGGTACGCGCGACGACCAGGCTGGCCTCGCCGGACCAGACCTTGCGGTCGGCCGCGACCAACTCGACGTGCAGCTCAGCCACTGTGGCTCCTCAGACTGGGATGGGAAAAGGATACGGGGTGCGGCGCGGGGGCGGGTACTCCACCCGCCCCCGCCGCGGAGCACGACCGGCGCACATCCCGGACCCGGTCGCTCGCGACCGCGCGCGGGGGCACCTGGATGCGCCGTGGTGCCGGGGCCCGGCGTCAGGAGACGCCGAGCTCCTTCGCCTTGGCCTTGAGGTCC
Source organism: Streptomyces sp. NPDC007025 (assembly GCF_042869455.1). Taxonomy (NCBI): domain Bacteria; kingdom Bacillati; phylum Actinomycetota; class Actinomycetes; order Kitasatosporales; family Streptomycetaceae; genus Streptomyces; species Streptomyces sp. NPDC007025. The sequence continues at coordinate 33,568 of NZ_JBIAFT010000006.1, read as the reverse complement.
TCCAGGCCACCACACATGAAGAACGCCTGCTCGGGGAAGTGGTCGTACTCACCGTCGGCGATCGCGTTGAAGGCCGCGATCGACTCGTCCAGCGGGACGTCCGATCCGTCGAGACCGGTGAACTGCTTCGCCGCGTGGGTGTTCTGCGACAGGAAGCGCTCGATCCGGCGGGCGCGGGACACCGTGAGCTTGTCCTCCTCGGACAGCTCGTCGATGCCGAGGATGGAGATGATGTCCTGCAGGTCCTTGTACTTCTGCAGGATCCCCTTGACGCGCTCGGCGCAGTCGTAGTGGTCCTGCGAGACGAAGCGCGGGTCCAGGATCCGGGAGGTGGAGTCCAGCGGGTCCACCGCCGGGTAGATGCCCTTCTCCGAGATCGGACGCGAGAGCACCGTGGTGGCGTCCAGGTGCGCGAAGGTCGTCGCCGGAGCCGGGTCGGTGAGGTCGTCCGCGGGCACGTAGATCGCCTGCATCGAGGTGATGGAGTGGCCGCGGGTCGAGGTGATGCGCTCCTGGAGCACACCCATCTCGTCCGCCAGGTTCGGCTGGTAGCCCACCGCGGAGGGCATCCGGCCCAGCAGGGTGGAGACCTCGGAACCGGCCTGGGTGAAGCGGAAGATGTTGTCGATGAAGAACAGCACGTCCTGCTTCTGCACATCGCGGAAGTACTCCGCCATGGTCAGACCGGCCAGCGCGACCCGCAGGCGGGTCCCCGGGGGCTCGTCCATCTGGCCGAAGACCAGCGCGGTCTGCGGGAGCACGCCGGACTCGGCCATCTCCTCGATGAGGTCGTTGCCCTCACGGGTGCGCTCGCCGACGCCGGCGAACACGGAAACGCCCTCGTGCAGCTTGGCCACACGCATGATCATTTCCTGGATGAGGACGGTCTTGCCGACGCCCGCGCCGCCGAACAGACCGATCTTGCCGCCCTTGACGTACGGGGTCAGCAGGTCGACGACCTTCAGACCGGTCTCGAACATCTCGGTCTTGGACTCGAGCTGGTCGAAGCTGGGGGCCTGGCGGTGGATCGCCCACCGCTCGGTGACCTCCGACTCGGCCTCCGGCTCGTTCAGGATCTTGCCGAGGGTGTTGAACACCCGGCCCTTGGTGACGTCGCCGACCGGCACGGTCAGACCGGTGCCGGTGTTGGTCACCGGGGCCTGGCGGACCAGGCCGTCGGTCGGCTCCATGGCGATGGCGCGGACCACGCCCTCACCCAGGTGCTGGGCGACCTCGAGGGTCAGCGTCTTGCGCTTGCCCTCCTCGGACGGGTCGAGGACGTCGACCGTCAGGGCGTTGTAGATGTCGGGCATGGCGTCGACGGGGAATTCCACGTCGACGACCGGGCCGATGACCCGGGCTACGCGGCCCGTCGCAGCGGCCGTCTCAACTGTGGTGGTCATGGTTAGCGGTCACTCCCCGCGTTAGCGTCAGCCAGCGCGCTCGCCCCACCGACGATCTCGCTGATTTCCTGGGTGATGTCGGCCTGGCGGGCCGCGTTGGCAAGCCGTGTCAGCGACTTGATGAGATCTTCGGCATTGTCGGTCGCGGACTTCATCGCCCGGCGCGTGGCGGCGTGCTTGGAGGCAGCCGCCTGCAGCAGGGCGTTGTAGACCCGCGACTCGACGTACCGCGGCAGCAGCGCGTCCAGGACGTCCTCGGCCGACGGTTCGAAGTCGTAGAGCGGCATGATCGCGGTTCCGCCCTTGGCGGCGCCCTCGCCCTCGTCGGTGGACTCGACGCCCCCCGCGAAGGAGAGCGGCAGCATCCGGGCGTCGACCGCGGTCTGCGTCATCATCGAGACGAACTCGGTGTAGACGATGTGCAGCTCGTCCACGCCGCCCTCGGCGGTCTCCCGCTGCACCGCCTCGATCAGCGGTGCGGCGACGGCCTTCGCGTCGGCGTAGCTCGGGTTGTCGGTGAAGCCGGTGAACGACTCCTTGACGGCCCGGTCGCGGAAGCTGTAGTAGGCGACGCCCTTGGAGCCGACGATGTAGCTCTCGATCTCCTTGCCCTCGGCGGCCAGCCGTGCGTTGAGCTCTTCGGCTGCCTTGATGGCGTTGGAGTTGTAGCCGCCCGCCAGGCCGCGGTCACTCGTGATGAGCAGGACCGCGGCCCGCTTGGGCTGCTCGGCCTCGGTCAGCAGGGCGTGCTTGGTGTCGGAACCCTGCGCGACGGCGGTGACCGCGTGGGTCAGCTCCTTCGCGTACGGCTCCGACGCCGTCACCTTGCGCTGCGCCTTGATGATGCGGGAGGCCGCGATCATCTCCATCGCACGCGTGATCTTCTTGGTCGCAGTGACGGATTTGATCCGCCGCTTGTAGACCCTGAGCTGGGCACCCATGCTCAGCCCTCGCCCAGCAGCTTGCCGTCCGAGGTCTCGAACTGCGTCTTGAACTTGTCGACCGCGTCACCCAGCATCTGGATGGTGTCGTCCGACATCTTGGCGCCCTCGCGGATGCTGGTCAGCAGGGGCTGCTCCTCGCGGTGCATGTAGTCCAGCAGCTCGCGCTCGAAGCGCCGGATGTCCTCGACCGGCACGTCGTCCATCTTGCCGTTGGTGCCGGACCAGACGGAGACGACCTGGTCCTCGGTGGAGAACGGCGCGTACTGCGACTGCTTGAGCAGCTCGACCATCCGCTTGCCGCGCTCCAGCGCGCCCTTGGAGGCGTCGTCCAGGTCGGAGCCGAAGGCGGCGAACGCCTCCAGCTCGCGGTACTGGGCCAGGTCCACCCGGAGCGAGCCGGTGATCTGCCGGATCGCCTTGTGCTGGGCCTTGCCACCGACGCGGGAGACGGAGATACCGACGTTCAGCGCCGGGCGCTGGCCCGCGTTGAACAGGTCGGACTCCAGGAAGCACTGGCCGTCGGTGATGGAGATGACGTTGGTCGGGATGAACGCCGAGACGTCGTTCGCCTTGGTCTCGACGATCGGCAGCCCCGTCATCGAGCCCTTGCCCATGTCGTCGGAGAGCTTGGCGCAGCGCTCCAGCAGCCGGGAGTGCAGGTAGAAGACGTCGCCCGGGTAGGCCTCACGGCCCGGCGGGCGGCGCAGCAGCAGCGAGACGGCACGGTAGGCGTCGGCCTGCTTGGACAGGTCGTCGAAGACGACCAGGACGTGCTTGCCCTGGTACATCCAGTGCTGGCCGATGGCCGAGCCGGTGTACGGGGCGATGTACTTGAAGCCGGCCGGGTCGGACGCCGGGGCCGCCACGATGGTGGTGTACTCCAGCGCGCCCGCCTCCTCCAGCGCGCCGCGCACGGACGCGATGGTGGAGCCCTTCTGGCCGACGGCGACGTAGATGCAGCGGACCTGCTTGTCCGGGTCGCCCGAGCGCCAGTTGTCGCGCTGGTTGATGATCGTGTCGACGCACAGCGCGGTCTTGCCGGTCTGGCGGTCGCCGATGACGAGCTGACGCTGGCCGCGGCCGACCGGCGTCATGGTGTCGACGGCCTTGTAGCCCGTCTCCATCGGCTCGTTGACTTCCTGGCGCTGCATGACCGTGGGGGCCTGGAGCTCCAGGGCGCGGCGGCCCTCGGTCTCGATCTCCCCGAGGCCGTCGACCGGCGCACCCAGCGGGTCGACGACACGGCCGAGGTAGCCGTCGCCGACCGGGACCGACAGGACCTCGCCGGTCCGCTGCACCGACTGGCCCTCTTCGATGCCGCTGAACTCACCGAGGACGACCGCACCGATCTCGCGCTCCTCGAGGTTGAGGGCGAGGCCGAGGGTGCCGTCCTCGAACTTCAGCAGCTCGTTCGCCATGGCCGAGGGCAGCCCCTCGACCTTCGCGATGCCATCACTGGCAGCGCTGACCGTACCGACCTCTTCGCGCGAGGCCGCGTCCGGCGTGTACGACTGGACAAAGTTCTCCAGCGCGTCCCGGATCTCATCCGGCCGGATCGTGAGCTCCGCCATCTGGGTTCCCTGCTCTCCTTGTTGGGCCCGTAAGTTCCTTCGGGCTCCGGGGGGCGCTTTCCCCCGACTCCCTGTGTACGGCCCAACTCGGGCCGCTTTCGTGCTTGTTGAGTTGGTTGGCGCTCGCGCGCCGGGGTACTGCTTCAGCCCGCCATCCGCCGCTTGGCCGCTTCCAGCCGGTCGGCGATCGAGCCGTTGATGATCTCGTCGCCCACCCGCACCGTGATCCCGCCGAGGACCTCGGGGTCCACGTCCAGGTTCAGATGCACCTGACGGCCGTAGAGCGTGGCCAGTGCCGCGCTCAGGCGCCGCTTCTGCTCGTCGCTCAGCGGAACCGCGGAGGTCACGACGGCGACCGAACGGTTGCGCCGCTCGGCAGCCAGCCGGGAGAGGGCTTCCAGCCCATTGTCCAGGCTACGTCCCCGCGGCTGAGTGACCAGCCGGGTCACCAGGCGCTCGGTGGCCGGCCGGACCCGGCCGGCCAGCAGCTCCCGCAGCAGGCCACGCTTGGCCTCCGGTCCGACCGTACGGCTGGCGAGCGCCGCACGCAGCTGCGGCGAGGAGGCAGCGGTCCTGCCGAAGCGGAACAGCTCGTCCTCGACATCGTCCAGCTGCCCGTCCCGCTCGGCCGACACCAGGTCGGCGAGGTCCGCCAGCTCCTCGACGGCGTCGGCCAGGTCGCGCGGCGCGGACCAGCGGGAGCGGACCATGCCGGAGACCAGGTCGGTGGCCGGGCCGCCGACCTGGCCGGCGAGCAGCCGCTGCACCAGCGACGCCTTGGCCTCGCCGTCCCGCGCCGGGTCGGTGAGGACCCGGCGCAGCGAGACCTCGCGCTCCAGCAGCGCGGTGACGGCGGCGAGCTCGTCGGCGAGGGCCGCTGCGTCGACCGAGGTGGAGTCGGTCAGCGCGGTCAGGCTCTCGCGCGCGGCGGCAAGCGCCTCACGGCTCGCACCATTCATCGGGCGGCTCCGCTGGCGTCTGCCTCGGCGGCGTCTTCGAGCCCGTCGAGGAAGCGGTCGATCACGCGGCTCTGCCGGGCGTGGTCGTCGAGCGACTCGCCGACGAGCTTGCCGGCCAGGTCGGTGGCGAGCTTGCCCACGTCCTGGCGCAGCGTCTGCGCGGCCTGCTTGCGGTCGGCCTCGACCTGGGCGTGACCGGCGGCGATGATCTCCTCACGCTGCCGCTGGCCCTCCGCGCGCATCTCGGCGATGAGCGTGGCGCCCTGCTCCTGGGCCTCGGACCGCAGCCGGGCAGCCTCGTGGCGGGCCTCGGCGAGCTGGTCCTTGTACTGCTGGAGTACGTCGGCGGCTTCCTGCTGCGCGGCCTCGGCCTTCTCGATGCCGCCCTCGATGGCGTCACGACGCTCTTCCAGCACCTTGTTGATGCTCGGGAGGAGCTTCTTCCACAGGGCGAAGAAGACGATGGCGAAGGCGAGCAGCCCGATGACGAACTCGGGGATCGGCGGGACGAGGGGGTTCTCCTCCTCGGCCGCCATCTGTACGAAGGCGATCACATCAGTGCCTTTCGTCGAAAGGGACGGGGTCGCCGGATCAGCTGGGGTAGGCGTAGCCCATGACCAGACCGATCAGCGCCAGCGCCTCACAGAGGGCGAAGCCGAGGATCTGGTTCTGGCGGATGAGGCCGGCGGCCTCGGGCTGCCGGGCGAGCGCCTGCGTGCCGTTGCCGAAGACGATGCCGACGCCGATGCCGGGGCCGATGGCGGCGAGGCCGTAGCCGATCGCGGCGAGGTTGCCCTGGATCTGGACGGCGGCGAGGCTCTGGAGAGCGGACATGCTCGTTACTTCCTTCTCGTTCACGGACCGGTGGGGGTTGGCCACCGGTGGATGGGAAATCGGGTGAGCGGCGGCCGGTCAGTGGCTCTCGGAGAGAGCGCCCTGAATGTAGTTGGTGGCCAGCAGCACGAAGACGTACGCCTGAACCGCCTGGATGAACAGCTCGAAGGCCACCATCAGCACGGTCATGATGAAGGAGACGCCGGAGTAGAGAATGCCGAAGCCGTTCAGCAGGTACCACGTGGCGAGCGTGAACAGCAGCAGCAGGGTGTGCCCGGCGAACATGTTGGCGAAGAGTCGCACCGCGTGCGTGAAAGGACGCACCAGCAGGTTCTGGAAGAGCTCCAGGAACATGATCAGGGGCAGCACCGCGCCGAGCGACTTGTCATAGCCCGAGAGGTTCTTCCAGCCCCCGACGAATCCGTTGCGCTTGAACGTGAGGCTGATGTACAGCACGTACACGATCAGGGCCAGGGCTGCCGGGTAGGAGATGACCGACGTCACGGGGAACTGTGCGAGCGGAATGACCGCCCACATGTTCATGATCCAGACGAAGAAGAAGAGCGAGACGATCAGCGGAACGTACTTCTCGCCTTCCTTCTTGCCGAGCCCTTCGTACACGACACCGCGGCGGATGAAGTCGTACCCGGCCTCGCCGACCATCTGGAGTTTGCCCGGCACCAGCTTCGGCCTGGCGAAGGCTGCCCAGAAGAACCAGACGATCGCGACCGTGCCCACCAGCGCCAGCAGCATGGTCTTGTTGAACTCGATGCCACCGACGGTGAACAGCGGCTTGAAGATGAACGAATGGACTCCGGGCGCCTCGAAGCCGCAGCCGGAGAAGATGTGGCAATCGGTCTCGAAGGCGAGCATCTGGTCAGCACTCACCGCGAGCTCCTTCTGCATGGCGCATGTATACGGCTACCTCGGTGTGTCGGCGCGGCGTGCGACCGCGGAGCGGCACTGGACTGGTCTTGCGGATTGGGGGGCGGCGGCCGGCCGGAGAGCGAGAGCGCCCGTTCCGTCTCCCGGAACGCGGAACCTCGACCGTCCCCGCCTGCTGCGCCGCAGTTGGTCTCGGACGATAGCAGTTGCTCGAACGAGCACTTATCCCGCCCCTACGTGCCACTGGCCTTCTCGCCGGAGCTGGAGGAGGGCTCGACGTACAGGATCTTCGCCTTCATGTGCGCCCGGGTCTGCGCGACCACCCACACGATGGTGCTGGCGAGAAGGGCGAGAGCGAAGCTCCTGGTGTCGAAGAGGGTCGTGTCCCGGAACGCGATAAGCACCACGAGCAGCAGCAGGATCTGCGTCGTGTAGAGCAGCAGACCCATCGCCTGAAAGAGGTGCGGGAGGGACCTGGCCGTGCGCTGCAGGGCGTAGAGGCCGATCCCCATGAAGAGGATCGCCACCAGCGCTCCGGCGGCACCGCCGATCGCTCCCTTGCTTCCGGCGAAGACGCCGCTGATCACTGCGGCCACGACAGCGGCCACGGCGGTCGGGACGGCGCAGTGCAGCAGCATGCGTGCGTCGTTCGACTGCATGTGGTGTGCTCCGGGGGAAATCTGGGGGACGTGAATCGTCGAGGAAGAGCGTAGCCCGGCGCGGAGGACGGACCTCCCGCAGAAGAGCCCGCGAGAGTGCGGAACTTCGGCTGGCCACCGGGTTTCGTGAACGGTATCACAAACTATTTGATGAGGTCTTTACCTACTTGGTGTGCCCCCCGTCACACGCAGGTGTGACAGGGAGCATCTCCAGCTGACGCCAGCCACTTTGTCTGGTATCAGAGGCTTCCACTGCTCACCGAGCAGCTCAGTCAGGGGTGTTGATCTTCTTCTCCCGGGTGAACTGCCGACGCTCCCCGATGGCCGTCGCCCCGTGCAATCCGGCCATCGCGGGCTCACGCTCCGCCTCCCGCGGCGCCGCCTGCTCCCCCGCGGCCTCCGCGGCCGGCTCCGGCGCCGCCTCGGCGTCCGCCGCCTCCCGGCCGCCCCGCCGGTACCGGGGCGGCAGCACCTGCTGCGCCCAGCCGGGCACCCGAGGCGTGTAGCGCGGCATCAGCAGCACCACCAGGCCCACGGCGCTCAGCAGCACGATCGTCAGCACGATCGCGAGGCTGGAGGAGCGCACCGAGAAGGCCACGGCCCCGAAGGCGATCAACGCGGCCCAGAAATACATGATCAGCACGGCACGGCTGTGCGAGTGCCCGACCTCCAGCAGCCGGTGGTGCAGATGCCCCCGGTCGGCCGCGAACGGCGAGCGGCCGTTCCAGGTGCGCCGCACGATCGCCATCACCAGGTCGGCCACCGGGATCGCGATGATGCTCAGCGGCAGCAGCAACGGCATGTACAGCGGCACCATCGTGTGCACCGCGGACTTGACCGAACCGGTGTGCTCGACCATCAGGTCCGGGTCGACCTGGCCGGTGATGGAGACCGCGCCCGCGGCCAGGACCAGGCCGATCAGCATCGAACCGGAGTCGCCCATGAAGATGCGGGCCGGATGCATGTTGTGCGGCAGGAAGCCCAGGCACATCCCCATCAGCACGGCCGCGAAGAGCGTGGCGGGGGCCGCCGCCTCGATGCCGTAGCCGTACCAGATGCGGTAGGCGTACATGAAGAACGCCACACTCGCGATGCAGACCATGCCCGACGCGAGGCCGTCCAGGCCGTCCACGAAGTTCACCGCGTTGATGGTGATCACCACCAGCGCCACCGTGAGCAGCGTGCCCTGGAAGGGAGTGAGTGCGACGTTCCCCACGCCCGGCACCGGCAACCACAGGATCGTCAGTCCCTGGAGCACCATCACACCGGCGGCGATCATCTGCCCGCCGAGCTTCACCAGCGCGTCGACGCCCCACTTGTCGTCCAGCACGCCGATCAGCCAGATCAGCCCGGCACCCGAGAGCAGCGCCCTGGGCTCATCGGAAAGAGTGAACAGCTTCCCGATGTTGGTGAGCTGTGAAGCGACCAACAGCCCGGCGCACAGTCCGCCGAACATAGCGATGCCGCCGAGCCGGGGAGTCGGCTCCCGGTGCACGTCGCGCGCGCGGACCGGAGGCATCGCGCCCGCCGCGATGGCGAACTTCCGCACCGGCCCGGTCAGCAGATAGGTGACCGCAGCCGTGACGCACAGCGTCAGCAGATATTCACGCACCGGAAAGGCTCCCCAGAGGTCTCGCAGTTCGGACGCAGGCCCGGTCGGCCGGGCTGTTCAGGCCCACACCATAGGACACGCTCACCGCCGACCGCTGGTTCTGGTGCGGCGGTCCGCGGTGGTGCGGCCGGGAGGGCACGGTCTAGGCAGGCGCCGGGACCCCCGTCAGGGCGGTGACCACCGGATCCAGCGCGCCGCTGATCTCCTCGCCGACGCTGCGGAAGTACGGGATGGGGGCGCCGTAGGGGTCGTAGATCTCGTCCGCCTCCGGGCTGGGGGCCAGCAGCCAGCCGCGCAGCGCGGCCGCCGCCTGCACCAGCGCGCGGGCGCGCTCCACCACGTCCTCGGGGCTGCCCGCGACCGGCAGCGTCGCGGGGTCTATCGCCCGCACCAGCCGGGTGAACTCCTTGAGCGTGAAGGTGCGCAGGCCCGCGGAGTGGCCCATGGAGATCACCTGCGCCCGGTGGTCGCGGGTGGCCGTCAGCACCAGGTCGGCCCGGATCACGTGTTCGTCCAGCAGCTCGCGCCCGGTGAACCCCTCGGCGTCCGCGCCGTGTTCGAGCAGCACGGCGACCGCGTTCTCCTCCATGGGCGCCCCCTCGTGCCCCCACGTCCCCGCGCTCTCGACCACGAGGCCGCCCGTGCGGCGCTCCCCGAGCCGATCGGCCAGGGCATGCCGGGTGAGCCGCTCGGTGATCGGCGAGCGGCACACGTTGCCTGTGGAGACGTGGAGGATACGGAACGCGCCGTCGGCGCCGCTTATGCCGCCGGCCGCGGCCGGCCCACGCCCGGGTGGGGCGGTCACTACGGGGCCACCTCCAGGCCCGGTACGACCTTGCGCAGCTCGTCGGCGTCGATGGCGCCTGCCCGCAGCAGCACCGGCACCGAGCCGGTGACATCCACGATCGACGAGGGCACGTTGTCCTGGGTGGGGCCGCCGTCCAGGTAGACGGCGACGGACTCGCCCAGCATCTCCTGGGCCTCGTCGCAGTCCTTGGGCGCCGGGTGCCCGGAGAGGTTGGCCGAGGAGACGGCCATCGGGCCGAACTCGTTCAGCAGCTCGATGGCGACCGGGTGCAGCGGCATCCGCACCGCCACCGTGCCATGGGTCTCCCCCAGGTCCCAGGTCAGCGACGGCTGGTGCCGGGCCACCAGGGTGAGCGCGCCGGGCCAGAAGGCGTCGACCAGTTCCCAGGCCGCCTCGGAGAAGTCCGTGACCAGGCCGTGCAGCGTGTTCGGCGAGCCCACCAGGACCGGCGAGGGCATGCCGCGGCCGCGCCCCTTGGCCTCCAGCAGATCGCCCACCGCGTCCGCGCTGAACGCGTCCGCACCGACTCCGTAGACGGTGTCGGTCGGCAGCACGACGAGTTCTCCGCGCCTGACGGCCGAGGCGGCCTCGCGGAGGCCGGTCGCCCGGTCGGTCGCGTCGGAGCAGTCGTATCGCCGTGCCATTACGGCACCTCCCTGCGTGCAGTGGCAAAACGGGGCCGGTTGTTGAGGTCGGGGTGGTCCGCGGCGTCAGCCCAGCCGCGGTCCTCGGTGAAGATCCAGGGCACCTGTCCGCCCTGGGTGTCGGCGTGCTCGACGACCACGACCCCGCCGGGGCGCAGCAGCCGGTGGGCGGTGCGCTCCAGGCCGCGGATGACATCCAGGCCGTCCTCGCCGGAGAACAGTGCGACCTGGGGGTCGTGGTCGCGGGCCTCCGGCGCCACATACTCCCACTCGGTGAGCGGGATGTAGGGCGGGTTGGAGATCACCAGGTCGACCTGGCCGTCCAGCTCGCCCAGCGCGGTCCGCGCATCGCCCTGGTGCAGGGTCACCCGCGAGCCCTCGACGTTCTTGCGCGCCCACACCAGCGCCGACTCGTCCAGCTCCACGGCGTGCACCCGGGAGCGGGGCACTTCCTGCGCGAGCGCCAGCGCGATGGCCCCGGAGCCGGTGCACAGGTCCACGATCAGCGGCTCGGCCACGTCCATCGCCCGTACCGCGTCTATCGCCCAGCCGACCACGGACTCGGTCTCGGGCCGGGGCACGAAGACGCCGGCTCCCACATACAGCTCCAGGTAGCGGAAGAAGGCCCGCCCCGTGATGTGCTGGAGCGGTTCGCGGGCCTCGCGGCGGGCCACCGCCTCCCAGTAGCGCGCGTCGAAGTCGGCGTCGGCGACACGGTGCAGTTCGCCCCGCCCCACGCCGTGCACGAAGGCGGCCAGCTCCTCCGCGTCGAAGCGCGGTGAGGGCACACCCGCGTCGGCAAGCCTCTGGGTGGCCTGGGCCACCTCGGCGAGCAGCACGTTCACTCCGTCCCCCTCCCGGGCGTCATTGAGCAGCGGCCAGCTTGGCCGCGGAGTCCGCGTCCACGCACGCCTGGATGACCGGGTCGAGTTCGCCGTCCAGCACCTGGTCCAGGTTGTACGCCTTGAACCCGACGCGGTGGTCGGAGATGCGGTTCTCCGGGAAGTTGTAAGTGCGCACCCGCTCGGACCTGTCGACCGTGCGGACCTGGCTGCGGCGGGCGTCGGAGGCCTCCTTCTCGGCCTCCTCCTGCGCCGCGGCCAGCAGCCGCGCGCGGAGGATGCGCAGGGCCTGCTCCTTGTTCTGGAGCTGGCTCTTCTCGTTCTGGCAGGAGACGACGATGCCGGTCGGCTCGTGGGTGATGCGCACGGCCGAGTCGGTGGTGTTCACAGACTGCCCGCCCGGCCCGGAGGACCGGTAGACGTCGATGCGCAGGTCGTTCGGGCTGATCTCCACGTCCACGTCCTCCGCCTCCGGCAGCACCAGGACGCCGGCCGCCGAGGTGTGGATGCGGCCCTGGGACTCGGTGGCGGGCACCCGCTGCACGCGGTGCACCCCGCCCTCGTACTTCAGCCGCGCCCACACGCCCTGGCCCGGCTCCGCCGAGCCCTTGGTCTTCACGGCGACCTGGACGTCCTTGTAGCCGCCGAGGTCGGACTCGTTGGACTCGATCAGTTCGGTCTTCCAGCCGAGCCGCTCGGCGTAGCGCAGATACATCCGCAGCAGGTCGCCGGCGAACAGCGCGGACTCGTCGCCGCCCTCACCCGCCTTGATCTCCAGGATGACGTCCTTGTCGTCGCTGGGGTCGCGCGGGACCAGCAGCAGCCGCAGCCGCTCCGTGAGCTCCTCGCGGCGCCGCTCCAGCTCCTTGATCTCGTCGGCGAAGTCCGGGTCCTCCGCGGCCAGTTCCCGCGCCGTGCCGATGTCGTCCCCGGTCCGCTTCCACTCGCTGTAGGCGGTGACGATGGGGGTGAGTTCGGCGTAGCGCTTGTTGAGCCGGCGGGCACCCGCCTGGTCGGCGTGGATCGCCGGATCGGCGAGTCGCCGCTCCAGGTCGGCGTGCTCGCCGACGAGTTCCTCGACCGCCTCGAACATCGTGGCCATCCCTTGCTGATGAGTGGGGGCGCACCGCCGCGCAGCGGGCAGCGGGCGGGCGCCTGGGGCGCTGAGCACCAAAAGAGCGCCGGGCCGCGCTGCCCGGCAGGGGCAGCCGCGGACCGGCGCTGCGGTGTCGCTACTTCTTGGCGCTGCCGGCGCTCTTGCCGAAGCGGGCCTCGAAGCGGGCCACGCGGCCACCGGTGTCGAGGATCTTCTGCTTGCCGGTGTAGAAGGGGTGGCAGGCCGAGCAGATGTCCGCGCGGATCACGCCTTCCGACATGGTCGTGCGCGTGGTGAAGGAGTTGCCGCAGGTGCAGCTCACCTGGGTCTCGCGGTACTCGGGGTGGATGTCGCGCTTCAAGGTCACTCCTAGGTTCGGGAGGGCACCGGGTCGGGAGACGGGTTGTTTCCCGTGAACCGGGGCCGACGATCCAGTTTGCCACTGCTGACCGCACCCCCCAAAACCGGGTGGACGGGCCCGGTATTCCCGGCACCGCCCCTGGGGCGGACGCCGCGGCGCGGGTCAGCCCTCGGACTGCCGCCCGGTGCCCGCCTGCGGGGTCGCGGAGGCACTGGCGCGGCCGTCGTCCACCACTCCGCCGATGTCGGTCCGGTCGCCCGCCGAGCCCTTGGTGGCGGACTTCGGCACCGGCTCGTCGTGCCGGAGCGCCGACCAGACCTTCGCGGTCTTGGCGCGGATCTGCACCACCCGGTTCGGGTCCCCAGGGTCGTAGGCGACCGGCAGCGTGGTCATCCGGATGTCGTCGGACTTGATGCCCTTGAGCGTCTTCGCCATGCCGGTCAGCTTGCCGACCGAGTCCAGCTCCGAGTCGGTGGTGACCGCGGAGGTCGCGGTGTCCGCCAGGTCGTAGAGCTTCTTGGGGCTGCTGAACAGGCCGACGCTGTTGACCTGGTCGATCAGTGCCTTGAGGAACGCCTGCTGGAGCTGGATGCGGCCCAGGTCGCTGCCGTCGCCCACCCCGTGCCGGGTGCGGACCAGACCGAGGGACTGCTCGCCGTCGAGGCGGTGGGTGCCCGCCTTGAGCTTGAGGTGGCTGTCCTTGTCGTCGATCGTCTTGTGGGTGGTCATCTCGACGCCGCCGAGGGTGTCGATCAGCTTCTGGAAGCCGGCGAAGTCGACCTCGAGGTAGTGGTCCATCCGGACGCCGGAGAGGGATTCGACGGTCTTGACGGCGCAGGCGGGGCCGCCGACCCTGTACGCGGAGTTGAACATGGCCCGCTGGGCCGGGACGGTCCTGCCCTTCTCGGACCCGTCGCCCTTGCAACTGGGCCGCTGCACCACGGTGTCCCGGGGTATGGAGACGACGCTGGCCTTGTCGTGCTTCTCGTTGATGTGCAGCACCATCGCCGTGTCCGAGCGGGCGCCGCCCTCGTTCTTGCCGTACTTCGCGTTCGCCCCGGCGCGGCTGTCCGAGCCGAGCACCAGTATGTCCATGGAGCCGTCCGGGGTGTCCTCCGGCCGGTCGGCGCCCAGGGCCGCGTTGATGTCGACGCCGGATATGTTGCCGTCGAGCTTGAAGTAGACGAACCCCAGGCTTCCCCCGCCGAGCACCAGCGCGCCCGCCACCGTCCAGGCCGCGACCCGCACGGCACGCCGGCTTCCGCTGAGCGGCCTGCGGCGACGGCCGGTGGCACGTATGCCCCCGGAGCGGCGCGCTGCCGCCGTGTCGCCCTCGTAGCTGTCGCCCGCCATGGTCACTTCCCTCAGTCCTGCCTCGTGGCGCCGTGTGTCCTGTGCGGACGCCGTGCGGTCTCTCCGGTCGAGATGTCGTCCCCGCGGGGGACGCGCTGTCTCGCCGGAAGGGTTGCACAACGCGTCGCCGCGCTCGGCAGGAGCGCGGGTCGGCACTGCGGCGTACGGACCGGGCCGCAACGCGGCACTGCTCCCGTTTTACCTGCGACGACGCGCTCGCGCCTGCCGAGCCGCGGGCGGACACCGGCCGGGAGGGGCTGTGGGCAAGCTCTCAGCGGCCCGGACGCACGGCGAGGGCCGCCCCACCGTGCGTGGTGGGGCGGCCCTCGCTCTGACCCGTCCGGGCGACGGAGCGGACATGGACCGGGGTCCGGGCCGCTCCGGACGCCTTCGGCCGGCTGCCGGGTGGCGTCAGTCCTGGCCGCCGGGGGTCGGGGTGTTCTTCTGGATCTGGAGCAGGAACTCCGCGTTGGACTTCGTCTGCTTCATCTTGTCCAGCAGCAGCTCGATGGCCTGCTGCTGGTCCAGGGCGTGCAGCACACGCCGCAGCTTCCAGACGATCTGGAGCTCCTCGTTCGCCATGAGGATCTCCTCCTTGCGGGTGCTGGACGCGTCCACGTCCACCGCGGGGAAGATCCGCTTCTCGGCGAGCTTGCGGTCGAGCTTGAGCTCCATGTTGCCGGTGCCCTTGAACTCCTCGAAGATGACCTCCTCCATCCGGGAGCCGGTCTCCACCAGCGCCGCGGCGAGGATCGTCAGGGAGCCGCCGTCCTCGATGTTGCGCGCCGCACCGAAGAACTTCTTCGGCGGGTACAGCGCCGTGGAGTCCACACCGCCGGAGAGGATGCGGCCCGAGGCGGGCGCGGCGAGGTTGTAGGCACGGGCGAGCCGGGTGATGTTGTCCAGCAGGATCACCACGTCGTGTCCCAGCTCCACCAGCCGCTTGGCCCGCTCGATGGCGAGTTCGGCGATGGTGGTGTGGTCCTCGGCCGGGCGGTCGAAGGTCGAGGAGATGACCTCGCCCTTGACCGACCGCTGCATGTCGGTGACCTCTTCCGGACGCTCGTCGACCAGGACGACCATCAGGTGGCACTCGGGGTTGTTCCGGGTGATCGAGTTGGCGATCGACTGCAGCACCATCGTCTTGCCCGCCTTGGGCGGGGCCACGATCAGTCCGCGCTGGCCCTTGCCGACCGGCGAGACCAGGTCGATGATCCGGGGAGTGAGCTGGTTGGGCTCCGTCTCCAGCCGCAGCCGCTCCTGCGGGTAGAGCGGGGTGAGCTTGTTGAACTCGGAGCGGCCCTTGCCGTCGTCGGGCGTCATGCCGTTGACCGAGTCCAGGCGGACCAGCGCGTTGAACTTCTCGCGCCGCTCGCCCTCCCGCGGCTGGCGCACCGCGCCGGTGACGTGGTCGCCCTTGCGCAGGCCGTTCTTGCGGACCTGGGCCAGCGAGACGTACACGTCGTTCGGCCCGGGCAGGTAGCCCGAGGTGCGGACGAACGCGTAGTTGTCGAGGATGTCGAGGATGCCCGCGACGGGGATCAGGACGTCGTCCTCGGCGATCTGCGGCTCGAAGTCCTCGCGGCCGCCGCGGCGGCCCCTCCGGTCCCGGTAGCGGCCGCGCCGGCCGCGGCGGCCGCCGCCGTCGTCGTCGAAGCTGTCGTCGCGGCGGCCGCCGCCACCGCCGCCACCGCCCTGGTTCTGCTGGCCGCCACCGCCACCGCCGTCGTTCTTGTTGCGGTTGCGGTCGCGGTCGCGCTGGCGCTCCCGCTTGGAGGGGCGGTCCTGCTGCTTGCCCTCGCCGGAGGAGCCGCCCTTGCCGTCCTTCTCGGAGCGCTCGGGCCGGCCGTCCCGGTTGTCCTTGCCGTCCTGCTTGCCCTCGCCGCCGGACCGGCCGTCCGTGCGGCTCTCGGCGCCCTCGGTCTCGCCCTTGGCGCGGCGGCCGCGGCCGCCGCCCTCCTGGGCCGCCTTGGCGTCGCCCTCGGTCTGGCCGGGGATGTCGATCTGGCCCTGCCCGTCCTGCTGCGCGGCCTCGGCCTCGCCGGTGCGGGCCCGGGAGGTGGCGCGACGCTTGGGCTTGGCCTCCTCGGCGGCCTCGCCGCCGGACGTGGCCTCAGCGCCGGCGTCGGCGCTCTTGGCGGGCTTGGCCTGCTTGCTCTCGGCGGTCTTGCCGCCCTTGTCCGAGGCCGCGGGCGCGGAGTCCGAACTTCCGCCTGCCTGGCGCTCCTTGATGACCTCGATCAGTTGGCTCTTGCGCATCCGCGCGGTGCCCTTGATACCGAGGCCGGAGGCGACCTGCTGGAGCTCGGCCAGAACCATGCCCTCCAGCCCCGTGCCGGAGCGCCGTCGCCTGGGTGCGGCACCGGAGGCAGGCGTGGCGGATGCGTCCGTGGCGGGCGCCGCGGCACCGTCGGCGGCGGTATCGGCGTTCACGCCCATCAGATCGGTGGTGTCGCTCACGAAGGGTCCTTCCCTGGAGCGGACGTCGGCCAGTCTGGCTCGGCGACCGGTTGTGCTGTCCGGCTGCGGTCCGGTCTGTGCGGACCTGGCCGGGGCGGTGGTCCCGCCTGGATGTACGGCGGGCAGATCAGTACGTGGGTTCGGCGTGAAGCCTCGACATGGATGTCCTTCACGTCGGCTCCGGAGCGTGTTCGCCGCTGCCCGGCAACGGCCCGAGCAGTGTGGGAGGCTCCTGGAAGAAGAGGTGGTCCCTACTGGAGCTACCAGGGGAACACGCAAGCACCGCACTCTTCGGGCCATCACACATACCTGTGCGAAGCCCACGAGACTGCACGTGCAGACTTGAGGTTAACACTACCGGATCCAACAAACATTCCCCCTCTCGAAGATCCGCAACCCGCTGTCACCGGGACCCGCTGTCCGTGCCTCCCGGCGCGTCCCCGGCCTCGTCGGCACCGCTCCGGGCGCCTGCGGAGAGCGGCAGGACGCTTGCTCCGTCCAGGTCGAGAGCCAGCCGGTTCGCCGTCCAGCCCTCGCCCGCCAGCCGGGACACCTTGTCGGCCTCGCCCTCGTCCGAGGCCAGCGCCAGCACCGTCGGGCCCGCTCCCGAGATCACGGCGGGAACGCCCTCACCGCGCAGCCGGCCGACCAGATCCGCGCTCTCCGTCATCGCCGGGGCCCGGTACTCCTGGTGCAGCCGATCCTCGGTGGCGGCCAGCAGCAGCTCCGGGCGGCGCGTCATGGCCTCCACCAGCAGCGCCGCGCGGCCCGCGTTGAACGCCGCGTCGACATGCGGCACGGTGCGCGGCAGCAGCCCCCGGGCGGTCTGCGTGAGCAGGGGCTGCGCGGGGACGAAGACCACCGGGACGAGGGAGGCGGCGGGCGCCATCCGCAGCGCGCGGGCCGCGCCGCCGTCCGTCCAGGCCAGGGTGAAGCCGCCGAGCAGGCAGGCGGCGACGTTGTCGGGGTGGCCCTCGATCTCGGTGGCGAGTTCCAGCAGCGCCGTGTCGTCCAGCCGGGCCTCGCCGCCGGTGGTCACGGCGCGGGCCGCCATCACCCCGGCGCAGATGGCGGCGGAGGAGGAGCCCAGGCCGCGGCCGTGCGGGATGCGGTTGGCGCACACCACCTCCAGGCCGCGCGGCTGCCCGCCCAGCAGGTCGAAGGCGGTGCGCAGGGAGCGGACGAGCAGGTGCTCCTCGTCCCGGGGCAGGGCTTCGGCGCCCTCGCCCGCGATGTCGATGTGCAGACCGGAGTCGGCGACGCGGACCACCACGTCGTCATAGATCCCCAGGGCGAGACCGAATGCGTCGAAGCCGGGGCCGAGGTTGGCGCTGGTGGCGGGGACACGCACTCGGACGGCGGCGGCGCGGAACGCGGGACCGGCCATCTCTCGATGACTCTCCTTGGTTTGGGTGTGCGGAGCATCCCCTCGACCGCGGCTGGGCCGGACCGGTCACGGCTCCGGGCACACCCGTGGCGGGGACGTACGGGAGTCGGGGTGAAACTCAGCCTATCGAAGGTGGGTTCACTGGCGACATAGGGCGCACGGGAGGCGCACGATGCGTGTCGTAAGCCTCCCCGTGCTTCCGCGCGGTACGCGTCCGTACCGCGCGCCGAACCTTCCCGCCCCGGAGGGGGGCCGGCCCGGGTGGGCCGGTCGGGGTGGGCGGTTCGGTCGAGACCCGCACCAGGGGTCTGCCCCGGCGCCCACCCCGGGGAAACCCGCTGAGCGGATCCGGTCCGGAACCCCGGTCCGGAAGTCCGGCGCGGCGGACCGCCGGCCCGGCGGGCCGCGCCGGAGCCGCCACCGGGTCAGACCAGGCCGAGGCGCTCGGCGGCGGCGTCCGCGTCGACGGGGACCACGATCGGCTGCGGCGCGCCCGCCACGGCCCAGTCCGGGTCCTTGAGCCCGTTGCCGGTGACGGTGCAGACGATCCGCTGCCCGGGATCGACCCTGCCCTGCTCGGCGGCCTGCAGCAGGCCCGCCACCGAGGCGGCCGAGGCCGGTTCCACGAAGACACCTTCCTGTGCGGCCAACAGCCGGTAGGCACGTAGGATCTGACGGTCGGTCACCGCGTCGATGAATCCGCCCGACTCGTCGCGCGCCTGCTCGGCCAGAGTCCAGGACGCCGGGTTGCCGATCCGGATGGCGGTGGCGATGGTGCTCGGCTCCTTGACGGCCTCGCCCCGCACGATCGGAGCCGCACCCGACGCCTGGTACCCCCACATCCGCGGGGTGCGGGTGGCCGGACCGTCCTGCTGGTACTCGCGGTAGCCCTTCCAGTAGGCCGTGATGTTACCCGCGTTGCCCACCGGGAGGACGTGGATGTCGGGCGCGTCGCCGAGCATGTCCACGATCTCGAACGCCGCGGTCTTCTGCCCCTCGATCCGCACCGGGTTGACGGAGTTGACCAGCGCCACCGGATACTTGTCCGACAGTCCGCGGGCCAGCTCCAGGCAGTCGTCGAAGTTGCCGTCGACCTGGAGGATCTTCGCGCCGTGCACCAGGGCCTGACCCATCTTGCCCAGCGCGATCTTGCCCTGCGGCACCAGCACGGCGCAGACCATCCCGGCCCGCACGGCGTAGGCCGCCGCCGAAGCGGAGGTGTTCCCGGTGGAGGCACAGATGACGGCCTGAGCCCCCTCCTCCTTGGCGCGGGTGATGGCCATCGTCATCCCGCGGTCCTTGAAGGAACCGGTGGGATTGGCGCCCTCCACCTTGAGGTGGACGTCGCAGCCGGTCAGCTCGGAGAGCTTCTGGGCCGGCACCAGCGGCGTGCCGCCCTCACGGAGAGTGACGGGCGCGGTCCCCGGGGCCACCGGCAGCCGGTCCCGGTACTCCTCGATGATGCCGCGCCACTGCGGGCGCCCCGCGGCGGGCGCGGCTGGAGCACCGGCGTCGCCGGCCTCCCGCATCTGTGACATCGCAGGCTCCATGACGGTCACTGTTCCTCGGCTCCCTTACTGACCATTGTCCGACGCTGCCCACCGCGCCGGGCTGCTCGCGCCGCGTGCCGCAGGCCGCGGCCGCACCTTCGCGCCTTCCCGGGTCCGCCGCCCCCCGCGTTCCCGCGGACGGCGCCCGGCACGCTCACTCCCCCTCGACCCGCATGATGCTGGCCACCCCGCGCACCGTGTCGAGGCCGCGGAGCGCCTCGACCGTCGCGCCGAGCGCCGCGTCCTGGGCACGGTGGGTGACCACGACGAGCCAGGCGCCGTCGTGCGGGCCCTCCTTGCCCTTCTGCCGCACGGTGTCGATGGAGACCCCGTGCTCGGCGAAGACCATCGCCACCTGCGCCAGCACACCCGGCTTGTCGGCGACGTCCAGGCTGATGTGGTAGCGGGTGACCACCTCGCCCATGGGCGAGACGGGCAGCTGCGCGTAGGCCGACTCGCCGGGGCCACGGCCGCCGCTGAGCTTGTTGCGGCAGGCGGCGACCAGATCGCCGAGCACGGCGGAGGCGGTGGGCGAGCCGCCCGCCCCCGGGCCGTAGAACATCAGCTGCCCCGCCGCCTCGGCCTCGACGAAGACGGCGTTGTACGCCTCCCGTACCGAGGCCAGCGGATGGCTGAGCGGCAGCATCGCGGGGTGCACCCGTGCGGTCACCGAGCGGCCGTCCGCGGCCCGCTCGCAGATGGCCAGGAGCTTGACGGTGCAGCCCATCCGTTTCGCGGAGGCGATGTCGGCCGCCGTGACCTCGGCCAGGCCCTCGCGGTGCACGTCGTCCAGCCGTACCCGGGTGTGGAAGGCGATACCGGCCAGGATGGCGGCCTTGGCGGCCGCGTCGAAGCCCTCCACGTCGGCGGTGGGATCGGCCTCCGCGTAGCCGAGCGCGGTGGCCTCGTCCAGCGCCTCGCTGTAGCCGGCGCCGGTGGACTCCATCCGGTCGAGGATGAAGTTGGTGGTGCCGTTGACGATGCCCAGCACGCGGTTGACCTTGTCGCCCGCCAGGGACTCGCGCAGCGGGCGCACCAGCGGGATGGCGGCGGCGACGGCCGCCTCGTAGAAGAGGTCGACGCCGTACTTGTCGGCGGACTCATGGAGGGTGGAGCCGTCCTCGGCCAGCAGTGCCTTGTTCGCGGTCACGACGCTGGCGCCGTGCTCGAAAGCCGAGGTGATCAGGGTCCGGGCCGGCTCCAGGCCGCCGATGACCTCGACCACCACGTCGATGTCCGCGCGCGCGGCGAGCGCCGCCGCGTCGGTGGTCACCAGCGCCGGGTCGATGCCCGCACGGACCCGGTCGGGGCGGCGCACGGCGACCCCGGCCAGTTCCACCGGGGCGCCGATGCGCTGCGCGAGGTCCTCCGCGTGCGTCGTCATGATGCGTGCCACCTCTGAGCCGACGACCCCACAGCCCAGCAGCGCCACCTTCAGCGGACGCGTACGCATCATCTGACCTCTTCTTCTCGGCTCATTCTCGACTTCTTCTCGTGCGGACCGCCTTCCGGCCTGCCGCACGCGGCGTCTTCGTCCCGTCAAGTCTCACGTACCGATACGGAGATTCCACGCCTGTTCCAGTATGTGGGACGTATATCTCGCTAACCGACATCGAGTCGCAGGAGATCCTCCTCCGTCTCCCGCCGCACGATCGTCCGCGCCTGCCCGTCCCGCACCGCGACGACCGGCGGCCGCAGCGCATGGTTGTAGTTGCTCGCCATCGAACGGCAGTACGCGCCGGTCGCCGGCACGGCCAGCAGATCGCCCGGCGCCAGGTCCGCGGGCAGGAAAGCGTCCCGTACGACGATGTCACCGCTCTCGCAGTGCTTGCCCACCACCCGGCTGAGCATCGGCTCCGCCGCCGACGCCCGGGAGACCAGCGCCACGCTGTACTCGGCGTCGTAGAGCGCCGTACGGATGTTGTCCGACATCCCGCCGTCCACGCTCACATACGTCCGCAGCCCCTCCAGCTCCTTGAGCGTGCCGACCTCGTACAGCGTGAACGCCGTCGGCCCGGCGATGGCCCGCCCCGGCTCCACCGACAGCCGCGGCACCGCCAGCCCCGCCGCCTCGCACTCCCGCGTGACGATGTCCCCCAGCGCCTTGGCGATCTCGTGCGGCTCACGCGGATCGTCCTCGGGCGTGTAGGCGATCCCCAGCCCGCCGCCCAGGTCGATCTCCGGCAGCTCGACCCCGTGCTCGTCCCGGATCCGGGTCAGCAGCCCCACCACGCGGCGGGCCGAGACCTCGAATCCGGCCATGTCGAAGATCTGCGAGCCGATGTGCGAGTGGATCCCGGTCAGCTCCAGGCTGTCCAGCATCAGGACCCGCCGCACCGCCTCGGCGGCCGGCCCCTCCCCCGCCTCGGACGAGCCGCCCCCGGCGAGCGCCAGCCCGAACTTCTGGTCCTCGTGCGCGGTGGCGATGAACTCGTGCGTGTGCGCCTCGACACCGACCGTGACCCGGATCTGCACCGGCTGCCGCCGCCCCAGCCGCGCCGCGGTGTGCGCGACCCGGGCGATCTCCTGGAACGAGTCCAGCACGATCCGCCCCACACCCGCCTCGACAGCCCGCTCGATCTCCTCGTCGGACTTGTTGTTGCCGTGCAGCGCGACGCGCTCGGCGGGCATCCCCGCGTCCAGCGCGGTCGCCAGCTCGCCGCCCGAGCACACGTCCAGGTTCAGGCCCTCCTCGTGCAGCCAGCGCACGACGGCCCGGGAGAGGAACGCCTTCCCCGCGTAGTAGACGTCGGCACCGGGCCCGAAGGCGTCCCGCCAGGCGCGGCAGCGCGCCCGGAAGTCGGTCTCGTCCATCACATACGCAGGGGTGCCGAACTCCTCGGCGAGACGGCGCACGTCCAGGCCGCCCACCGCGACGGCCCCCTCCGGCGTGCGCTCCACGGTCTGCGCCCACACGCGCGGGTCGAGCGAATTGAGATCGGCCGGAGGCGCCGTGTAGTGGCCCTCGGGAAGAACGTCGGCGTGCCGGGGCCCTGCCGGGTGTGCGGAACGGCTCATGATCGTGTCCCTGTGTCCCTGGATTGCGAAATGTCTACAGATGCGCGGGGGCGCTGACGCCGAGCTGGGACAGGCCGCCTGCCAGCACCGCTCCGGTGGCCTCGGCGAGGGCCAGCCGGCCGCGGTGCGCGGCCCCGGGTTTCTCCTCACCGCGGGGCAGCGGCGGACACACGTCGTGGAAGGCGGCGAACGCCTGGGAGACGGCGTCCAGATGCCGCGCCAGCGGCCCGGCCGCCGTGACCCGCGCCCGGTCCGCGAGCAGCGCCAGCAGCCGGGCACCCGCGGCACCGAGCGGCACCGCACTCCCGGCCTCCGGGCACAGCCCGAGCCGGCGCCCGTTGCGCAGCAGCGAACAGACCCGGGCGTGCGCGTACTGCACCCGGAAGAGCGAACTCGCACGCTCGGTACGCACGGCGAGCACCGCCGGATCCTCACCAGTGGCCGCGGCCCAGCGCGGAATGTCACGGGCGGGGACGTCGGTCGGTGCAGTGGGGGGTGCCTCGGGAGCGGACGGTGTCCGCCGGTCCGCGGGCCGGGTCGGGTCTGCGGGCCGTATGGGGTCCGCGGGCCCGACGATCGGTTCTGCGGGCCAGATCGGGGCGGTCCCGGTCAGGACTGCGGTCTCGGCCGGCCCGTCCTCCGCCAACGTACGCAGCAGCGCGACCCGGGCGTCGTTCGTCAGTGTGACGTTCACGAACCCGCCGCCGACGACCTCGGCGCCGCCGACCCCGCCCACATCCCCCTCAAGACGCGCGCACAGCCGCTGCGCGATCTCCCGCGCGGGACGCCCGCACGCTGCCGCGGCCTGGAAGGCGACCCCGGTCGCGTAGTCACCGGCGCCCCGCCGGGGCGGGGACTCCACCACGACACGTAGGCCGCTGAACGCAGTCGCCACATCGCCCGAGGACCCGTCACCCGCGAAGGGAGCGACGACCTCACCATCGGGACCGTCGGGCAGCACATGAGGCAGCGCCTGCCGGATGGTGCGGGAGAGCTGGGCGGGTGTCACAGAGCAAGCGTATGGGAGGTGGGGTGGGTCCGCGCGAACCGGTTTCGGCAGCTGGGACATCTGCACGGCGCCCGCCGACGCCGCGCTCACGCACTGCGCCGCCCCGGCGACACACGGCATCCGAAACGGAGTGCAGGGCGGTGCGCGGGACCGTGGAGCATGGGAGACGGAGACGCAACGCCTCGGCACGGGCCCGCAGAGCATCCCCGTATCCGCGCCGAACCCCGGCGCCACGCTGGAACCCGGGACCGGCAGGCACGAGGCCCCACCGCACGTTCAGGACTCTCAGGGCTCAGGGCTCGACAGTCTCGGAGACTCCGGAGACCTCGTCGGCGCCACCGAAGGCATCGGAAGCTCCATCCGACACTCTCCCAGAACCGCCGCCCTCCGCCCCCGCCGCTCCCGGTCTCCCGAACGTCAGCCGGTGCACCAGCTGCACGAGATCCGCGGGCTCGAAAGGCTTCCCGAGGAACGCGTCCACGCCTCTCTCACCACCGACCACACCCCCGCTCTCCAACTCGGTGCACGCGCTCACCAGCGCGAGCGGCAGGTGCCTCGTACGCGGATCGGCCCGCAGCCGCTCCGCAGTACGGACCCCGTCCAGACGCGGCATCACCGCATCGAGCGTCACGACGTCAGGCCGCACGCGATGCACCACGTCCAAGCACTCGGCACCGTCGACTGCGGTCACCACCTCGAAGCCCTCCAGCTCGAGGTTGACCCTGATCAACTGCCGGATGACGCTGCTGTCGTCCACAACAAGCACCCGGCCGGACATACCTGGCACACCCAGAAGCGTAGGCGCGCCCCTCCACCCGCGTCCGGGATTTGCCCATTTCCGCCCCTGCTCCCACCTACCCGCACAACGCGTTCCGCCCCACCCCCAGTGACCTGGTAGTGTTCTACCTGTCGCCGCCCAGACGGCCACGCCCCCGTAGCTCAGGGGATAGAGCAACGGCCTCCGGAGCCGTGTGCGCAGGTTCGAATCCTGCCGGGGGTACTTTGAACGAAGTGCCGAAACGCCCTGTGACCAGGTTTGATGCTGGTTGCGGGGCGTTTGTCGTTGTGCAGCCGGATGCGGCTGCGAGCCGCTGTTTGTCGGTGGTCGCGGCGTATCCGCGGGATGGATTCGGCCCCGTTTCCGCAGGTCAGGGCTGACGAATGAGAAGGCCCCCGGGACGACTCCCAGGGGCCTGACGGTAGCCGTTCGGCTCTCGGTTCTCAGTCGGTCTCGCTCGCGTCTTCGGTGTCGGAACCGTCGTCCCAGAGGGCGTCGATCCGTTGGTTGGCTACGTGCTGCCGACCATCGAGGCACTTCGCGTAGCGGGTCAGCAGCACGTCCACGCTGTTGCCCGCGCGCTCCGCCACCTCAGCCGGATCGACTCCCGCGTTCAGCCAGGAGGACAGGGCAGCGTGCCGCAGGTCGTACGGCGTACCGGCGAGCGGTGAAGCGACCTGTTCCGGGGTGAGGGCCAAGGCGCGCGCTTCCTCCCACGTACGGGAGTACGAGGACGAGCCGATGACGCCGCCCCGCTCGTTGAAGAACAGTCGGCCGTCTTCGGCCGTACCGAACTCCGCCAGGTGCTTGCGGACGATGCGCACGAGTTGCGGCGGCACCGGCACGGGCCGGACTTCGTCCTCCGAACGGTTCTTGAGCCCACGGTGATCATGGACCTTGCCGGTTCCGGTCCACCGCTTCCCCACCGTGGGACGCGTCTTGTGCAGGATGAACCGCCCCCATCCCCTCTCCGGCAGTTCGCAGTCCTGGAGACGGAGGCCGACCGCTTCCGCCGGCCGCAGCCCGCCGTAGTACATGCAGGCGAAGAGCGCGACCATCCGACGCCCCCGCGCCCGCTTGTAGAGGCCCACGTACGACAGCGCGGTCAGCAGCTCACGAGCCTGAACGGGATTGATCACGACCCGGCGGTCCACCTCTTTGGCGAGCTTCGGTGGCTTCCACTGCACGGACGCCACGGGATTCTCGCTCAGCCCTCCGACCTCGACCGCGTACCGGAGGACGTTGGACAGGACGGCACGCTTGCGCCGTACCGTCTCCGGGGCGGCCGGAGTGCCGTCCAGCTTCAGCGTGAGCGCGTTGAGAACGCTGCGCATCACAGCCGGATTCTTCAGATCGGCAAGCGGCAGCGATGCCTTGGCTACCCAGGCGAGCGCGTTGCTCACCTTGGCCGGTGGTTCTTCCTTGTCCTCGTACGACCCGTGCACGAACGCCCAACCTCGCAGCGCCTTGCGCAGCACGGCGTCCGAAGGCCGACCGGGCTTCTTGCTCACGAGGACCGTACTCACCAGCGTCAGCGTCTCGTTCATGCTGTCGCGCGAGTTGGGCGCTGCGTGCGGCCACTTCATCGCGAGGTACTTCAGTGCGAACTCGTACCAGGTGAGGGAAGGAGCCGCTTCGACCAACGAGTCCGGCAGGCCGGTCTCCGTGTCGAACCCTTCCCCTGCCCGAGACGCCTTGACGAGGCCGGCCCGGAAGCTGTCGGCCAGCGCCTTGGTGCGGAACGTCTTCGAGAACGGCTTCCCGGCCACCTTCCACCGCACCTCGTAGGAGGGCCGCTTGCTCGACTTGTTCCGCCGGATCTCCCAGACCCGCACGTCTTGCGATTTCATACGACCTCCTCCTCTCGACGCCGGAGCCATGCGGTGAATTCGCTGCGCCAGACGCGGATCTCACCGTTCGGCAGCTTGAGCGACGCAGGGCCGCGCCCCACCTCACGCCAGCGGTAGAAGGTGCGCCGGGAGACACCGCCCAGCTCGGCCAGAACTTGCGGAACGGTCATCAGCTCATCAGCCGCCATGTCCGTCACCGCCTTCCCGGACCGAGGCCGCGAGCAGGGCGGCCTCCGGGCTGTAGCCCCGCCCCGCGTACCGCCACTGGCCGACGAGGACCGCGTCCCGGTCGTCCAGGCCCAGCGCCGACCGCTGTTCGCGCGCACGGTGCTCCGCGCGGGCCGAGCGCAGGGCGCCGAGGGTGGTGGAGTAGTGGCGGGACTTGGTCGAGAAGTGGCCCCGGTAGCCGAGCATGTGTGCCCAGCGCCGCAGCCTCAGTTCCTCGAAGGAGGGCAGCGCGCCGAGCCACCAGCAGGTGCCGATCATGCGGAGCACGTGATCCCGCACGGGCAGCGTGGCCAGGTCCTTGCCGTGCCGGATACGCCCGTCGACGGCCCCGGCGGACTCGGCCCCCTTGGTGGCGTACTTGGCGATGTAGCCCGCGACTGCCGACGAGGACAGGCCGTCCGCCGACTCGGCCGCCGGAACGGCACGGATGTCCAACTGCCGGCCGAAGCGCAGGACGCGCGAGCCGACCACGTCTGCCCCGTACGCGACCACCCGCACCCGGCCGACCGCTTCCCGCACGGCGTCCGCCAGGAGACCCGACGTTGCCCAGCGAGGAGGCGTCTCCCCCGGCCCGTCAGGACCGTCGAGACGGACGACGGCATGGAAGTGCACGAGGCCCCGCCGCTGGTACTCCGCCACCTTCGCGTACGAGAGCCGTACCGCGTCCGCCAGCGTCGAACGGGACAGCCCCGCACGCCGAGCCAGCACCCGCCGCAGCTCCAGCGTGAAGCGGTGCCATAGCTCGCCGGATTGCGCCTGCCAGAGCACGGCGCCGGCGTAGTCGTAGCAGCGCGGACAAAGCGGCTCACCGAGTCGCGGATCGTCTGCCGCATGACGGGTATGGCACCCCACAGGAGCGCCATGCGGACAGCACTCCCCCGCCTTCCGCGGACGGCAGGCCAGCACTCGGCCGCCCCGCTCCCGCCGCGAGTGCACGGGACCGAAGCCCGGAGCGGTGAGGGTGGCGAACACCCGAGGGTGCCCACTCACCGTCTCCGCGACTGCCTTACCGCCGACCAGTCCGGCCCGGATGAGCTGGTACGTGTCCGCCCGGTAGAGCTGAGCGCAAGTCGGACAGACCGTCGCCCGGCGGTTGCCGCACGCGACCAGGAGCCGACCGCCGAGCGCTTCCGAGGTGTACGAGTGGAGCGCCGCCCCCGTGGCAACGTCCACGTACGCGGCGGAGCCGACTAGGTGAACAGGGTTGGTGCAGCCGCCGAGGCGGAGGACACTCCGCCGCCAGCCGTCGAAGTCCGACCGCCCGGCGCGCTCGATGAGCGCCGCGACTGCTTCATTGGCCTCCGTCATCGGCCACCCCCGAACGCTTGCCGCATCACTGCGGCGATGGCTTCCGGCGGAGTCTTCGCGGAGAAGCGCAGACTCGGGTCCGTCAGCCAGAGCGAGGCTGCGTGCGCCGGGCAGACGCGCCGCTCAGCGCCCTCGCGGTCGGCCAGGACCACCTGTTCGGAGCCTTGGCACTTCAGGTGAGCGTCGTCCTTCAGGTCGCACCAGGGGCGGCGCGACGGTTTGCGCGATCGATGCGCAGTGGACAAAGTGAGACTGCTCCTTTCACTGCTGACGTAGCGGATGGAGTGGGTTCCTGACGGGGTCGGGTTTGGCGACTTCGCGCCCCGTCGGGAACCGTTTTTCATGGAGATCATTTGGGCGACTCCTCCCTTCAGCTCAGTTGGCTGAGGAGTCCGCCGAGGCCGTCCAGGACCCCCTGAACGACAGGCCCGGCGCCGGTCTCGGCCAGGAGAAAACCGAAGGTCGAACAGATCAGCACCTCGGCCCACCGGAAGTACCGGATGCGCAGCAGGAACCAGATCAGGAGGCCGAGCAGCACCACGGCGGATACGGAAACGATCACGGGAATCCACCCCCTCTCTCACTCGTTCTCTTCGCCGTCGAGTCGTTCGAGCCGCACGCTGGGAACGTCGTCCGCCGAGGTTCCGCCCCCTGCTGTGACCAGCTCCGGCACGTAGGGAGTGAGGTGCGCATACTCGGCAGCTACGCGCTCCGCCTCCCCTTCCGAGACCAGGTGGGACCGGGCACGGTCCCAGCCATCGGCCGAGGCGAGGACCGCCGTACCGGCTTGTTCGGGTGTGATCGACTGCGCAGCGTGCAGCGCATCGGGGTTGAGATCACCGAGCGCCATTTCCGCCGTTCCGGGATCGGCCACCCGGTGGCAGACGCGGCCGGCGAGCTGGGCGCGGAGCGCCGTAACGCCCGGCCCGAGATCCGAGCCGACCCGCTGCCCGGCGACGACGAGGAACACGCCCAGCGCCGCACCGAGTTGAGCCAGCCGGATGAGAGCCGTACTCGCCGCCTGTGCTTCTTCCTTCTCAGTGCGGCTGGCGACCAGGAACAGCTCCGCCAACTCGTCCACGATCACGACGATCGGCACGGGCCGTTCGTCCTCCGGCAACCCCCAGACGTTCCGGACCCTGGCAGCGCGGCAGACGGTCATTCGGTCCAAGGTCAGGTCGACGAGCGCGCCCAGGAGCTGGGCCGCCTGTGCCCGGTTGGTCGCCAGCGCGGACAGCCGAGGACCGTAGAGCGAGAGTTCCATTCCGCCCTTGCAGTCGATACCGACCAGCGCGACGGGTTGCCGAGCGAGGCCCGCGACGAGGGCATTGATCAGCGTCGACTTGCCGGAACGGGTGGCGCCCACGATGAGCCAGTGCGGTACCTGCCGCAGGTCGATGACCCACTGAGCACCGGTCTCCAGCACCCCGACGGCAACGCGCAGCAGTCGCCCCGCACCCCGCTGCTTGGGCATCTGTGGCGCCTTGAGCGGATCACTGGCCGAGGCCACCACCCGAACGAGACCGGGCTTCCAGGTCGTCACGCGGACCGCGTGCACTTCCCAGTCGTGCGCCATGGCAGGAGCCGCCTTGACGAAGTCCTCCGGCACCTGCCCCGGCAGCAGCCGGACGAGGAACCAGAAGCCGCCCCGAGTCGGCCGTATGAGTCCGCGGTGAGGCACCCGAGGTTGTGGCGGAGCGGAACCGTTGCCGACAAGCCCGGAGACGACCATCAGCGCCGCCTTACGGCTCACCGCCAGCCCGCAACCGGCCATCAACGGCCGCCAGGTCCGCACGACCCGTATGCACACCACCGGAAACCCGAGGCACACCCACCAGGCCACCGGATAGCGCCGGCGCAGGGCCGGGCCCGCCAGAAGCAGACCCGACACCAGCACTGCGGCCACCACGAGCACCCAGCTCGACGAGGCGGACCCCGCAGAATTCGCGGAGGCCAGGGCGATCACTGTCCGGCCCCCTTCCCGGACGCCGTCGCTGACGAGCCGGGCGCGGACGAGGCCGCCGGAGCCGTCAGGGGCTTGATCTCGGTGGCGCGGAACGAGACGCCGTGCCGCCCCTCGTTCTCCCACGGCGTGGCCACCAGGTCCCGGACCTGAACGGGCACCCCGTTCTGAACGCCCGACGGCTCCCCCGGCACGTTCACCGTGACGACGTCGGCCGACCTCCCGGACATGAGGCAGAGGCCCACCTGGTACACGGTCTGGCCGGTGTCCCGGTCGACCCGGACCTGTCCCGTCTCCCGGTTGGCGATGCGTGGCGTAGGGGCTACGGCGCAGATGATCCCCGTGAACTTCGCCGTATCGATCGGTAGAGCTACCACTGTCTGAACTCCTTGTCTGTCGCACCCGAAGGCCCTTCCTCCGGATTGCTTGACAACCCGTACTACGGGTTGCGGAGAGTCCAGAGTGACCACCCGTAGTACGGGTTGTCAACCATGTTGGGATGAGAGACGCTGTACGCACTGACGACGAGCCCGAGAACCGGAGACCCGATGCCGAAGCAGAAGCCGCACGAGCAGCAGAAACAGCCCAAGTACCGCCAGATCGCGGACTACTTGCGTGCCGGCATCATGGACGGCACCTACCCATCGGGCCAGCCGTTGCCGTCGGAGGAAACCCTGGCGAAGCAGTTCAGCGTCACGCGCCCGACGGTGCGGCAAGGCATCGCAGAGCTACGAGCCTCCGGCCTGGTCGAAGTCATGGCCGGCCGCGGCGGCTTCGTCCGCTCCCCTCACAGCCGCCCCAGCCTCACCCGCCCGCGCGGCGTACGCCACGAGCCAGACGGCCGGTACGTCGAAGCCGACGGCATCCGCTGGACCAACGCCGAAGAGACCACGGCCACCCGCACGGACGCCCCGGTCGCCCTGGCGGACCTGCTCCGCGTGCCCCCGGGCGAGCCGCTGTTCACCTACGACGTGCTCCAAACGGCCGAGGGCAGCCCCCTCCGCCAGCTCCACCGCACATACGTGCCGTTCTCCGTACTGGTCGGCACCAAGTTCGAAGAAGAGCCCCCGCCTCCGGCGCCCGAGCTGTACGAAGCCCTGTCGGCCCTAGGCCACGAACTCCATTTCACAGAGCATGTCCGCACCCGTATGCCCCTGCCAGACCAGGCGGAAGCCCTGCGCCTCCCGGATGGCGTCCCGCTCCTCCAACTCCTCCGAGTCACTCGGAACTCTGGCGACCAACCGCTCGCCCTAGAGGAGCTGCACCTGCCAGGCAACGATTTGGAGCTGACGTACCCCCTCTGAGTGGACGTGGCTCAGACTTTCTCCACGTCTTCAAGGCGGCTCGCTTCGCTCACCGCGCGCGGCCCGGCCCCCGGCCGGGCCAGCGCTCCTGTCTCCGCCCCGCTCCAGCCCGGCCGGCGCCCGTGCCGCGCTCACAGTGATCGCCCACCGACATAAGAACAAGCCTCGCCCGCGCCGAGGTGGACCACACTGCGGAGTCTGTCTCAATCCCCGCCGCTGCGGCTAGAATCCTCACCCCGCTACGCGATGACGACCCGCCTTGCGCACGACGACCGGCTCTACGGGGGAACTGATGGAAGAGCGGCACATCCCGCTTTCAGAGGCCACGAAGATCATCGCGAGGCAGGAGTCACATTTCTGGGACTTCAAGAGCGTCGAATCTGACGGCAAGAAAATTCAAGAGATCGCAACGGCGCTTGCAAACGCCGAGGGTGGAGAGTTCATCGTCGGCATTGAGGACGAAAAGCGAGTGCACGGGATCGACCGCTGGCGAGGCTTCAAAAATATCGAATCCGCGAACTTCATTCATCAGAGCCTGGTGAATGAAACACAGCCTCCGATCCCATATGACATGGAGTATCTCTGGGTTAAAGGAGCGCCGGAGCGCGGGGTTTGCTGCCTCGTCACAGTGCAGAAGAGTGCAGATGTCCACAAGACGTCGAAGGGTGAGGTATATCAGAGGCGAGGCGCCCAGACTCTCAAGCTGACTGGCCATCGGATCGCAGACCTTGCTCTTTCGAAGGGTGCGAGGTCGCACGAAGATCAACTCCTCGAATACTACGACCTGGACGAGATCAAAGAAGAAGGTGAGCTGACCTACTTTCTTTCAAGTTATAGCCCCGCGACCTCTGCGGAAAAATTCTTGACTCGCCAAAGGCTGGTAGCCAAGAAGGACGGTAAGGCTACAGTATCCGCAGCAATTCTTTACTCCGAGGAGCCGGCGGCCGTTGTGCCCAAGCGGTGCTCGGTGAAGATTGCTCGATACGAGAGCAACGAAGGCCCTGACCGCAAGTTCCTAAAGGGGACGCCACTAACCATCGATGAACCTGCGCGAGTACTGATCGAGCGCACTCTCGAAGCCGTGGCGGAGATCATCGAAGCTGTCCCGATTTTGGGGACAGACGGTCAAATGTCTCCGGTGAAGTATCCACCAGAAGCACTCAAGGAGATCATCGTTAACGCCGTAATCCATAGAGATTACAACGTTTCCGACGACATTTTGATCTCAATCTTCGACAACAGGGTCGAGGTGAGGAGCCCTGGTCGGCTCCCCGGTCACATGACGACCGAGAACATCTTGACCGACCGATTCGCCCGCAACCCCAGCATTGTCCGGTTGTTGAATAAGTACCCCGATCCGCCCAATAAGGACATCGGCGAGGGCCTCGACACGGTGATGAGTGCCATGAAGGCGGCAAAGCTGAAGGGGCCTCAGTTCGTTGTTGAAGACAACGCTTTCGTCGTCGTTCTCGCACACACTCCGCTTGCGCGGCCCGAAGAGCTAATCCTTGAGTACCTGCGCAACAATGCCGAGATCTCCAACAAGATCGCGCGATCGCTCACCGGAATCGCCTCGGAAAACCGCGTAAAGCAAGTATTTTACAAACTGAAGAACGCAGGCATGATCGAGCCCGTTCCCGGCAGAATTCGATCACAGTATGCTTGGAGATTGACGGAAAAAGGGAAGCGCAGAAAGTAGCCTCTGCTGCTATGAAAGCCCCAGCAGCGAAAGCAACCCTTCGCAGGCTAGCGGTCCCGGCTCGGCCGTAGCGTGTTGCTCTGGTCGACGGCACGGCAGCGTGGCTGAGGCCTGTGGGGGTGCAGCGAGGCATACGCGTGCGTATTCGGTTGGCGCACCCGCCGTCGTGGCTGACTGTCGTTGGCTGAGGTCCAGGCGGGGCCATCGAAGGTGTCGGCCGTCAGCCGAGCGCGCCAAAGCTGGGGCGTCTGGGCCATCCGAGGGGCTACATGAATCAAGAAGTTACGGCCTTGCTGGGCGTAGGCGCTGGCGCGCTGGCCACCGTCGGTGCAGCTGCATTGGCATATTTAGCTGCCCGTAGGCAAGCGAGTGACCAGGGTAAGGTTGCGCATCGAAACGCGCTCCGGACCGAAAGGCGCGAGGCATACACCGCGCTACTAGGGGCAGTTGAACCGCTCAACCCCTTGTCTACGCGCTTTATGCTCACCGAACTCGAATCGCTCCCCACTCCAACGTCCACAGTCATACAGCGAGCCATAAGCGACTGTGACATTGCCATCCACGAGCTAAGCAAGGCTCAGACGCTGATCGATATGGCAGGACCCGATGAGGCGTCTCAAGCGTCCATCTTGGTCTGGGGTGCAGCAAGCAATCTGCGCAGTTTTCTAGTGGACATCCAGAGGGGTGATATCTCAGCAACTTGCTATAGAGAACACCGCGAGGAGCGAATGAGTGAAATTAGTAATGCGCTTCTCCAATTCACCAGAAGTGTCCGGCTTTTTCTGGAAACTGCCGACTGACACTCAGCATCAGTCTGGGCATGTCGGACCCCGAGATAGCGGAGTACAGCGCCCAGTGCCACCCCGAGGCGGTCTGAACGGTCAGCTGAGCCGCACCGAGATACAACCACCGTGCTCCGGCAGACTCCTACGAACCGCCGATGTTAGGTTACTGAGGTTGAACTGGTGGAGTCGTATGGTGACGGGCTGTCGCTTCCTGCGGTATGACCATGGCATGCGGTATCCACAGGGAGGCGGGCTGAC